>JAFWIO010000024.1 GCA_017514785.1 Eubacterium sp. | reverse complement strand
ATCGTACTCTGCTGAGTTACGATATATTTGCACCTGATCTATCACTGGCTTTGCACTGTCATAATAAATGTGCGTAATTACCGAATTAGATACAACTCTTCCATTTCTTACCACATAAGCTTTAAATATTTTTTGTTTGTAGTCTTCTCTCTTAGTTGTTATTCCATCTAGTCCAAGACTAACAGTATTAGAATTACTAATAGCATCCGCACCATTTATGATTTTGTTGTTTGAAACTCGCTCTTTTTCCGAATCCACAGCAACATAATGGTATGTTTTTCCTCCACCAGGTGTCTGAGCTGTTATTGAACCAGTGTCATTTGCTGTGAAATACTCCAATGTATCTAAATCACTATTATCAACATCTATTTCACAAGAATCTTTAATTGAGTTAATATTGAAAACATATCCAACCCCATCACTAGGATCTGTAATCTCGGTGATATCTGTCACTTTTTGATTATCCACGTATATATCATCAATCTTCTTGTTATAAAGCGCGTAAACTTTGACTTCTACATCATCACCGTATTTTACACTCTTAGTTTCCCCGGTATCTAATGAAGTACCATTAACCTTGATGGTATTATCAGAACCATTTTTGATACTTCTTTCTCCTAAATTAAACTGAATATCTTCAATAGTGTTTTCATCGTCTGTGAATGATAAACCAGTTAAACTTTTACTCTGGTTTCCGTAAATCTTGTCACTATTAGGAACCTTATAATTTACATCGAATGAATCACCTTGAAACACATTAAATGTATAATATCCACTATCATTAGTTTTAACAGTTTTTGTTTCAGTTTCATCTTGTTTATTCTTAAATGTATATTTAACTTCCACATCTTTAATAGGTACATCGTATACAGATGGACTACTTTGCTCTTTTTCCCCATATACGTATCCCTTAATAAGTATTTCTTTTTTTAACCCAGTAACTGTATAGGAATCTCCAGATAGTACAATATTTTTCTTTGAATAATCTTTGATACCATCCAAACCTGTTACTTCAATATCGTATTTATCCTCGGTGTAAACAAAACCACTGAACGTAGCCTCTCCGTTTGTTATATTTTCAGTAGCTTCCTTATCTTTATGTTCTGCCTCTGTCGTTGTCTCTCCTTCACCTGTCGTAGTTTCTTCTTGAGGTTCAGTTGTTTCTTCCTCCTGGCGGATTAATTTGATTTTACCAGTAGACTTTGTATAACCATCAATTTTAATGGTATAACTTTCTTTCTTTTCAGCCTTAACATCCGCTGTCCTTCCTGGCATAGGTGTAATAGCTAGCGCTAGCGCTAACACAATTGCTCCTATGCTTTTTAGTGTTCTAGTTAGTTTCTTCATAATTCTTCTCCTTATAAGTTCATATATGAATACATTTCTAAAAATGATTATTTCTAAATTCTTTCATCAGTATGAATTAAGACAACTGATGTTATTGTTTTTAAATCTGTCTTCTTTTGAGGTTCTTCAGTCATATCTAGTTCCTCAGTGAAATTTGATGTAATTTCATTAGGGTTTAGAACGTCTGTCTCGTTTGAAGTGTTCAATGCACCAGTACCGTTTTCATTGTTAAGTACATCAGTGCTTTTTTCGGTTTCTAAGATGTCTGTCTTTTCTTCTATTGGATATTGAGTGAATCCTAATTTATCTGTAGGATCGTTGTCTGGTAACATATCTGTAGAACTAGAATCCGGAAGGACATCTGTAACTTCAGAATCCGGCAGAACATCTGTAGAATCAGAGTCTGGAAGTACATCTGTAGAATCGGTTTCACCTGTCTCCTTCATCTTGTCAGTAATCTTTCCTCTTTGTTCTGCTGCTGCATGTGGACCATAGAACTTTGAACCAGATTGTTCATTTTGTTCACGTATTTTTGAAATTGTCTTTCTGGCTGTTCTACCACTTAAGTCATTTATTATTTTTATAATTTTGAACCTAAACAATAAATAAATTGCTATCGCAAAGCATAGAGCTGCTACGCCAAAAGCAATAGTCGAGAGTAATTGATAGGTACTAGCTATTTCGCCATTCATCTTCTTCACCCTCTCCTTCTTGATTTTCGTACGCTTGCTCTAACTGTGCGCGATACTTTTTGTGGTTTTTTGTAATTCTCTTTAGTTGAGTTATTGTGTCTTCATTAGTTGCTGTATCTTTCAACTCGTATGCAACGTCATCTATTCTGTCCATAAGAGCTTCAACGGAATCTTCGTCTATTCCTTGTCTTGCAAAATTCTTTCTATAGTCATTTAACAATTCATTTATTTGGACAAGGACTACTGCTTTTGTATAAGTATTTCCGCCACTTTCTTCTATTTGATTTAGACACACATCAAATGACTTGATTAACTTTTCAAGATCCTCTTTAGTTGGGTCTTCATGTCTTATCTCAAATTTGTTGTAGATTTTGTACATTGAATAATAAGTCTTTGCATTTTCGTAATTTTCACATTTGCGTTTTTTATCTGAATCCACAATTGTGCCAAAATGCTTTCCAGCCAAAGTTATTCTTTCCCTAAAACTTTCACTGTCTGTATAGTTAAAGAAAATCATATGGCCTAATTTATAAGTTAGGTCAAAGTATTCTTTGCTATTCTTATCTAATGTTGAATTATCATAGTAATTAGTAAACTTTGATAATTCTTTTTTGCCGAAGTCCGACTCATTTATTTCTAATGCTTTCTCATAACCTTCGATATTTCCTCTATCGATCTCGATGGCTTTGTAGACTTGGTTAATATCTTTTGAATCAACCAACACGTCATATCTGTTAGCAACTAGACTATTAAACAAAATGCCTAGTCCCAAGAAAATAACACTGAGCGCAACGAAACCGATGAAGACTCCTAATTTCTTCTTCTGTTTCTTCTTGTACTCGTCACCAATCTCTTCATAGTGTTCTAGGTCATACATAAGCTCGTTACAATTTTGGTAACGATCCTCTGGCGCCAGTGCTGTACATTTATCAATAATTCTTTCTAATCCACTAGAAAGTTCTGGATTCCATTGTCTAATAGGAATATACTCGTAACTCTTTGGTCTTGGATCTACACCCGTCAAAAGGTGGTGCATTGTCATTCCAAGTGCATAGATATCTGATCTAGCATCTGTCTGTCTAGAACCGAACTGTTCTGGAGGAGCATAGCCTCTTGTACCTAGGATTGTTGTGTCTGCTAGGTTCTGTTCTTTATACTCACGAGAAATTCCAAAGTCTATAATCTTTAGATTTCCTTCAGGCTTTAGCATAATGTTGCCAGGCTTCATATCACGATAAATGATAGGAGGCTTTTGAGAATGCAAATATCCCAATGTATCACAAATCTGCTTAGCCCAATCAATTACTAAATCCTGTGGCTGAGCGCCGTATTCAGTCAAAATCTTATCTAGAGAGTCACCTTCCACATAGTCCATAACAATATAGATTTGTGGATCGTTTTCTCTATCAATAATGTCAACGATTCGAGGAATTGATGGATGATCAAGTCTCTTCATTAGTTCTGTATCATCAGGAACTTTGTTGAGGACTATCTCATTGTTCTTTCCAATACCACGACGTTGGATAACTTTTACTGCCCACTGCTTATTAAGACGTAAATCCATAGCCAAATAGACAACTGACATTCCGCCCTTGCCTATTTCCTTAAGTATTTCGTATTTGCCGTCTATTACCGCGCCACGTTCTAAAGCCAAATCAAACTCCTAACTTACAGTTCTCAAAAGTGCAACCGTTATGTTATCTTTCTCTTTTCTTTTCTTTACTTCTTCTATTAAATGCTTGCTAGTCTGCTCCATATCATCAGCATCAACCAAAACATCTGGGGATAGTCTTTCAAACATTTCCTCTTTTGTAAGAACATGCCTGAAACCATCTGAGCAAAACATGTAAATTGCATTCTTTTCAACTTTGCCAGTTACAATCTGTGGTTCAATTACATTTGAAGCACCCACACATTGCAAAAGCATATTTCTTCTCTTATCTTTCATTGCCTCTTCGTGTGTCATTCTTCCATTCTTAATCTCACGCGCAATAAAAGTATGATCTTCTGTCATCTGCTCCATACTATTTTTAATCTTGTAGATGCGAGAATCACCTACGTGCAGAATCAAATATTTATTATCCACAACCAACATTGCTGTTAACGTAGTTCCCAGTGTCACATCAGTTTTCTTTCCATACTGAGCAATCAAATAGTTTTGTTCTTTAGCTAATTTTTCCCACTCTTCAGTTACTTTTTTCCATGAAAACTTAACCAATCTCGCAGGCAAGTCATCATCAAACCATTTCGAAAACGCTCTAATAACTGTAGCGCTTGCCAATTCTCCTTTGGCGAGGCCACCCATACCGTCACACAAAACTACCATGGCCACTTGACCATGTTTCTCGCTCTCTGCAATCTTGACGCATACGCTATCTTGATTTGTTTTTTTGCTAATTCCAATATCTGTAACTGCTGTTCCGATATAATTCATAAGTATCTACCTTACTAATCACGTTTCCTTTCTAGTCAATATGGAATTCAAATTTTTCATTACCCAACATAATCACGTCGTTAACCCTAATCTCTACTTCCATGTTAGGTTGTATAGGATCTCCATTAATAAACGTTCTATTAGTGGAGTTATTATCTTTAATAAAGAATGAACTTCCTCGCTTGATAATGTCGCAGTGGATTCTACTTACTGCATTATTATTTGAGATAAAGTAATCAACATAACTCTTCTCTTTTCCAATTCGGAACGAAGGTTTATTCAAATCAATTCGGTCGTAGTTGCTAAGTCTAAGCAAGTATGCTCCAGTTGTTAAATCGTCACTAAGCAAAGCAGTTCCCTCGTCCTCGTCAAAGGAAGATACTGTTTGATCTGCTTGAGACATTGGCGCTTGCTCTTCTACCAAAAGAGATGTATTCTCATCCTCTTCCTCTGGCATAGTTGGCCCATCCATATTTGGTGACTGTATATTTACATCTGTTTGCTGAACGTCATTTGCAGATTCGTCTTCTACCAAAAGCGATGTATCTTCATCATCTTCGTCAGCCACTTCCGGCATAGGAGTTAGTAAACTAGACTGTTCTTTTTCCTGTCTTTCAACTTTCTCCTCCCACTCGTTTCTGTGGTAGTACATATCCTTGCCATTTAGCATCTCGCTCTGTCCTGGCTTTTGACGCTTTATCTGTGTATAAACTTCTGGATAAACTCTCAAGATGTATTTCTCAAACTCAATAACTGAGAATGAACGCATGCTTCTCATAAAAGTAACCATATCGTTTATGCAATTGACATCCTCATTCAAAGCAAGTGATGTGCTATATGAAATGTCGTATAGGAACGAGAAAATATTTGTAGATGATCTAGGTGAAACAATAGGTTGATATACAAAATTGATTGCCTTAGTCTTTTCATTAATGTATGAACCATTAATATCCAAAACCAAATTGTTTATATTTAGGTTATTTCTATCAACTGACTTGATTACTTCCAACACTTGAGCAACAACTAAAAAGAAATCATTCTTAGTTAGTCCTGCACGAACATACTTTTCTAAAGTAATTCCCTCAGGACATATATAAGAAAGCTTATTAATGCCCATAACTGTTGGACGCATGATTCCTCTGATTATTTTTGTATTCAAAAGTTCAACCTCTTTTTGGTTGATTGTCTCATCTCTATCTAATTTTTCTAGAATCATAATGTTTGAGCCATTATGTCTAACTCTCATCTTTTTAATCATTTTTATTAAACGCAAACAGTAACCCAACAATATTACTCATTGGATTACGTTTTTCTCCCCTTTATCATTACTTTTCCGACTACTTTCTAAATATAATTTTATCAAAATATCAATATGCGCTTTGTGCAGTATATGTCAATTTTTTGTCTATTTCTGCATTTTTTATCTCCATATTCTTGCGTGAAAGTGTTTTACATAACAATTTTATTATTTAAAAAAATATACAAAAAAAGAGCAGGCTTTATGCCTGCTCTATAACCACTTTTTTCAATTATCACTTATACGTTTCTTTGATAGTTTCTGCGTATTTTTTTATTTCTTCCTCTGAGGCTCCTTCATCCACCATTTCTTTAATAATGTTCATATGCTTATCTATGTCATGTCTGAACTTTCGATCTTCTTCTGTCATTTCATTAGAATCTTTATTCGCCTCGCTAATCTGCTCTTTTTCTTCTAATAGTTTGTCTTTCTTTTCTAGTTCTTGTTTCGCATCACGTTTTCTAACATAGACTGAAGCTATATAAGGAATTGTAAAACCTATAATCATTATGATTACAAATAGTACTATTAGGTTTCCTTTCACATATGCTTCACTATTGTAATAACTTACAAAAGTAGAAATAAGTATTAGCGTATAT
>JAFWIO010000023.1 GCA_017514785.1 Eubacterium sp. | reverse complement strand
TTGGTTCTAAACCAATTTGATTCTTTGCCATTTCTCTTTTTCCTCCTTTTAGACAAAATTTTTTTGGGCTTTCGCCCCTATCCGATTCAATCTAGGTTTTCCTCAACACCCTAAATCTTGTACCATTTTACCATAAAAACTGCTGTTTGCATACCATATATTGTGGATTTGTAAAAAAAAAATTATAGTTTTAAGGGAGCAGAAAAATAGCAGGTAGCTCACTAACAATCGTTCGCTATCCTGCTATTTTTCTCTCCTAAATCTAAGTTCTTTTTACCACTCCAAACGGTGCAATTCTCCTTTATCCTGCATTCCTGTAAAGTCTTGTTGTCTTAGTGCCTCATACAAAACAATTGCTACTGAGTTTGAAAGATTCAAAGATCTTATATCTTCATTCATTGGAATTCTAATGCATGTTTCTTCGTGCTCCACTAGAATTTCTTCCGGTATACCTGCGCTCTCTTTACCAAACATTATAAAATCGTCTGGTCCAAATTCCACATCAGTGTATTTATGATGCGCCTTTGTGGTAGCATACCAAATCTTAGCGTTTGGATTTTTCTCACAAAAGTCGCGGTAAGAATCATAAATTACCACATCCAAATCTTCCCAGTAGTCCATGCCTGCACGTTTAAGATTTTTCTCGGTAATTCTAAACTTCATTGGCTCAATCAAATGAAGCTTAGTACCTGTGGCGCAACATGTACGTCCTATGTTTCCTGTGTTTTGTGGTATTTCCGGTTCTAGTAATACTATGTTCATTGTTTCCTCTCATATAAAAACTGACCCAGGAAATCTAGGCCAGTTAAATAATCAATTATTTCTCAGCATCTAATCTCTCAATAAAGTTCTTAACTCTATCTAAAGCCAACTTTAGATTATCCAAAGAGTAAGCATATGAGATTCTTAGGAATCCTTCGCCGCAGTCGCCAAAAGCAGTGCCTGGCACTACAGCCACTTTCTCCTCTTTAAGCAAGCGTGTAGCAAACTCCTCAGATGAAAGTCCATACTTCTTTATATTTGGGAACACATAGAAAGCGCCAAATGGTTCGAAGCACTCTAGTCCCATCTCCTTAAATGCGTTCATCAAAAATCTTCTACGCTGATTATATGACTCGCGCATCACTTGTACATCCTTTTCGCCGTGCTGCAAAGCATCCACAGCAGCGTACTGGCTCATAGTAGGAGCGCACATAATTGCATACTGATGAATCTTAAGCATCTGTTCCATAATAACCTTTGATCCAGCTGCATAACCCAGTCTCCAACCAGTCATAGCAAATCCCTTTGAGAAACCATTGATCACAATAGTTCTGTCTCTCATGCCTGGGAATGATGCAATAGAAACATGGTCAGCTCCGTATGTAAGTTCTGAGTATATTTCGTCAGACAAAACATAGATATCTTTTTCCACGCAAATCTTTGCGATGTCTTCCAAATCTTTCTTCTCCATAATAGCTCCCGTAGGGTTATTAGGGAAAGGAAGAACTAACATCTTCGTTTTGTCAGTAATGCTCTCTAATAATTCTTCTTTTGTAAGTCTGAATTGGTTTTCTTCTTTTAAGTTAATAGTAACTGGCACGCCGTGTGTAAGTTCCACACAAGGAACGTATGACACATAACTAGGCTGTGGCACTAAGACTTCATCGCCTGGGTCTAGCATAGCGCGGAAAGCCAAGTCGATAGCTTCACTACCGCCCACTGTCACAATGATCTCGCTTAGTGGATCGTAAGTTACATTAATCTTTCTCTCTAAATATTTACTTATCTCAACTCTTAATTCCTTCAAGCCTGTGTTAGATGTATAGAAAGTCTTACCACGCTCGAGCGAGAAAATACCCTCTTCTCTAATATGCCAAGGCGTGTCAAAATCAGGCTCTCCCACACCTAGCGAAATAGCGTCTTTCATCTCGCTAACTATGTCGAAGAACTTTCTAATGCCTGAAGGCTTAATATCCTTAATGGTATTCGATAACGGATCTCTCATTATGGTGTCACCAACATCCTTTCATTCTCATCTGATAAAACAGTTCCGTAATCTTTGTACTTCTTCAAAACAAAGTGTGTTGATGTATTCAAAATAGAATCGAGTGTTGAAAGTTTGCTAGTTACAAACTGTGCAATCTCCTTCATACTCTTTTCTTCTATAATAACTGTGAAATCAAATCCACCTGACATCAAATAAACTGCTTTAACCTCGTCGTACTTCATAATGCGATCTGCTATATCATCAAAGCCTGTACCTCTCTGTGGAGTTACGCGCACTTCAATAAGAGCAGTCACTCTAGTGTCATCTGTTTTGTCCCAGTCAATCATTGTGTAGTAACCACAGATAACCTTTTCCTTCTCCATGTCTGCAATGGCGTTGGCCACTTCGGCCTCTTCCATTCCAAGAAGTACCGCGGCTTCTTTTAAATCAATTCTTCCCTTGTTTTCGATTAATCTTAAAATCTCTTCTCTCATAACAATTCTCCTATAAAAGATTTGCGAGTTCTTCCACTCTAGTAGGCTCGAGGTATCTCACCTCATCGCCGTTTCGGGCCACCTTGTCATTATTATCGGTAACCTTACCAATAACACTGGCCAAAACGCCCTCATCTAAAAAACATTTTACCATATCAGCGCCTCTATTGCACACAATTATTAGCGCGCCTGTACCGTCAGCTTTATATGGGTTTACGTCAAAGACCTCAGCCACTTCCACCACTTCCTGCCAAACTGGAATGTTTGGAATTTCAACCTCTATGCCCTTTCCCATAAACTTAGAAGTCTCATACAGCCCTGCAAAAGCCCCCTCTCTTCCAATCTCATAAACTAAAGCCTTCTCATCTACTGATGCCAAAAACTCCTGAGCCATTTCCAAATACTTATCCTTATCAGAGACTTTTTCTAGTTCGAAGACTCCGTCCACAAAGCTGCTGCTAAACTTTTCCCTCAAAACGCTCTCATACTTCTTCGCCAAAGACAACGTAGCACCAATACCAATAGACCCAACCATCACTACATCCATACCTGGACTGACGGCAGGTTTTTCTATTTTTTTATTCTCCTTAATGCAATAAGAAGACACCACGATTGTAGTGTCTTCCAAATTTGAATTAATCATCATTCTCCTTAACGCCCAGCGGTAGTTTCTTTTTTCTTCTCGCCAGACTCGGTCTCCTTAACATTCTTACCAGTACCCTTAATGGTCTTGGTTGGAACCATCTTGTACTTACTTTCATGGAGTAGTTCCTTGCTTACTTGTTTGCCGTGCTCGTAAGTAATCTTCCATAACTTAGCAACACGACCCACGTGGCCTTCTTCCACTTCCACAAATCCTACCGGCTTAGTTGGATCCTTAACAGTAATCTTCTTAACCGGAATAGTTTTGATAAGTTCGCTTTCATATTTAACTTCGTGCCACTTCTTTCTAGTGTCATGTCCGTAAATATTGAAAGTAATAGAACCACCATCGTAATGTCCCTGAATATATATCGGAGCATCCGTATTATTTTCAAACACTAAATCTTTATAATCTCCAGCCAGTGCGGCGTCCGCCGCAAAGTCCACATAACTAACTGACATAGAATGTGGGAATCTCTTAACCACTTTAATCTCCGCTCGAAGCAAAGCATTGTAAAGTGTACTAGATACCTGGCAGATACCTCCGCCCAAACTATCTTCTACTTTGTTTCCTACATAAGTGCCAGCATTATACCAACCGTTGGCTTCTGTCCAAGGAGCAAGATGTTCATTACACGAGAACTGCTCTCCTGGATAGACAGTATGTCCATCTAATTTCTTAACACCAACTTTAATATTTTTATTTCTAGTTTCATTTTGTGCCCCACCTGACACAGATGTAGTAAATGTACCCATTGGCTTATTAGAAACCTTCATACAATCTTTAACAGTGTATTTAGGTTTTGTAACCTTAGTGGTAGCTGTAAAGTTGATATCTGACTTTCCATCCCACTTGTTATTTACATACTTAGCAAAGTCTGCGGTAGATTTTTTCTGATCTACCTCGTAACCATTGTCTTCTTTTAAAATCTTAAATCCATGACCAGTGGCTTTAAGCTCTGCATTCAAAACAGGTAGTTCGTATGGCTCAACAGCTTTCTTAAACTTCTTTTTCATTTTCTTTTCATTAAGTTTCATCTTAATGTTGAAGTCTTTGCCGCCATTTTTAAGCTGAGCATTGTTAACATAGCGAGTTACAATACTTCCTACTTTTCCATATTCGATAGCGTCGTCCACTATATCTACATTGGCCCATTCATAACCAAGGTCAACCAATCTAGTTTCGCAAGTGTACTCGCCCACTTTTATCTTAACCTTAATATTAGTTTTCTTATTTAAAGCGTCGCGAACTTTCTGAGTAGCTTCTTTTTTCTTCATGCCACTTACATCTTCGCCGTTAATCTTCACGCCTCTTTTAATTGTTCCATCGTCGCGCTTTTCTGCACCCATCACAAAAGCACTTATGCAAAACATAAGTGTAAGAGTCATTATTAATAATGTTAATCTCTTCAAAACTTTCATAATGGTTCCTCGTCAAAGAATATTTAGAAAATAGCTATTGATGTAACAACCATGGCTGCAGCCACTACTAGTGCAATAACTGCTGCTATTATTCTTTGGTTTCTTTTGTTGTTAAAAAAGTTCATAATTCCTCCTTAACCTTATTAAATATACCATAAATACTTTGTATTTAATAGTATTTCGAGGGTAATTTAGCGAATTATTTTACCTTTTGTGGAAATAATGTAATCAATTTTCCTAGATGCCTCACTCTTTGTTAAGACATCGATATCATAGTCTATATCTAAATTGTGATATGAAATCAACGCAAGCAAATATCTCTTCTGCTTGTCTGTGATAGGCGAGCTTTTTTTAGGTTTATAGATAAACTCCTTCGGCTGAAAGAGTTCAGGATTGTCAGATCTAAACATATCATAAAACATCAAATAAAGTTCACTAGTAACCTTTGCATCATTAAAAGCCCTATGGTGATTCTCATCATTGATGCCAAAATGATCACACAAAAAATCTAAACTTCTGCTCTGAAGTTCTGGACACTTTGCTCTTGCAATTCGAAGAGTGTCCATTCCACTTCCACTGAAGTCTAGATTAAGGTTCATCGCGTTTTGTTTCAAGAAACTATAGTCAAAACGCACATTGTGTCCGAGAAGCAAATCGTCCCCTGCAAAGTCGATAAACTCCGGCAAAACAATATCAATAGTAGGTTCTCCCTCTACCATTTCTGTATTGATGCCAGTAAGCGCGGTTATCTCCGCAGGAACTTCTCTTAACGGATCTATTAACTTTGAAAATGTGTCCACCACTTCACCATCTCTAACCTTAAGAGCACCAATCTCAATAATCTGTGCGTGCTGTGGCGAGATGCCAGTAGTTTCTATATCGACACAAACATAATCTCTCATAATTTTTCTTTCTATAATATACTTATTAATCTAATATATTTATTGGTCTTG
>JAFWIO010000001.1 GCA_017514785.1 Eubacterium sp. | reverse complement strand
AGCTCTCTCGTACTGACCATTCTTCATATAAAGCAAGCACAAAAGCTGTGAAGCCTTAATGAATTTAGGGTTCTGGTTTAGAACTTTCTTTAGTTGAATGATAGCCATATCATCTGTGCCTTCATTCGCATATTCTAGAGCAATATTAAACTTCTTAATTGTGTGGTTTAATTCATCCACTTTAGATCTATCTTGCTCTATAGCAACCAAATATTTATCTGCTGGGTTGTTATCAGGCTGAATATTAGTACTCATAACCCACTCTGAGAAGGCTTGAACAGTTTCGCCCATCTCGAAGTAAACTAAGCCTAAAAGGTTTCTAGCATCAACGTTGCGCTTATTAAGCTTAACACTACGTCTAAGCATATCAGCGGCGCCCGCCAAATCCCTATTCTTTGCCTTAGTAATACCAGCGTTATAGTAAGTATTTGAAAGCTTTACTATCTTTTTATACACACTGACATCCATACCACAATGACTACAGTAATCGCTATTGGTAAGAATGTTTCCGCAATTATAACAAATCATTTATTTGTCTCCCTTTAACTCTCCTACCATTTCGCTCATCACGTCTGTGATATCAGAAATGTTGTTGTTGTAAATAGCATCCTCTGCTTCTTCAATTTCCAAACTTGGATGGAATTTTTTGATTTCCTCATCGAAATTAATCATTTCTTACTCCTCTCATCATCAAATGATACTTTTGATATTTTACCATAAATTTGGTTTAATTTCTTACTTTTTGAAATTCTTAAGTTGAGTTTCAACTTGCTCTTTCATCTGCTCGTATTTAGCTTTCTTTTCTTTCTCTTCGTTAATCTTTGCCTCTGGAGCTTTTGATACGAAGTTCTCATTTGAAAGCATTCCATTTACACGAGCAAGTTCCTTATCAAGTCTTTCAACTTCTTTTTCTAGTCTCTCGATTTCTTTATCTATATCTACCAATTCCGCAAATGGAATGTAAATATTAGCATTTGGAATAACTACTGAAACTGCGCTGTCATCTATGCCAGTCTTATCTTCCTGAATAATAACTTCGCTAGCATATCCGAGTGTTGCAAAGAAAACTTCACCCTTCTTGAAGATGTCTCTAATATTTGCATCTTCAGAAACAACGAATACTGTCGCCTTCTTCGAAGGTGGTACATTCATCTCACTACGAACGTTTCTGATTGCTCTTACAGTTTCTTTTATAGTCTCTACTGCTTCTTCTTCCTCGGCAAAGTCATATTCATCGCTGAATTCTGGCCAGTCAGAAATCATAATTGATTCTTCCTTATCCTGTAGATTACAGAAAATCTCTTCAGTGATAAATGGCATATATGGATGAAGAAGTTTTAGTGAATCTATTAAAACCTTCTGCAAAGTCCATAATGCTGCGTACTTAGTTTCATCGTCGTCATTGTATAGTCTAGGTTTAACCATCTCGATGTACCAGTCGCAGAACTCTTCCCAAATAAAGTTATAAATCTTATCTGCTGCAATACCTATTTCATATTTGTCTAGATTTTCAGTAACGTCTTTTGCTACTTTATTTGCCTTCGACAAAATCCATTTATCTGCATCTGTAAAGTTGTCCGGCTTCTTATCAAGATCAATACCATCTTCAGGCATATTCATCTGGATAAATCTAGATGCGTTCCAAACCTTGTTTGCAAAGTTTCTTGATGCCTCTACTCTTTCCATATAGAAACGCATATCGTTTCCTGGAGCATTACCTGTAATTAAAGTAAATCTAAGAGCATCTGCACCATACTCTTCTATAATCTCAAGCGGATCGATTCCGTTTCCAAGAGACTTACTCATCTTACGTCCCTGGGAATCACGAACCAAACCATGAATTAATACTTTCTTAAATGGAACCTGACCTGTGTGCTCGATTCCTGAGAACATCATTCTGATTACCCAGAAAAGAATAATATCATATCCTGTTACTAATACGTCAGTTGGATAGAAATACTTAAGCTCAGGAGTTTCCTCTGGCCAACCAAGTACACTAAATGGCCACAACGCTGATGAGAACCAAGTATCAAGTGTGTCTGGGTCTTGTCTCATTGGCTTTCCACACTTAGGACAAACTGGATTGTCGTCTTTTGTAACAACCATCTCTCCACAGTCATCACAGTAGAATGCTGGTATTCTGTGGCCCCACCAAAGTTGTCTAGAAATACACCAATCTTTGATGTTCTCTAGCCAGTGGAAATATGTCTTGTCAAAGTGTTTTGGAATAAACTCTGTCTCACCATTCTTTACAGCCTCAATAGCTGGCTTTGCTAGCTCATCCATATGAACGAACCACTGCAAAGAAACTCTAGGCTCGATTGTGGTGTGACATCTATAACATGTTCCAACGTTGTGAACGTGGTCTTCTATTTTTACTAATGCACCCTCTGCTTCTAGGTCTTTGACGATGGCATCTCTTGCTTCAAATCTGTCCATTCCAGCATACTT
Organism: Eubacterium sp.; assembly: GCA_017514785.1. GTDB lineage: Bacteria > Bacillota > Clostridia > Lachnospirales > Lachnospiraceae > Eubacterium_G. The sequence goes on along the minus strand of JAFWIO010000001.1, from coordinate 347 downwards.
AGGGAAGTCCTCAGTAATCTTTGCATCGTCTGTCATACAGTTAACGATTGGTAGGTCATGTCTTTGTCCTACTTCGAAGTCGTTAGGGTCGTGTGCTGGAGTAATCTTAACTACACCAGTACCAAATTCCATATCTACATAGTCATCTGCCACGATAGGAATTTCTTTGTTAACTAGTGGAAGGATAACTGTCTTTCCAACTAGGTCTTTGTATCTGTCGTCTGCCGGATTTACTGCTACTGCTGTATCGCCAAGCATTGTCTCTGGACGAGTAGTTGCAAGCTCAACATATCCACTGCCGTCAGTCAACTTATAGCGTAGGTGCCAGAACTTGCCTGGTTGTTCTT
>JAFWIO010000022.1 GCA_017514785.1 Eubacterium sp. | reverse complement strand
TGATATCTCAAAATTTGTTATATTCTTATGCCCTGGTACTTTAGATAAAAGTAACGGACAATCATCTTTGCCATAACGTAATCTAATTACTAGCATGAATATTCCACATGCTACTGCCGGCGCTATTCCTAGTCCTGCGAACATTCCTGCCACTCCAAAGATTTTTCCTAAAGTCACACCTAAGAGTATGCTAAAAACAACATCTCTCATAGCGCATACTATTACTCCGATTTTAATTTGATCGATTGTCAAATAATAGGAAGTTATCAAGTACAAAAGACTAGTAAATGTTGAGCCAATGGCTGTTAGTCGTACGCCAATCACTATCCAGCGAGCCATCTCAGGATTTGTCACATTTAAGAATCCTGGAACATATGGAGCTATTATTAATAGGGCAATAGTAACTATAAGTCCTTCTGCTATAGCTGTGCGTCTAGCCAATGCATAGCTTGTACGAAGTCCCTTGTGGTTTTTCTCTCCCACATATACGCCAAATATAGGGCATACTGCCTCACCTATTCCATCGAACATAAACTGTCCCTCACGACACAATGTAATGACAGATGCCAATATCAAATACTTGGAACCAAACTGATTGCTTATAAAACCGTTAAATGTGGCTGTCAATATAGATATATATAAAAACGAGCTAGCGTCTATTATGCCATATCTAAGAACCTTCTTAAGAAGCCCGAAGGAGAAGTATAAATTCCAACGTAGCGAATTTCTTTTACGTCCAAAGTGAATCAACAAAATAAGCAAAGATATTATATAAAAAATAAATGATGCAAAGCCTATTCCCCTCATTCCGATGAAACGGCTTAAAACGATAGAAAGAGTTATATTCCCCAAGCCTTGTATCACATTGGCAATGGTTGATATAAATTCGTCACCATCTCCATTTACTATCTCACTCAATAGCATTTGAAACGGCATAACAAGAAAAGTAAGGCGCATCCAGAAGAGATACTCTTTAGCATATGCCAAAACTTCTTTGCGGGGCGAACTACTTTGTAGAAATATATCACCTAAGAAAGATATCGCTATAAACATAATAATGCCTACAGTGATTGTCATAAGTACGCCAAATCCAAATACTCTGTCAGCACCCTTCTTGTGGAATCGTCCCATCTCTTTGGAATACAAAATAGGAATTCCAAGAGAAAAAAGTGTTCCTATAAATACTACAAAAGAATATAGAGGTGTCACCAGTGTAACACCAGCCACAGCATCAGCGCCTATAACGGCACCCGCTATCAATGAATCAGACATCACCATAAGTGATGACATCATCATAGTCAGTGTTCCACCAAGCAACATTGAATAATATTTTTTTGACATTAGTGTAGGTTGACGCCTCTTTAACATGCTCATTAAATATATGCTCCTCTGCTAATATCATCCAATTTTCAGTATTGAATAATCAAATAACTTTTCTTTTCTAATGAATCGTACATATACGTACATTAAAGCGATTGCCACTGCAGGTCCTAAACCTACGCCTAGCGCAATTCCCTCTAAGGAAATTTGTCCCAACAGTATTCCTAATAATGAAGGACATACTGCTACGGACATACCGAATAAAATCAGTGTTCTTCTCTTTCTTAATGTATATTGATAGAAAATCGCTGTAACTCTTGAAAGACAAATGAATAACGCTCCCGGTGCAAAAATCATTAGCATAATGGTTGCCTGCTCTGCTGTCTTAGGATCGTCTATATCCATCATTTCTGGTAATAAACTAGCCGTCAACAATATAATAGCAGTTAGTACTATACCCTCTATCAAGACCGCTTTCTTAGTTGTCTTGATACTGTGGTCCATACTATCTTTACTATTCTTACCTATACTATCGTTTATCGCTACCGTTTCGTATTCGCTTATACCCTCGCCCAGATACAGAACGAACTCGAATATATCAATTACTATTGCTATAGCCGCAACTCCCAACTTTCCATATTTTGTTAAAGTAAATCTATTAATAGACACTTCCAAAATGACGATAAAAGCAGTAAGCGCGCTTTCTGCAAAACCAAGTTGGGCGATTTCGAAGGCATCGCGGAAGTTGAGGTATCTTGTCATCTTTAGTCCATGCTTTTTAGTAAATAGGAATGTCAACTTGATTAGCAATGCAACACCAATTGATATAACTGACGCCAAAGCAATACCAGTAACTCCCATTTCCATACCAAGATACCATGAAAGTCCTGCATTAATTACAACACGGGCCACCATCGAAGTATAGAACTGTACATAGCCACCTCGATACAAGACATATGTAAATATAAATGTATCAAACATATCCAATAGAGGATAAAAACGCATTACATTAAAATATTCAAGTGAGTACTTATATACCTCAGGTTTGTCGGCTACCACATGTACCAGCTGAGGTGTAAATATTACATATATAGCAGTTAGCGCAAATCCAACTATTGCACACAAAATAATTGTTTGACTAAAAATTTGGCTCATTCTTTTTTTGTCGCCGGCACCGTGCGCTCTTACAATAAGTGCAGCGCCACCGACGCCAATAAGATAAGCCAGGAATACTTCCAAATATGTATATGGCTCAATCAGATTGACCGACGCAAAGGCCGCATCATTAGAAAGATTACCGACTACAATTTCGTCTATAAGCAGTCCGATAATCTCAAGAATAACTCCCACAGTCGCTCCCATGAACACTGGGAAGAATTTTATATATTTTTTATCTGACATTAACGCTCTCCCTAAAAAATATCGCTGTTATTATTCTATCATAAAATAACAAATGCTACGAGTAACATAAATCAAAAAAAGCTTGATATTCTTATTCGAATATCAAGCCTTCCTCTTCTAATTTAAATCTTTACTTGCTGTCTTCTAATTTTGCTTTTAATTTTTCAACTGGAGTTCCTAATTCCTCTGATGCTTCCTCGATTGTAATTTTACCTTTGCGCACCATAGTTAGAGCAAATTCTTCCTTGCCCTTTCTTACATTTCCAATATCTCTCATATCCTGAAACATATACGATTTCCTCCATTTTTCATTATCAACAATATCTGCTATCCTTTTCTTTATTGTAGCAGATTTTACACTGTAATCAAACATTCCATCTACAGCTTTTAAAAAGACTTTTAAATCGTCGCTAATGTTACCTTTTTCCCCTTTCGTATTCAGAAAAATCGTATGACTCTCATCGTTATAATCACAATCTTGAATATTGGTACATTGATTTTGAATACTATAAATATATGCATCTTTTTCTAAGGGATCAAAAGTGCAAATAAAAATTACATATGTTTCTTTTAAATCATTATAGTACTGTCCTGGTTGTAGCGAATCTATATCTATTGCGGAGTGGTAATATCTACTTCTCTTTGGCAAATCATCCTCAGATGTTTGCATTTCAACATCATAAATTTTGTCGTCTCCTTCCAGATATACGTCTACTCTAATTCCTTTTGCTAAAATTGAGTTTTTTAGTTCCTTTTCTGTTTCCTTATATACTATTTTTCTAACAGGCTTCCCTAATATCTCTGATAATAATTCTTTGCAATTATTCTCATCTTTCATATAAGTCTGAAATAAATAGTTGTCGGATAAAGTGATGTCTTCCCATTTAATTGTTTCCTTGTTCATTTTTTCATTCTCCTATTTTATTTATATCCCCCTATTGCGCGGTTTTCATTTATATACCTCCCTATTTTATTGCACAAAAAGAGAAACACAGACATAATATCTCGTGTGTTTCTCCCCTCTCCATTTTTTATTATAGTAGCTATTTATCTTTTTTCAAGTGCCTTTCAATATTGCAATATATGTATGAATAAGCTACGAGCCTTCAGTATTACGAGCTTATTCAGTTCGATTCGCTCTGCGAATCTCACTGAGTGGCTGTCGCAGCATACCTCCGTATGAATAAGCTACGAGCCTTCAGTTCGAACGCACAGCGTTCTCACTGTGGGCTGTCGCCCAATAATCCGAAATAAAAAAGAGAGAAAACAAATAGATTTGTTTTCTCTCTTTTCCATTCCGTCTTACTCGGCTCGTAGCTTATTCATACTCTATAGTACCCGTAGGTTTTGGTGTCATGTCGTATAGTACACGATTTATTCCTGGTACTTCATGAGTTATTCTATCTACTAATTTCTGCATTAGGTCGAATGGGACGTGTTCGATTTCGGCAGTCATTGCGTCTTTTGTGTTGACTGCGCGGATGATGCACATCCACTCGAATGCACGCTTGCCGTCTTTTACGCCTGTTGATCTAAAATCTGGTACTACTGTGAAGTACTGCCAAACTTTTCCTGCTAGTCCAGCTTTCTCGAATTCTTCTCTTAGGATTGCGTCTGATTCGCGAACAGCTTCTAATCTATCTCTTGTGATAGCGCCTGGACATCTAACTCCCAAACCTGGACCTGGGAATGGTTGTCTGTAAACCATGTTTTCAGGAAGGCCTAGTGCGTCTCCCACCATTCTTACTTCATCTTTGAATAAGATTTTTACTGGCTCTACTAGTTCGAAGTTTAAATCTTCTGGAAGTCCACCAGCATTGTGGTGTGCTTTTATTCCATCTTCACTCTCTAGAATATCTGGCCAGATTGTTCCCTGTGCCAAGAATTCTACGCCTTCTAGCTTTCTTGCTTCCTCGGCAAAGACCTCGATAAACTCATTTCCGATTATCATTCTCTTTGTCTCAGGATCATCTACTCCAGCTAGCTTGTCCAAAAATCTATCTGTAGCATCCACGTAAACTAGATTTGCATTCATCTGGTTTTGGAATACCTCGATCACCTGCTCTGGCTCGCCCTTACGTAGCAATCCATGATTTACATGTACACATGTAAGTTGGTCACCAATCGCTTTGATAAGAAGTGCTGCCACTACTGATGAATCTACTCCACCAGAAAGTGCAAGCAATACCTTTTTGTCTCCTACTTGTTCCTTAACAGCCTGTACTTGCTCATCTATAAACGCGTTTGCAAGCTCAGGTGTTGTAATTCTAACCATATCATCTGGTCGTCTGTCGTATACCATTTTTATCCCTCCTATTTTAGTACTCTGGATTTACATCAGATTCTTGAGTCATCTTTCTTGCTTGATTCATAACTGTTGGCATCTGTTCAAAGAAGTAGTCTATCTCTGCCTCAGTGGTGTATGATGCAAAACTTACTCTAACCATGCCCGCTGTGTTTTCATCTGAACAGTTTTCAAATCCTTTGGCGGTGGCATCACTGATTCCCATCAAGCGCCATACATATGGGTGAGCACAGAATGCTCCACGCCTTGTATCTATGCCAGCATACTTAGCAAGTCTTTCAGCCAAGAATGCCGTGTTAATATCGTGGAAGTTGAATGCCACTACTCCCGTCTTGTCAGATACATTTACTGTATCTCCGTATATGATTACCTTTGGCAACTTCTTTAATCCCGCAATCAATTTTTTGATTAGCACTTGTTCATGCGCCTGAATATTGTTCATTCCTATAGTGCTTAGGCAGTCAATAGCTGCACCTAGTCCCACTACCGCTAAGTAGTCAGGTGATCCAGCTTCATATACTTCAGGGGCTTTCTTCCAGTATACCCAGTTGTCTCCTACCACCTTGATAGTTCCGCCGCCGTAGAACATTGGTTTATGCTTATTCAAAACTTTTGTTAATCCAACCACAGCTCCGCCACCTTCAGGTGAGTACATCTTGTGCGCTGAGAATGCGAAGAAATCTATATCATCATTTGGATCTTTCACATCTCCCACCATAGAGAATTTTCTATGAGCAACTATCTGAGCTCCATCCACTACTAACTTTGCTCCGTACTTGTGAGCAAGTCTTGCTACTTTGTGAACGTCTGTCACATAACCAGTTACATTTGAAGCGGCTGTGATTGAAACTACCTTTATCTTTTTAGTTTTCTTTTTCTTTTTACCTTTTTTCTTCTTATTATATTTCTTTAGGATTTTCTTTAATTCGTTATATTTAACTCTTCCCTTGCTGTCAACTTCTGCGTATTTTACTTTGCAGCGCTCGCGCCAACTTAGGTCGTTAGCATGGTGCTCTATTCTAGTAGCAAGCACTATATCCTTCTTGCTTGTTACAAGTGCAGATGCAAGTTTGTTTAGTCCGTCTGTCGTACTATTTGTGTAGAAACATGTGTGCTTCTCTGGATCTGCACCCAAGAACTCGATTACTTTGTCGCGGGTTCTATTATAGATTGCTGTAGTGTAACTAGACTTTTGACTGTCGCTTCGCTCCACTGCTGCATACATTTTCTTTTTATCCTGGATAGTATCATTTACATATTGGAATTCCAATGTAGTAGCCGCGTTGTTAAAGTGAGTTTGAGCTCTCATTGTTCCATCTTCTAATTTGACTGGCTGATTTAAACCAATCACCTTATCTTGAAGAGTGTCCAATGAATATCCAGGCACTTTCTCAATAGCATAACCAAACACACGAACTGCAGAAGGGATGGTTATTTCTGCGCCATCTTTAAACTTCATAGTTGTAGTTATATATGATGTTCCATTTTTAATACCTGATACTATTCCTTTGTCTGAAAGACTAGAATACTGTTTACCATCATCTAAAGTAAATGAAAGTTTATAATCAGACTCCTTAAATTTAGAACCAAACCTCTTGTTTCCTACAAAGAAGTTTTTTACTTTGGCAGGAATACTAGCTGTATTTATACCAAGATGTTTCTTGATAAAGATATTATTAAATGCCTTATAATTGTCATCTGACATCATCTGGCCTGCACAGTCACCCATATCCTCTTTTTTAACTTTTATGGTGATTTTTCCAATGTATCTCTTTTTGTGATTTTTTAGTTTCTCGTATATCTTAGCCTTAGTCTTTCCGGCTTTCTTTGCGTAGATATACTGTCTCTTCTTAGAGTCTTTTGCAATCTTCGCAATCTTTTTATTCTTAATCTTTGCAGTATATTTTCCCTTTTTCTTTGCATTTATTACAAATTCTTTTACTAGCTTATGACCATCCTTAAGTTTCTTAGGACTTGCATATTTGCTGTAGTATAGGTCCATAGACTCTGTTCCTGCTTTTGCTTTCTTCTTTTTCTTTGCAGCAGAAACACTCGCGCCCGCTCCAAAGGATGTCGCGATTAGTGCTATACAAAGAAGTATACTAATGATTTTTTTCATTTCATTCCTCCTCGAAACTTTATTTAATTCTACGTTCGTTCTCATAGTTATTCTTATTATAACAAAAAATCGCTATAAAACAGCATATTTTCAATCAAAAATGCCACTTGAAAATAATGTTGTTAGAAAATAATATACTAGTATGGCGAAGGATCGATTTATAAAAGACATGACAAAGGGTACTCCATACAAACTTTTGCTTAAGTTTGCTGTTCCTTTGTTTATAGGAAATGTCTTTCAACAATTTTATAATTTGGTAGATTCCATAGTGGTCGGCAACTATGTTAGTTCGAATGCGCTAGGAGCCATCGGAACGACTAACTCTTTGGTGTTCTTCTTCTTTTCTTTGATGGGAGGACTCTCGGTCGGCATTGGAATCATTATTTCCCAACACTTTGGCGCGGGCAACAAAGACAAAGTAAAAGAGACCATCGGTACTGGTATCAGCGTTATCTTTGTGGCATCTCTTGTGGTTTTTGCCTTGGGCTTCTTTTTAGCAAGGCCGGTGCTTACGCTTATGCAGACCGATCCAAAGATTTTGGATGACGCAGTTTTGTATTTGAGAATGATTTCACTGGGTGCGCTTGGAATGGGATTTTACAATGGTACTTCTAGTGTACTTAGAGCATTGGGGGATTCGAAGTCGCCGCTCATTTTCTTGATTATATCTTGTATTATGAATGTGGTTTTGGATTTGCTATTTGTTCTTGTAATTCCAATGGGCGTGTTTGGCGTGGCCTTGGGAACAGTTATTTCGCATTACATTTCAGCGCTACTTTGTATTGTGTATGCGAGAAAGACTAATTCGTACTTTAAAATTAGCAAAAATCATTTGAAGCCAAACAGCGCTACAGTTAAAAAGACTCTAAGGCTTGGAGTTCCTGTTGCGCTTCAAAACTCTATGATTGCATTCTCACTAATCGTTCTTCAGGGAATTGTAAATTCATATGGTGCTGTGTTTACGACTGCGTTCACTATTGTGGGACGAATAGAGTCGCTCGTTCAGCAGCCATTTATTTCGCTAGGTGCGGCCATGGCATCATACACTGGGCAGAATATTGGCGCGGGCAGATACGACAGAGTTCAGCGCGGATTTAAGAGTGCAAATATTATGAACTTTATCTTTGCCGCAGTTATTATTTTTGTATTCTGGGTCTTCACAGAGCCGATTGTTTCAATGTTTGGAAAAGACGCGCAGACTTTGAAGTACGCTGTAGACGGACTTAGAATAACATCTGCATTCTACTTCTTCTTGGGAATGATTTACCCAACCAGAAATGTTATGAACGGTGCGGGCGATGCAGCCTTTTCGGTTTATACTGGTATTGTAGAATGTATAGGAAGAATTTTGTTTACTTATCCACTTACTCTTATTCCTTTTAT
>JAFWIO010000021.1 GCA_017514785.1 Eubacterium sp. | reverse complement strand
TGAAATTTATGGCAAAGAATAATATTGAAGAGAACTTCAAAGAGTTAGATGAAATCTTAGAAAAGATGCAAGACGAAGAAGTGTCTTTGGACGAGTCTTTTGAAATGTACAAAAAAGGAATTGAGATAGTTAAAGACTCTAACGAGCAGATTGAAAAGATTGAGAAACAGATTGAAGTGTTAGAGGAAGATACAGAAGAATAGAGGCAAGTTATGAAAGATTTTGATTCGGCTTTTTCAAACGAGAAAGACAGTGTAGAAAAAATCATATACAGTTATTGCCCAGAGGAGTCTGGAAAGCAAAGTCTTATTTTCGAGGCGATGAATTATAGCCTTAAAGCAGGCGGAAAGAGACTTCGTCCAATTCTTATGCTTGAGACTTTTAAGCTCTTTGGCGAGGATGTGGAAAAAGCGTATCCATTTATGGCGGCTATTGAGTTTATTCACACTTATTCATTGGTGCATGATGATTTGCCGGCTATGGATAATGATGAGTTTAGACGTGGCCAAAAGACTACGCATGCAAAGTATGGAGAGGACATTGGTGTTTTGGCTGGCGATGGACTTCTTAATATGGCATACGAGATTATGTCTGATGCAGCATTGAAAGATCCGTCCTCTGCAAAGGCAATGAGTGTTATTGCTAAAAAAGCTGGCGCTTACGGAATGGTGGGTGGACAGACAGTGGATGTTGTAAACGAAGGTAAGAAACTAGACTTAGAAACTATCAACTTCATTCACAATCTTAAAACAGCAGCTCTTATTGAGGCTTCGATGATGGCTGGCGCTATACTTGGCGGTGCTAGCGAATCTCAAGTAGATGAGATTGAACAGATTGCTAAAAACATTGGAATGGCATTCCAGATTCAGGATGATATTTTGGATGTGACTGGCGATGAAGAAAAATTAGGCAAGCCAGTTTTAAGCGATGAGAAAAATGAAAAAGATACATATATTACACTTATAGGTTTGGATGAATCTAAAGCAAAAGTAGAAGAATTATCAAACAAGGCAATTGATGGAATTAAAGAATTGGGTGATAACAAATTCTTAGTTTCATTGGTTGAGAAATTAATTAATAGAGAGTATTAAAATGAGTAACTATTTAGATGAAATCAAAAAAGCCAATGATATTAAGAAGATTGACCCTTCTAGATACGATGAACTAGCGGAAGAGATTCGCCAGTTTATCTTAGATAGTGTCAGTCATTCTGGAGGCCATTTGGCTTCTAACTTGGGAGCGGTAGAGCTGACTATAGCTTTGCATGCTTTGCTTGATTTGCCTAAGGATAAGATTGTTTGGGATGTAGGACATCAGTGTTACACTCACAAAATCTTAACAGGCAGAAAAGATGATTTCGCAACACTTCGTAACTACGAGGGTCTATCAGGTTTTCCAAAGCGTAGAGAGAGCGACTGTGACTGCTTTGACACGGGCCACAGTTCTACATCTATCTCAGCAGCGCTTGGTATAGCATCAGCTAACAAGATTGATGGAAAGAAAGATAAAGTGGTTGCAGTGATAGGTGATGGTGCGCTAACAGGCGGCATGGTAATGGAAGCGCTTAATAACGTGGCTGCCCTTGATAGAAACTTTGTAATTATATTAAATGACAATAGTATGTCTATATCTAAAAACGTAGGTGGTATGAGTAACTACCTAAGTAAGTTTAGAGTAGGTTCAAAATATAATGGCTTTAAAGAGGCCATCGCCAAAGTACTTGGAAAAATTCCAAAGATTGGTGAGAAGATTGTAAGACGTATGAAGAGAACAAAGGACCACTTTAAAAACCTTGTTATTCCAGGTGGCGGTTTCTTTGACGATCTCGGAATCACATATGTTGGACCAATAGATGGACATGATATCGAAGGTATGATGACAATCTTTGAAAAGACTTTTGAGATTGATCATCCAATACTTATTCATGTTAAGACTAAAAAAGGACATGGATATGAACATGCGGAAAACGACCCATCAATTTATCATGGAGTTTCTCCTTTTGATGTAAAAGATGGAGTTAAGAAATCTGATGCTGTCACATCTTACACTGACTACTTTGCAGAGAAGATTGTTGAGATGGCAGAGGAAGATAAAAACATAGTTGCAATTACAGCTGCTATGCCAGATGGAACTGGACTTTCAAAGTTTGCTAAAGCTTATCCTGACAGATTCTTTGACGTGGGAATAGCTGAGGAGCATGCTGTTACATTTGCAGCGGGATTAGCTTTAGAAGGAAAGAAACCTTTCGTTTGTATTTATTCAAGTTTCTTCCAAAGAGCATACGATCAGATTTTGCAGGATGTTTGTTTGCAAGATTTACCAGTTAAATTATTGTTCGATAGAGCTGGTTTGGTAGGACAAGATGGTGAGACTCACCAGGGTATATTTGATATTGCATATCTATCATCAATGCCGAATATGACAATTATTGCGCCAAACAGTGATCAGGAATTAATGGATGCAATTGATTATGCAAAAGATTTTGCAAGACCAATTGCTATTAGATATTCAAGAGGTGCAGCTTACCATACTGATTTTAAAGAGAAGTTTGAGTATGGAAAGAGTGTGGTTGTGCACAAGGGTGAAGATGTCTGCGTGATTGCAGTTGGAAATATTTATGAAGAGGCATCAAAGGCTAGACTTAAGTTTAAAGAAGAAGGAAAACGTATCACACTAGTTAATGCTAGATTTATCAAACCACTTGATACTGAGATGATTAAAGATATGGCCAGCAAACACAAAGCGATTATTGTGGTGGAAGAAGGTATCAAGAGAGGCGGATACGGCGAGGCTGTTGAAATCTTTATTCAAGAGAATAACTTGGATGTGAAGGTTGAGACAATAGCTATCGAAGATAAATTTATTGAACATGGTAAAGTAGATCAACTTAGATCACAAATCGGAATCTCAAGTGACGATATAGTAAGTAAGGTTAAAAAAAATTTATAATGAAAAAACGATTAGATATTTTACTTGTTGAAAAAGGACTTGCACCTTCACGTGAGAAGGCAAAAGCAATTATAATGAGCGGCATTGTCTATGTGGATAATGTGAAAGAGGATAAGGCTGGTTCTAACTTTGAGGAAGATGCTAACATTGAGGTTAGAGGAAAGACTCTAAAGTATGTAAGTAGAGGTGGTCTAAAGTTAGAAAAGGCTATGGATTCCTTTGGCGTGGACGTTACTGATAAAGTATGTATGGACATTGGCGCTAGCACAGGCGGTTTTACAGACTGTATGCTCCAAAATGGCGCTAAAAAAGTTTATTCAGTGGACGTTGGACGTGGACAGCTTGCTTGGAAGTTAGTGACAGATGAGCGAGTGGTTGTGATGGATAAAACAAACATCAGATACATCACGCCAGAAGATGTGGATGAAAAAATAGAATTTGCATCGGCTGATGTTTCGTTCATTTCGCTTACAAAAATTTTAGAGCCAGTTAAAGAGATTTTAACAGAAGATGCTAGAATGGTTTGTCTTATTAAACCTCAGTTTGAGGCGGGCAGAGAAAAGGTTGGAAAGAAAGGTGTTGTAAGAGAAAAGTCAGTTCATATCGAAGTTATTCAAATGATTGTGGATTACGTTAGAAGTATTGGATTTGGCATTTTGGATTTGGATTACTCACCAGTTAAAGGACCGGAAGGAAACATTGAATATTTAATCTATCTTCAGAACAATTTGGATTTAGATTTGGAAAAGGATATAGAAGAAGTAGTTGAGAGTTCACACGGAGAACTCGATAAAAATTAAAAGAGGTGTCGTTATGAAGAATTTTTGTATTATTACAAACAGCAGAAAAGACAAAGATATGGAAACAGCTCAGGCTGTCAAAAGTTTTTTGGAAAGTCATGATTGTGAAGTAAAAGTTTTTGACAATGTGGATAAGATTACGAATGAATACGTAATGATTGATCCTAAGGAAATACCTAAAGGATGCGAGTGTATTATCACAATAGGTGGTGATGGTACATTGCTTCATGCTGTAAAGGGACTTAATCAAGTTGATTGCGTCTTTGTCGGACTTAACAAAGGAAATATGGGATTCTTGGCAGAGATTTCAATGGATGATATGGAAGAGTCTTTGAAGAAGCTGTTGGATGATGACTTCAAAGTGGAAGAGAGAATGATGCTTAAGGCATCATTGATTCATGATGGAAAAGTTGTTCAGTCAACAGATGTTCTAAATGACGTTGTTCTTCATAGAGGTGCTGAGATTTCAGTTTCAAATTATATAGTTCATGTAAATGGCGATTTGCTAAATCGTTATACAGGTGATGGAATTATTGTGGCAACTCCAACAGGTTCAACAGCTTACAACTATTCAGCCGGTGGTCCTTTGGCGAGACCTGATTCACATCTTATGATAATGACTCCTGTATGTTCGCATGCACTTGGAAGCAGAAGCATTATCTTCTCAAAGAACGATGTTTTAGAGATTGAGATCGGTGAAGATAGAAAATACAACCAGGAGAGCAGATGCTTATCACTAGATGGCGATGAAGTGATTAAGGTGGTAGCAGGCGATGTTATTAAGATAGAGCCAGACCTTAATTCAATTAAGATTGCTAAGCTAGACGAGAGCAGTTTTGTTCAGTATGTGAGAGAGAAGATTAGATAAGCGGGTAAGGAAATGAAGATTAACAGACAAAGAAAAATTATTGAATTAATAAATAAGTATGATATCGATACACAGCAAGAACTTGCGCAGAGACTTATTGATGAGGGCTTTGAAGTAACCCAAGCTACAGTCTCTCGTGATATTCGCGAACTTAATTTGACGAAAGTGACTGTGGACGGTAACAAACAAAAGTATGATGTGCCAGCGGCCACTATGACAACTATCAACGAAAAGTATATGAGTGTACTTAAAGACGGAATAGTTAGCATTGAGTGTGCTGGAAACATTATCGTTATTAAAACTATATCAGGAATGGCTATGGCAGTGGGTGCAGCGCTGGATGCAGTAAACCATGAAGAAATCATCGGAACTATTGCCGGTGATGATACTTTGATGTGCGTTGTAAAAAATGCTAACAATTGCCAGAGCGTTAAAGAATACTTGGAGAATCTTATTGCATAAGATTATTTAGAAGCACAAAGAAGGAGGAATATGTTAGTAAATTTACATGTTAAAAATTTAGCCTTGATAGAAGAAGTCGATGTAGATTTTGACGAAGGCCTTGTTGTGCTAACCGGCGAAACTGGCGCCGGTAAATCTTTGGTTATTGGATCTGTGAATTTAGCTTTGGGTGAGAAGGCGTCAAAGGATCTGATAAGAACGGGTACTGATTATTCTCTAGTGGAACTTACTTTTAAAGTGGGCGAGTCGGTAGCTAACGCTTTAAAAGATATGGACATTTATATGGAGAATGACAGTGAAGTTGTTGTTACTAGAAAGATTAGTAAAGATCGAAGTGTGGCAAAGATTAATGGAGAGACTGTTAATCTAAAAACTCTAAAGGCTGCTATGTCTTTGCTGGTGGACATCTACGGACAGCACGAACACCAAACACTTTTATATAAGAAGAATCATTTGAACTTCTTGGATGATTTTGCGAAGAGTGATATTGGTGATTTAAAAGGAAAAGTTTCTGATGAATATAAAAACTACAAGAAACTTTTGACTGCATTAGAAGAAATGCAAATGGACAATGCGACCCAGACAAAGGAATTGGAGTTTGCAAAGTTTGAGATTAACGAAATAGAATCTGCAAATCTGACAGAGGGTGAAGATGAAACGTTAGAAGCAGATTTTAAAAAGATGAATAATTCTCAGAGTACTTCACAAAGTTTATCAGAAGCGTATGAGTGTTTGACGGCTGGTGAAGTTAATGTATCTAGTGCACTTAGTAAAGCGATAGATGCGGTTAACAGTATAAGTATAGAAGACGAAGCAATTGAAAATATTAAGAAGTCTTTGTACGATGTGGATTCACTAATTAGCCAAACATCAGGCGATATTAGTGAATACAATAAGACATTAGAGTATGATCCAGCTAGGGTTAAAGAGGTGGAAGATAGACTAGATACTATTAACACTTTAAAACTTAAATATGGCCAGACTACTGAACTAATTCTTGATTATTTAAAAGACAGACAAGACTTTGTAAGTAGAATTGAAAACTACGAAGAAGAATTAGAAAAGCTAAATGCTGATCTAAAGAAAGCAAAAAGTAGTTTAGAAAAATTGTCGGCAGATCTTTCTTTGAAGCGTAAAAAGAGTGCTAAAGAATTCGAAAAGAAAGTTGTTAAAGCTTTAGAAGATTTGAATTTTTTAAGTGTAGAATTCAAAGTGGATTTCAAGACAAAAGATTTGAGTTCTGATGGTATAGATGATGTAGAGTTTATGTTATCAACCAACCCAGGTGAGCCATTAAAACCATTAGGAGATGTGGCATCAGGCGGTGAGTTATCAAGAATAATGCTTGCTATTAAATCTGTGATGGCAGATGCCGATGAAGTAGACACATTGATCTTTGACGAGATAGACGCTGGTATCAGCGGAAAGACTGCAACAGCAGTCGGCGAGAAGTTAGACTTGCTTGCTAGAAAGAACCAAGTTATTTGTATTTCGCATCTTAGTCAAATCGCATCTATGGCAGACAGTCACTATTTGATTTCTAAATCAGTTAGAGATGATAAGACATTCTCAGAGGTTGAAAAACTAGATAGAGATGCTTCTGTAAAAGAACTAGCTAGACTAAGTGGTGGTATAGAAGATTCTGACCTTGCCATTAAGCATGCCGAGGAACTTAAGAAGGAAGCCGAAAATAAGAAGTCTTAAAAATATAGTCTATAAATAAATAATGTAGTATAATTATTAAAAATGTGTAAGGAGATTTTTAACTATGTCAGAGAACTATAATATGGATTTGATTCGCGACATTGAAGAGCTAATCAAACGCTACAACAAAAAGCCAGATAAAGAAGTTAAAAAGAAAGATATCGTTACATTGCTTCAAAAAGCATCTGTTTTAGTGCCAGGTAAAGTAAGCACTAAAACTACTAGTATCCAAGGAGAAATCTTAGAAGGGATTGATTTGCAGTTTGACGTGGTAAAAGATGATGGAAGAGCTAGACTACTTCCAGTATTTACATCTTTTGAACAGATTCCACAGGATTACCTGGACACATTTTCTTTTGTAAGAATTAATTCTGGAAAGATTTATAAGTATATAGAAGAGTGTGATAATATTCGAGGCATGGTTGTAAATCCATTCACTGAATATAATCTTGAGATTAAGAAAAAACAGATGTCTAAGAAGGCTAGAACTAGAGGCATTACAAAGGCAGTAGATGCTGGTGAGCAAGAAGCTATAGTTGTTTACGATAATAAAAAGTATCCAATCAAGAAAACTCCTTTCACAATTGGTAGAGAGGGTACAAATATTGAAATCCCAGAGAGTTATATTTCAAAGATTCATGTAGTTATCTCATACAAAGATGGTAAGTACAGAATTGCAGATTATGATTCAACTAACGGAACAAAACTTAACGGCACAGCTCTTAGATCAAAAGTATATTATGAAGTAAGAGATGGCTACGAGATAGAATTATCCGACAAAGAAAAATTACTTGTTTACATTAACTAATTATTAACCCATCAAATTTGATTGGAGGTTTAAATGAAGAAAATATTATTTGCTGCATCTGAATGTGTACCATTTATTAAAACTGGTGGCTTAGCAGACGTAGTGGGTTCATTACCTAAGTATTTTGATAAAAATAAATATGATGTAAGAGTAATACTTCCTAAGTATTCATGTATTGATGAAAAGTGGGCAGATAAGATGGAATATGTAGATCATTTCTATATGGATTTGTCTTGGAGAAATCAGTACGTTGGAATTTTGAAAATGGAATACGAAGGAGTAACATTTTACTTTGTAGATAACGAGTTTTACTTTTCAGGTCCAACACCTTACAGCGATGTAAGATATGATTTGGAGAAGTTTGCATTCTTCTCAAGAGCAGTACTTTCAATATTACCTATTATTGATTTTAGACCTGACATTATCCATTGTCATGACTGGCAGACTGGACTTATTCCGGTATATTTGCATGATTCATTTGCATCTAATGAATTCTTTAGAGGCATTAAATCAATTATGACAATCCATAACTTAAAGTTCCAAGGTGTTTGGGATGTCGAGACTATTCAAGATATTGTAGGACTATCTGATTATTACTTTACACCAGATAAATTAAGAGACTATAAAGATGGTAACTATCTAAAAGGTGGTTTGGTATATGCTGATGTAATCACAACAGTTAGTGATACTTACGCAGAAGAAATTAAGACTCCATTCTATGGCGAAGGTTTAGATGGACTTATGAATGCTAGAAGTAATTCATTAGTCGGTATTGTAAATGGTATTGATTACAACGAATACAACCCAGCCAAGGATGAGCTAATATTTAAAAACTATGATGTGAAAACATTCAAGAAAGATAAAGTACAAAACAAAATTGAACTCCAAAAAGAACTTGGCTTGAAAGAAGACCCAGATAAGATGATGATTGGTATGGTCGGAAGGCTTACAGATCAAAAGGGTCTAGACTTAGTGGCATGTGTATTAGAAGAGATGTGCCAAGACAATGTTCAGTTCGTGGTTTTAGGAACTGGCGAAGAGAGATACGAGAATATGTTCAGACATTTTGACTGGAAGTATGCAGAAGATTTCTCAGCAAATATTTGTTATTCAAATGAACTATCTCACAAAATCTATGCAGCGTGTGATGCATTCTTAATGCCATCGTTATTTGAGCCTTGCGGATTAAGTCAGCTTATGAGTTTAAGATACGGAACCATTCCTATTGTACGTGAAACTGGAGGACTTAAAGACACAGTTATTCCATATAACGAGTATGAGGATACAGGAACAGGTTTCTCGTTCATAAACTACAATGCTCACGAAATGATGAATACAGTTAGATATGCTGAGCATATTTATTATGATAATAAAAAATCTTGGAATGCTATGGTTAGCAGAGCGATGAGAGAAGATTTCTCTTGGAAAGCCTCAGCTAAGCAGTATCAAAAGCTATATGATAATTTATTGAAATAGCTTCAAAAGAAAAATACCATAGGACGCACTAGAGAAGTCGTTTGTCCTATGGTATTTTTCTTTTGTCTTTATTTAAAGATATCATATGCTTTTGATATTGCTTATGTCTGGAGATATTGTCATTGAATAGTTTGTGTGATAGATTACGAAGCCTGGCATTTTGCCGGGCACTTTTTTTACTTCCTTTTTTTGTATGTAATCTATCTCAACTTTATCTTGGTCAGCGCCATTTGAGTAGTGGGCAGCGAGTGCTGCGGCTTCCTCAAACGTCTTATCAGGTAGTTCCTGGTTATTAGCTTTTACAATAACGTGTGAGCCTGGCATTCCTTTGGCGTGGAACCACCAGTCATTGCCTGTGGCCACTTTAAAAGTAAGTTCTTCGTTTTGGATATTGTTTTTTCCGACAAACATATCAAATCCATCAGATGAAACGTAGTGTAGTGGTTTACTTTTAGTTGAACCTTTCTTTTTGTTTCTAAATGATTTTTTAATATATCCAGTCTCTTGAAGTTCAGCCTTAATAGCCTTAAGGTCATCTTCGTTTGTTGCAATATTTAAAGCATGACTAATTGATTCTAAATACTCGATTGATTGCTTTGTCTCTTTTGTAATATCAATCAATGCATCATAAGTTCTTTTTAGTTTTGTATACTTATTAAAATACTTTTTCGCATTTTCAATAGGTGAAAGAGTAGGATCTAGTGGGATTGATATATCTTCGCCCGAGTAAAAATCAGTAGTGTCATATTTCTTGCTACCTGGCTCAATATCGTATCCATATGTGGTTAGTATATCTCCATACACCTTAAACTTTTCTTTTTTCTCTGTATCTTTTAACTGCTTTAGTTGAATATTATATTTTTTATTTTCACGTTCTAAAGCAGTGTTTATAATCTTTCTAAGGTCAGTAGATTTTTGGCGAATTCTATTTGAAGCATCTTTTTTGTGATAAAACTCATTTATAAGATTGCTCATCGAATCAAAAACTACAGACTGTTGATTTTTGTATGAATCTAGTTTGAAAGCACAGTACTCATCAGGAACATCATCCTTTTCATACATAGTAGGCTCAAACTTTTCATCCTTAATCTTATTCATCAACTCATAAAAGTGAGTCCAAAGCAAATTCTTGTCACCGTCTTCAAAGGTATTAGCACCTCTAGAAGAATCAAGTTTAGTTTCATCACATAATTCCTCGGCAATCAAAGGGCTAATGCCAGTGTAAGTAGTATAAATTGCTTTGGAAAGGTTAGTAGCATCATCAAACACTGCGCCAAAGAACTCATCCTTTGTAGTCTCTAAAGGATTCAATTTATCACCAGTATTTGGAATAAAATATTCTTTTCCAGGCATAACTTGGCGAACAGAACTCATTAATGAGTTTATATGTTTAATACTGTCTAAAATATTATTTTCATCATCTGTAAAGATGATGTTTGAATGTTTACCCATTAATTCAACGATTAAATGTTTATACTGAACATCGCCCAGTTCATCTAGATGTCTAACTTTAAAATCAATAATTCGCTCTAAACCAGGCTGAGTGATTTCTTCAATAAATCCATTATTTATATGCTTTCTTAGAAGCATACAAAAATTAGGAGCTTTCATAGGTGACTGCTTATTAGTATCAGTTAAATAGATTAGAGGAATGCTTGAATTAGCACTTATTTGCAATCTAAATTGACCATCATATGTCTTGATGGTTAGGATAAGCTCATCGCTTTCTGGCTGTGCAATTTTAGTTATGCGCCCCTGGCTTAATTTACTTCTAAATTCGCACGCCAAGGCTGCCACAGTTGTTCCGTCAAATGCCATAAAAACCCCTTTAAAATCGTCTTTTCGGACTAATTTTAGTATGTTTATGCCCCCAAGTCAACCTTGACGGTATTTCTATAATAAACTATAATATTACGGAATATGTAAAGGCATAAAAAGAGGTTTTTATGATTAAAAGTATGACAGGATTTGGCAGATGTGAAGTGAGCAGAGACGAGCGAAAAGTCTCTGTTGAAATCAAGTCTGTTAATCATAGATATTTGGAATTAGGAATCAAAATTCCTAGAAAATTAAACTTTCTAGACAACGATATTCGTAACCTAGCAAAAGAGTATGTGGAGCGCGGAAAAGTAGATGTTTTCGTGACTTACCAAAACTTGGGCGAGGGTGACGAAGATATCAGATACAATGCTGCTTTGGCAAAAGAGTACTTTGACGCGTACACTCAGATTAGTGAAGAACTAGGTACAGAAAATGACATTAAGACTAGTCACATTATGAGAAGTCCTGATGTTATTACAATTGAGAGCGCCGAAGAAGACGAAGACGTGGTAAAAGACATTGTGCTTGAGGCGTGCAAGGGTGCTTTGGAAAAGTTAGTTGAGTCTAGATCAAACGAGGGCGAGCGCCTAAAGAAAGACATTTTAACTAAGCTTGATAGCATAAGTGAGAATGTTGACTTTGTCGAAGAGAAGAGTCCAGTAATCGTGGAAGAATATAAAGAAAAGATTAATGAGAAGATCCACGAACTACTTGATGATACGCAGATAGATGAATCTAGAATAGCTCAAGAGGTTACAATGTTTGCCGACAAGGTTTGTGTGGACGAGGAAATTGTAAGACTTAAGAGCCATGTCAAAGCGATGATTCAGACATTCGATCAAGAAGGTGCTGTTGGACGTAGACTTGATTTCATCACGCAGGAGATGAACAGAGAAGCAAACACTACACTTTCTAAAACTACTGATAAAGATATTTCAGAAAAAGCAATTACGCTAAAAACTGATATCGAAAAGGTAAGAGAACAAATTCAAAACATTGAATAGGATATATTATGAAAAAAGGTAAATTACTTATAATTTCAGGATTTTCGGGAGTGGGCAAAGGAAGTATAGTTAGAGAGATGCTTAAGGCTTTCGATAATTATAAGATTTCTATTTCTTGCACGACCAGAGATCCTAGACCTAAAGAAGAAGATGGTGTTCACTATCATTTTGTCAGCAAAGAAGAGTTTGAAAAGATGATAGAGAATGATGAACTTTTAGAGCATGCAAAGTATGTGGACAATTACTACGGTACGCCAAAGAAGTTTGTCGAGGAATGCTTAGAAAAAGGCGAGAATGTTATCTTAGAGATCGAGTCTGAAGGCGCTAGAAAAGTTAAAGAGAAAATGCCTGAAGCAATGATGATATTTGTTTTGCCGCCTACTGCAGGTCACTTAAAAGAAAGACTTCTAAAACGTGGCTCTGAAGATTCAGAAGGAATTGAAAAACGTTTGCAGAAGGCTGTGGAAGAAACAGATGCATTAAAGCATTATGAATACTTTGTCATAAACGACGAAGTGGACAAAGCAATTGATAACATTGACAAAATAGTTACTGATACTAATCCGGACTTAGCGAGCGAGGATGAAGTATTAAAAATAAAAAACGATATTATTAACAATTCGAAAGGAGAATAGATATGTTACATCCATCATATACTGACCTTATGGAAATCGCGAACAGCGATGTGGAAGATGGCGAAACACCTGTAGTTCAGAGTAGATATTCTATCGTTATGGCTACAGCAAAGAGAGCCAGACAGTTAGTGAAAGGTGCTGAACCACTAGTTGACGATTACAACTATGACAAGCCTTTATCAACAGCTGTAAAAGAGCTTTACGAAGGAAAATTAAAGATTCAAGGTGATGAATAAGACTAGAATAGATTGTACATACGTGCAATCTGTTTTAGTGTATAGAAATTTGAGGTATTGGTTTGAAAGTATTTTTAGTATCTTTAGGATGCGACAAAAACTTAGTTGACTCAGAACATATTTCTGGTATTTTGCAAGCGTCTGGTTACACATTTACAGATGATGAATCAGAGGCTGATGTAATCATTATAAACAGTTGCTGTTTTATAAATGATGCAAAAGAGGAAAGTATTAACACTATCTTTGAGATGGCTAAGTATAAGAGCGACCGATGCAAAGCACTAGTCTTAGCAGGTTGTTTGGCGCAGAGATACCACGATGAAATAAAAGATGAAATACCTGAGATTGATATTTGTATAGGAACCACTGCCTTTGACGATATCGCAAAGACTTTGGATGAGTACTTCAAAGATAAACGAAAGATTGTTGATTTAGAAGATATAAACTGTCCAGCTGGTTTCAAAGCGCCTAGAGAGATTTCTACTTTTGGAGGATATGGTTATTTAAAGATAGCAGAGGGTTGCGATAAGCATTGTACTTACTGCATAATTCCAAAAGTGCGTGGAGATTTTAGAAGTGTTCCTATGGAGAATGTGCTAGAAGAAGCAAAGCAGATGGCTTCTCTTGGAATTAAGGAGATTAACCTTATCGCGCAAGAGACCACAATGTATGGCACAGATTTATATGGGAAGAAGTCGCTTCATATTTTGATTCATGAATTGTCTAAGATAGACGGCATTAAATGGATTAGAATTTTATATTGTTATCCAGAAGATATTTATGATGAATTGATTGAAGAGATTAAGGCTAATGAAAAAGTTTGTCACTATTTAGATTTACCTATTCAGCATGCGAGTGATAGGATTTTGAAATTAATGGGAAGACAAACTTCACAGGCTGAGATTAAGTCAAAGATTGATGCTTTAAGAAAAGCAGTTCCAGATATTGTTCTTAGAACGACATTGATTTCTGGTTTCCCTGGCGAGAGTGATGAAGACCATGAAGAAGTATTGGACTTTGTCGAAGACACAAAGTTTGACAGACTTGGAGTGTTTACATATTCGCAAGAAGAGGGAACGCCTGCAGCTGATATGGATAATCAGATAGATGAAGATGTTAAAGTCAGAAGACGAAATGAGATTATGGGACTTCAGCAGGAAATCGTTTTTGATAAGAACGAGAGTTTAGTAGGGGAAGAGTTTGAAGCAATAATTGAGGGAAAGATTCCGATGGAAAACGCTTACATCGGTAGAACATATATGGATGCACCGGGAGTTGATTCAAACATTTTTGTTGTGACCGACGAAGAATTGATGAGTGGTGATTTTGTTAAAGTTTCTGTGACTGGCGCTAACGATTATGATTTGATTGGTGACTTAACAGAACGATTGGAGGATTAAATGAATTTACCTAACAAACTAACAGTATTTAGAACAATTTGTATTCCATTTTTTGTATTCTTTTTACTTGCACATTTTGTACCATGCAATTATTTGATTGCATTGATTGTATTTGTTATTGCAAGTTTAACTGACCTTTTTGACGGAAAGATTGCAAGAAAGTACAACTTGATTACAAACTTTGGAAAGTTTATGGATCCGCTTGCTGACAAACTTTTAGTATGTGCAGCGTTAATTAGTTTAGATGCATTGTTTACTGCAGATAAATTTTACAAAGGAAGCGTATGGTTTACTGTTAGTGTAATTATTATTATAAGTAGAGAAATATTTATCAGTGGATTCAGAATTTTAGCTGCAGACCAGAATGTAGTTTTGGCCGCAGGATGGTGGGGCAAAGTTAAAACCGTTTTGCAGATGGTTATGACTATCATTATGATTATATATCTTCAAGCTAAAGATTGGATTTCAACATGCAATTTGAAGATTCCAAATGCTGTAATGTCAGGCGTAGGTATTTTCATTCAATTGCTAGTGGCAGCAACACTGTTCTTTACAGTATTCTCTATGATTGATTACGTAATTAAAAACAAACAAGTTTTGAAGAATTAATAGATGTGAGGTTTAAAATGAGTGCTTATAAAAAGATGACGGACGATGAGCTCCGCGAGGAATTAAAAAGTTTAAAAGAAGAATATGCAAAACTTTGTGAGTCGGGACTTAATCTAGATATGTCTAGAGGTAAGCCTGGCCTTGATCAGATTGCTATTTCTATGGAACTTTTTGACGTGTTCACAAGTGAGTCAGAAGTAGTTTCAGAAAATGGTTTTGACTGTAGAAACTATGGTCTACTTGATGGACCACCAGAAGCTAAGAGAATGATGGCTAGCATTATGAACACAACAGAGGAACATGTAATCGTATATGGCAACTCAAGTCTTAATGTAATGTACGATCAAGTTTCTGAGTTTTATTCACATGGTGTGAATGGAATGACTCCTTGGTGTAAACTTGATAAGATTAAATGGCTTTGTCCAGTTCCGGGTTACGATAGACACTTTGCTATCACAGAGCACTTTGGAATTGAGATGATAAATGTACCTATGAACGAAGACGGTCCAGATATGGATATAGTTGAGCAGTTTGTAGAAAGAGACGACAGCATCAAAGGTATTTGGTGTGTGCCTATGTATTCAAATCCAGAGGGCGCTTCATACTCAGATGAAGTAGTTAGACGTTTTGCTAACCTTAAGCCTGCGGCAAAGGACTTTAGAATCTTTTGGGACAATGCTTATGCTGTTCATCACCTATATGATGAGCCAGAGAAGCAGGACAAGATTTTGGACATCCTAGAAGAGTGTGAGAAGGCTGGTAATCCAGATATGGCAATTGAGTTTGCTTCAACATCAAAGATTACTTTCCCTGGTTCGGGTATTGCAGCGCTTGCATCATCTATCAATAACGTAAATCACATCCGTGATAGTTTGAGCATTCAAACAATCGGACATGATAAGATAAATATGTTAAGACACGTGAAGTTGTTCAAAGACCACGAGGGTATTAAAGAACATATGAGTAAACACGCAGCATTACTTCGAGATAAG
>JAFWIO010000020.1 GCA_017514785.1 Eubacterium sp. | reverse complement strand
TATTCTTTACACCGGGCAAGCATGAAGTGGCGCACTGGTGGATATTTACTATCACATCAGAAGGTTTGGTAAGATCTGCATACCTAGTTGTTAGACTAGTTCTTTTGGTTTTATCAACATCTGTTATGACACTAACTACAAAGCCAAATGATTTGTCGGACGGACTTGAGAAGGCACTAGGTTTTCTAAAGGTGATTAGAGTGCCTGTTCATGAGATTGCAATGATTATGTCTTTGGCGCTCAGGTTTATTCCGACTTTGATGGAAGAGACTGAGAGAATTAAGAAGGCGCAGATGGCTAGAGGTGCAGACTTTGAAAGCGGAAATATGTTAAAGAGAGCGAAAAGCTTGATTCCTATTTTGATTCCGCTATTTGTGTCCTCAATAAAGAGAGCAGTCAATTTGGCGCAGGCTATGGAAGCAAGGTGCTACAACGGCGGAAATAGAACGAAGCTTCATCCACTTCAATACAAGAAGCGCGATGCTATGTCATATATTTTCTGTGGTGTGATTATCGCGAGTGTGATTGTAGTGAATGTGGTAGTGGTTAAGTTTTTGGGAAATACATTTGTTGTTTTTTAGAGGTTTGATATGAAGAGATACAGATTAAAAGTTGCATATGATGGCACAAACTACTGTGGTTGGCAGGTTCAACCAAACGAAGTGACAATAGAGGGAGTTTTGAACGAGACTCTGTCTGATTTGTTGAATGAAGACATAGAGGTAGTAGGTGCTAGTAGAACAGACTCGGGCGTTCATTCGGATGGAAATTATTGCATCTTTGACACGGAAACTCATATTCCAGCGGAAAAGATTGCATATGCTTTGAATCAGCGTTTGCCGGAGGATATTTCGATTGTGAAGTCCGACGAGGTGGATGAAGATTGGCATCCAAGATACCAAAATAGTATGAAGACATATCAGTACACAATTATTAACCGAGATATGCCAGATCCAGTCAGAAGACTTTATACATATTTCACATATTCTAAGCTAGATGTGGACAAAATGAAGGAAGCAGCGGGATTTTTGGTGGGTGAACACGACTTTGCAGCATTCTGCAGTACTGGTTCACAGGTAGAAAACACTGTAAGGACGATAGAATCGCTAGAAGTCACACAAAATGGCGACGAAATAGCCATAATCGCCAAAGGAAACGGCTTTTTGTACAATATGGTGCGAATAATTGCTGGAACACTGTTAGAAGTGGGAGAGGGCAAATTAGAGCCTTCAGATATGGAAGATATTATAGCGTCAAAGGATAGAGGTAAAGCTGGAAAGACAGCTGTTGCTAGAGGCTTGAGATTAGTGGAAATTAAGTACGAAAATGAGTAATTTAGAGCCCCTAAAATATGCGAAAAACCGTTTGACATAGGGGATTCTTTATTATATAATCTTACTCTGTGGCGTGTAATATAGTTCTGGCCATAGCCCCGGTAAGAACTAGTAAACACGTACGTTTGCAGGCGTTTCGGACATTTCGCTTGCAGTGAGAAATTGAAAATTAAATCAGGAGGAATACCAATGAAAACATACATGGCTAATCCAACAGATATTGAAAGAAAATGGTATG
Organism: Eubacterium sp.; assembly: GCA_017514785.1. Taxonomy (GTDB): domain Bacteria; phylum Bacillota; class Clostridia; order Lachnospirales; family Lachnospiraceae; genus Eubacterium_G. The sequence goes on along the minus strand of JAFWIO010000020.1, from coordinate 2,977 downwards.
TAGTTGATGCTACAGGATATACATTGGGACGTTTGTCATCAGAGATAGCTAAGGTATTAAGAGGAAAGAATAAACCAACATTCACACCTCACGTTGATACTGGTGACTATGTAATCGTTACAAACGCAGACCAAATCAAAGTAACAGGAAAGAAGTTAGATCAGAAGATCTATTACCATCATTCAGACTATGTTGGAGGAATGAAAGAAACAGATCTTAAGACTATGCTTGAAAAGAAACCTGAGAAGGTTATTGAACTCGCAGTTAAAGGCATGCTTCCAAAGGGACCTTTAGGAAGAAAGATGTACAAGAAGTTATTCGTGTACGCTGGTGCTGAACACCCACATGCTGCACAGCAGCCTGAGGAATTAAAGTTTTAATAACTGAGAGGAGGAAATAACATGGCAAAAGATACATACTACGGTACAGGTAGAAGAAAAAGTAGTGTCGCTAGAGTTTACCTCTCAGCAGGCACAGGTAGAATTACAATCAATAAAAGAGATATAGATGATTTCTTTGGTCTTGAGACATTGAAAGTTATCGTAAGACAGCCACTAGAAGCTATCGATCAAGCTGATAAGTTTGATGCAGACATCACTGTAAAGGGTGGCGGAACTACTGGTCAGGCTGGTGCCATCAGACATGGTATCGCTAGAGCATTAGTTGAGGCTGATTCAGAAAACAGAAAAGTCTTAAAGAAAGCTGGATTCTTGACAAGAGATTCAAGAATGAAAGAGCGTAAGAAATACGGTCTTAAAGGCGCACGTAGAGCACCACAGTTCTCAAAGAGATAATATTTATATTAATAAAAATAGAGCCGAAAGGCTCTATTTTTTGTGCTAAAAAACGGACCATTTTAAAGAATATACCTACTCCCAAAACCACCATTTTATCACTGTCTCGTGATAAAATAATTCAATAGTATGAGGACGGAATAATATAGAAAAGGAGAAGTTCTATGTTTAAAAGAATAGTAACTTACATCACAGCAATCGCATTAGTTATTACTGGAATAACTTTTGTTCCTATGGCAAAGAAAGTTTCAGCTGTAGCTAATCCAGGTGATAATGTATGGACTTTGCAGTGGAGCGATGAATTCAATGGAAGCTCACTTGACGGCAGTGTTTGGACTTGCGAACAAGGCGCAGGTGGCTGGGGTAACAACGAACTTCAGTATTACACAAACAGAACTGACAATGTTTACGTTACAGGTGGAAACTTAAACATTAAAGCGAAACGCGAGAACTACAATGGTTCAAACTTTACATCTGGTCGCATTATTTCTAAGAACAAAAAGTATTTTAAATATGGAAAGATGGAAGCTCGCATCAAAGTAGATGGTGGAAACCAGAATGGTGTTTGGCCTGCATTTTGGATGATGGGAAATGACTATGATCAAGTTGGCTGGCCAAGATGTGGCGAGCTAGATATTATGGAGCATGCAAATGATAGAAACTATGTGGAGGGAACACTTCACTGGGGTCCTTCATGGGATGCTCATTCATCATGGGGTAGTTTCAGCGATGGAAACTATAAATACTATTCAGATAATTACAACAACGGAATTAATGGATGGCATACTTACGGCGTAACTTGGGATAGCAATAATATCAAATGGTATATGGATAATGAAGTGTACCTAACTGCAAGCATTGGCGATGGATATGATTCTCAAAGTTATTTCAACAAGGATGCATTCTTCTTATTAAATCTTGCATTGGGAAGTGAAGGCACAGGATACACTGGCTACAGAGCACCAGATGCAAACTTCCAAAGTGCAACGATGATGGTTGACTATGTTCGTGCATATTCATACAACAGTTCGGGCGGAGATCCAACGCAAGCTACCACAGCTTATCCTGTTGGATACACAGAAGCAAACAGAGGTGCGTTCAACAACCTAGGCGCTTGGCAATACTACTTCGGCGATGACAGCTGGGGCAATGCAAGAGCGGCCTACAAAGGTGGAACAAACCTTAACGATATGAACATTTATATGATTAAGCAGGCGAGTGACGATTGGGGAGCACAGCTCAAGCCAAATCTATCGCTTGATCCAAACAGCACATACAATTATAGTTTTACGATTGACACGAATGCTGGCGGAAGTCATATACTTGCGAAATACGAAAAATCCGGAACCGACATGGCACTGGTTGATGAAAACCTAACTAATGGTTCCAAGACATATACCGGCTCGTTTACTACGGGCGACAGCAACGAAGGTCAAATAGTCTTTAACCTATCAGCAATTTCAGCGGGCAAGACTTTTAGTGTTAAGAATTTGACCGTGACAAAACAGGGTGCGCCAACACAAGCACCAACAACTACAACTGCAAAGCCTACAACAACTACGTCAGCGCCAAGTGGTGGAATAGTTGCAAACCAAGATGTACCAGTTGATGCATGGGGTCAGTTTGGAAATTACTATGTATATACAGGTACTTGGGATGGAAACAACACAGCTAAGGCAGGAGTGGATCCAAACAATGCAAACCATATAGTTGTGAATAAGACAAATACAGTTTACAACAGCGCATGGCTTACACAGGTTAAGATGGAGTTCCCTGCGCTTCAAAGTGGAACTGAGTATACATACGAGTGGCCAATAAAGGCTACAAATAGTGATGGAACACTTTGTTCATCAAATGGTACAGACGGTGATAACAACCAGACACCTTTGACGGGGGCGAACCAAACATTGACAGGCAAAGTGGAAGTTTCAAATGGAACTACATGTATCGTAGTTGGAATGGGTTGGGTAAATCCTTCGAATCCAGTTGAGTTCTTCCAACCAACGGTTAAGGATAAAAATGGAAATATAGTTTATCCTGCTCAGGTAACAACAACTCCAAAGCCAACAACTACAAAAGCGCCAACAACTACACCAAAGCCAACAACTACAAAGGCGCCAACAACACAAGCTCCAACGACTACAAAAGCACCAACTACACAGCCAACAACTAAAGCTCCAACG
>JAFWIO010000019.1 GCA_017514785.1 Eubacterium sp. | reverse complement strand
TCTGCCATCCAATAAGTCCAGAGTTAATATTTTTAACTTTGTCCTTGATTAATTCATCTAGTATGCTCTTAACATTGTCCACTGTTGTAACTGGAACTTCCTGTGTTGAGAACACACCCTTCTTAGAATCTGACATTAGGAAGTCGATTCTGATAGGAATGTCTTTGCTAGCTGTATTCTTTACTTTCAAAGTTTTAGATTTGATCAAGTAATTTCTGTAAGCCTTAGCCATTCCTACGTAATCAGCTGAAGGAGAACCGTCTTTGCCGTCTCCGTTCAAGAACTCATAAGTGATACTAATATCAAATTTGTTCATAACATCTTGAACTTTTCTGTATGAGTTTCCAGCCTGATCCTTTACTTGGAAATACTCTGCATTATATTTAAATGCTGGGTATGCGTAAGTATATTTAATCTTGTTCTTTTCTGTAGAAGATGGAACAACATTGATTGACATATACTCATCACCCTTTGTAGCGTAAGCAATAAATGCTGCCTGTGTGCCATCACCGTGTGAGATACCATATACTGGCATACTTGGCTGTTTAACTTCAACAGCGTCGTTCTTCTCACTATGGTAGTACATAGCTGCAGCCGGATCTTCTCCGTAAACATCGCCTTCGTAGTCTGTAAACTTAGCTTTGTTTTCGTTGAATCTCATTAAAGCTCCACTTCCGTCTGGTACCATTACGTAACCAGGAGTGAGTTTCTTTGTCTTAATCTTTGTCCAACCGTCTTCTGACTTGTCATAGTATTTTAGGGCTCCACCGCTGTTTCCAAGGAATGGTGTAATAATTACATTCTTAATCTTGGATTTGGCTTTGCCGTCATCACTATCTTCTATTTCTTTGTATGGAATATCGTATTTGACTTTTCCATCATCTGTAAATGTAATGTAAACGTTAAGTTTTACTTTCTTATCATCCACACCAAATTTACATTTTAGGCAGAACTCGTTATCTTTACCTGATACTTTATCAAATGTAGATGATCCGTCTTTAGGTTTTTCAGATGCTGATGAAACCTTTGACGTAGTCATACCTTCACCTTCACCTGAGTAGTACTCTAATGTGATAAGTGAGTTTGCCATAGCAGTAAACTGTGAGTTAAGGTCTTGCTCCTGAGGTGTCTTAGCCATCTCTTTAACCTCTGAAGGTGAGATTTCTAGTTCCTCAGCCATATCCTTAACAGTTCCGTTATCTACTGCGTCTTTTGCATCTCTAATCTGATTTGCAAATGGTGCATCTAGACCTGTTTTCCAGATGTAACCAGTTTTCTTATCTTTAATTGCTATTACGTCTCTGTCGTCTCTGAAGTAATACTCAAAATTTTTGTTTTCATATTTCTTCTCAAAACCACCATCTTTAATAGATGTATGTTCTGTGGCCTTTGGCGGAGCCTTTCTGGTATCTCTGTTTGTGTTAAGATACGCAGCTAGTACTCCCACACCCAATGAAAGGATGCAAAGAATTGTAACAACGAGACTTGAGATTTTAATAGTCTTTTTAACCGCCTGTGACATTTCTTACTATCTCCTTTCCTAGTGTGATTAAGAAGTCTGATAACTGATCCCACATAATAATTATTACTAGAACCACTATTACTGCAATCAAGATGAAGACTGCTGTAATTATCAAACTTACTACTGTACCCTTGAAATCGTAATCGTGGACAGTAGACAAGCCTTCGAAGATGGCTGCTATTGACCAACCTACACCAATAATCATAATTACTGTTAAGATAAATGATTCGTTGTATGTTAGGAAGTATGATAGTCCAGTTGTGATTAGCATTGCTATCATGGCTGGCATCAATCCGTATGCAGGAATCATAAATATCTGTTTGATGGTTCCATCACCATCTGTAATTGATGTTACTAGGTAGTTACAAATAATGAATAGAATTAGTATTGCGAAGAAACCAACTACTACGGCTCCCATATCCATATCTTCTACCTTCTGGTACTGATAGATAAATCCTTTACCTACAGTGTAGAGCATGTATACTCCGAAGAAGATGACATAGATTATAAGTGCTGTAAGTGGTGAACCATGCTTACCAACTCTTATATCATAGTATCTGTCGATAGGATGTCTTGCGCACTTGAACGCGTATCCTATCTCGCTAAGTATTGGTACTTTACTTAGTTTCTTGCTTAATTTCTTTTTGCCTTGAGAAATTCGTTTCTTCTTATCTACAAGTCCTATAACTATCTTGAGTACTACTAGTAAGATTACTACTATCAAGAATGGTCCTAGGTACTTCTGAATTTGTTTATTACGAACTTCCCAGTACGCTTCTGAATAACCATCTCTGTTACCAGCGATTTCAAAGTCTTCCATCGCTTTGTGGTATTTTTCATTGTTGTAATATGCTTTAGCAACACCGTTGTGAGCAAGCACTGACATCTGGTTAAGTCTTAGTACGTAACTCCAATCGTTAAGTGCTACATCATAATTACCTTTTTCGTATTCAGTTAGCGCATCATAGATTGTTGTCGCATATTCTGTTGGAGAGAATGACTGTAGATAGCCCTTTTCTCCGTCGGCTGTCCAAAGGTTACCTTTGTTATCTACTGCTATAGTAACTAATGATTTGAACAATCCTGAGATTGACATATCATTTACTTTGGCACCGAGTTTGAATATCAATTCTCCATCTGTAGTGTATGCACAAATGAAACCTTCTGTATCAGATGTGTAAATGATTCCATTATCATCTACTGTTACATCTGTAAGGTGCTCTGTACAAACTACAGGATTTAAGAACATGTTTGAACCCTTTGTACTATGTTTCTTTAGTCCGTCATCCGGAGCGTTCATTGAAACTGAGTACGCCATTCCGTTTTTGTCTACGAAGACATTTGAGAATAGCTGTGGGTCAGTATTTAATAATGTAGAGTTCTTCTGCTGCTCTTTTGAATAGATCATCTTCAAGAACATCTGAACTGGTGATAGTTTTGCTTTATTTGTAGCAAAGTATCCTAAAAACTCGCCAGTCTTAGCAAGCTGGATAATACCATCGTACAAACCTTCTGATACGATATATAGGTTCTCACCACTATCGATAGCTACTTTACTTGGCTCGTAGTTTGTTTTATCCTTACTACCGCTTCCGTTAAAGATAACTGCTGTAGGTCTGTCATAACGTCTCTCGTAATCACCGTTTTTGTCGAACTTAAATACTGTCTTTGCACCAGGGTCCGCTACAAAGAGCTCGCCCTTTTCAGAAATGAATAAACCTGATGGCTTATCAAATCCTGAGAATTTTGAATCTTTTACAGTGTCTTTTGAAAATTCCTTTTCAATTTTTCCTGTGTCGATGTTGTATACAACTACTCTAGAGTTTCCTGAATCAGCGATATAACATAGGTTGTCATCAGTGATAAACAAATCAGATGGGTTTACTAAACCTAAATCTGTAATAGTTCTATCAGGAAGATAAGCATCCTGTGTTCTTACCATTTCAGAGTCATCATCTAAAGTGTATGTATAACTAGTAGCCTGTGATGCCGCTACAGGCAAAACGCTCATAATCACAAAGGTTACTGCAAGGAGCAGAACCAATGATTTTTTGAATAATCTCATATCTCTGCCTCCTTACTTAATACCTGAGCTAGCCATTGTGTTCATAACCTTAGACTGCATTGCAATGAATATGAATAGGTTAGGCAAGAACCAAATCATATTGGCCGCCGCCATCATACCTTGCGCAGACATCTGGGTATTTACACCAAGGGCCGTTACGTAGTACGTAAATGTTCTCAGTGATTCGTTTGTAATATAGTTGTTTGATGTTTCTGCATTCATCCAAACTGCCTGGAATGTCAACACTACTGTAGTAGCCAAAGCAGGCTTTGCCAAAGGAATAATAATACTTCTAAGTATTCTTATATCTCCGGCACCATCCACAACGGCAGCTTCTATTAGTGCATCTGGAATACCATCCACGAACTGTTTTACCAAGAAGAGTCCTACTGGAACTGCTATTAGTGGTAAGATGTGCGCGAACCAAGTATTGTATGCTCCTATCTTTACGATAACTAAGTATCTAGGAATAGCCACGGCTGTAGCTACGAACATAAGAGCTAACTGGTTGATTTCCCATAAAGCACCGCTTAGTTTAAATTTCTTCTTTGAGAATACGTAAGCGGCCATAATTGTAATAATCAAGTTGAGTACTACAGTAAGACCAGTTACGATCAAAGAGTTTAGGAAATATCTGGACATTGGGATACCAGTGTTACCAGCCATTTCCATTAAGTTTTTAAAGTTATCCAATGTTGGATTGTACACGAAAATTCTTGGTGGGAATCTGAACAATTCACCAAGAGGTTTAAACGCGTTACATATTACGAATACTATAGGAGTAATCATAAATATGGATAACGGTAGTGAGATTATATGGAACTTAATCTGTCCTCTGGAAAATCTCGATGGATTAATTCTATTACCTTGAAAATTTGCCATAATGATTCCTCCTTTCTAATATTCATCTTTCTCTGTAAAGAGATTGTTTGCTACTCTACTACATACATATACTAGGCACAAAAGTGCAACAGATATAGCTGAAGCATATCCCATCTCGTATCTAATATATGCATAGTCGTCTATGTGGTTAGCGATCAACTGACCAGCGTACTCTGGTGTTGGGTTGGCACCTGCCAACTGTACACCAATCCAGCCCATGTTGAAGGCGTTAACTATAGACATAACCGCACCGAATAACATCTGTGGTTTCATAGATGGCACTGTAATGTAAACGATTTCTTGTGCTCTGTTCTTAATACCATCAATGTAAGCTGCCTCGTATAACTCTTGGTCGATATTCATAATACCTGAAAGCATCGCCAAGAAACCGATACCCATGGATGACCATAGGGATACAAAAATCATAATCGGCATAAAGTAATCCGATGATAGCAACCACTGAATCGGCTGATCTATAAATCCGAATTTCATCAAATACGCATTCGCCAAACCTGCCTGGTCACCTGAGAAGATAATCTTCCAAACGTATGGAATCATAATCATACCTGCTAGAGATGGTGTATACATCGCTAGAGCATAGACTGTTCTAAATCTAGGTGTAACCTGAGCAAGTATCCAAGCCATAATAAATGACAATGCGTATCCTCCTACACCTACTACTATCGCGTATAGGATTGTGTTAGGAAGTACATACTTCATGAAAATCTCATCACCTGTTAATAGAGTGATGTAGTTTTGCATACCCGCAAATGTTGGGGTATTGATAACGTCAAAGTATGTAAATGACAATCCCATCGCAATGATGATAGGGATTAGGATAAATCCACAAAATAGTAATGCGTAAGGGAATAAGAGACTAAATGATCTGAATCCGTCTTTATTGTAAAAATGTTTTTTACCAACAACTTCTGCCATTATTTCTTACCCCCTTTCTTTAAAGCATCTTCTTGATTTTTCTTTATCCAGTCATAACCACGAAGTTTAAACTTCTTAATAAGTTTTCCTTTGTCGTTGTAGTAACCAAGTTCTGTCATCTTACGAGTGATTTCCTTGTTTACATCAGCTTTCTTTTCATCGACTGAAACTTGTGCTGACTCACCTTCGAATACCATGTTTGTCCAAATGTTAGAGATTGTTCTCTCTAGTAAGTACTGACCAGGTGTTCTTGTAACGTCTGTTACCCAATTAATCTGTTTGAGCATTACGTTCTTATCTTTTTCGTCCATTGGGTTATTCTGCAATGCGTCTAAGTTAGATGATAGCCAGAAGTATGTCTTACCATATGATGATGTAAGTGTATTTGTGTACTCTGTCTGAACATCTTTACTTGTCCACCATTTGATGAATTCCCAAGCAGCTTCTTTCTTTTTCGAAGCCTTCATGATGGCTGCACCAGTACCGTTCGCTACGAATGTTCTGTTTGTTACGCCATCTTTCTGTTTTGTTCCAATATATGGAGCAATCTCCCACTCACCATCAAGCTCTGGAGCACCATTCTTGATTAGTGTGTAGTCTTCCATACCGATGATACCGATTGGAAGAGTTGAATATCTAAATGAGTTGAAGAATGAGTTTACTGAAGTATCTAGTGAGTACTTGTTGAACAAGTCGCCAAGTAACTGCATACCTCTAATCGCATTCTTACTATCTATACCAGTCTTAACTATTCCGTTCTTATCCTGAACGTATAGTTTTCCACCGTTCTGTAGGATCATAGGTGCTGTCTGATAGAACCACTTGTATCCTGTAACACCAAGTGAGATGTTGTGGTAGAAGTTCTTACCATATCTCTGTAGTGTTGGAAGGATGTCGATTAGTTCATCCCAGTTATCTGGAACCTTAACACCTAGCTGTTTAAAGATATCTTTTCTATATACAATTGCGTTGAAGTCCGTCTGTTCTGGAACAGCATAGACACCTTCGTTGTAAACGTATGACACGAAAGCACCTGTTGGGAATCTATTTGCTACTTGCCAGAAATCAGGGAACTTCGTAAAGTCATGCAAAGCGCCACGGCTACACAAGTCGAATGGCATATATGACATGAGTCCCATAGCCACATCCGGAGTCTTCTTAGCTGCGATAGCTAGTGTAAACTTAGATGGGTCAGGAATGGCTGTGATATGTACTTTGATATCTTTTCCTGTTTTTTCTTTGTAGTACTTTGTGAAGTCACTGGCTGCCATCTTCTGTAACAAGTTAACGTGTGTAGTAGCCTTGTTGAACCAGATAGTGATGGTGTCTTTGTCGTCCGAAATCTTTGTATCATACTTGTCAGTTATGAAAGTATTAAGCAAAGACTTGATTCCTGTCCAAAGTGAACTTCCAAATGAACTATTTGCTTTACCTAATTGATTTTCGTCTCCACATACATATACGCGATCCAAAGTAAAATCGTTGTTAGTTAATTCCTGAACGAAACTACTTAGCGCAACCAAAATGGAGTTGTCTGGACCAGTAAGATCTTGAGTATGAAGAGCAATATCGTCTGGATATTCTTTCATATTCTTGATAAAGATATCTGCCTGATCTAGGTATGCAAGAACAGCTCCTGCATTTCCATTTTGGGAGTAATCTTGTAGTAAGTATCTGATGTGCTGAATCATATCTGAGTAAGCGTCTAAGTAATTATCAATATTCTTAATATACTTAGTCATCTTCCAGTTACGGTTCTCATCAACTTCAGCACCTGTAATCTTCTTGATTTCCAAGTCAAAGTTTGTAACATGTTGTTCAATCAACAATGCATATCTGTATGCTTCCATGATAGGAGCATTTTCCTGCTTGATTGTGATTGAATGTTTACCCTTTGTTAAATAGAACTTGTAAGGATTGTCCTTTTTGTCCTTTAACACTACGTTCTGGTAATCAGACTGCTCTGCACTAAATGAATAGTTATACATTTCTTTGAAAGGCACCTTTCCATCTAGCTTGATAGTCTCAAATGTTTCAAACTCTTTCTTACCATTTTTGAAGTGGAGTGCTAGGTTATAGTTACCAGTCTTCTTCACATCAAATGTGTAAGTAGTTTCTACACCAGCTTCTCCCCATTTCAAAATGTTGAGTTTTTTGTAATCTATATTGAATCTAGTAAGTGAATCATCAATATCGTTATCGTATGTGATTTCTGTAGAATTCTTTCTGTAGTAATTTACAGCATCAATTTGAAGCGCATACTTATCATCTTTGATAACCGCTTCTTTTCCATGTGCTTTGCTGTACTCTTTGTATGATTTTGTTTTGTCTTTTGCCTCAACTGCTTTTAGGCTACCAATGCCCAAACCACCAGATGAAACATTCTCTAAAACAACCTCATTGCTACCCTTCTTTAGGTAGAAGCACAATGGAGTAGTCGAAGTATATGTATTGTTGAATAGATAAGTTTCCTTTTCCCACTGTTGTACTTTCTTTTGCTTTGGAGTCATTTCGTCTCCGTAACCATCCTTAGGGAAAGTCTTTAGAGCTCCGCTGCTCAAAAAGTTTTTCTTGTCAGTATCCTTCCAAGTAATTGGGAGTCTAACAGTATTCATCTCTGAATACTCCTGCTTTCCATTCACTGTCATACTAACAGTGTAATTGGATAGAGAACTACCAACTGAAATGTAGTCCACTGCCAAGTAGTACAAACCTGACTTATCAACTGTAACGTTATACTTAGCCTTATCTTGATAATCCAAAGATTTCATAGGCTTACTATAATCTTTTACAGCCTTAGGAACATTCTCATCACTTTTGTTCTTCTCATAAAAACTGTCAGTGGAAACGCCACCTTCAACATCAGCACTAGTTTCACCTTTACCGATCTCACTATGTTTTGAAATGAAATCAGTATAGTATACTTCTGCATCTTCGCCTTCGGCCAAGTAAGATTTACTTAAGGTGTCGTAAGCTTTTTCAAATTCTTCGCTGCTTACGTCTTTAACATAGCTAGGCTCAGTCTTTAATACAAAATTGAAAAGAATGATTCCCGCAACAATGACACATGCTATGGCTAATAGTATTGTGATAACTCTTCTTTTCATTGTTGTTTCTCTCCAATCTTCCTTATTTGTTACTATTTTTACTTAAAAATAACTATCTTTAAGTACAAAAGCGGAACCGCCATATTTAGACAGTTCCGCATTGTTTGATTTAATTAAAATCTATTAACTCTTACTCTACGGACCCTATATTATTTATTTCCGTAGTATTTCTTTAGAGCAACCTTGAATTCCTGGTCAGCCTTCTTGATACGTTTGTTAATAGTTGTATTCCAGTCAGCCAACTTAGATTTAACTGAGTCTGCCCAGTTCTTATCTGTCATCCAAGCACCTGCAACGTCTTTGTCGTTACATGAAATCCACTCTTGTAGTGTATAGATTTCTTCACCGTGTTCAGAAATCTTCTTTGTCCAACATTTATCTACATAATCCCAAGATTTACCTTCTTTGAAGATCTCAACAACCTTCTGGAATCCTTCTTTGTTCTTGTATGTCTTGTGTGCTGGAAGGTTGTTCCATAGTTCCATCTGATCATCATAAGCATCTCCAGTTACTACAGGGAATGAATCATCAGCTGCTGATGATTTCTTTGTACCATTCTCTGTCCAACCTTGCTTATAAACTGCTTCTCTAGCTTCTGTAGAAGCTGTCATGTATGTAGCAAATGTATATGTTAAGTCTAATTTAGCCTTTTCAGCTTTGCTCATTTCAGGTTTCTGATCATCTAGAGCATAGTTGTGTAGGCAGATAGGGTCAATTACTAACTTAATAGTATTCTCATCATCCATGAATTCTGTTGATGGGAATGGGTAGAAGTCCCAATCTTTAGCCTTAATATATGTATCTGAATCTTTTGCTTCAGGATCTGCTCCTGCTGTTAGGTACCATGGATCTTCCATGTTAACCAATGTTCTGTTGTTACAGAAGTATGTCCATGAGTAACCACCGTTTTCTTCTGCAATCTCTGCTGATAGTGTTTCTGCACCTTGAGCTGAGTCAACTGATGATGCAGCCCACTTCTGAGCATATTTTAGAAGTGATTTAACATCGTCTGTATTTAGGTCGATGCTGTTCTTTTCTTTAATCTGCTTGTTGATTGTTGGAACGCCCATGTCTAGGATATCCATAGGTCCGTGTCCATCGTGTCCTGCAGGGTCAGTAGCCGCACACTTCATACCGAAGAATGTCTCTGTATCAGCCTGTGATACAAAGTCTGTGAATTCTTTGATGTCCCAATCTGGATCTGGAACGTCGATATTGTTATCAGCTGCCAATGACTTGTTTACCCAAATACCCCAAGGAATAGAGTATGATGGAAGTCCTGCCTGCATTCCGTTGTAGTTCATCTGTTTCATCAAGCTTGTGTTGTAAGCTTTGTATGAATCTTCATCTTTATATGCTGATAGGTCAGCAACTAAACCTTTCTTGATATCTGAGATGATATCGTCAGCGCCCCAAATGTCAGGGTACTTACCATGTTTAGTCTTGAAGTTTTCAATTTCCTGATCCCATGAAGGTGTTCCTGGCTGGTTAGGGTCACCAGACTTAGCGTAAACGTTAATCTTTACGTTAGGATAAGCTTCTTTAAACTTCTTAGCTACAGCGTATGTCTTAGCAATAGCTCTAGTTGTAAGCTTGCTTTCGCTTAAGTCCTTTGCGCCAATATCTTCATAGTATTTTCCGTCACCACCCCAAGTCATAATTGAGATGTCACCTTTTACATTGCTATCAACTAATCCTGAACTAGCAGGGTCAGCTGAGCTTCCGCCTCCGCAGCCTGTGAAAGCTAATGCAGAAACGCATAGTACTAAACCAAGCATTAATGATAATGCTTTACGACCAAATTTTTTCATGTTTGTTTCCTCCTTATGATCCTGAAAAAATTTTCACTTACCCGAACAATCACATAGTGATATCCTACAGGTAAAATTATATCAAAGGATTAGGTAGGATTCAACAAAAAAAGCACCCCTTGAGGTGCTTTTTTTTGTACAATTTATACAATTTTTATATAGTAATTGCTATTAATTAATCTTCCTGTCTTCTCTTAGCGAAAACTACAATAGCTGCTGCTGCAAGAACTGCTGTAGCGCCACATGCGAATGGTGTGAAATCGCCAGTTGCAACTGTACCATCTGATGTAGTAACAGTGTTAACTGTACCATTGCTGCTTACAGTTCCGTTACTTGAACTGCTGCTTCCGCCTGCTGAAGCTGCTCCGAATGAATATCCTGATACAGTAATTACTGTAGGATGATCAGCTGAATAGTCTGATGGAAGTCTTCCGTCCAACTTATTGTTTGGAGCATATTTATATCTTACCTTTGCATCTTCGTCAGTTTTAACCTTCTGTCTGTCGTGGAAATCACCACCGATACCAAAGTATACTGAGTTTCCATTGTACTTAGCAGTAAATGTCTCGTTTACTGTAACAGTTTGACCCTTCTTACAGTCAATCCATTTACCTAGGTTCATCTGTTTACCCTTAGCATCACCAATCTTTAAGTAAACCCATTTGTTTAACTTTGAAGATTTGATAGTGAATTTGATAGTATACTGCTGACCTTTCTTGATTGAAAGACCCTTCTGGTATACCTGGCCACCCCAGCAGCCACCCCAACCGATAGACTTAATGTTTGCAGTCCATCCTGTAGCTGAGTTTGATGTTAAGCTTCCTTTTGTACCTTCGTACCAACCTTTGTTTAGGCCGAAGTAGTTACTCCATGAAGCTGCCATAGCTGTAGATGCCATGCCTACTGTTAGTGTTAGTGCAGCAACTACTGCTACTAATTTTTTCATCATTTTCATAATTTGCCTCCTTTAAAAAATAGCATATTATCCCTTTTAATGTACTATAAATTATATAACTTAAAAAATACAATTACAATACCTTTTAAAAATTTAACATAATTGCATAAAAAAGTGCACTTTTTGACATTTTTCCGATAAATGCTACTTTTATTGACTATTCGCACGATAAACACTAAACTTTTAGTTTGTTATTTATCATACGTTAGTTTATAATAATCGCGGAGGATTAAAATATGATTAGATTATTAATAATATCAATACCTTTGGTTGTATTCTTTCTAATATCATTGCTAATGGCACTAGTATTCCTAATCATTAGACTATTCAGCAAAAAAGCATGCGATATGGTATCTTTGCGCTGGGTACAGTTTGGACTATTCTTAGCTAACTTGATTACCGGAATGAAGACTGTGGCCGAAGGCAAAGAAAACATCTCTACAGATGAGGCTGTATTATATGTGGGTAATCACCTATCACTATTTGATATTATCGTGCTCTACCCTCTTATGAAGAAACCAACAGGTTTTATTGCAAAGAAAGAAATAAACAAAGTACCAATTCTAAACATTCTTATGAGATTCGTTCACTGCCTATTCGTAGACAGAGAAGATCCAAGAGACGGACTAAAGATGGTACTTAACGCTACTGAATTAATAAAGAACGGGACTTCAATATTCCTCTTCCCAGAGGGCACCCGCTCCAAAGACGGCGAAATACTAGACTTTAAAACAGGCGGATTCAAAATAGTCGAAAAGACCCACTGCAAAGTAATCCCAGTACGTATCGACTACGAAAAAGAAGTATTTGAAAACCATGCACCTAAGTTCTATGCAAACACAGCCCACGTCAAATTCTACGAGGCAATAGACACAAGCGGCATGGACAAACACCAGATCAAAGACTTAGCGGTCCAGCTGCACGACCAGTTGAAAGAAAAGAATATATAAATATCAAAAGGCAGGTGTGTTGGAACATTCTGCAGAGATGATAGAGTTAGTTAATCAGTACGAGAAAAAACATAGGGACAAAAATTGTTCACAAAACAATTTTTGAAGCAAACAAAAAGGAGTTTTCATCAAGAAAACTCCTTTTTTTGAGCTGGTGCCCTAAATGTTTTTTCGAGTAATGATTACTACTAAGTCATCATCTCAAAGCCGTTCCAACGCACCTGTATTTTAATATTTATCTTCTCTTTTTCTTTTTTGGTTGTGCAGCTGGGCCACGAAGTCTTTGGACTTTAGTGATGTAGATACCGCTTACTGTGGCTTTAATATCCTGCTTTGGTAGGATTTGATCCCAGATTTTATTATCTGCAATAAGATTCATCACTCTTGGTCCTGCTTTAACCTTAACGATAGGTAGCTTAGCCATCTTAGCTAGCTTTGGAGACTGCTCTAGTACTACCTGTGGTAATCCAGCATCTTTAAGTCTCATCTTCTTCTTATCAATAACGAACAAGTTGATCACCTGCGCGTTTTCTTCCATCATCTTCTCTTGGCCTTCTTGCTTCTTTTCTGCTCTCTTA
Source organism: Eubacterium sp. (assembly GCA_017514785.1). GTDB lineage: Bacteria > Bacillota > Clostridia > Lachnospirales > Lachnospiraceae > Eubacterium_G. The sequence continues at coordinate 96,296 of JAFWIO010000019.1, read as the reverse complement.
CCTAGAATGAACAAAACAATAACAGCAACAAGCAAAACACCTGTTATAGCAATAAGTGTTATTGTCCACCAAGCAAGTCCAATCATCATAAATGCGTTAATCATATATTCCTCCTGTTTATCTAACTAAATTATTTTTATTTTTTGATGCTCACGTTTATAGTGTGGTCTGACACTTTCTCGTTTTGAGCATATAATTCGTAAGCAATTTTTAAAGTTATTTGTTTGTCTTTCTCATCAATCTGAATATCGTTTGTGATGATATCCATATTTAAATCGCCAAAAGGTGTACTGTAAATAGTTTCGTTTTTCTCACCTTTTTCAAAAGTAAGGTTGCCAGTCATGTTACCTTTTCTAACCACTTCGGCTTTATTTTCTGTAAAGCGGATAGTGTTTTCAGTTTTGTCGTCTGTTTCGTTGTCGAACTCGTCATACTCTAGGAAATGTTCACCATTCTCTGCAGTATGAAAACCTCTTGCGATAACATCCACATTTTCTTCCTGGTCGCCTACCTTCTGAATGCTTTTGATTTCAATTAAAACTTCTTCTCTACTCATTTTTCCCTCTATTTAATAATTTTCTATATTGACCTCTTTCACAATACCAATATCTGTTGGCATTATAGTGTTTGCAAATTGTTTGAATTTAAGCGGATCATCACTTACATAAAACTCGTATGATGGAACTGCTCCCTCATCGGCGGATAGTCCTGTTTCTGATAACATATCGCGAAGACCAATAGCAGTTTCATATGCTGGGTTAACCAGGCAAACATCTGGACCCATAATCTTTCCAACCATCTTTCTTAGAAGTGGATAGTGTGTACAACCTAAAATCAAGCTGTCGATATTTTCATTTTGGAGTTCCTTTAAATATCTAGTAGCCATCTCTTTTGTGACTTCATCATCCAACATTCCCTCTTCCACTAGTGGAACAAACAAAGGACATGCCTTTCCGACTACTTCTATGTCTTTGTCGATGCTTTGAATGTAGCTTGTGTACATTTCACTCTTGATTGTACCTTCTGTTCCGATGATTCCGATACGTTTGTTCTTTGTGCTGTGAATAGCTGTGATAGCGCCGGGCTTAACCACGCCAATAACCGGAATGTCTAGCTCGCGCTCGATAGTATCTAGCGCAAAGGCACTGGCTGTGTTGCACGCAAAAACAATAGCCTTAACATTTTTAGTCTTTAGGAAATTCACTATCTGTCTTGAGAAACGTATGATAGTGTCCTTCGACTTACTTCCGTAAGGCACTCTAGCCGTGTCACCGAAATATACGATGCTCTCATTTGGCAATTGTCTAATTATCTCTCTAGCTACTGTGAGCCCGCCTACGCCCGAGTCAAAGACTCCGATAGGCGCGTTGTTATTTAATGTATCCATAAATCACCTTGTTACATTCTACTCTTAAGGTCTGTTTTCGTCAATAAACTAATTGTTAAATATTAGTTAACAAACTTTGCTAGGAAAAGTTGTTCTAAAATGCCTGAATCAGTCAAATGACCGATAGCTGTTATAGCCTTTTCCTTGCTATCAAATAGTCCAAATACTGTAGGACCACTTCCTGTCATCATAGCATTTAGCGCACCGTCTTTTTTCATCATAACCTTAATCTCTTGCACTACTGGATAGTCTGGAATAGTTACTTCTTCTAGTACGTTGCAAATGTTACATGCTAGCATTTCTAAGTCATTGTCTTCTAAGGCTTTTATCATAGCCTCTGTGTCTGGCTTATTTTTAACTTTCACCTTGTCTATTCTTCCATAAACAAAACCAGTTGATACAGAAATAGGTGGCTTCGCCAAAACAATATAACCTTTTATCTTGTTTTTGATAGGAGTTAGGACTTCGCCTATTCCTTCGGCGCGGGCGGTTTTTCCCATAATGCAAAATGGAACGTCCGCTCCCAGTCTTACTCCTCTAGCCATAAGCTGCTGCTCTGTTAGTTTGAGTTTGAATAGTTTGTTCATTCCTTTTAGAACTGCAGCGCAGTCTGTGCTTCCGCCAGCCATTCCGCCAGAGATAGGAATATTTTTTTCTATTTCTATTTCTACGCCTTTTTTAATGCCAAACTCTTCCATTAAAAGTTTAGCTGCTCTGTAGGCTAGGTTTGATTTGTCGTTCGGGATTTTGGAAGTGTTAGACTTAACTGTAATTTCTCCACTATCGTTCTTTGTGATAGTGATTACATCGTGTAGGTCAACACTTTGCATAATCATATCAAGATCATGGTATCCATCATCTCTTTTGCCCAAGACATCTAGGCCTAGATTAATTTTTCCATATGCTTTTAACTTAATACTTTTCATATTTCCCTCGGTTTACATAAAATTGTATGGCTGTTAGCCATTTAGAAAACAAAACACCATAACGTATGTACATTATGGTGTTTATTATTTATTTCAACATTTCATTTACCATGTTAATTGTTGCTTCTCCAAGTTTTGCAATCTTCTCATCTGCTTCCTCTTCTGTCTGACCTTTTAGTCCATAGTAGAATTTAAGTTTAGGTTCTGTACCTGATGGTCTAATCGCTAGCCATGCTGCGCAATCGCAATCAAACTCAAAATACAAAACGTTTGACTTAGGAAGTCCTGTGTCTGATTCTTCCCCGGTCTCGAAATTCTTAACTGTTCCAAACTTGTAATCTTTAAATACCTTTGTAGGAATTCCAGCTAATTCTTTTGGTGGATTCTCACGAAGTTTCTCGATTGTATTGTTAATCTTTTCAATTCCCTCTTTACCTTTGAGAGTGATAGATTCTGTCTTATCTCTCCAGTATCCATATCTCCAGTACAATTCTTTAATCTTATCCCATAGAGAAATGTCCCACTGCTTATAGTAAGCTGCGGCCTCGCTAAAGACCGTAGCTGCCACTACAGCGTCTTTATCTCTTGCATGTGTACCAACTAGATATCCGTAAGACTCTTCAAAGCCTGCCACGAATGTTCCATGACCACTCTTCTCAAACTCTAGAATCTTTCCACCGATATATTTAAAACCTGTCAATGTCTCTATGCAATCTACACCGTAGTGTTTTGCAATGTCGTTTGCCATGTTTGTACTTACGATAGTCTTAATGATTGCGCCATCATCTGGAACTGTACCTTCCACATTCATAACATCTAGCTCGTATTCGCAAAGCAAACAACCTTGCATATTTCCTGTTAGTGGAATGTACTGGCCACGTTCTTCACCACGCACATAAATACCAATTCTATCTGCGTCTGGATCTGTAGCCATCAACAAATCTGCATCCACTTCAGTTCCAAGCTTAACGGCTAGTTCGAATGTCTGTGGATCCTCTGGGTTTGGATATGGACATGTAGGAAAATCACCGTTTGGCATCTCCTGTTCTTTTACCACATAAACATTTGTAAATCCAAGTTCATCTAGCACGCGTCTCACTGGAATATTACCTGTTCCGTGAAGTGGCGTATAGACAATCTTTAACTTGTCTTTTACTTTATCGATAGCACCCTGCTGCTTAACTACTTTCTTGATAGCAGCGATGTATTTATCATCAATGTCTCCGCCAATCTGGATGTAAAGACCTTTATCTATAGCCTCTTGTTTATCCATAGTCTTGGCTGCTGTAATATCTATAGCGTTAACTTCTGCAGTGATTCCCTCGTCATGTGGAGGTGTAACCTGCGCGCCGTCTTCCCAATAAACTTTGTAACCGTTGTACTCTGCTGGGTTGTGACTAGCTGTAATGTTGATACCAGAAATACAACCAAGTTCTCTAACTGCAAATGAAAGCATAGGTGTTGGACGAAGTGCATCATACACATAAGCCTTAATGCCGTTTGCTGCCAAGCAAAGTGCTGCGGCATCTGCAAACTCTGGTGACATATTTCTAGAATCGTATGCTATAGCAACGCCTCTATCCTGACCATTCATCTTAATGATGTAGTTAGCCAAACCTTGAGTGGCCTTACCAACTGTATAAAAATTCATACGGTTAGTACCCGCGCCTATGATTCCTCTTAGGCCGGCTGTACCGAACTCAAGCTCTTTATAAAAGCGCTCTTCTATTTCCTTTTCATCATTTTCAATTGCTTTAAGTTCCTGCTTTGTTTCCTCGTCAAAGTAAGGATTTTCAAGCCATTCATTATAAAGATCTTTGTAACTCATTTCAATCTCCATTTTTCAATTTTTCCACCGAACTATTATACAATAAATTGTATTCAATTAAAACACTAAATTGGCTTTTTTATAGCATTTTTTCGGCTATTTTTACGAGTTTCTCAAAGGTGTTTAGTTCTGGATCTGTTAGGACCATATCTAGTAATTCTTCTAATATTTCACCTATCTTTTCTCCAGGTTCTGCACCTAAATCTATTAGGTCTTTGCCGGTGATTTTTAGTTCCTTTATACTTGTGGCATATCCCTTCTTTTTGATTTCCTCAAACTGCTCTTTGCAGTACTTAAGCATAGGGAATCCCACTTTTCTCGCGTACTCACTTTTGCCCATATAATCGGCATATGAAAATGCTAGAAAATAACCGTAATAGTCTTTTCCTATTTCGTGCACATTTCGTCTGATGCTTTCTGGATCTAGCGAATATGGTCTGTCATCGTGATGAAGTATGACGTGGTAGACGGACCTAATGGTTTTATTGTCCATCTTAAGGCGTTTCATAATGGACTTTGCCATCTCTGCACCTGAATCTGGGTGGTTTTTGAAATGATGTTGTCCATCTTCATCTATCGATTCCTCGTCCGGTTTTGTAATGTCGTGAAGAAGCGCAGTCCATCTAAGTATCTTATCTTTTCTAGTGTTCTCCAAAACTTTGATTGTATGAAGTCCTACGTTGTAGTCGTGATAAAGGGAAATTTGTTCCTGATCCATAAGCCTATCAAACTCAGGAAGTATCACTCTTGTAATTCCAAGTTCATACACTTTTATAAACATGCCTGGATTATCAGACATAATTAGTTTTTCAAGTTCCGTCTGAATTCTCTCAGCACTGATGTTTCGCAAACTTGGTGCAAGTTCCTTCATCGCATCTTCAGTTTCTTTGTCGATGTCAAAACCAAGCTGCGCTGCAAAGCGAACTGCCCTTAGGATTCTAAGTGCGTCCTCGCCAAAGCGTTCTGTTGGATTTCCAACGCACTTTATGATTTTGTTTTCTAGATCTTTAATGCCGCCGAACTCATCTACCAAGCCAACCTGGTCGTTGTAGGCCATAGCATTTATCGTAAAGTCACGTCTCATCAAATCTTCCTTAAGGTCTGATGTGAACTCGACAGACTCTGGGTGTCTCGAATCCTTGTACTCGCCCTCAATTCTGTATGTTGTAACCTCAAAGCTCTGGCCGCCCATTCTTACCGTCACTGTTCCGTGCTCAATACCTGTATCAAACGTGCGGTTAAAGATTTTCTTCACATCCTCAGGTTTGGCTGATGTGGTGATGTCCCAATCATCCGGGTTTCTATTTAGGATAGAGTCTCTCACGCATCCGCCCACGGCAAAGGCCTCGAAGCCTTCTTTGTCGAGGATGGATATGATATTTTTAACTTCTTTTGGAAGTTCTATCTTTATTTTATTTGCCAGTTTCTTTGCTGTTTGCTTTTTCTTTGTGGTCTTTACTGGTTGTTTTTTATCAACTTTCTTAGAAGTCTTCTTTCCGTATTTATCTAACTCCTCGCTCATTATCTGGAAGGCTTTTTTTAGTTTGTCTTCCTGCACAGCTGAGTAGTTGATAATGAACTGATGTTTATAAGTATCATTTTTGAGGTAACAATAGTCAGTAACTTTTTTAAGTTTAATGCCTCGATCGCTCAAAGCTTTTACAAACTTTTTATCATCCACTTTTAAATCTAGTTCTAGGATAAAGTGAAGTCCCGACGTAGCCTCGCGAATTATAATCCTGTCACTCATTGGAGATTGTTTAAGTTCGTCTATTATGGTTTTTCTATAACCTTTGTAGAAGTTGCGCATTCTATTTATATGTCTTGAATAGTAGCCGTCAGAAATAAACTTCGCCAAAGTATACTGGTCGAAGCTTGATACTGTGCTTGAATAGAATGAAAGTTTCTCGTTAAACACGTTCATCAAAACATCTGGAAGCACCATGTAAGCGATACGAATAGATGGCGCCAAAGTTTTTGAAAATGTGTTTAGGTATATAACTTTGTCTGGGTTTAGGCTTTGAAGTGTTGGAAGCGGACGACCCTTAAATCTGAATTCGCTGTCGTAATCATCCTCTATTACAAAACCGTGGTCTACTATCTCAAGTAGCTTAGTTCTATTATTAATTGGCATTACACATCCAGTTGGGAAATGGTGTGAAGGCGATAGGTGAACTACCTTGGCCTTGGACGCCTTTAGTGCATCTAAATCCATACCATCATCTCGCACTGGGATTGGGATGCATTTGACGCCGTTGCTCTCGTAGACGCTTCCCACTTTTTTGTGGCCTGGATCTTCTATCGCGATCATATGGTTTTTGCCAAGAAGTTGGACAATAAGACCGTAAAGGTATTCCATTCCTGCGCCCACCACTATGTTGTCAGGATTTACTCGCATGCCACGAAAGTCCTGTAGGTGATTTGCAATAGCGTTCCTTAACTCTTCCACTCCTGCGTGGTTTGGACTCTCAAGGAAATCTGGCTCACTGTCAGTGATAGTTTTTCTCATAATCTTTGACCAAGTATTAAACGGAAAACTATCGTAGAGCAAGTGGTTAGATGAAAAGTCAACTAATGGCTTTTCTTCTTTCTTGTTAGTCGCGGTTTTCTTTGGCGCGGAAGACTTTTTAGGTTCCTCTACCTTGAATCCGCTGTCCACTTTGCTCACAAAGTAGCCCTTCTTCTCCTGCGAATAGATGTAGCCCTCCACCATCAACTGCTCGTATGCATTTTGAACAGTGATAATGCTGATTCCATGATTAGAAGCCATCTCTCGTTTGGATGGCAACTTCTGGTCGGCTTTCAAATTCCCCGACAATATATCTTCTCTTATGCAGTTGTACAAATACTCATACATAGGGGTTTTTCCCCTAGATGAGAAATCATAAGTTAGCATAATCTGTCCCTTTTCTGGTATTATTATTTTTTCTGTTTTTGGTTATTCTCATAATACCACTAAAGTATTATAATTTCAAATAATTTAGGGGCCTTTCGCCCTTGTTTTAGGAGAATTATTATGAAGCGAGTAATGAGTATTCAAGACATATCTTGTGTAGGAAAATGTTCACTTACTGTGGCTCTTCCTATCATTTCTGCGATGGGATTGGAGTGTTCTATCGTTCCTACTGCTGTGCTTTCAACGCACACGCAGTTTAGCGATTTCACATTCAGAGATTTGACGGATGATATGGAACCTATCAAGGAGCACTGGAAAAAGGAAGACTTTAAGTTTGATGCTATCTACACTGGATATCTTGGTTCAAAAAGACAAATAGATATAGTAGCGGATTACTTCGACACCTTTAGAAGAGACGACAACGTTATTATTATGGATCCAGCTATGGCAGATAACGGACAACTTTATGCTGGTTTTGACGAAGTCTTCGCCAAAGAAATGTCAAAGTTATGTGGGAAAGCTGATATTATACTTCCAAATATTTCTGAGGCATCTCTAATGCTTGGTGTTAAGTATCCTGGCGAGGATGCAAGTGTAGATGAGGTTAAAGACTTGCTACTTAAACTTGCTAAGTTTGGTCCAAAGCATGCAGTTATAACGGGTGTGGAGTTGGAAGATGGCAAATTTGGTTTTATGGGATATGATACTGAGAAAAAAGAGTTTTATAGCTACGGAAATGAAAAGGTAGATATGAAATCTCACGGTACTGGGGATGTGTTTGCTAGTACATTCACTGGTGCACTGATGAATGATAAGTCAGTTTATGAGGCATTAAAGATTGCGGCAGATTTTACTAGGGCAAGTATTTTGAATACTTACAATGATCCAGACTCTGTGGATTACGGAGTAAACTTCGAAAACGAAATACCATTTTTGGTAGATTTAATAAAATAGTATTAAAAAATAAAAAAAGATGGTTCTCGAACGATTTTAAGTGAGGAACCATCTTTTTTTATTTTATGAAAGTACTTTATATAATCTACCAAAAATGTTATTTTCTGGTTCAAATACCACTACGTGGTTGTGATCATCAAACATTCGTATGAAGTATACAATTATGAATGCTGCTATCGCTAGTCCTAATAAAACTTTTAAAACTGTAGGGTTTATTCTTTTTCGAAGTAAGAAGACTACAAAACCTACAGGTAATAATACCCACAATGGATGGAAGTAAAAAGCATCTTTGAAGTTTAGCTTGCAAGCTGCAACTATTGCCCTTGTCATTCCGCATCCCATACACGATATTCCTGTCGTATATTTGATAGGACATCCTACTCCCACTACGGCAAAGAATATGTATGCCGCAGCTATTATTAGAATAACCTGAATAGTGCTTTTATTTTTCTTAAAATAAGCAACAACTTTTTCTTTATTCATAATTAATACTTTAACTCGATTATTTCTTCCCAAGGAACATTGATATCATCTCTACCAAAATGTCCGTAAGCAGCTGTCTGTTTATAGATAGGTCTACGTAAATCTAGCATTTTGATAATTCCATTTGGAGTAAGATCAAAATTGTTATTGATTATTTCAATCAACTCTTCTTCAGATTTCTTTCCTGTTCCAAATGTATCAACTGAAATAGATGTTGGGTGTGCTACACCGATAGCGTATGACAACTGAATCTCACACTTATCGGCTAGTCCTGCTGCTACTATGTTCTTTGCAACATAACGTGCTGCGTAAGCTGCCGAGCGGTCTACCTTTGTGCAGTCTTTGCCGGAGAAGGCTCCACCGCCGTGTCTAGCATATCCGCCGTAAGTATCAACAATAATCTTTCGACCAGTAAGTCCAGCATCTCCATTTGGTCCACCTATTACGAATCGACCTGTTGGATTGATGAAAATCTTTGTGTCATCATCCATCATGTTGCTATCAACCACTGCATCTATTACCTGTTCTTTTATATCCTTGTGAATCTGTTCCTGAGTAACATCAGGGTCATGCTGAGTAGAGATAACGATAGTGTTAACTCTAACCGGTTTATCGTTTTCATCGTACTCAATAGTAACCTGCGCCTTTCCATCAGGACGAAGGTACTCAAGTGTTCCATCTTTTCTCACGCTCGAAAGTCTCTTTGTAAGCTTGTGCGCTAGCGCGATTGGATATGGCATATAACTTTCTGTCTCATTTGTGGCATAGCCAAACATCATACCCTGATCTCCGGCACCAGTCTCCATGTCCTCTGCCTTTTCACCTTCTCTAGCTTCTAGCGCTTTATCAACACCCATAGCAATATCAGCTGACTGCTCATCTAAAGCCACCAACACACCACAAGTGTCCGCGTCAAAGCCAAACTTCGCGCGAGTGTATCCGATATCACGGATAGTATCTCGAACTACTTTTTGAATATCGACATATCCACTAGTTGAAACCTCACCCATTACCAAAACTAAACCAGTAGTGATGGAAGTTTCGCAAGCCACACGGCTCTGCGGATCCTGTCTCATCAATTCATCTAATATGGCATCAGAGATTTGATCGCAGATTTTATCTGGATGTCCCTCTGTCACTGATTCTGATGTAAATAATCTATTACTCATGTTAACTCCTTAAAATTTTCTTTTGATATTATAACACTAACTACTTAGAATTCCTAAACTGAACTGGTGTCATGCCGTATTTCTTCTTGAAAGTTCTAGTAAAGTTTTCGACATTCTGATATCCAACTTCGTGCGCAATAGTTTCCACGTTTTTGTTTCCACTTTTTAGCATCGCTCTCGCTTTCTTCATTCGAACGTTAGTTACGATATCGCCAAATGTCTTACCCGATTTATCTTTAATATATTTTGAAAGATATGTCTTTGTAAGTTCAAACTCCTCTGCCAACTCATCAAGTGTCACCGACAAATAATTTGTATTAATGTAGTTTAAGATTTCTGTTAGTCTCTCATCCTGGTCATCTTTATCCTTCAATGTGGCCACATACTGGTTAACAGCTGAAGTTAATGCGTTGATTGATGATTTGATAATATCTTCATCAATACCAACTCCCCAGAACATTGTTCCGTTGCAACTGATTCCCACGTATGAAACGGCCTTTGACGATGACCCACGAGAAAGTGAATGCTCCTCGTAGAATGAAAGCTCATAACTTATATCAAAGAATGATTTGAACGCGTTACTGACCGCATCCAATCTTCCGTTACCAGTACTCTTGATAACTCTCTTCTTATCTTTGTAAACCATTGTAACATCTGAAGTGATTCCTCTAGTCTGTTTGAAGTGAACTTCAGGAACCGCGAATACAGATGTGTTGTTAACATACTTATCCTCAAAGATTCGATAGATAGTCTCTGGGGATAGTTCAGCGTGTTCTTTGTCGGAAACGTCCTTAATCATATAACCAACTTCTTCGCGCATCTCCTGTGGAATAGATAGGCCATAGTTTTGTTTTAGAACGTAGCTTACGCCGCCCTTACCAGACTGAGAGTTAATTCTAATAACGTCTGAGTCGTAAGTTCTTCCAACGTCCACTGGGTCGATAGGAAGATAAGGGACATTCCATTTGCCTTCTGGATCTGCATCACGGCATGCCATTCCTTTGGCGATGGCATCCTGGTGAGAACCTGAGAATGCTGTAAACACCAAATCACCTGCGTATGGCTGACGAGGGCCAACCTGCATGCGAGTAACACGCTCGTATAGTTCACAGATTTTAGGCATATCGCTAAAGTCTAACTTTGGATCTACGCCGTGTGAGAACATGTTCATAGCAAGTGTCACGATATCTACGTTACCTGTACGCTCTCCGTTTCCGAAAAGTGTTCCCTCTATTCTATCTGCTCCAGCAAGTACTGAAAGTTCTGCAGTAGCCACACCACAACCTCTGTCGTTGTGAGGGTGAACTGAAATAGTAACTGCATCCCTGTACTTTAAGTTTTTATGCATATACTCAACTTGTGTAGCAAACACATGTGGCATAGCATTCTCGACTGTAGCTGGAATGTTAATGATTACTTTGTTTTCTTTCTTTGGTTTCCAAACATCAAGTACCGCATTACATACTTCCAATGCGTAGTCCACTTCTGTGCCAGGGAAACTCTCTGGTGAATACTCAAATGAGAAATTACCATCTACTTCAGAAGCTAACTTGTTTAGAAGTTCAGCACCATCTATGGCAATCTGCTTAATCTCTTCTTTACTCTTCTTAAACACCTGCTCTCTTTGAGCAACAGATGTTGAATTGTAAAGATGGATTACTGCATGCTTCGCACCCTTTACAGCCTCAAAAGTTTTCTTGATGATATGCTCTCTAGCCTGCGTCAAAACTTGTACTGTCACATCATCAGGGATCATGTCGCGCTCAATAAGTGCGCGCATAAAGTCATACTCTGTCTGAGAAGCTGCTGGGAATCCCACTTCTATTTCCTTGAAACCTATATCTACGAGTAACTGGAAAAATTCCAACTTTTCATCAAGACTCATTGGCTCGATAAGCGCCTGGTTACCATCGCGCAAATCAACACTACACCAAATAGGAGCTTCTTCGATATACTCTTTCTTTACCCAATCGTAAGTAGCTTCTGGTGGCATAAAATACTGTCTTTTGTACTTTTTAAAATTCTCCATAACGTTACCTCTTTCTAGTATTATGCTATAAATACTCTGTTTGCAATAATATTGGTCAGTTAATTTGACCTATATTACACATATTTATAACAAATAAAATAAGATTAGTCAAGTTTTATTGACTAATCTTATTATAATTCTATAAATATTTAATTATTATTTAACTTTGCACTTCTTCTTCGAACTCCATGAACCTGTGTATTCGTCGTTCATGCCTCGAACTCTGAAGTAGTATGTTTTCTTTCTCTTAAGCTTTTTAATCGTTATTTTATTCTTTGTAGTGTACTTCTTCTTTCCGCCCTTGAAGTTTTTCTTTAGTGCGTAATTGTATTGGTACTTTGTCGAATTCTCTTCTCTACTCCAAGATAAAGTAACTGATTTTTTAGCTTTTGATTTAGCCTTAACACCAGTGATCTGTTCTGGTTCATCGTACCATACTGAATCACCACCGCCACCGCCTGGTCTTCTAGTAGTAGTTTCTACAGGTGGCTCATTCAAGTTACCTTGAATAATATCGCAGTTTTCAATATGAACTTTACCAGTCCAAACAACTTCCTCGTGTTTGATGATTGGTCCTTCTAATAGGAAAGCTCCATACATCATCTCAACCTTGAGTGAAGAGTTTTCTTTATCCATATCGAAGTTAAACTGGAATCTCTTCTTTGTAGTTGTGATATCTAGATATCTTACAAATAAGATCTTTCCTTGACCATTCGTTCCAACGATCTTTGCATACTTGTTATCAACTGGCACGTTTCCGCCGAGTTTTGCCATGTATGCGCCTTCTTCAATATATGCATCAAATACCCAAGTATATGTTCTATTCTTCTTTAAGTTATTAGCCTTAGTCCAACATCTAAGTGTGTATGGGTTGTTGTCCATTAGATATGGGACGAATGATGTAGTCTCACCCTGAGGTGTAGTAGACTCTCCCCACTTAGGTGGATCTGTTATTTGCTCTGACTCTGTTTCATCTGGAATCCATTTTCCTGACCAACCATTACTCTCAATATCAGCTACATAGCCATGTGAAACACCAAACAATGTTAATTGATATGGGTCTTCCACTTGAGGGTGTGTAGTAGTGCTACCATGCTCAAAGAAATGATTTCTATGTGTGTAATTTCTTAGATAGTCAGTTCTTCCATCTGGTCCTACTGAATCAGGGAACTTATCACTATCATCTGGAAGATATACTCCATTAAACGCATTCAATTCCCACTGATTCCAAATATCAGTGGTTACACCTGTCTGCCAAAATGTCCAAGGCTCTAATGTATAAGAAGCTCTGTCGCCATAGGCAGCCTTAACATCCTTTGTGTCTGTAAACACAAAGAAACTTAAGAACAATAATGAAATTGGGATTATTAGTAACGATAATCTCTTCATTGCAGTCTCCTTTTAAAGTTCTTCAAAACTATCTCTTCTGTAAAAAATTGTAGTAAAAAAATGTAATATAAATATGTTAGTTACCCAACTTTTAATCTGAATTTTTGCTCTTCTTCTTCCGAACTTACTGTTGAGATAACAGCACCAATGCCTTGGAGTTTTTCTACGAATCTCTCGTATCCTCTCTTGATATAAACAATATCATTTACTGTGGTAAATCCGTTCGCTGCCATTCCGGCAATAACAAGTGCTGCTCCAGCTCTTAAGTCAGGTGCTGAAACTTCTGCTCCTTGCAAACCACCTACTCCAGTAATAAATGCTGCATTAGACTCTACCTTTATGATAGCGCCCATTCTATTAAGTTCGTCTACATACTTAAATCTGTTTTCGAAAATACTTTCCGTAACAGAACTGTTTCCGTGAGCTAGTGACAATACAGCTGTCATCTGTGGCTGCATATCAGTAGGAAAACCTGGATATGGAAGAGTCTTTATCTTAGCTCCTCTAATAAAATCTCCAGCCTTAACTCTAACTGCGTCGTCATATTCAATAACTGTGCATCCCATTTCAATAAGCTTAGATGAAATAGACTCTAAATGTCGAGGGATTACATTTTTAACTAGCACTTCTCCGCCCGTAGCTGCTGCTGCACACATAAATGTACCAGCCTCAATCTGATCTGGAATAGTGCTGTAAACTGTACCATGAAGTGATGGCACACCTTGAATTCTAATCTTATCTGTACCAGCACCACGGATGTTTGCACCCATACTGTTAAGCATGTTGGCAACGTCTACTATGTGTGGTTCCTTAGCACAGTTTTCAATAACAGTTCTGCCTTCCGCCATAACTGCAGCAAGCATAACGTTGATAGTAGCTCCTACAGAGACTACGTCAAAGAAAATGTGGCTTCCAGTAAGTCTGTCAGCCTGAGCATTAACCATACCGTGATCAGTAATGATATCTGCTCCCAATGCTCTGAAACCTTTCAAGTGCTGGTCAATAGGTCTACTTCCGATAGCACAGCCACCAGGAAGGGCAACCTCTGCCTTACTCATCTTTCCAAGTAAAGCCCCAAGCAAATAATAAGAAGCTCTAATCTTTCTCATCTGTTCATAGTCAACAACATGAGATTTGATAGTGCTTCCGTTTATTGTGACAGTATGTCTGTCGTCTCTTGTAACAGTTGCACCGATGTTTGAAATAGCATCGATCAACTGATTAATATCGCTTACGTCTGGTAAATTTTCTATTGTAACATCTTCGTCTGTCATAATGGCGGCAGCCAATAAACCAAGGGCAGCGTTCTTCGCTCCACCTACTTCTACTTCACCACTGAGTGGTGAGCCACCTTTAATTACATAACGTTCCATGTTTTTCTCCTAAATGCGCAAAAATGCAATGGATATACTTATCCATAGTTAGAAATATTATAACATTTGGCCCATAAATACTCAATATCTTCTTTTTATGAGTACTCCTTGGTTTTTTATGTAAACTATTTCTTCTTTTTCTTATCAATCATCTTGAAATCTACTAGCGAAACATTGCTTCCGTCAAAGTCATAAGTCAAAATCATCACAACTTTTCTTTTGCCTTTTTTCTTGTGTATATAACTGTTTGAGACGGAAATATTTGTAGCAGATTTATAGTTATAATCGTAACTATAAACTACGCTAAATTGCTTCTTCTTCGAATTATATTTGCAAGTTCTCTTTATCGAGTTAATCTTTATGTCTTTAACCGTATACTTCTTAACTTTCTTCTTCTGAGATCCCTTCGTCAAAGTCTTAATAGTTTTCTTGACACTGTTTCTAACTTTTTTCTTTACTGCATTTTTGTTTTTAAAGAGACTGAGCAAATCATTACACTTTTTGTCATTATTTCTAACCGCAGTGTAATACCTATTCATTACTCCATCAGCCGACGCATTTAGAGTCTCCTGGTATTCATTCGCTACCATCTCTTCATCTTCATTCACTTGGCTTAGATCAATCAAATATGTTGGATTGAAGAAACCATGTTTTGAAAAGTAAACTGTAAAGTCTTTCTTGTTTTTAGTTTGGTCATCCACGCACGTCATAGTGATATATGAAGTTCCATCCTTCGACTTCACTTCACCTATATCGTATGAATCTATCTCGTATGTTTGACGAAGACTTCTCATTTTCTCAATGTATTTTTCTTTGCTGATTTTTGTTGTGTCTTTATCCACCATTTTGTACATAGTGTCATAGTCTTGCATTATAAATGCACGAAGATATTTTGATCCTTCGTCGGTAGGATTGTTTGCATGCTGATAGAAAGCAATCAACATTCCAAGCAAAATGCAAGCGGCAATAGCCACTAAAATCATTACAAATGAATATGCTCTCGTCTTTTTAAATGCTTTAAATTTTTCTATAAATTTTTCTTTCATAATTTGACCTTTTTATATTTTTCTCTGCTTAAAATGTTACCCATATATCTTGATTTTTTCAAGGCTTTTATTTATCATAATATTATCAGATAGATTCGGATAAAGTAACAATGAGGAACATGTTATGACAGAGACTAATAAAGAATTAGCAGTTATAGAAATGTATATGAAAGACGTGGAAAACCTTCCACAACTTTCCGATGAAGAAAAAGAAGATTTAATAACGAGATTAGCTGACGGAGATTCTTCAGTGATAGAGGACCTAACTAATTCGATGCTGTTACATGTTGCTGAAATGGCTCAGGACTATCGTGACAAAGGCGTGAGCTTTGGAGATTTGATTCAAGAGGGTAACGTAGCACTCACAGAAGTGATTTCTGATTATGATGGAGATGCGGACATTGAATCATTTAATGAAATGGTAGATGAAGCTGTGACAGAAGCATTCGAAAGTGCCGTCAAAGAGCAAGCTGAATCGGATAAAATTAGCCAGCGTTTGGCTGATAAGCTTAATCTTTTGGATGACACAACAAAAAGGTTGACTGAAAAACTTGGCAGAGTGCCGGAAGCAAGCGAATTAGCCAAGGAGATGGATATTCCTGAAGAGGAGGTTGATAATCTATTAAAGATATCTTTGGACGTATTATCAGTGAATGAAGATAGTCATCTAGCAGATGATATAGATTCATCTATCGATGATATGGAAGAAGAGATTTCAGATGACGATCCATTAGACTGGAGAATCAACAGTTAAGCATAAAAAGAAGCGGTGGGAAAACCACCGCTTCTTTTTTATTGGAATGATTTATGCAAATATTTCTTTAATAGTTGCACAAACTCCTTCACCGTCTAATCTGTATTCACTTAAAAGTTCAAGTGCTGGTCCTGAGTGACCATATTCATCGTTAATACCAATCTTTGTCTGAACTGTTGGGTGATATGAAACTAGCACGTCTGAAACTGCATCGCCTAATCCACCAATCACTGAGTGTTCTTCCACTGTCACTACTCTGCCAGTCTTCTTTGCACTCTCGATAATAATGTCTTTATCTATTGGCTTAATAGTGTGAATGTTAATCACTTCGGCGCTGATGCCATCCTTAAGTAGCATATCTGCTGCCTCTAGTGCAGATGAAACCATAAGGCCTGTGGCAATGATAGTTACATCATTACCCTCTCTCATCTTCACACCTTTTCCTAATTCAAACTTATAAGACTCATCGTTTATAACTGGAGCAGCTAGTCTTCCAAATCTCATATAAACTGGTCCATCTATTTCGTATGCAGCCTTAACTGCTTGCTTTGCCTCTACTGCATCTGCAGGATTGATAATAGTCATACCAGGGATTGTTCTCATTAGAGCAATATCCTCGTTACACTGGTGCGTAGCGCCGTCCTCACCCACTGAGATTCCTGCGTGTGTAGCACCAATCTTAACATTAAGATGTGGGTAACCGATAGTATTTCTTATTTGCTCGAAAGCACGTCCTGCTGCAAACATAGCAAATGAACTAGCAAATGGTACTTTTCCACAAGTTGATAAACCTGCTGCTATACCCATCATGTTCTGCTCTGCGATACCACAGTCTATATGTCTCTCTGGAAATTCCTTTTGGAATTTATCTGTCTTTGTCGCTCCCGCCAAATCTGCATCTAGCACTAAAACATCATCATGTTCTTTTGCTAATTCGATTAAAGCGTCACCATAAGCTTCTCTTGTTGCAATTCTATCTGCCATTATGCTTCACCTCCCTCTAGTTCATTAAGGGCTTGTTCGCACAACTCATCGTTTGGTGCCTTACCATGCCAACCAGCCTGGTTTTCCATATATGAAACACCTTTTCCTTTTATCGTTCTCATAATGATAGCAGTTGGTTTTCCTTTGACATCTTTGGCCTCATCCAATGCTGCTTTTATCTCAGTAAAGTCGTGACCATTAATATCAATTACATTGAAGTTGAATGCTTCAAATTTTTGCTCGATAGGATATGGTGAACATACCTCTTCCAATGTTCCATCAATCTGAAGGTTGTTGTTGTCGATTATGAACACTAAGTTATCTAACTTTCTGTGTCCGGCAAACATTGCTGCTTCCCAAACCTGTCCTTCTTCTATCTCTCCATCGCCTAACAATGCGTAAGTTCTGTAAGACTTTCCATCCATTTTAGCCGCAAGTGCCATTCCTACTGCTGTTGATACACCTTGTCCTAAAGATCCAGCTGACATATCAACACCTGGAGTATGTTTCATATCAGGGTGACCCTGCAAATATGAATCCGGCTTTCTAAGAGAATCCAAATCTTCCTTTGGAATAAAACCACGCTCCGCCAAAACGCCATATAGCGCTGGGGCTGAGTGTCCCTTAGATAACACAAATCTGTCGCGGTCTGGTTTATCAGGATTTGCTGGGTCTACATTCATTTCTTCGAAGTACAAATATGTAAGCATATCTGCACAAGAAAGTGAACCACCCGGGTGACCTGACTTGGCCGCGTGCGTCTGAACAATGATGTTCTTTCTCACTTCATTCGCAATGTTTTGAAGTTCTAATCTTTCCATCGCTTTTCCTCTCTACTTTAGATTTATATTGAAATCAGACTCGTCTAACAATTTGAGTCCCTCGTCGTCTTTCTTTGAGCCAAACAACTTTTTGCCAAATCTGTCGCTTCTATTGATAGCCATATCTATTATTTCTTCTACGTCCACTTTGCTGATTCCTTTGTGGGCGCCGAAGGCATCATCTATAGATTTAAATAATGCAAGTTCAGCTACTTCATCTAGTTTATAACCTTGAGTCTTTGCATACTCGCTTCCGTATGCAACCCACTCGCGGATATTGTACTGTTTAATTTTGATGACATGGTCAAATGTCTGTCCCAAACTAAATGATGATGAAAGAAGTTCTTCCATAGCATTAGTTTCAGCCTCTAAAATGATAATTGAATCTAAATCATTTGGAGCTAGCGCTTTAACCATCTCTTGAACTGTTGTAGTGTGAAGATCATGAGCATTTTCAACTACCAAATCGCAGCCCTTAATCTTTCCTAGGATGCTAGTGAAACTCTTTCTGTTTAGAGTCTCTGCACTAATCTTGGCAATCTTTCTGTTTCTTCTCTCACTCTTCTTGTTAACTAGCTTGATAATCTCGAAAGCCATTGTAGTTTTTCCAGTCTTCTCGTCGCCCATTACAATAACATTCGCTTTTGTATCTTTTGCTTGTCCAGTATATTTCTGGATAAGATCATTACAAACTTTTTTAATTGAATCCTCAAGGCCTTCCACATTTAGATAATTTCCAAATGCCACCATGTCGCTGTCTAGCACGTTGAAGTTTACGCGCTCTGTGTTCAATTCTTTCTTCTTTTCTTTGCGCATCTTCTGCTTCAACTCTTTTTTAGTAGGAACATCCATTATCTTAGTTGCTCCTAAATCTTCTGCTGACTCAGTCTCTGGTTCTGGTTCTGGTTCCTCTTTAGTTTTATTATCAAATGCCTCTCCAGAAATCATTTCAACCTGTGCTGAAGAATCGTTGCTTTCTTTTAGAACTTTCTCAACTTTTGGTTCTGGCTCTAATTTGTCTTCAACCGCCGGCTCTGGAGTTTCCTCAACCGCTGGTTCTGGAGTTTCCTCAACCACTGGTTCTGGAGTTTCTTCAACTTCTGGCTCTGGATTATTATCTTGTGTTGTATATTCGCCAGATAAATCAAATACTGGAACATCTTTTGGTTGCTCACTAGTAGGTTTAACTGCCTCATCCAAAACTTTTGCTGCCTGGATAGGTTTCTTGCTCTCTCTTTCTAGTTCGTCGCTGTCAGGCATAACCTCTGTAGGCTTCGCCAAAACATCTCCCACCTCTTTTGTGGCTCCATCTTCCAAACCTGTCTTTTTCTCAGGTTCAAAGTCGTCCATCACTCCAGCTTCCACTGGTTCTCTATCTGAATCTTCTACTAGATTACTATCAGTTGCACTATCATCGTCTGCTTCCCACTTATTATTCACTTGAACAGTGTGGAACTTGCTGTCCTCATCCACATCTAACTCCGGAATATCTGGCTGTGTGAAGTCTTTGCCTTGGATGATCTTTTCTGCTACTTCGTCGTCGTCTGAGAAATTGCTTGCCATATCTGGAACGATTGGTTCAATCTCATCAGGCTCTTCTCTAGTGTATCTGTTCTGAGGCTTCTCAAAATCATCAGCTTTCACTTCAGGTTCTGCTGGAGTTTCAACTTCTGGTTCTGCTGGAGCTTCAACCTCTGGTTCTACTGGAGCTTCAACCTCAGGCTCTGCTGGAGTCTCAACCTCAGGTTCTGCTGGAGTTTCAACCTCAGGTTCTGCTTCCTGCTCACTCATAATGCTGTCCACTTCTTCTTTTAGTTCTTCTTCTATCTGATGAGTGTCACTGTTGATAGCATTAACTGCTTTGTTTACAGTATCAGCTCCCAAGATTCCTCTTTCCTGAAGCGACTTAAGCATATCCTCTACATCATCAACTCCCGGCAAAGGTTCCTCTGCTGGCGCTTCTGACATATCAGGCATATTTTCTTCCTTCAAGAAATCTGGTTTCTCGAAACTTGGTTTATTCTCTGGCTCATCATATTTATTATTTGATGGTGAGTCATCGTTAAAGAAGCTCATTTGCTGCGGACCTTCTTCCACTGGTTGAGCTGTCAATATACTCTCTGGTTCAATGGTTGGCTCATCCGCCACTTTTATTTCTGTTATATCAAACGATGGTTTGTATTCATTTTGAGGCTCACTCTCAAAACTTGATTCTCCTAGTGGTTTATCAAGTCCTGGTTTTACTGGAGTGCGCTCTGGCTGTTTTTCCATAATAGTAGCTAGAGGGCTCTTTGAAACATGTGGTTCACTTTTTGGTTTTTCCACAACTTCCTCCTCTTCCAATTCCTCTTTGTCTAGCAACTGCTGCTGTGTAATATTAAGTGGCTTGATAGATTGCTTTAGTTCCATAGCTTTTTTAATATATCTGCCCTCTGAGAACCAAAGTCCCATCTCATCACACAACTCAACACATTTTGCAGTGTCGCCAGTCTCTTTGTATAACTTAGCAAGCTCGTAAGCCCACTTTTCTTCCATGTCAATATTTACATACTCTTCAAGGATTTGAATTAATTTATCCTTTGGCTCGTTCTTGGCTTCTGCCATCTTGTACTGAAGCACATATCTGCCAGTATCCTTTGGCGCCATCTCGACAAAGTCCTCGTAATATTCTTCTGCTTCGTCCAACTCACCATTTTTTATTGAAACAAGACATAGTCTGTAAGCTAGATGTCTTCCTGCTTTAGTATTCTCGTAAGCATATAAAAGAACCTGTTTTGCTAATTCATAGTCCTTTGACAATTCGTATGCGTCTGCAATCAAACCAAGCAGGTTGTTATCTCTGATATGTTTAATATCAAGAGTGTCTGCAATCTGCACAGCCTCATCATAGTCTCTACTACTCATAGCAGCTTTAAATTGTTCAATTTTTCCGTCTTGTTCTACTTTTCCCATTTTTCAATTCCTCTTGATGTTTTTATATAGTAACACGCCCCTGCAAAGCACGAAGCAATGTAACATTGTCAATGCATTCTAAGTCTCCACCTACTGGAACTCCGCTGGCAATTCTTGAAACCTTTATTCCTAAAGGCTTAACTACTTTGCTTATATACATAGCTGTAGCTTCACCCTCCACGCTAGAGTTTGTGGCAATAATAACTTCGTCCACATCGTCTTTTAAACGCTCGAATAATTCTTTGAGGCGAATGTCATTTTGAGTGATGCCAGCCATTGGATTGATAGCACCATGCAAAACATGGTAAACACCTTTATACTCACCCACACTCTCGTAAGCAGCCATATCCTTTGTAGTCTCAACTACCATAATAGTTTTTTGGTCGCGCTCATCACTACTACAAATAGGACATACTTCTTGATCAGTCAAAGTCTGGCAGCATTTACAAAACTTAACATTTTTCTTTGCCTCAACTAGGGCATTCGCCAAACCTTCTACTTCATTCGTAGGCATATCCAATATATGAAAAGCAAGTCTACCCGCAGTTTTAGAACCAACTCCAGGAAGGCTTGATAATTCATCTATTAACTTTGTAATATAACCACTATAGTAATCCACTTTTACTCCTTAGAATAAGCCACCCATTCCACCAGTAATCTTTGACATTTCTTCCTGGGTCTGCTCTTCCATTTTTCTGATAGCCTCATTAACTGCTGCTGTCACTAAATCCTCCAATGTCTCCACATCTTCTGGATCTACCACATCAGGATCTATCTTAATATTTTTAATTTCTTTGTTTCCGCCTACTGTCACTTCCACAACGCCGCCGCCTGCAGATGCTGTAAACTCGCTAGCCTCTAGTTCTTCTTGAGCCTCAGCCATTTGCTGCTGCATCTTCTGCGCTTGCTTCATTAAGTTTCCCATATTAGCAGGCATACCACCTGGAAATCCACCTTTTTTAGCCATTAGAAATCTTCCTCCTCTACGTCCAGATTAATTTTAGATGTAATCATCTGGAAATAATTATCATTACCGTTCGGTTTCATCTGTGTCATTTCAACCTGAACGTCCTTTTTCACTTGCTCTTTAATAATTGAATTTATCATATCTACCATTTCGATAGTATTGCACTTTTTAAACATAATGTCTTCTGCGCCAAAGACTATGAGTAATGTATCATCACCTTTCACAGCAAGAGATGTCTTTTTAAAATTAACTCTCTGCAAAGGACTCATCTTGTTTAGAATCATGTTCCAGTTATCAGCCACATATTGAACATCTTCTGGCACAGCCTTTTCTACTGGTTCCTCTGGCTCTTCTTCGAGCGCGTCCGCAGTATCATCCGCCTCCGGCAAAGGATTACCATTAGTCACCACTTCGGCATTTGCTCTTCGAACTGGAGCTGCATCTACTTTTATATTTCCACTTTCAATTTTGTTTTCCAAAACCGAAATTCTATTAATCAATGATTCGTAATCATTCTCCATAGCTGGAGTGTTTAGTTTGATAAGAGCAATCTCAAGAAGCACTCTCTTTTGGTCTGAATACTTAATCTGAGCAGCTGTCTCTGATAGAACTCTGATATATCTCATAACAGTTTCATTGTCTACCATCTCTGCTTCCTGCTTTAGCGATTCTATTCTCTCCATTGGAGCATCAATCACTTCCATAGCATCTTCGGATCCTTTGACGAGCATGAGGTTTCTCAAGTACCAAATGAAATCATTTACAAACTGTCCCAATTCACGACCTTGAATTACAACCTCATCCAAAATCTTCATAGTACTTGCAACATCGCCCTGGATAATGCATCTAGTTAAACGACTGAACACTTCGCCATCCACAGCGCCCAAAACTTCTAACACTTTTTCGTAAGTTAGTTCTTGGTCTGCGTAAAAAGCGATACATTGATCAAGCAAACTTAGTGCATCACGCATAGAACCATCAGCCACTTTTGCGATGTAGCGAAGGGCTTTATCATCTACACTAATTCCTTCTTTGTCCATCAACTCCTGTAGTCTGTCTACGATAGTCTCAATAGAGATACGCTTGAAATCATATCTTTGACACCTAGAAAGAATAGTAACAGGAATCTTGTGAGGTTCCGTTGTTGCAAGTATAAAAATAACATATGCTGGTGGTTCCTCTAGAGTCTTCAACAAAGCGTTGAAGGCTGGACCAGACAACATATGTACCTCGTCAATAATATATACTGTATATTTACCCACTGTTGGTGAGTACTGAATCTCTTCAATAATTTGTCTTACATCATCAACACCGTTGTTAGATGCGGCATCCATCTCGATGATGTTAGGAGCACTTCCACCCTCTGAAGTTTTACAAGTCTCGCACTCCATACAAGGACTTCCGTCCTGAGGATTTTCACAGTTAACCGCGCGCGCCAAAATTTTAGCTACACTAGTTTTACCTGTTCCACGTGTTCCACAGAAAAGGTAAGCGTGTCCTATTCTATCAGAATTAATCTGATTTTTAAGAGTCGTAACTATATGGTCTTGTCCCTTTACTTCGTCAAAAGTATTAGGTCTAAATTTTCTATATAATGCTTGATAAGACATGACGTCCCTTTCCTTAAAATTCCCTTAATTTATCGGTGTTGTAGCAAATTTGACCTGCGCACACACCTTTGGAAATATTATATAATATTCTGGGGTCTCATTCAAGATAGAAAAACGGCTTTTTTAACGAAATTCAGGCATTTTTACACTAAAAAAGTAGGATGTTACTTCATCCTACTTTTTAATATCGCGCGACTTGCTTTGTGAGTAAATCATAAGCGTTACCTCTACAGCCAACTCGGTCTAGGCACCCTCATGTCACTTAGAATTATCTACTTAGTGCTGCTTCATTCCTGACCTGACACGGTTCATAGAGTTCTAATGCATAAGACCCAAACGTCAACATCGCTTATAAAGGGCAGCCTTACCATCTAAACCCGAGGCAAATCATCACCCCTGCTAAAGCGGGCTTCAGGTATAGGGCTCCGCTACTTCCCCGGCTGCGCGACTAAATCATTATATACGATTATTTATTATTGCGCAATTCCTTAAAGTAATTTGTCATAATGGCTGAACACTCATCTTCCAACACACCAGTTTCTATTTCTACCTGGTGATTAAATTCATCCACTTGCAAAAGATTCATAATAGAACCTGCACATCCAGACTTTGGATTCATACAGCCAATATAAACCTTCTTTATTCTCGCTTGTACTATTGCTCCAGCACACATTTGGCATGGTTCGTTAGTAACATACATCTCGCAATCGTCCAATCTCCAATCATCTAGTTTTCTACTAGCATTCAAAATAGCATTCATCTCTGCATGAGATATAGTATTTCGATCAGTCATTCTGCGATTGTAGCCATGCCCAATAATCTCGCCATCTTTTACAATGACGCAACCTACTGGAACCTCGTCTCTCTTTTCTGCTTTTTTAGCCTGCTTCAAAGCCGCCCTCATGAATTTTTCTTTCATGGCTATTTATTCTCCTCAATAACATTCCAAATGCTATCTTTCTCTTGCCCTAATGCCCAGTAAGCATTACCTCCAAGTTTATATTTCTTAGTTAACTCTAGTCTAGACTTGATAGATGTCTCGTCCTCTAACCACATTTGGTAAGTGATGTCTTTCTTTTCCCAAGTCACATAGTTCTGGCCTGTGGCTTTATCAAATGAAGGTTTAGCGTTTGCCTTCTTGTACGCTTTCTCTGCTAAATTCATAGTGAGCGCTTGAGAATTCAAGTAATAGTTTCCATCTACTGCATCTTCCACAAACACTCCTTTGTTTGAGCCTTTGCCTTCGCCTATCATCTCCCAAAGTCTTGTGAAGAATGGCATTCCATTTACTATTCTGTTTGACTCACCTATCACTTCTATAGAGCCAGTTATTGCATTTTCCATAAAGTCTAAAGATGAAACTGATCCGGCTTCTTTGCTTGATGCGTTGTGCTCATCGTAATTCATAAAGATTACATAGTCTGCAATCTTATACTGCTGCTTCCAATCATAGTATGCTGTGTGTCCCATAGCAGCATAGTTATCTGTAGATAAAGTGATTCTATGTTTTCTACATGCCACTGACATTTCTCTTAGGAACTGTAAGTAGTCTTTAGCTACTGACTCTGTCACAAACTCAAAGTCAATGTTTATTCCATCGGCTCCTAGTCCGTCAATACTGTCTATCAAACTAGAGATTAGTCTTTGACGAGAACTTGTGTGACTCAAAACATAATGACTGATTTTCTTGCTCTTAAAATCATCCAAAA
This sequence comes from Eubacterium sp., assembly GCA_017514785.1. GTDB lineage: Bacteria > Bacillota > Clostridia > Lachnospirales > Lachnospiraceae > Eubacterium_G. The sequence goes on along the minus strand of JAFWIO010000019.1, from coordinate 71,019 downwards.
GAGCCCAAACTTCCATTTCGTTTTTGTGAGCCGTCTTAATGTAGTCTTCACTCGCTCTTGAAGTGAGTCCACCTTGTTTGTCTGCCATCTCAAACCATGTAGGAGAAACTACATTTACTCCCTTAACATGTTTTACATCGTTTTTGAAGTTAGCATTTGCTGATTGATTATAAACAGCATCCCAAACCATATTCACACCATCTTTAATTAGCTGATGGTTATATGTATCTTCGTCACTCTTGTATACAGATTCTACTGTCTTTATATCATCCACATACTTAGTTGGAACAAAGCCGATTATTCCACCCACGGCTTTAACCTTATCCCAGTTTTCGCCTTCTTCTATAATCTTAACCTTTGTATCTTCTTTTAGTTCTTTGACGATGAGGTTCTGGTAGTCGCCATTTGTTCTCATTTCTATGTCATCGTCCAAAGTTCCTTCTTTGGATTTTCCAGTTTTATAATTAAGACTAATGATAGCCGGACATTTCTTTGTCGCGTCAAAGAGTTTATAATCGGCGCTTATGCAGTCTGTCACAAAGTCCATATTCACATAGCACTTTCCGTTCTCGGCAAATGAAATCTGATAGTCTTTCTCTTCGCCATTCGTGAGCGCACTCTTTCCCACATCTGCCATTACAGTTTCTGTTGCGTTAGTGAACATCACAAGTTTCTCGTTTTCATCATAGTAGAATCTATCATCCACACCGCTCTTTAAACTGTCGATGTTTACAAAGCAGTCTCCGTTTTTAACAATTCCGTATTCCTCGGCATAACTATCTTCTAGCGCCACAGCTGCCACTTCTCCCTCGTTTGAAGTGAACTTAACTTCTTTGCCGCCCTCTTTTTCTTCTGTTAAATTCATATACCAGAATAAATCTGTGTGTCCTTTATTTGTTTTCTTAAACAAATCACATCCGGCTACGCCAAATACCATAGCTAGTGCTAGTACCATCACTATTGCTCGTTTTAAAAATGATTTCATATTTATCCTCCGATAATTTTAAAGTGCCGGCGCTTTGGCACCGGCACATACAAGTCTTTAAACTCGCAGGGAACTCAATATAGAAGGTCAAGTCCGTAATGTATTAACCTTCGCATGTTTCACCTTTAGATCTGTTCTGTTCCGATTCATTATAACATATATTATTATCACATACAATATGTGATTAAATTATCTATAGATTAAAATTGCTGTGGCTACAGCTGCATTTAGAGACTCCACTTCACCTTCCATTGGAATCTTTATTTTTTTATCAGCCAAACTTGCCACTTCATCGCAAAGGCCATTTGCCTCGTTTCCAATTAGGAACGCTCTATCATTTGCTAACTCAACACTTGAAATATCTTCACCGTCTAAGTGTGCTGCGTATGTAGTAACGCCGCTAGCCTTCATTTCATTAACTGCTGCTCCTAGGTCATCTACTATCACACATGGCACTCTAAATATTGAGCCCATAGTTGAGCGAATAACTTTCGGATTATAAAGGTCGACTGTGTCAGAGCTCATAACTACTGCACTAATACCAGCGCCCTCTCCAGTTCTGATAATTGTTCCAAGATTTCCTGGATCTTGAATTTTATCTAAGACAACGATACAACTGTTTTCTTTGTTGCGGCCGTTTAATACTTCATCCAAAGTGTAATCAGCCATTCTAACTACAGCCAAAACGCCTTGTGGATTTACAGTGTCAGATAGTTTCTTAAAAACATTATCAGCAACCACTGTATAGTCCACTCTACTAAACAAATCTGGAATGTTGTCATATCTATTATCAGTCGCACTTTCCTTATCCACGTTTATATAAGTTTTCACAAAACTTTCAGACACATAAACAGAATCGATATCGAACGCTGGAATCTCTTTAAAAATTCTGATTCCTTCTACCACAAACAAGCCCTCGGCTTTTCGCTCTTTGGACTTCTCGCGCAGTTTTACTATTTTTTTGATTTGATCATTTGAAGTCGATGTGATTATCATTTCACATTCTCCTCGCCATATATTTCTTTAAGTTTTGCGATAAACTCTGATGAACCATTTACATTGTATTTAGAATCCATCTGCTTTACTTGCTTTTCTTCTGCTAAGTAAACCATCACGATGTCATTTCCGTGATTATTCCAAAGCAAGTTTTCAAATTCTTTTTCTTTTTCAAAGTACTCATCTTTGTTTTTAAATGATACCCAGATTTTAGAAGGCATGTCGCCAAATGAAGAAATATTGTTTGCAATAATTTTGCCGTCGTTGTTTTCTTCTATCTGAGCCTCGCCCGATACAAAAATAATCTGTCCTTCTTCCATAAGGGTTCTGTACTGCTCGAACTGTCTTGGGAAAACAATCACTTCTACAGTTCCAACCAAATCTTCCAAAGTAATAAACGCCATTTGCTGGCCTCTCTTTGTGAACTTCTTCGTCAAAGTATTGATAATTCCGCCCACTGTCACTTTGCTCTTGTCTTTAACCTTTGGATCTTCACCCTCTTCAGGCTCGTTAAAGTCAATTGAAATATTTGTGATGTGGCTCTTCCACTTATCTTCTAACTCATCAAGAGGATGGCCGCTTACATATATTCCAAGAATCTCTTTTTCGAATTCTAGTAATTGTTCTTTGTCGAACTCTCCACAGTCCGGCATTCTTACCTTGTATGCATCTTTAGTCTCATCATCCGCTATGTCGAAGAATGATACTTGTCCTTCCATAGCAGTCTTGTTTTCTTGAGAGATGCTGTCACAAATGTCGTTGTAAACCATCATCATCTGTTTTCTAGTAGCGCCAAATGAATCGAACGCTCCACATTTGATGAAGTTTTCAATTGCACGCTTGTTAACACCGTGCTGCATAGTTCTAGAAATGAACTCATCTATATCATTAAACTTTCCGTTTTTCTCGCGCTCTTCTATGATGGCTGAAATGATAGGACGTCCAACGCTCTTGATGGCAGTCAAACCATATCTAATATTATCACCTGCCGCTGAGAAATCGCTAAAGCCCTCATTTATATCTGGAGGTAAAATCTCGATTCCCATTGAGCGACATGAGTAAATGTACTCAGCCACTTTGCTTGAGTTATCCATAACAGATGAAAGCATAGCTGCCATAAACTCTGTTGGATAATAGTATTTAAGGTATGCTGTCTGATAGGCAACAACCGCATAAGCTGCCGCGTGAGATTTATTGAACGCATACTTTGCAAAGTCTGTCATCTCATCATAAATCTTGTTTGCGATAGCTTCATCTATTCCGTTGTTTATACATCCTTTAACGCCCTCGTCCTCGTTTCCGTAAACGAAGTTCTGGCGCTCTTTGTCCATTACGTCCTGCTTCTTCTTACTCATGGCACGGCGAAGCAAATCGCTTCGGCCCAAAGTATAGCCAGCCAAGTCACGAACGATTTGCATAACTTGCTCCTGATAAACGATACATCCGTAAGTCGGTTTGAGGATAGGCTCTAACTCTGGGCAGTCATAAGTCACTGCCTCAGGATTGTTTTTACCCTCTTCATATTTTGGAATAAAGTCCATAGGACCTGGACGGTACAAAGAAATACCCGCAATCACGTCCTCCAAAGTTTCAGGCTTAAGTTCCTTCATGAAACTCTTCATACCTGCACTCTCTAACTGGAAGATTCCCTCTGTGTTTCCTGTTCCAATATATCCTAGAACTTTCTTATCGTCATAATCTATCTCTTTTAGATTAACCACATCGCCTTTGTTTTCTTTGATGAGGTCGATTGTATTTTGAATAACTGTTAAGTTTCGAAGTCCAAGGAAGTCCATCTTGAGAAGTCCAAGTTCTTCTAACGTAGTCATAATGTACTGAGTAGTTATGGAGCCATCGCTCGCTAGCGACAAAGGAACATACTCATCCACAGGCTTTGCGCAGATAACTACGCCGGCTGCATGCATTGATGCATGACGTGGAAGTCCCTCTAGTCTCATTGACATATCAATCAAATATTTAACCTCAGGGTCGTTCTCGTATTCTACCTTTAGCTCGTTGCTAGTCTTTAGGGCCTCCGCCAAAGTAATGTTAAGTTCGTTTGGAATCATCTTTGCGATTTGATCACATCTAGCGTAAGGCATATCAAGAACACGTCCAACGTCTCTTACTACACCCTTTGCTTTTAGTGTTCCAAATGTAACAATCTGAGCCACGTGGTCTTTGCCGTACTTTTCTGCTACGTAGTCAATTACTTCTTGGCGTCTCTCGATACAGAAGTCGATATCAATATCGGGCATTGATACACGCTCTGGATTTAGGAAACGCTCGAATAGCAAATTATATCTTACTGGCTCAATATCAGTTATTTCCAAGCAGTATGAAACGATACTTCCCGCTGCAGAGCCACGACCTGGGCCTACAGGGATTCCGTTTCTCTTTGCATAATCTATAAAGTCCCAAACAATCAAGAAATACTCAATGTATCCCATGTTCTTGATTGTGTTTAACTCGAAGTTTAATCGCTCCTCAAGTTCTTCTTTTGTGGCATCACAATTTGGATCTTCCTCGCCTCGCATCACAGGGTATCTCTTTTCAAGTCCCTTCTCGCAGAGTTCCTTTAGATATGTCCAAGGAGTGTAACCTTCTGGCACATCGAAATTAGGAAGCTTTGTTACGCCAAACTCAAAGTCCACATTACATCTGTCTGCAATCTTCTGTGTGTTTTCAAGAGCCTGTGGCGCATACTTAAATAACTCTGCCATCTCCTCAGGGCTCTTCAAATAATACTGGCCACCTTCGTAGCGCATTCTATCTTCATCGCTCTTTAATTTGCCAGTCTGGATGCAAAGCAAAATGTCGTGTGCTTCCACATCATCTTTATATGTGTAGTGAACATCGTTTGTACAAACCAAGTCCACATTTATATCTTTACTTAAACGAAGCAACTGCTGGTTTACAGTCTGCTGCTCTGGAATTCCATGATCTTGCATCTCAAGGAAATAGTTGCCCTCGCCAAAGATTTTCAAATACTTAAGTGCAGCTTCTTTGCCGGCCTCGTAATTCTCTCTTGCTAAATGTCTTTGAACTTCACCAGCTAGACAAGCACTTAAACAAATGATACCCTCGTGGAATTCTTCTAGTACTTCGTAATCAACCCTAGGTTTGTAATAGAAGCCATCCACAAAGCCTTTAGATACAATCTTGCAAAGGTTCTCATAACCTTTGTTGTTTTCTGCAAGCAAAATAAGGTGATAGTAACGATCTTCACTCTCACCTGCTTCCTTTTCAAACCTAGAACCTGGGGCCACATAAACCTCGCAGCCGATAATAGGCTTAATGCCTGCATCTTTGGCCGCACGATAAAAATCAATCGCGCCATACATCACACCGTGATCTGTAATAGCGAGACTGTTCATTCCAAGCTCTTTGGCCTGCTTTGTAATCTCTTTAATTTTACTTGAGCCGTCCAACAGACTGTATTCTGTATGGACATGCAAATGTGTAAAATCCATAAAACCTCTTATTGTAAAAAACTTCCGGAAACTGATGATTCCGGAAGTTTGTAATTTCGATTATCTTTGTCTACGTATCGAAGCCTCCAAAATAAATGCCTCAAAAACAAATATTGCAATGGTTGGCAATGCGGTAATAAATCCATGTAGCAATGCCATCTTTACATTTTTACCTGTTAACAATCCATTTGAAACTATTTGACCGATGATAGGTAGTAGTAATACCGCTGATAGTTTGTCTAGATATCTCATCAAGCCTAACTCTCGAAGTATGTACAGAGCCATAACTATCAACAACAGACATTCCGCAATGAAATAAACTAAAATGTTTGCTTTTTGTCTATTAGTCTGAATGAGATTAGTAGCTGTGTAAATATAAATACATGCTGTAATTTGAATCAAATGGTAAACAGCCATAAACATATATGCGAACTTAAGTAGTCCTTTAGATTTTCCACCAATCAAATCTACTGCCATAAGCAATAGTCCGATACATGCTAGTAGGCAGATAACGCCAACTGTTATATGCGCCAAATGTCTAACACGAACGTTAACATTCAACTGGTTTCCACCTGTAATATTCATAATAAAAATTGTGCCTGTACAAGTGAGTGGTTCTTTTGCCATATAAACAAGTCCACCCTCTGCTAGTAGCACGAAAAAGTATACAAATATTGCTCTAATTCTACTCATAAAATCATCTCCGATACAAATAATCCTAGTAGTCATTTTACTACACTATAACTGCCTTTGTCAAAAGGCTGTAAGCCTATTTCGAACCTTCTTCAGCCCTTAAATTCTCGGCTATTTCGCTGATTTTTCTTAGTCTATGATTAACTCCAGATTTGCCAAGAGATGGCACCATCATATCACCAATATCCTGCAAAGATGCATCCGGATTTTCCACTCTAATTCTTGCAATTTGCTGCAACTTCTCCGGCAAATATGAAAGGCCAACTTCCTCTTCTATATAGTTGATATCCTCAATCATTCTTCTAGATGCATTAACCGTCTTATTTATGTTTGCCTGATCACAATTCATTTGACGATTAATCTTGTTAGACATCTGCTTGTCTATCTTAATAGTCTCAACTTCTAGCAGTGCAATAGGTGCTTCCATAATGTTTAGCGCATCTACCACTTTCTCGCTGTCCTTTAAATATACAATAAACTTATTTTTTCTATTTAAAGTCTTTGCGTCCACGTCAAAGGACTTTAAAATATCAACAATCTGATTAGCCTTATTTTCATTTGTGCACTTAATCTCAAAATGATAAGACTTTTCAGGATCACTAATAGAACCCGCTGCTAAGAATGCACCTCTTAAGTATGCCCTCTTGCAACAATCTTTCTTTATTATTTCATTTTTGTTTATGTTCATCTGCTCTTCTATTTCACTTTGGCTATTCATAATCTTTGTAGCCTTTAAAACCTCAAGAGCATCAGCATTGTTCTTTATCTCTACAATATATGTTTTTTTAGAATGCGATAACTGCTTGTCCTTCTCCTCCACATCTGTGTCTATATGGAATGACTTCCATAGTAGTTCTCTGAATTTCTTTGCTGTCACTTCAGTGTCAGTTTGAATATATACTGTGTAGTTATCATGTTCATCTATTGAAACATTTCCACACATTGAAATCAGGGCAGCAATTTCTGCTACCCTGCAATGTTTTGCATTACTAATGCGATCTGCTAATTCAGTTTTTACCTTTGAAGTAAAACTCATAATTATCTATCAATATCACGGTGTGCTTTTCTTAAACCGTAATTGCTATCATCCTTAGATAGTTTTTTGTAAAGTTCGTTTGCCACTGTAACGGATCTGTGATGTCCACCTGTACATCCTATTCCAATTACTAGTTGGTTCTTTCCCTCTTCTATATAGTTTGGAATTAAGAACTCTATCATATCAAATAATTTGTCGAGGAATATTTCCGAGACTGGGGAATTTAATACAAAGTCTTGAACGTCTTTGTCTTCACCAGTTTTTTTCTTAAGTTTTGGTTCGTAGTATGGGTTTGGCAAGAATCTTACGTCAAATACCAAATCACAATCTGCTGGTACACCATACTTAAATCCAAACGACAATATAGTTACGAATAAGTTATTGTATTTTTTATCCTTAATAAAGATATTTTCAATTTCTTTGCGCAAGTCTCTAATTAGGAGATTGCTAGTATCGATAATATAGTCAGCCTGGTCTTTTAGGAAGGCTAACTTTTCTCTCTCCTCTTCTATCTCGTTATACACGCTGTCTTGATCGCCCATTGGGTGAGAGCGTCTAGTCTCTTTAAATCTCTTGACCAAAGTTTGATCATTACAATCTAAGAAGAGAATCTCATATTCTTGATCCTTTTCCTTAAGTTCTTTAAGGACATCATTCATCTTATCAAGACGAGCGCCACTTCGAATATCAACACCTATTGCTACTTTGTTCTTTTCACTGTTTTCTGCAAAAACCAAATCTGCAAAGCTGTTAATTAACTCAATAGGAAGATTGTCAGCACAGTAAAAACCGCTGTCCTCAAAAATCTTTAATGCTGAAATTTTTCCCGCTCCGGAAATTCCGGTTACTATTACAAAACGCATATTTTACTCCTCTTGGTTTTGTAAACCAATGCTTTATCCGATAATTCTAACTTCTGGCTCTAAGTCCACGCCAAAGTCCTCTTTCACCTTAGCCTGTACATCCTTAATAACCTGTATTACTTCTGTAGCTGTGGCATTACCACAATTAATAACAAAACCGCTGTGCTTGTCTGATACCATGGCATCGCCCACGCGGTAACCCTTCATACCAGCGTCCTGCACTAGTTTTCCTGCAAAGTAACCCTCAGGTCTTTTGAATGTAGAGCCAGCACTTGGATACTCTAGTGGCTGACTGGCTTTTCTTTTGCTCATTAGAAGAGCCATCACTTCAGCTATATCACCCATCACTCCAAGGTCTAACTTGATACAAGCCTCAAGAACAATCATCTTTTCTTTCATAACACGGCTTGTTCTATAACCTAACTCTAGTTCTTCATTCTCTAGAGTTTTAATCTCACCATTTTGATCTACTACCTTCACCCACTTAAGGACATCTTTCATTTCTCCGCCGTAAGCTCCAGCATTCATTACAACTGCACCACCCATATTCCCTGGGATGCCGTGTGCAAACTCAAAGCCCGCCAAATCATTTTCCATAGCAATAGTAGCAACCTTTGAAAGCTTTGCTCCGGCTTCTACTATTATTTCTTCGCCGCGGACATCTATTTCTGAAATCTTTTTATCTACTTCCACTATGGCTCCGTCGTAACCTTCATCTTTCACTAGCAAGTTACTTCCGTTTCCAATAACCATATATGGATAGTTTTCATTTCTTAAAACTTCTAGCACTTTCACTAGTTCGTCAGTGGAATTTGGCGCAATGTAAAGACTGGCATTTCCACCACACTTGAATGTAGTGTGACTTGCCATGTTCTCATTTTCCAATATGCTGTTTTCACCAACTATCTGTTTTAAAGTTTCTATCATTTTTATATCCTTAGTCTAAAATTACTTTTTCTTCTGATCTTGAAACCAAAGCTGCTGCTCCAATAATTCCTGCATCATTTCCAAGCTCTGCTAGTTTTACTTCAGCATTACTACATGGTGCAAAACAACTTGCTCTGTAATATCTTTCCACATTATCAATCAAGTACTGACCAGCTTTGCTCACTCCTCCGCCTATAACAAAGCACTGAGGATTTACGACGCTTGCAATAACTGAAAGACCTTTGCCTAGACACTCAGCCATTTCTCTAACGACATTTGCTGCTGCCTCGTCACCTTCTTTTGCTAGGTTGAACACATCTCTACAAGCAAGAGGATTAATGTCTCTCATCTTTGTAGGCTCACCGTGAGACTGCAAATATCTGTTTGCAAGTCTAACTACACCTGTAGCTGAGCAATACTGCTCAAGACATCCAAATCTTCCACAGTTACAACTCTCTGTCTCTTCTTCGTTTACAGTGATGTGTCCTATCTCTCCAGCGCCTCCGTTAAAGCCCTGGACTATCTTTTTATTAATAATTACTCCGCCACCTACACCAGTGCCTAGAGTAACCATTACTATACTGCTATATTTCTTTCCAGCTCCCATCCAGTCTTCGCCCAACGCTGCTACGTTTGCATCGTTGTCTGCCTTCACTGGAACATCATGGAAAAGTTGTGACATCTTTTCTGTCACATTAAAAGTACCCCAACCTAGATTTACACAATTTAAAACTGTGCCATTTGCTAGCACCGGGCCAGGAAGTCCAATTCCAATTCCCTCTATATCATTTGGTTTGAGATTCCACTGATCTAATTTAGCATCAAGAGATTTACAAATATCTCCCAATATGTTTTCACCATTATTACTAGTGTCAGTTTCTATCTCCCACTTTTCTACTATCTCGCCAGTAGTTTTAATCAATCCAATTTTTACTGTGGTGCCACCTACATCCACTCCAAAACAATACTCTCTCATATTAACTCCTAATTTTTTAGTCTTCCTCACTAAACAATTATTTATCTTCTGAGAAACTCTCTTCCACTCTTCTCTCGAGTTCTTGTGCTGCATTGTAACCAAGCATCTTCTGTCTGTGGTTAACTGATGCTGACTCAACTATAACCGCAACATTTCGTCCAGGTCTAACTGGGATGTTGTAACTTATAACTTGGTTTCCAAGAATGTCTATGTGGTGATCTATTAGTCCAAGTCTGTCGTAGTCTTTGCCGCGGTCCCACTCTTCTAGTTGGATAACCATATCAATGTTTGCTGTGTCTAGAATACTTTCAACACCAAACAATGCCTTAACATCAATCACTCCGATACCACGAAGTTCAATCAAGTGCTTTGTCATATCAGGTGAAGTTCCAATCAAAGTCTCGTCACTTACCTTTTTAACAATAACAACATCGTCACTAACTAATCTGTGACCGCGCTTTATAAGTTCAAGGGCAGCTTCTGATTTACCGATGCCGCTCTCACCCATAATCAAAACTCCTTCGCCGTACACATCCACCAAAACTCCGTGGATAGTCTTTTCTGGCGCAAGCTGAACGTGAAGCCATCTAGTAAGTTCCGCGTCAAATGGTGAAGTAGCCATCTCTGTGGTAGCTACAGGCACACTATGCTTAACTGCTGCTTCTAGTAGTTCTTTATCCGGCTCGACGCCTCGACAAATGATTAGGCAAGGAATACCACTGCTCATCAATTTATCATAAACCCATACGCGGTTTTTCTTTTCCATATTATCCAGGAAAGCACATTCCACATTTCCAATAACCTGAACACGCTCTTTATCGAAGTGTTCAAAGAAACCAGCGAGCTGCAAAGCAGGTCTGTTAACTTCTGGCGTGTTAATAATCACCTCGTCTGGATCAATCTCAGGTGTGTAATATACTAGTCCATAATTATTAATGATATCGCTAAATTTCATATTCTCCATAACATCCTCCGAATTATAAGAATAATTTTACTCCATCTTTATTATTCTATCATTTATGAAAATACTCGTAAATGTTTTTGGCTACATTTTCTGTAATACCATCGGCTTTTGTCAATTCTTCCACTGTTGCTTCCCTAATTTTGTCAATATCTTTGAAAGTCCTCATCAAAGCCTTTCTTCTAGTAGGGCCAACGCCCTCTATATCATCTAGGATGGACTTAATCTCTTTCTTGCCCCTTAATCTTCTGTGATATTCAATGGCAAATCTATGTGTCTCATCCTGAATTCTCGTGATTAGTTTAAACGCTTCGCTTCGTTTGTCAATGTCTATCTCTTCGTTGTTATAAAACAAGCCACGAGTGCTGTGTGTGTCATCTTTTACCATTCCACAAACTGGAATATCTAGTCCTACTTCTTTTAACACTTCAAGCGCTATATTTACTTGGCCTTTTCCACCGTCCATCAAAAGAAGATCTGGGAACTTAGCAAATGAATCCATCTCATCTTTAGATTCTAGGCCGTGAGTAAAGCGACGAAGCAAAACCTCGCGCATACTTGCATAGTCATCAGGTCCTTGAACCGTTTTTATTTTAAACTTTCTGTAGTGATTTCTCTTTGGCTTTCCATTTTCATACACTACCATTGAACCAACAGACTCATAGCCGCTAGTGTTTGATATATCGTAAGACTCTATTCGAACCACATCTGAGACGCCAATCAAACTTTCAATTTCTTTAACTGCACCTACAGTTCTCTTTTCTTCTCTTCTGTATCGCTCTTTATTTTGCTTTAGTAAGTTGGCGGCATTTTTCTTTGCAAGCTCAACTAACTTTTCTTTCTTGCCCTTCTTTGGATTTGCAATCTGAACTGTGTAGTTTAAATTTCTTGATAGCATCTTACTGATAAGTTCAGGCTCTTCCACTTCCTCCTGCACCAAAATCTGATGAGGAATAAATGGCGTTCCAATATAATACTGCTTGATAAAGTTTGTAAGAATTTCTTTGCCGTCATTTTCATCTGTCTTCATATAGAAGTTTTCTCTGCCAATCAACTTTCCATTTCGCACAAAGAAAACAACTACCACTGTCTCTCCCTCTAGAGAATCGTAAGCAATAATATCTCTATCCTCAAACTTGTGAGTGACAATCTTTTGATTTCCTGCCACATGATTTATGCTAGCAATCAAATCTCTATATTCTTTGGCGGCCTCGAAGTCTTGGTTGTTTGAAGCCTCCATCATTTTCTCTTCTAATTCGTCGCGCACTTCAGTGAACTTGCCATCGAGGAAGGCCATAGCATCTTCCACATGTTTTAAGTAGTCTTCTTTTTTAATCATCCCCTGGCATGCGCCATCGCACTGACCTATATGATAGTAAAGACAAGGTCTACCGTTTGGTTTTGCTTTTCCGTCTTCTCCTGCTTCTAATGATTTGTTGCAGTTTCTAATCTTGTACATCTTTTGGAGTAGTTCTATGGTGTCCCTAACTGCCAAACCACTAGTGAAAGGACCGTAGTATTTGTTCTTGTCTTTTTTCATTTTTCTAGAGAGTTTGATTTTAGGGAAGTCCTCGCCCAAAGTCACCTGAATGTATGGATAGGTCTTGTCATCCATAAGCATAGTGTTGTACTTTGGTCTGTATTCTTTTATAAGATTACATTCTAAAATGAGAGCCTCCAGCTCAGAGTCAGTGATTATGTATTCGAAGGCATCAACATTTGAAACCATCGATTTAATCTTTTGACTGTGACGGGCTCCCGCTCTAAAGTACGAGCTGACTCGGCGTTTAAGATTGATAGCCTTTCCCACGTAGATAACATCTGCATGAGAGTTTTTCATCAAATAAACGCCAGGAGTCTGCGGTACTTTTTTCAGTTCTTCCTTTATATCAAAACTACTCATATATAAATTTATTCTGTCTCGTCTTCGCTAGCCTCTATATTGTTCTCCATCTCTTCTTTTCTATCATCCAAATGGAAAATGTCCATAAACTCTTTTCCAGTGATAGTTTCTTTTTCATAAAGATACTCAGCAATCTTATCAAGTTTTTCTCTATTGTCAGTTAGAAGTTTCTTAGCATCTCTGTATCTCTCTGCTAGAAGTTTCTTAACTTCCTCTTCTATCTCTGTAGCAGTCTTGTCACTGCAATTCATTCTAGTATTTCTTCCAAGATATGGGTCTTCTATCTGCTCTAGACTCATTAATCCAAACTTTTCAGACATTCCATATTGAGCAATCATAGAGCGAGCTGTCTCTGTTGCTTTTTCCATATCGTTAGATGCTCCAGTAGTGATTGAGTTAAATACAATCTCTTCTGCTGCACGGCCAGCTAGAAGCATTACTAACTTAGCATCCAACTCATCCTTGCTCATCAAGAACTTCTCTTCCTCAGGAGCAGCTATAACATAGCCAAGTGAACCCATAGTACGTGGAATGATTGTAATCTTTTGAACTGGTTCTGCATCTTTTTGAAGAGCAGATACAAGTGCGTGTCCAACTTCGTGGTAAGCCACAATCTTCTTCTCTTCCTTGCTTAGGATTCTGTCTTTCTTTTCTTTGCCGGCAATCACTACTTCCACAGCTTCCATTAAGTCGTCTTGTGAAATAGCCTTGCGTCCCTGCTTAACTGCATTGATAGCAGCCTCGTTCACCATGTTTGCTAAATCAGAACCAACAGCACCTGAAGTAATATTAGCAATTGCTTCTAAATCTACTGTCTCATCTAATTTCACATTTCTAGAGTGAACTTTCAAAGTATCTACACGACCCTTAAGGTCTGGTGTATCAACAATAATTCTTCTATCAAAACGACCAGGTCTAAGTAACGCTGGATCTAGCACTTCTGGTCTGTTTGTAGCGGCTAGAATCAAGATTCCCTTTGTCGGATCAAATCCATCCATCTCAGCAAGTAACGCATTAAGAGTTTGTTCTCTCTCATCGTTTCCTCCGCCAAATCTGGAATCTCTGCTCTTACCAATGGCATCAATCTCATCGATAAAGATAATACATGGTGCCTGCTGCTCTGCCTGCTTAAACAAATCACGAACACGAGATGCGCCTACACCTACAAACATCTCGACAAAGTCTGAACCACTTAATGAGAAGAATGGCACGTGTGCTTCGCCGGCCACGGCTCTAGCAAGAAGTGTCTTACCAGTACCTGGAGGACCTACTAACAATCCACCCTTAGGTAGTTTTGCACCAATCTCTGTATATTTGCCAGGGTTGTTTAAGAAGTCAACTAACTCTGCCACTGACTCTTTTGCTTCCTTCTGACCAGCTACATCCTTAAATGTAACCCCTGTGTCTTTTTGCACATATACTTTGGCATTTGATTTGCCCACGCCAAAGATTCCTCCGCTTCCGCCACCTTGACGGCGCATAAGCATAGAGAATAAGAACCAGAAAAATACTAAAGGTAAAATCCAAGTGAGCAAGAATTCCAAAACAGTGGCTGAGGCACTAGCCTGCGCACCTTTAAAACTTACTCCCTTGTAAGTAGTCTTTAATTCTGAAACTATATCTGGATCTTTAATATCAGTAGTCCAGTAAGTAACTTTGACCAACTCGTTCTTTTGAGAATCATCTTTTGGTGTAATGATAATCTTGCTGTCGTCAAAGACCACTTCTTTTACCATTCCATTATCAAGTAATGATATGAACTGGTTATATGTTATTTCTTTTTTCGTTACCGAATCGTAGAAGAACGATGAAAGAAACGTGAACAGTAAAGCTGCTGCTAGTGCAACTACTATCAGTACTATTCTTCTCTTTCTTTCTTCTGGATCTGGTTTTCTTCTATTATCACTCATTTCCTATTCCTTAGTATTGGCTTATATTTGCATTATTCTGCTCAGCCATTTGTTTCATTTCTTTTAGTAATGCAGTAACATCGACAGCATCACTTGGGATGAGATCTTTAATCACATGATCATCCTCGCGATTTCTTGTGTCTACCATAATAGACACTGTCCAATCCTCTTCTATTGGATAATTCTCAATGCCGAAAGTAATCTTCTTTTCTTTTGAGTTAACTCTTGATGTGAATACGCAATCACCTATATTTTTTGATGCATCCTTTTTCCCTTCTTTAAGTTCGGCTTTAGATTCTTTTGCATTCTCCTTAACCTCTGCATATTTAGGGAAATCTTTGGCAGACTTTTCGCCACCCATTTCTTTGACTAGGTCGTAAGTTTCGTCATAAGCATCTTTCAAACCATTGTCAATAAAGTTAATTGCATCATCTATAGCTGTTGTGGCATTACTTCTATCAACCTTTAAAATATAATCTCTACCATCTTTACTTGTGAGATTTTCAAAGTAGTCATCTAAAATATCTACCATATCACCAACATAATTTGCTAAATCAGCTTTATGTTTTTCTAGGTTGAATGTGTCTTCGTCGTAGTCTATTTCCAAAATTCTGCAAGCTTGTTTGATATCAACCTTTGCGGCCTTTTCAATTCCAAACTGCTTGAATTGCGCTGCTGTCTCGCCCTTAGGGTCTAATCCCATCTGGCTTATGAAAGATAGGATGCTGTCTGTTTGAACATACAAATATTTTCCGTACTTAACAATAGATGTAAATTTAGCATATTCGTCCTGTCCATTCATCATTACTTCAATATCGCATGCGCCGTTTCCGTCGGTATCTGACATAGTCACAACTCTCAATGTGGCATTTAGTCCGTTAGAAACATCTACTGGCATACTAGTGGTGCCATCTACAAATGCTTCCTTAGGTATTTTTATTTTAATAATGCTCTCGGTTGTGCTTCCAACATGCTTGATTGTGCGCTCTAGCTCTGAGAAATAGTTATCATTTGAACCACAGCCAAACATTGAAACTGCTAGTAACGCAATTGTTAAAACTAACGCGATTACTTTTCTTTTCATAAATATTCCTCCGCGTTTTTATTTTACTTTAACGCTCTTTTTCTTACTCCAAGCTGAGTATAATCTCTCGCCAGAGAAATCTAAATATGCTCTAATCTGGAAGTAATATTTCTTCTTACGTTTTAATTTCTTAATCTTAATACTTCCCTGATTAACTTTCTTAACTAATTTCTTCTTAGCCTTCTTCATGCTCTTCTTCAAACTATATCTAATCTGATAACCTGTAGCATTCTTCGAAGATAGTTTTTTCCAAATAACTTTGGCAGACTTTTTGCCCTTCTTAACTTTCTTCAAAGTCACCTTCTTAACAGTTGGCTTTGTTGTGGCAACTTCACCGCCTGTAGTCTCTTCTGAAGAAGGTACTACTGTTGGAGCCTGTGTAGGTTCAGCTGTAGTAGGTGCTACTGTTGGAGCCTGTGTAGTAGGGGCCTTTGTAGTAGGCGCTACTGTAGTAGTTGGTTTTACTGTAGTTGGTGCCAATGTAGTAGTTGGTGCTACTGTGGTAGTTGGTTTTACTGTAGTAGGCGCTACTGTACTTGGTGCCACTGTTGTAGTAGTTGGTGCAACTGTAGTGGTTGGTGCCACTGTAGTAGGCGCTTCATCTGTAACTACTAGTTTTCCAGAATTATATTTAAGATAATAATTTGCTGGATAGATTAAGCTAAACTTATTTATCATATCATCAGTTACGCCTTGAACTATCATGGCTCCCAAAGGCTGGCCACTTGTAGCAAAGTGTATAGAAGCCTGTGGTCCTGTGAAATACTTTTTAGGTGATTGGCTATTTGATGCAAATAAACCGTTTGGTCCATTCATCATAATAGATCCGCTACTACCCTCTAATTCGACATCTCCGTAAATAAATGTTGTATCATAATTTGTTTGATCTGGAAAACCTAATTCAATACCAAATCCAATATTATCTCCAATACCTTCAAAGTGCGAATCTTCAATATTGCTTATTGTATTTGTGAGTCCATTAACTTGTGCGCCATAAGCGTCTTCTGCAGTTTCACAAACAACATTATCAGCCTTTGAATTCCATGTTCCATCACTGTTCATAATTCCGCGGCTTTCATATCCGTCAGCATCTAGTCCATCTACATAAATAACGTTTCTGTTTGTGTTTAGTGTTCCGCCGTGATTATAAATGGCTGCTGAACTAGACTGTGTGTTTACAGTAAAGTCACAATCATTAAATGTGGCAGTACCATAGTTGATAATTGCGTCCTTCACGTCAGTATAGTTTCCTTCGCCTATCACATTGTTTGCTACCAATGTGCTTTCTTGTCCAACATTTATCAATTCTGAATTCTCGTCACCTACAATTGATATATTATTTAAAGTAACTTGTGAATTACTGTTCGCATCAATAATGGTGTCGCTATTGGATGTAATTGTGCCATTATGTTCGCAATCAGTGATAGTGAGTTGCGAGTTCTTCTGCGTTTGTATTGCATACTCTTCATTGTTCTCAATCGAGATAGTATGGTCATTTAGACAGATATACATATCTGATCCGCGCGCCATATCCCATGATGTATTCAAAGTTACATCGCATGTTAAATAATAGTATCCATCATCTACTGGAAGCTCATTGTCAGCAGTCCATTTCTGCCATTCTTGAGTAGGGTTGTGTCCCTCTCCTGAGCAATCAGTTTTGCCGCAAACACAGTGAATGTGATCAGCTGCTTTTGTGCTGATAGCAGTCACTGGAAATACCGCAGATACTAAACAAATAGTTACAATAATCGATAATATTTTCTTCCTCATAATCCGTCCCTCCATAATATCCTGCTGACTTACAATTATACCATACATAAGGGTAAAAAACACTTTGCAAATTGCATATATTCGCACAAAAAAAGGCTGCTTTTGCAACCTTTTTAACTCCAAAAATCTACTGGCTCATAATCTCTAAGCGCCACTAGATATCCATTCTTCTGTAATTCATCTTGAATGATATCTAATATTTCTTCGCTGTCTGCTGTCACTGTGTGGTAGTGGAATCCAGATGTTACCATCTCGAGTGGAAGCGATATGTCTCCGTTCACTTCCTCCACGTACTTTTGGGCATCCATTCTTGATTTCACACCCATATTCACGCGGATAACTCCATACATCTTGTGATAGACAAACTCGTCTTCTATCTTTCCGCCACAGTCCACTATGATATTTAACTCATCGAGCATTTTTTCTGGTTTGTGTTTAACTTTAAACACCCTTAGGTTCTTCTCTTCATTTTGAAGAATATATCCTTTGTGGGTGGCGATAATATCGTGGTTAGCAGCACGAAGAAGAGCGATATCCTGCACCAAAACCTGTCTGGAAACATTAAAGTTTTTTGCAAACTTTCCGCCAGACACTGGCTCATCACTCTCGCGAAGTATTTTTAATATTTTTTCTCTTCTTATACTTCCATCCATAAATGTGTCCTCTTTTAAGGCCTATACTCTATGCAAGTTCTTCAAAGAAATATCCATACTAGGTGCTGAGTGTGTAAGCGCTCCGCTTGAAATATAATCAACACCCAAATCCAATAATTTTTCTATATTTTCTTTAGTTACATTTCCTGAAACTTCTATTTCTGCTCTTCCGTCAATAACACCGATTGCTTCTTTGATGGTCTCGTGGTCCATGTTATCAAGCATAATGATATCGGCACCAGCTTCCACAGCATCTTTCACCATATCAATACTTTCAACTTCCACTTCTATCTTTCTTACAAATGGTGCATATTCCTTAGCTAGTCTGATGGCTTCTTGTACACCACCTGCTGCACTGATGTGGTTATCCTTTAAAAGAACACCATCACTTAAGTTATATCTGTGATTATGACCTCCGCCTACTCGCACTGCATACTTTTCAAATATACGGTTATTTGGCGTAGTCTTTCTAGTGTCTAGAAGTTTAGTTTTACTTCCCTCCAGCATATCTGCAATAGTTCTAGTGTATGTTGCAATACCACTCATTCTCTGAAGATAGTTAAGAGCTGTACGCTCGCCCACAAGAAGGATTCTAATATCTCCACGCACAGAGCCAAGTCTTTGACCCTTCTCCACTCTATCTCCATCTTTCACATGTAGATGCACATTCACATTTTCATCTAACATCTCAAACGCACGTTGGAATACTTGAAGGCCGCAGATTACACCGTCTTCCTTACAGATAAGTTCTACTTTACCTGCAACGGCATTTGGCATAACCGAATTAGTAGTCACGTCCTCGCTTGTGACATCCTCCTTCAAAGCACTTTCAATAAGTGGGTCTACATTCATTTTTAATGTAATTGGATCAAACATATTTGTCTCCTTTTCGTTTTCATCTTCTATTTCTTGTAAGATTATTTTTTTATTCTCTGCTTGCCATCGCTCTAAATCTTCGTATTCGCTCCAGTCGATATTTTTAAACTGCTTAGTCTTAACTTCGTCGTAGTGTGCTACCATGTCGCGCGCTGCTCGCTTTGCAAAAACCATACTCTCTAAAAGCGAATTGCTGGCTAGTCTGTTGTGGCCGTGCACTCCGTTGCAGGAAGTCTCTCCCACCGCATATAGCTGCTCCATCGAACTCTTCGAATTTAGATCAACCTTGATTCCACCCATAAAGTAGTGTTGCGCGGGAATAATTGGAATCATTTGCTCCGGCACATCGTAGCCTTGCTCTCTGCAGTACTTAACAATATTTGGGAAGTGCGTCTCTAACTCTTTTGGTTCAATTGGCTTAAATGAAAGCCAAACGTTGTCTGCGCCTTCCTTTTCCATCTCGGCAATAATATTCTCAGTAACAATATCTCTAGGCTTTAGTTCGTTCGTAAAACGCTCGCCTTTATTGTTGTATAGAAGTGCTCCTTCGCCGCGGACGGATTCTGAAATCAAGAAACTCCTGTCTGGATTTTTCTCAATATAGAAAGTCGTTGGGTGTGTCTGCACGTAGTTTACATTTTTAACTTTAACACCGTGTCTGATGGCCACAGCCACTCCGTCACCTGTTATGTGTTTGAAGTTTGTGGAGTATTTGTAAATACCGCCTATGCCGCCGCACGCCAAAACTGTGTAGTCAGCATAAATAGTATCTAGTCCATCTCCATTTTTGTTTGCTATTATTCCAAAACATCTATTGTCAGAACTTAGGATATCAACCATTGTCCAGTGCTCTTTAATAGTAATGTTCTTTCTCTTCTTACATTCCTCATAAAGGTGAACCATGATTTCTTTGCCGGTGGCATCTTCGTGGTACAAGATTCGCTCATTGTGGTGAGCACCCTCTTTTGTAAATTTAAGATTGCCCTTTTCATCGCGCGTGAAATCAACGCCTAGCTTAATTAGATCATCGATAAGCTCAGGCGATTCATTTATCATAGTCTCCACTGCTTCTGGCTTGTTCATATATCCACCGGCGCGCATTGTATCTTCAAAGTAGCTTTCGAAGTCCTCTTCGTCTCGAAGCATACAAATACCACCCTGGGCTAGATATGAATCACTATGCTCCACAGTGTCTTTTGTAATAATCAATATTTCTTTGTCTTCAGGAAGGTTGAGCGCACAGTATAGTCCGGCACAACCGCTTCCCACTATAAGTATATCTGTTTTCATGTGAGTGAAATTATAGCACAATTGTTATCATCTGACAAGACAGGTGTAAAGACACTTTACAGTTGCACAAAAAAAGACTAGGCATCGCTTTGCCTAGTCTTATATGTTTTATTTTAAATCTTCCAGTGTTTTTAGAATCAAGTCCCAGCACCTCTTCGCTGAAAGTATGCTAGCCTTCTCCTCTGTAGTATGAATGTCGTCCACCTGCGGTCCAAACGAAATGGCATCCAAGCCTTCTATTTTGTCGCAGAATATTCCGCACTCAAGTCCAGCATGAACTGTTCCAACTTTTACATCTTTGCCGAATAAACTTTTAAAGTTATCTGACATAACCTTCGTGATCTTCGAATTTTCTATAGGCTCCCACGCTTTGTATCCGCCGTATGTCTGTATTTCTCCGCCAAAGATTTCAGTTAGCGCACGAATCTGCTCTACTACATTCCACTTTGCAGTTTCCTTTGTACTTCTAACCAAGAATTTAAATATCACTCTGTCATCTTCAGTTCTAACGACACCTAAGTTAAGTGAAGTCTCAACACTGTTAATCTTTGAATCAACTCTTTGAACACCGTTTGGCATATTTGAAAGAGCAATGATAGTGGCAAGTGTTGAACCATCGCCCAATGCTCTTACATCCTGCTCGCCCACCTCATTTATAGTTAGGTTTGCATCCGGGTCAGTGTTTTTAAACTCAGCCTTAATCTCTTCAAAAGTTTCTTTTATTATCTTTACAGTCTCTTCTTTATTCTCTTCTAGCACAACAACTGCTGCTTCAGCTTCTGTTGGAATAGCATTGTCTGCCACGCCACCGTCCACTGTAATAATTCTCATTCCAACATTCTGGAAACACTTGAGAAGGATTCTTCCCATTGCGACTAATCCATTCATTCTGTACTGATCAATAGCAGTTCCTGAATGTCCGCCAGTCAAACCATCAATCCTAAACTCGATTACATATGGTGTGATAGGTTCTTTGTTTATTGGAAGACTAGCTTCAACAATAACTCCGCCTGCGCAGCCAACCACGAACTTTCCTTCGTGCTGTGAATCTGCGTTTAGCAAAATCTTACCCTTAAGATCTGATGCATCAAGCTTTGTCGCACCAATCATTCCAACTTCTTCATCTATTGTAAACACGCACTCTAGTGGTGGGTGTTTAATTTCATCGCTATCAAGAATCGCTAGCATGTAAGCAACAGCCATTCCGTCGTCGCCGCCCAATGTAGTTCCCTTTGCGCTAACCCATTCGTCGTGCTCAAATTCTCCTCTAAGGCCTTCTGAGTCTGATGTATCATCCGCATGGATAATCTCTAAATCAATGTGATTTTTTTCTAGGTCCTTATCCACATCATCATCTTTTACGGCAACCATATCAATATGGCCCTGCAAAATAACAGGTTCTGAATTTTCATATCCTTCAGTACCATCTTTGAAGATGACAACATTTCCTACTTCATCTTGTCTGTATTTAAGACCGCGCTCTTTCGCAAAATTTGCCACGTAGTCACTTATCTCTTTCGTATTTCCTGAACCATGTGGAATCTGACTAAACTCCTCAAAGAAACTCCACACTTCTTTTGGTTCGTAACCTTCTAACAATCCCATAATAACCTCACTTCATATTTTTAAAGCCTTTTAATTCGCTTTTAACTCTATCTCGACTTTTAAAAACTGATTTAATCAGTCTATGTATCCAGTAAAATGGAAGTAGCCATCCATGTTTTTTTAGATTTGGATAGATATATTCCATTCGCTCTCTTTCCATAAACATTCGTCTAAAGAAATAGCCCTTTTTCGTTTTAATGCCTTGAGTTTTTTTGTAGTTTTCAAACTCGAATCTCTGATACTCTTCCATCGTTCCATAGCTGCCGCTTGTCATAATAAAGTTCAAAGACTCTTTCAGTTCTTCTGTAAGCTCGCCATCTTCAAATAATGCGTATGCCAAATCTGTAATCATCTTTTCAAACTCCACATAATTCATCTTTGGCAAGATGTCTCGAACAAAGTCCCAATCAATTTTATCTTTTAGTTCTTTAAGAGCATAGTAATGATCCACTATATATCTTATGCCACTTCCGCCCATCGAGTAATGTTTCTCAAAGTGCAAAAGATGGAAAAGATAAAAGTCTGTCCATGTCATAGACTTAATATATGGATTTGCACTATCGCTTTCCAATCTTTCCCAAATATCATCAGTGTGCCAGTGATTCTCTTCAGTAGGAGGAAGTAGTCTTCTATGGTTTTCCACAATTAAATATGGATCCTTTTTATAAACATCATGGCTTGCTTCTAGTCCCACGTTATCTGCACTGTATGACAAGTACTTCATAATAGAGTCCATCTCATCAATCTTGCCTGGCTCTATTAGAAAATCTAAATCTCCCATCTCTCTAAAAAGAGTATTAGGATATAGGCTCTTAAAGACAGTCCCCTTCAAAGGAAGAATTCCAATCTGCTTTTTGGAAGCTTCCTCCATAATCAGTTTTGCCTCTTCTCTTTGGAGAACATCTATCACTTCACTTCTCTCGTGTCGTTCCATCCAAAGTTTTTTATCTTCACCTTCTGGTTTGTTTTGCAATTTTTCCACAGAAAAAAATGCCAACTCATCTACCTGGTGAAACACGGCAAGATCAAATAAATCTCGCCAGCTTATATCATCTGGTTTTTCTATTGGCATTTCATTCCTTACTGTAGCCCTTATTAAGTTTATTAAATAATTACTTACAGTCATAATTTTCCTAATTAGTTAGTTGGTGGCTGTGGTGCCTCCGTCTGTGGTGGGTCCGTCTTTGGTTGTGTTGGCGCTGGAGTTTGAGGTGCCTTTGTAGGCTTTGGCTTAGGTTTTTTAGTAGGTTTAACTTTCTTTGTAGTCTCCACAACAGGTTTTTGAGTTTGCTTATGCTCTTTCGAAACCTCAGTCTCCTTTGTCTCAGTCTCTTCTGATGTCACTTCAGTTACGGCTGTAGTTTCATCCGTAGGTGCAGAAGAGAAAGTATTTGACAATACAACCGCTGTAATAACAATTGCCATCACAACTACACATGCTATAACAATAGCAATAATATTCATCTTCTTATTTTTATTTGTTTCTTCGCGGACTGCTGCTCTAGCACGTCTAGTAGCATCCTCGTAACCCGCTTCATAGTCATCATCCAACTCTATTCTGTCGTCTTCCACTTCATCTTCAATGACTATATCTTCGTCCATCTCCTCAGGAAAATCGAAGTCCTCAATCACATCGTCTTCCTCGAAGACGATTTCCTGGGTTGGCTCAAATTTTTCATCATCGTAACTCATAAATAATTTCCTCTATTTTATTTTTTCAATTATATAATCTTCGATCTTATCAAAATCGATTTCTAACGCGATTGAAAACTCGTGATTTAAGAAGTCTTTAGCTTCCTTCAAATACCTATCATCCACAAAAGTGTTTCTCTTTCCTTGTTTTTCGCGCTCTTTACTACGCACCTGCAAAGTTTTAATAATCTCCGCAAGTTTCATACAGTCGCACGAAGCTATAGCCTCTTTGTAGACGACTTCTCGCTGCCTGTCATTCGCAATAAATACAGGCTCCACCTTCTTCATGTCACGCAAAACTTTTCTTGCCTGGTTTTTTGTCAGGATTGGTCTCAAAACAATTCTGTCATTATCAACTGGGAAGAAAATTTTGCTTTCAGGAGTCTTCACGGGCACCAGTACATAGTACTTTTGATCCTTGTCATCTGAAATGTCAGTGGTTGTGATTTGCTCAACCACGCAAACACCACTTCTTCCGTGAACAACATATTCTCCTTTTTTAAACAACTAAAACACCTTCTTCTTAAAAATTGCTCTCCTTATACCACCATTTTTATTATATAACTTTAAAAGTTATTTTTATCTATTTAAGCTGATCCTTTGCGATAAAGAAAATCATAAACACCGCAATCAACAAAGGAATATCCATAAGCATAAATTTGGTTCCTTCGCTGGAGTCGGAATCTAACGCAAATACCGCAACCCAGATCATAACAGCAATCAAGAATACAATAAGTATAGATGCTATTGCTATAATCAATCTATTTCTTCTTTTTCTTTTCGTTCTCTTACTAGCCATTTTCCTTCACACACTTTTAAGTAACTATTTCTCGATAAACAAAACTCCCAAAGTATTTGGTCCGCAATGACTACCTATAGTAGTTCCGGCCTCTGTCACAATGACTTCGTCAAAGTAATTTAAACTTTTAACATAATCAACTACCGATTCCACTATTCCATCATCGCAAGGTGTATGTGTCACAAACACTCTGTCTTTTTTAGCATTTAACATCTGTGGCTCAAGATCTTTTGCATACTGCAAAATCACTTTCTTGTATGGACCGCGGTATTTCTTATCAACACCCATCGCTCCATCTTTAACCACAATCTTTGGCTTGATGTTTAGCATTCCACCAACCAGTGCAGCTACTGCTGAACATCTACCACCTCTTGCTAGATAAACTAATGTATCAATAACAAAACTAGCACGTGATTTTGGTATATACTCATTTACTTTGGCAACAATCTCTTCGGCGCTCTTTCCATCTTCCGCCATAACTGCTGCTTCCATAATCAAAAGTCCAATTCCTGTTGAGAGATTTCTAGAATCAATCACAAACATATGATCTTCATATTCCATTTCCTCTGCAGCCATTCTCATAACTTGCAAAGTAGATGACATCTCGCCAGAGATTGTAAAGATAATAACATCATCACCAGATTCTTTATATGGCTCGATTGCTTTTATTACATCATCTATGGAGCATGCTGCTGTCTTTGGCGTAGTCTTATTTTCATCAGACCACTTGAAAGCATCTTGGATTCCAATCTCTTCTCCGTCTTTGTACTCCTCTTCACCAAGGTGAATATAAAGAGGGATTACGCCAATATTATATTTTTCTAGCAGTTCCTTTGAAAGGTCGCTTGTGCTGTCTGTGAATATCTT
The DNA here is from genome assembly GCA_017514785.1 of Eubacterium sp. Classification (GTDB taxonomy): domain Bacteria; phylum Bacillota; class Clostridia; order Lachnospirales; family Lachnospiraceae; genus Eubacterium_G. The sequence continues at coordinate 45,657 of JAFWIO010000019.1, read as the reverse complement.
TACCACTATTATCTCCCTGTATCATTAAAATATTATTAGAACATTAATCTTCGTCTTTAACTTCTGTCACGTCATATGGTGTAGTCTGGTATACGTAGTAGTTAATCCAGTTTGTGTAGAACAACTGACCAGCCGCTCTCCAGTTAACCACTGGATCCTTTGTAGGATCATCATCTGGGAAGTAATTGACTGGAATCTCAGGGTTAATACCCTTATCCAAATCTCTAAAATACTCCTTCTTCAAAGTATCACTGTCGTATTCCAAATGACAGAACACATAAAACTGTCTGCTATCAACTGTCTTAACAATAGTAACGCCTGGCACATCGCCCTCAGCCATTAACTCTAAGCGTGGCTCGGCCAAAACATCTTCTTTCTTTATTCCAATCTCTCTAGACTGTGGAGCTAGGAACACATCGTCAAAGCCCCTGAACAATGGAGACTTCTTGTTGAGTAGTTTGTGCTCAAACACTCCAGAAATCTTTTTATCGTAAAATACTTTTTTAATTCCGTAATGATAATATAGTCCAGCAAATGCCGCCCAGCACAAATATAATGTAGAGTGCACATGCTTTTTGGACCATTCCATAATCTCCGCCAACTCATCCCAGTATTCCACATCTTCATAATCCACAAAAGCTAGTGGTGCACCAGTAATGATGAGTCCGTCAAAGTACTGATCTTTAACATTTTCATAAGTGGTATACATCTCATCTAGATAACTTGAATCTGTATGAGTAGCCTGGTATGTGGCAGTCTGTAAAAACTCTACTTCTATCTGAAGTGGAGTATTTGATAGTTTTCTAAGGATTTGAGTCTCTGTTGTCTGTTTATCAGGCATCAAATTAAGAACCAGCACCTTCAAAGGTCTGATGTCCTGAGTTATGGCTCTTTTTTCAGTCATAACGAATATGTTTTCGTTTTCTAGTACTTGTGTAGCAGCTAAATCCTGCTTTACTTTAATAGGCATAATAACTCCCGTTCAAATCCCATAGTCACTAATAATTTTAACATAAAAAGTCCAGGTTATCTAGAAACTCCACTACTTTTTCTGCCATAAGCGAAGCAGATTGTTCGCGTATTTCGGTTCTACTTAAATTTGAATCTAAATGGAAGGTGTGGGTCCAGAGTTTGCCGTCTATATAACAGCCTACGCAGACTGTGCCCACTGGTTTTTCTGGTGTGCCACCTGTTGGGCCGGCCACTCCTGAAAAACTTACGCCCACGTTTGCGCCTGTTTCTTTGGCGATGCCCTCTGCCATCTCTCCTGCCACTTGCTCGCTCACTGCGCCAAACTTATCCAAAGTCTCATGGGATACTCTGGCATATTTTTCTTTGGCATCATTTGAGTATGTGACAACAGATGCATTCAAAACCTTTGACGCATCCGGCACATCTACTATGTGCGATGCAAACAAACCGCCGGTACAACTCTCCGCACTAGCAATCGTCATGTTTTTTTCTATCAAAACTTGTACTAACTCTTTGAAGATGTCCATTTTACAAACCTTTTCTTCCAAAAAAATCTTAAATATATTATACTTTATTCTATGGGAAATTTGAAGAAGACCAAAATTAGAAACTCAGGACTACTGTTTATTACCGCATTCATTTGGGGTATTGCGTTTGTTGCGCAACTATCTGGCGGAAACGCGGTCGGTCCTTTTACGTTTAACGCAATAAGATCTCTGCTTGGGTGCCTTGCGCTTGTTCCCGTACTTTTAGTGGCGGACAAACTAGGACTTACACGAGGCGCGCCTAAGACAAAGGCACAGAGAAAGACATTGATTGTGGGCGGAATACTTTGTGGTCTCGCACTTTGCCTTGCAAGTAATGTTCAGCAAATCGGTCTACTACTTGGACAATCAGCCGGCAAAGCAGGATTTCTAACCACACTTTATATATTGATAGTTCCAATCCTTGGAATATTTTTCAAAAGAAAATGCAGATGGAATGTTTGGGTCGGTGTTGTGATAGCCTTAGTTGGAATGTACCTACTCTGCTTCAAAGGAAGTTTCTCCTCATTCAAATTGGGAGACGGCCTATTGCTACTCACATCACTACTATTCTCATTCCACATTTTGATAATCGACTACTACACTCCAAAAGTGGATGGGGTCAGAATGTCAATCATACAACTAGCAGTATGCGGAATAGTCACTTTAATTCCAACATACTTTTACGACATTCAAGTACAAGCAGGGGGCTTCGCCAAATGGTTTGAACCACTAACACAGTTCAACTCATGGATTCCAATCCTATACGCAGGAATCTTATCATCAGGCGTAGCCTACACACTACAGATAATCGGCCAAAACAAACTAAACCCAACCGTCGCCTCACTAATCATGAGTCTAGAGTCAGTGTTTAGTGTGATTGCCGGCTGGGTAATCTTGGGCGACAAACTCACCCCACGAGAACTACTCGGCTGTGGCCTAATCTTTACAGCCATCTGTATCGCACAGATGAGATTTTCAATCAGCAAGAACCCTCGAACACAGAGCTAGTGAAGTGGGTAAACAATACAAAATAGGAAATGACAGGTATATTTGAACAATCTGCAGAGATGATATATTAAATTAATCAATACGAGAAAAGACATAGGGGCGAAAAGTTTTCACCAAAAAACTTTTCGGAACGAACAAGAACGAGAATTCATAAAGAACACTCGTTCTTTTGAGTTCTGTACCCGTAATGGCTTTTCGAGTAGTGATTATTATTTAATATCATCTCGAAGCCGTTCAAAGATACCTGTCATTATCTATTTTGTCTAATTGTTTACAGACTTTAGAAAGCTCTGTGTTCGAGGGTTCTTTGGATGATTGAAAATCTCATCTGGTGTGCCCTCTTCGGCGATGATGCCATCTGCCATAAACAAAACTCTGTCTGCCACTTCTCTGGCAAATCCCATCTCGTGAGTTACACAAAGCATCGTCATTCCTTCCTTAGCCAAAGACTTCATAACCTCTAGCACGTCTCCAACCAACTCAGGATCCAAAGCTGAAGTAGGCTCGTCAAACAACATAATCTCTGGTTCCATAGCAAGTGCTCTAGCTATAGCCACACGCTGCTGCTGTCCACCAGAAAGTCTGCTTGGATACTCATTAGCCTTTTCAGAAAGACCAACTCTTTCTAATAGTTCTAAAGCCTTTTTCTCTGCATCCGCCTTTTTCACATTCTTAACTGTAATAGGTGAAATCATAAGATTTTCTAAAACAGTTTTGTGTGGGAAGAGGTTGAAGCTCTGGAAGCACATGCCCATCTCAAGCAAAAGTTTTTTGTACTTTTCTTTGCTGATGCGCTCTACTGTTTTGTTGTGCTCTCTATGTAGGAATAAATCTCCCTTAATAAAAATCTTTCCACTTGTAATCTTTTCTAACTGGTTAAGTGAACGAAGATATGTTGATTTGCCGGCACCTGATGGTCCGATAATACAAATAACTTCACCCTTTTTAACTTGGAGGTTAATGTCCTTTAAAACTTCAAGACTTCCAAATTTCTTTCTAACGTGTTCAGTCTCAAGAATATAGTCGCTGTTACCTTTACTAATATTACTCATCATCGCACCTCCTATTCATATACCGAGAATTTCTTCTCGACCTTATTAAATATGTATGTGAAGAATGCAGTGATTATTAGATAAATAACCAACGCTGGTATAAATACCAAATATGATCCTTCAGCTGTCATGATTGTCTTTGAAATAGTTGTGATATCCATCAACGAAATAGCGAATATCAATGAAACATCTTTCAAAATCATAATAAACTCGTTACAGATAGGTGGAACCATTCTTCTAATAGACTGAGGAATGATAATCTTTCTCATTGTTTGTCCATAGCTCATTCCAAGAGCTTTGGCTGCCTCTGCTTGTCCTTTGTCGATGGACTGAATAGCCGCACGAACAATCTCGGCACAGTACGCACCAGAGTTTAGGGCAAACGCAATGAGTGCTGCCACGAAAGCTCCTTTGTACACGGCTTCTGGATCTCCAGGGAATAAACTCTTCCAAGCAAATCCACAAACACCAGGAACTGTAAAGTAAACAACAAACAACTGAATCAAAAGTGGTGTTCCTCTAAAGAAGAAAATGTACGCGCTAGATAAATTTCTTAATATTGGATTCTTGGCAATCTTTCCAAGAGCCAAAATGATACCCAAAATTACACCTAGTATGATTGATAATACAGTAAGCAAGATAGTAAGCTTAGCACCGTGCATTAGGTTCTCGCCCACACCTAGCATTCTGTATGTGTAGTTGACCATTTGACCGGTAGTTTCCCATGCGCCTTCTGTGGCATCATGAATCTGTCCGGCAAAGCCCACATACTTTTCTGTTACACCATTTGCTCCAGATGTAGAAAACGAAATGTAGTTGATAATTATCATATTGTTATATGTAGTAGTTACACGTTTTCTCTCTAGAGTTTGATCTCTCTCAATCCATTTTTGCATTTGCGGAGAAGCCTGAGCTTCCATTTCCGCCTGGCTAGGTTTCATAAACGCCAAAACAGTACAAGCAATCAACGCAAGGATTACGATGATTGTTGTAATTTTAGTTTTTCTCTGCCAATTTTTAATGCTTATTACACTTTTTAACCAATTCTTCATAATTCTCTCTATTCTATTACTGCTGACAAACCAAGATTCTTGATCTGTCAGCAGTTAATAATTTTTAAGTATTAATTTAATAATTATTTAGCCTGTTTGAACCAGAAATCGTAAGAATCATCGATTTCGCCCTTAGCTTTCATATCTTTAAGTGCAAGGTTGATAGCCTTCTGAAGGCCAACGTTCTTCTTGCCCATAGCGATACCAAACTGTTCTGGTTCTGAATTATCTTTCCAAGCAATCTTGAAGTTCTTATTCTTAGCAACCTGTCCGTCAGCAACTGTACTATCTACAAGTACTGCGTCCACTTCGCCATTCTTTAGCTGCTCGAAGCAGTTAGTAACTTTTTCACTCTTGATATACTTAGTCTTCTTCAAAGTCTTTGTACCAATTAGGTCATCCATCATTTCCATAGATGTTGTACCTTCTTGAAGTGCGATTGTTAAACCTTCTAGGTCTGTGAATGCACCAATCTTAGCTTTGCTATCTTTGTTTACAACTACTGCTTGATAGTTGTCAATGTAAGGATCTGAGAAAAGCATAGTCTGCTTTCTTTCCTTTGTAATTGTGATAGCTGAACATACTACGTCGTAGTTTTTGTCGATACCTTTGAAGATACCGTCAAATGCTGTATTTACAAAGTTAACCTTTAGGCCTAATCTCTTTGCAACACCTGAAATAATATCGATGTCGTATCCTTCTTCAGTCTTACCATCTTCTGCAAACTGCTCAAATGGTGGATATCCGATTTCAACACCAACATTAAGTGTTCCTTTTTCAATAGTTTTCATTCCGTCTGTCTTAACAGTAGCTACTTCTTCGTTTTTAGCTGTAGTAGCGTCTTCTTTCTTTGAAGAACCACATGCTGTGAATACTGTTGCAGCCATAACTAATGTTAGGGCTAATGCTAATAATTTTTTCATTATAAATTTCCTCCTCTAACGAAAAAATGAGCCATGGATAAAACGTTCCACCGCTCATCACATAGTAATATAAATATACATCAAAATGTATAATAATTCAATGCTTTATCTCAATAAAGTATTTACTCTTTGTCCATATTTAACTTTGATTTCTTCGTCGTGTTCTGGGATGTTTAGTACGCCTTTTTTAGTTAGAATTACGATGGTTGAACCGCCGTAATGGAACATACCTTTTTCATCGCCCTTGTCCACTGGGCCGCCTGCTTTGTGGTTCTCGATTTTTCCAATCATTAATGCTCCCACTTCCACTTGGGCTATCACGTCGAAGTTCTTCGTCTGAATCAAAGACACATCCCTTGCATTTTGTATAAATACTGGATATTTTTCCAAAGCTATAGGTCTAACCGTGTGAAGTCTGCCCTTTACATTTTGGAGATATAAAATTCTTCCATCTGCTGGATATCCATATCTGTGATAATCATCTACGCATAGTCTAAATACTAATGCTTTGCCTCCGGCAAATTCCTTTGCGAACTTTTTGTCCATCAAAAGGCTCTCCACTGTATAGTGGCTTCCTTTAATCTCAAAAGTGGTGTCGTCCTTTATGTCATAGACAGATAATCTTCCATCACATGGTGATACGAAGGCTTCTTCGTCGCGGTCTATCGGGCGACATCTTGATCTAATCCTTCTAGTGAAGAAATGGTCAAAGCTCTCCCAGTCCTCAATATGATACTCGTCCATATTTATGTTGTTTTTCTGGATAAATTTATTTATATGGCGAACACTTCTTTTAGAATTCATATAAGCCCCACCAATTTTAGAAATGATGGGGCTTGTTACAACCTTTAGAAGTACCCTTCCAGGTACTGTGTGATATAAAAATCTTAATAGTTTTGATTCTTTATAATTCATATTCTAACTCTTGTTACTTAAAGAATTTTATTACCGCATTAATAAATGACCAAATATCCTTCTGCAAGCTAGTGAAGAATAACATTACGATAAATTCTACTACACCAAATGCTACCATTAAATAAATCAGCACGTTGCTTGGCTTTGTAATCTTAAACCTTGCAATAAACAACACTCCCACTATTACTAATAGCACGAAATACAAATGCGAAATATCATATTTCCAAATATCAGCTATTGCATATCTTAAAATCAAGAATGATGGGAAGATAAGTGCTGTACTTGTAACTGGAAGTCCGAAATAATATTTCTTTCTATCCATATTTTCATTTTGTGTCTCTTCGCATGTGACATTGAAATACGCAAGTCTAATAAGCGCAGCCAAAACAAACAATACACAGATGATATAGATAACCCAAATAGGAATATTTCCAATCCATGGGTCTTTACCAAAACCGAATAACTTTCTTTCGTATCCTGCATTTGATTTGTTGTAAAGTGCCATTCCCAGACAAACAGGAAGCACGCCAAATGCTATCAAGTCTGAGAGTGAATCTATCTGAACTCCAAAATCCTTTTGAAGTTTAGTTCTGTTTTTCTTTGTGCGCGCCACTTTGCCGTCGAAGGTGTCACACAAACCACAAAATAGTAAGAACACCATACCAATATATGGGTGTCCTGGGTTTGTAAGTGTCACAAAAATACCTGTACTTGCTGAAAGTACAGAAATATAAGTTAATATTACGGTGTAATCATAAACTCCTAACATTACTTTTTCTTCTTTCCCCTAAAGTTATAAATACTGTATGCTGTCAAAGTGAATATTCCACATACTAATACACATACGTAGAATGAAATTCCTCTACTTACTAATTCTACACTAACAGGGTCGTTTAGTAAATCGGCAAAACCGTCTACATACAAATAGTCTGCGGCACCAATAGCTCCTGGAATAGGAACTGCGTTAGAACCGAGCGCTACAAATCCCTGAACTGAGAATGCTTTAAGTATATCTTTATGTCCTTCAGTCCATCCTTGAACTCCTAGGAACACAAATACTGAAATAAGTACTTGAGATACTCTTTGTAGGAAGTTACAAAGGAACGCCTTCGACAAAGTCGCTTTGTTCTTAAGAATTAAATCAGCACACTCTTTGTACTGCTCTTCCATATCATCAAGTTTCTTTAATTTTTTGTCCATGTTCTTAACTAAGTGAATTTTCTTTGCAAATCTAAGAAGTCCATTAGCCATAGTCTTTACAATAACTGATTTATACACAAGCAAAATAAATACTAGCATCAAAACAAGCTGTGTTATGAAGCCAATAGTAATTAACGTTATTGAAAATGGATCAAACTCTCCCAAAACTGATGGGTAGAAAATTAGACATACTAAACCTAGTATTAGAACAGATGCTATATAGAATATTAAATTTAACAACAGCGCAATGGTAGAAACTGCTGCTGGCACTTTATCTTTATGCATAAAATAAAGTGATGCAGGCTGTCCACCTGTGGCTGATGGTGTAATGGCTGAAAAATAAACATCAGGAGCGGCATAAAACCATCCTCTCCTGAGTCTTCTCTTATAACCAAAGACTCTCAAGATAATAACAATGGCGAAGCCTTCGAAGAAAACAAAGCCTACCATTCCAAGAAAAGCCAGAATAATCCATACTGGATTCATGCTAGATAGAATGGCGCCAAAGCTTTTAAGCGAGAAAGACTTGGTCTGAGTGACCATGACATAGACTGTAAGCGCAGCCAAAGCCACGAACACTAACATATATATTATTGTTCTTTTAAAATTCTTCATTATTCCTCTTGGTTTTTGCCTGTTATTTTTCGTTCTAGTGCAAAAAATACTCTACCTAGATTATATTTCTTTGCGAGGAATAATGCAATCTCTACTACTACTACTCCGCCAATGACGTCTATTATTACATGTTGTTTTACAAACAATACACTTGCAAAAACAAGTATTGCTGAAACAAACATAAACGTTTTATATTTGACTCCACCGTGTTTTAGACTAAATGCTGCTCTAAACACGAACCAACTCTCTAAACAGTGAATAGATGGGAATAAGTTGTTTGGCTCGTCAAAGCTGTATACAAAACGACAAAGCCATCCTATAAATCCGTGTTGTATCTGACTGCTAAATACAGGATCGTGTTGTGGATCTACCATAACTGTTGGATAAACGAAGAAACAAACTAACACTAGTGCTTTTGCTATAATTTCTGCTGTAAACATGTTATAGCAAATCTTTCTCTCTTCCCTTGAAATCATGATATAGCCTATCGCCCAAGTTGGGAAAGCAAGTACGTAAATAATCATCCACCATGGACAGAAAGGAATCATCTGATCTAGTTTTGAATATATATCGTGATGATATAAATGTTGTGTGAGAGGTCTAGTACCTGTAAACACAAATACATTAAATGATAAAGCAATTACTATTGGTACTAGTCCGTAAAATGGCACTAGATTTAATATTTTTTTGTTCCAGTCGAATTTCTTCAGCATGATTTAATATCTATTCCTTAACTTTTCTTCTTTGATTTCTTTCCTTTTTTGTAAACTACTTTGCTGTAAGCACCGTAGTAAATCTTACTACCAACTTTCAAGTAACCTCTTACTTTTGCATAGTAAGTTTTCTTCTTGTTTAGTTTTCTTATAACTACAAAACCTTTTTTGGTTCTGGTTGATTTTACTTTTACGCCCTTTGTAAACTTCTTGTTTGTAGCTATCTTCACATTGTATCCTGTTACTCTAGGAAGTCTTCCGAATGCTACTGAGATAGTCTTTTTCTTCTTCGAACGTCTCATTCTTACAACCTTGTCTGTGGCAGGCTTAGTGTAAGTAGTTTTTCCTGTACATGGGCTAGATTTGTAAGTTTTCTTATTGTATGTCAAATATGTCTTAACTCTAAATCTATACTTCTTAGCAGTGCTAAGTTTCTTGAACTTAAACTTCTTTATAACTCCATCTTTTGTAGTGGCAGTATTTTTTATTGTCTTAACACATTTGTATTTCTTTGTCTTGTAATTGTACTGGTAAACTTTGTATCCAGTTACATCTGTGTTAGTAGTCCATTTGTATCTAAGACTTGTTGAATAATTTTTGTCTACGGCAAAGTTCTTAACCTTTGGCATAGAAATAGTAAAAGTCTTATCCTTCTCACCGCTTATGTTTCTTAGGAAAGTAGCTGTAGCTATTCCTGTTCCTGGGTATTTGTTATTTGAGTAACTTGTCTCATAACACAAGCCTTCTAGTAACTCCTCACCTTCATAAGTAATAGTGAACGTAGGTTTCTTTCTTGTATTTGTAAATGTATAACTCTTCTTCGATAGTTTGTATGTGAAATCACTCTTCGAATATTGGTGTTTCATCAAACTTACAGACATGCTGCTAGGTGCCACACCATTTGTCGTAAACGATCTGACTCCCATGCTGTAGTAAGAGCCCATCATAACTCTACTGTCTATAACATAAACACCTAGTTTGAATCCTGCATCCCTAGCAGCTTGCATTTCTGTTTCGTCAGTTGTGTTTGTAGATCCTCTAAAAATAACTGTACTTATATTTGCATGCCACTTATCTCTAAGAGCAATCGCATAGTCTAAGTATTTTTCTTCCAAAATCTCTGCCAAATAGCAAATCTTAATATTTGTATGATTTCTAATCGCATTGTATAGGTTTGAATAGTAGAAAGAAATAAATGTAACATCATCTTCTAGTCCTGCTTCCACTAATGGCTCAACCACTTCTTCCTCTATATGAGCTTTCTCAGTATCTTCTAATTTCTTAAGTTCAATTCTCCAGTCTACGCCCAAGCCTTTGTCTTTGCATTCTTTCATATATGTGATGAGTTCTTTCAAAGAAATCAACTTTACAGTTCCATACTGACTTAGATTGTTTCCAGTCTTGTATGGATATTTTTTAATCTCATCCATATACATATCTGAAACTTTTTTATCCACTCCGCAAAGTCTCTTCAAAGTTTCATCATGGCTGATTACCCAATCAGCTGTTCCGTCTGCTTTTTCCTTACATCTTCTGATATCTAGCTCAATGTGTTTAAAGCCTGCTTCCACAGCTCTCTGGAAAGCTGGCATTGAGTTTTCAGGAGCGTTTCCTGAGAAACCTCTATGAGCCACTAATTCGTACTCATCTGGATCTTCAGGTGTTGGCTCTGTAGTTTCCTGCTCTGCTGTAGTTTCAACCTCATCTGCCTTTGTATTTTTAGGCAAAACAAAAGCACTCATCATAGTAATAATGAGTGTTACAACGATTAGTATTGATATGTGTTTTACTGTTTCTCTCTTAAACATAAATTATCTCCACACAACCTTTCATATTATAACATAAACATTATTTTTTACCATATTTTAAGGGGTAAAATTGATGTAAATAAAAACAGTGCTACCTACTGGTAACACTGCCTTTATATTCTCATTTAAGAGCATGTATTAGTTTTTCACTCTTAGTGATGGAATAAACGTAGTCCTGTAAAGCTCATAACCATATCGTATTTGTCGCAGGCATCTATTACATCCTGATCTCTGATTGATCCACCTGGCTGAGCTACATATTTAACGCCACTCTTCTTGGCTCTCTCTATATTATCTGAGAATGGGAAGAATGCATCTGAACCTAGTGTGATTCCCTCGGCTTGTGATAGCCACTCTTCTTTCTCCTCTTTAGTGAATACTGGAGGTTTCTCAGTAAATACTCTCTCCCACTCACCATCTTTTAATACGTCCATATATTCTTCGCCGATGTAAAGATCAATTGCGTTATCTCTCTCTGCACGTTTGATGTCGTCTCTAAACGGAAGGTTAAGTACCTGTGGAGACTGACGAAGTAGCCAGTTGTCGGCCTTTTGTCCAGCAAGTCTCACGCAGTGGATTCTTGACTGTTGTCCAGCGCCCACGCCAATAGCCTGTCCATTCTTAACAAAGCAAACTGAGTTAGACTGTGTATATTTTAGAGTAATCATTGAAATTGCCATATCAATCTTAGCTTGCTCTGATAGATCCTTATTCTTTGTAACGACATTTGCAAAGAACTCATCGTCTATATTTAGTTCGTTTCTACCCTGCTCGAAGCTGATACCAAACACTTCCTTTGTCTCAAGCTCTTCTGGCTCGTAGTTTGGATCAATCTCGATGATAGCATATGAGCCTTTTTTCTTACCCTTTAGCATCTCTAGTGCTTCTGGCTCATAACCTGGAGCAATGATACCGTCTGAGAATTCTCTCTTGATAACTGCTGCTGTTGAAACATCACACACATCAGATAGTGCGATAAAGTCACCATATGATGACATTCTATCAGCACCTCTTGCTCTAGCATAAGCGCAAGCTAAAGGGGATAGTTCACCTAGATCATCTACCCAGTAAATCTTTGACTCAATATCACTAAGTGGCTGACCAACTGCTGCTCCTGCTGGAGACACGTGCTTGAATGATGTAGCTGCAGGCATTCCTGTAGCTTTCTTAAGTTCTCTTACTAACTGCCATCCATTAAACGCATCTAGGAAGTTGATATATCCTGGCTTACCATTCAAAACTTTGATTGGAAGTTCGCCCTCTTTCATATAAATGCGTGATGGCTTCTGGTTTGGATTACATCCATACTTTAATTCTAATTCTTTCATTGTTTTCCCTCGCTTTATTTACAATTTATCTTTAATTATTTGTTCTTATTAACAATCTTTGTCTCGTACTCGCCAGTCTTTATGTCGATGTATCTAACAAACAAACTTACTTTGTTTTCACCGTTTAGGTTGTCCCAAAGTTTCTCTGTAAACTCGTTAATATCATCAACCATTTCCACTAGTGTAGGTTCTCCATCAAAACTTGGAAGTGGGTTTCCATCGTGTTTGTAAGTGTGGATAAATCTACCCTCACCTGCCACTGGCTTGTCGTAACTGAATGTGTATCTGTTACAGCAATCTGGGTTTCCATTGTCGCTCTTTAGAATTGACATTTCATATGAGAACTTGCCATCTGCCACATGCATAACACCTGAAATTCTTGGTGTGTAGTTTGGAGCATCTGGTTCAAACTCACGAGTTCTTAAGGCCTCTTCAAATGTCTTTCCTTCTGCCATCAAGTCATAAACTGTGTCAGTCTGATCTCCGTTTGTAACGATTGTATCGTTGCCTCTCACTCTAACTGGTGCATAAATGATAAGGCTTGGATCTTCTAGTTTTGCTGGGTCAAAGGCTTCAGTTCTAATGCCTTCTCCTTCTTCCACGAAAATTCTGTTTCTAGAATTCTCACTTCTTCCCATAATAAAATATCCAGTGATAGCCTTTGTGCCATCTGGTGAAGTACCAATCACGATACCTCTTCCTGGATACGCGTTGTTTGCAACTTCGTCAAATAATGATTTCATATTTTCCCTCCAAATTTGCGCAGAAAAAGACCGCCCGGGCTTTTTCTCCTTCTTTCTTCTTTGCCCAGGCGGTCGACTTCATTTTTCCGTGCTCCCTCGTGGTTTTTCTCCACTTATCCGCCAGTCGCACGGAACTCTTTGTACCTTTATAATACATAACTTTACCCAAAAATACAAGCAAATATATTATATTTTTGGTGCAAATATTTTACCCTATTTTATGCGAAAAATAACACCTTTTAGTCCTCATAAATCGGCTCAAAATCTTCCTTAGGATGTCCGCACATTGGGCATTTGTAGTCGTCTGGCATCTCAGCTTCTTTGTAAACATATCCGCAGATTTTACATCTCCAACCAACGATCTTTTTGTCAGTTTTAATCTCCTGTTTAGGCTTAACATTTGCATGGTAATCTGCGTATGTAAGTGGTGCATTGTCACTCAACACTTTCATATCATCTAGCTCTGCAATAAACATAGTATGACTTCCCAAATCCATACTGTCTACTACTTTGCCGCTAAGCACTGCACAAGATTGATATCCAAGATAAGGATTTCCATTTACATCAAGTTGAGGTGTTAGTGATTCAAACTTGTTCACATCTCTTCCTGACTGGAAACCAAAGTGACTGATTGTTTCAAACGTACAAGTCTGATCCAAAAGAGTAAGTGCAAAAGTTCCACTCTCCTTAATCAATTCGCATGTGTAGTTTGCGTTGATACAACAAATCGCAATTCTGTCTGGATTTGATGCTACCTGCATAGCAGTATTTGTTATACAAGCATTCATCTTATCACCCGCAGTTGTGCCCAAAACAAAAACTCCATATGATAATTTATATAACGCCTTGTTATCCATATTCATTTCCTCCGTTCGTTTAATGATTTAATTATAACATATTATGGAGACAAAAAATAACAAGGGCGCGCACTAACAATCGTTTGCACCCCCGTTATTTTTTGTCTCCCATTAGTTGTTTAATCCCTCTCTTTAAACCATCCACAGTAAGTGGATACATATCAATCTGTTCTCTAATTAATCTCTCAGACTCCATCCAGTAGGATGTGCTTGATAAGTCTCCGTGGAAGGATGGGTTTAGCCAAATGCTGTTTGGATATCTTTGTTTAAACCACTTAATCCACTCGTGTCCTGATAATCCGTTGTTTGGTCCAGAGTAGTTTCCGTTTTTATCTAGGAACTCTTCTGGAGCCATTCCGGCATCACCCACTATTATAACTTTGTAGTCTTTGCCGTAGTTTTTAAAAGCCCATGTAGTGTCTATCCAGTCTCCACTTATGCACTCAGGACTCTTGTAGAGTTTTGCGTAAATGCAGTTGTGGAAATAGTAAGTCTTTACATCCTTAAAGTGGTTAGCCTTATCCACCGCCTGGAATAGTTCATTACAAAGCGATGAGTATGGATACATGGAACCACCGCTATCAAACAAAAGCATAAGCTTTACCGAGTTCTTTCTAGGCTGTTCAAATTCTAGTTTTAAATATCCACCTTGGTTACATGTGGAATCCACGGTTTTGTCTATATCAAGTTCCGTCTTCGGCAAATCCATTTTTCGTGAATACTGCTTGAGTTGTCTAAACGCCACCTGGAACTGTCTCATCGTAAGTTTCTTGTCTTGTCTAAAGTCTTTATATCTTCGTTCACCCAGTACGGCAAAGGCAGTCTTCATTCCTGCCTTATCACCCAACTGAATACCTCCAGCCACATGACCGTTCTTTCCAAACTCAGAACCACCGCCAGTTCCTATCCAGTAGTTGCCGCCGTTGTGCTCTGTGTGTTGTTCGCCGATACGCTCTCTAAACATTCGATGCACTTCCTTTGCCTCGCGCTTGGTACGCATGTCACGATACATTTCTGGATTTGTCATCTTAGCGTCTTTTTCATCGTTATGGAGCCATTTATTTATCTCATCTAAGTTTATCTTGTTCTCTTTAATGTTTTTAAAATACTCCAAAAATGCGCTGTCTAGCTTATCATAATCGGCTTCAGACTTAATTAGGACCGCGCGACAAAGATAATAAAAGTCCGTAAAATTAGAATGCGCAAGATCTTGGTCTAGCGCATCCATAAGACTCAACCACTCAGTAGTTGAGACATTTATTCCATTATCTTTTAGTGTATAGAAAAAACCTGAAAACATTTAATACTCTCTTTATTCGTTCATTTCTTTGACGAGCTCCTGGTCTTCGTCCTTCTTAATTAAAACACCTAAGAATGGGAGTTCTTGCTGAATCTTGTCAGGGTCGCAACCACCCACCATCAAAGCTCGTAGCCAATCGATAAGTTCAGATGTGCTAGGCTTCTTTCTAACATCTCTAATCCCTCTAATCCAATAGAAAGTCTCCATCGCTTTCTCTAGCAAGTGGTCTTCTAGGTTTTCGAAATGCGAGTGAACAATCTGACTCATCATGTCCTTGTCTGGGAATTCGATGTAGAAGAAAATACATCGACGAAGGAATGCGTCAGGCAGTTCCTTCTCGGCATTAGATGTAATGATAACTATAGGACGCTGCTTAGCCTTTACAGTTTCCTTAGTCTCGTGAATATAAAACTCCATCTGATCTAGTTCCCAAAGCAAATCGTTAGGGAATTCCAAATCAGCCTTATCAATCTCATCAATAAGTAGAACAACTTGTTCGTCTTGTTTGAAGGCTTCTCCCAACTTTCCAAGTTTAATGTAGTGACCGATGTCATCTACGCTCTCGCCACCAAACTGGCTGTCATATAGTCTTTGAACAGTATCATAAACATAAAGACCATCTTGAGCCTTTGTCGTTGACTTAATGTTCCAAATATATAAATCTTTGTCTAGTGCTTTTGCCACAGCATCAGCTAGCATGGTTTTACCAGTTCCTGGCTCACCTTTTATTAGAAGCGGCTTTTCGAGATGCATTGCCACATCTACTGCTGCCATTAACTCATCACTAGCAATATATGTATCAGTTCCTGTAAACTTTGTTTTTCCCATATTTCTCCTCCGTACATTCACTGCTAGTATTATAACATATAAAGGACCCTCAGACATAACATCTGAGGGCCTTTATTGTAAGAATTATTTCGAACTACAAAACATAATGCTTTGCATCAATTAACTCTTATAATCATTCAATTATTTTTTCTTAGATTTCTTAACTCCACTCCAAGCGCCGAATCCTGCTGTGTTCCAAGCTCTAGCTCTTACGTATACAGTCTTCTTGCCTTTTAGCTTCTTAGACTTAATAGTTACTTTAAGTTTTGTAACCATCTTCTTAACGATAGCTTTCTTGTTCTTCTTAGCATTCTTCTTTGTCTTGTAAACAGCTACCTGATACTTAGAAGCACCAGCAACCTTCTTAAGAGTTACTTTAATCTTCTTAGCTGATTTCTTCTTAACAGCTTTCTTAACTGTAGCCTTACCTGGTTTAGCTACTACTGGAGCCTTTGTAGTAACAGGAGTTACTGTTGGCTTCTGAGTAGGAGCCTGTGTAGGAGCCTGTGTAGGAGCTTCTGTTGTAGGGTCAGTACCCTTCTTAACTTCTACTGTTAGCTCTTTACCAGTTGACTTCTGAGCACCCATAGTTGCGATAACCTTAACTGTATGAGTACCTTCTGATAGGATACCAGTTGTGAATGATCTCTCATTACCCTTAACTGTTCCAACCTTAGTTCCATCTACATAAATTTCAAATGCACCTGGGTTGTTAATTGTACCATATACTTCGCCTGCTACTTGCTCCCAAGATACAGCTACTTGACCATTGATCTGTGGTACTGCATCCATACTTGCAATGTCAGGTACATAATATATAGGATCATCAAATGTCACTTCTGAAATGTTAACAACTGTAGTTGGTTTCAAAGTATCTAGGTTAAACTGTACGTTATCTGCACCAGTATTTGAATAAGGTTTAGTTGCAGGAATTACATATGTGTATTCACCCTTATAAATAGGAATAGTGTAATCATTATTGTCTATTGTTACAAGGATTCCTTTTTCATTACCGTGCTCATCTAGACCATAGCAGTCTTCTGAACTCTTAATCTTAATCTTTGCACAGTATTCTTTACCTTGGATAAGTTTTCCTTCTGTGTACTTATTTAGGACTGCTCTAATTGATCTAGCGCCGAACCATCCTGATGTGCTGTAAGCGTAGATTGTTGTGTCGCCCATAGCTGTTGGTGTGTCTACACTATTTGCGTAGAACATTCTACCCCATAGTTCATCTGGTGCACTAGTCTTAGCATATAATGTCCAAGCTCCAACCTTAGTAGCTGTTCCATTTGGAACCTCTACCCATGTAGGATCATCTTCATTCTTAATAAACTCAATTTTCTTAACTTTTAGAGTAGCGTTCTTTGTAAACTCATCTAGTACAAGTCTCAAATCATCGCTATTCTTCTGATAAATAAATTCTTCTGTTTCAAGAGCAAAGTCTTCACCGTCTGGTAAAGCTTTGAATTCGTATTCTTTTGTTCCGTCTACAACTAGTTTAATGTTATTTTTAGCTTCACCTTCAGCACCAGTACCATCTAATGCTTTCTGTGCTGCTGTTCTATCTGCATTAATTACAACTCTAACTTTATATTTGTTAGCTTCGTTCATTTTTGCTGCAGCTAATCCTGGGAAGTCTACAACACTAGCTGGGTTGTTTGTTACATACCAACCTGATGTACTTCTAGTCTTAATCTGTACTTTAGAGAAATCATCTGTAACAGATGGGTCATCAAATTTGTATGATGTTTTACCCCATGAACCTTCTTGTACTGATTCACCCATTCTAGCGTATAGTTCCATACCAGTGCTTCCAACTTCAGTATATCTCTTATTTGGAATTGGAACCCAACCATCGTTAACTGGTTGGAAAGTTAAGCTTTCAAAATTCAAAACTGTGTCTGGTTCAACCTGATCTAAGTTGAATACAACATCGTTTGGTTTTTCAGCTTTCTGATATTCAAATGTGAACTCGTCTAGTGTAATAGTTTTGTGTTCACCTTTTTCAAGTGGGAACATAAAGTTATTATCATCAATGCTTAGCAATACTGTCTTTTCATCACCTGCATCGTCAATGCCTGTAGCTTTACTTGATGAATAAGTAAGTACTGGCTTATATGTACGGCCTACTTCTAGACCTTTGTCTTCTAGATAGTTTGGTAGCATAGCTAATGTAGCCCAAGCGTTGTGCCATCCTGATGATGAACGAACCTTGATTTGTGTATCAGCCATACTTGTTGAAGGCTGTAGTGTCTTATATGACAAAGCACCCCATTGTCCTTCTTCTACTGTAGTACCAGTACGAGCAAATAGCTGCCACAAACCAGTATTTACTGTAGCTTCGTTAGGAACCTTAGTCCAATCTTTATCTACTGCCTCAAAACTTATTTCTGTAACTGTAAGTTCTGTACCTTTTTCTAAACAACTTAATTCAAAATCAACATCTGGCTTAGATGCATTGTATTTGAATGCCTGTTCTGGATCAGTTACTGTAAATACATTTTCTTCTCCAGGTTCAGCTGTAATTGGGAATTCATATACAACTCCACTTATAACAGCCATAACTGTCTGTAGCTTACCATGCTCATCTTCAGGAGTCTTCTTGTTTGAAACTACTTTAATAGTAGGCATGTATTTATCTCCTGAAGCAAGACCAATCTGTCCATCAGCTTCTACTGTCTCACAGTAATTCTTTAATGAAGCTGATACAGACCAAGAATTGTGGAATCCTGATGAGCTGTTTACCTGCATAGTAGTATCATCTAGATCGCTTCCACCATTGTTCTTATACTTCATTTTTCCGTAAAGCGAATAAGTTGGATTAGCACTAAACATAGCATTTAGTGTCCAGCATCCTGAATGTGCATAAACAGGATCTTTGTCAGGATCTGTATTAGGAACTGGTGTCCAATCTGTATCCTGAGCTACAAACTCAGCAGATGAAATATTAATCTGTGTATCTTTAGGGAACATTCCGAAATAGAATGTTACATCTGTTGGCTGTAATGTTTTATCCCATGTAGTATCTACTGAAGCAAACTCATCATGATCGAACTGATCTGAGTATACTGTAGTAGTTCCTGTGTCTTCTACAGGGATTCTATATTCCTTACCTTCTATTTGAGCAATCAATGTACCTTCATTAGTTGTATTGATTGTAATTGCTAACTTGTAAGGCATATCTGCTTCCATCTTGTTTGCAGAATAGTTCTTCAATCTAGCATACAAACCATACTCTACAGTACCCCAGTCTCCATTTGGACTGTTGTCTAGATACATAGTAGTATCACCCAATCTGTCTCCTGTTGAATCATATGACATCTGTGACCAACCAAGGTCTGCAATGTTAGTTGCTTTTAATTCCCAAGCACCAACTTTTGTTGCAGTGTTATCAGGTAAAGCAGTCTTAGCTTCAACCCTTGCAGGTACGAATACTAAACTAGTAATTACCATTGCAACTGCAATTGCCATAGAAACAACTTTTCTTAAAAGTTTTTCCATTTTTGTTTTCCTCCTCTTTCTTCGAAATAACTTTTACATTAAGGGCATTTCTTAAAAACGCGCCTAGTATCATAATTATAACAGTATTTCATTTTTTATCAAGCAAATTATGGTAAAAAATGAAGGACTAAATAAAAAAATCGAACTTATGTTTTTCCCCTATTTTAAAAGCAAAAATAAAGAAGCAACTGTCGAGAATTTATTCTCATAAAGTTGCTTCTTTTTTCTATTGACCGAAGGTCTCTGAGTGGTCCTTACTTTTTAGTCTTGCCCTTCTTAATAGCGCTCCACTTACCAAATACCTTAATGCCACTTGCATTTAGTACATAAGCTCTAGCTCTAACATAAAGTTTCTTCTTTTTCTTCAACTTCTTAGACTTAAGAGTAACTTTAAGTTTCTTAGTATACTTCTTAGCTAAAGCTTTCTTGTTCTTCTTCGCAGTCTTCTTACTCTTGTAAACTGCTACTTGGTAACCTTTAGCACCTTTAACCTTCTTAAGTTTAACTTTGAGTTTCTTTGCAGATCTCTTCTTTTTGTAAACCTTTTTAATCTTAGCTTTACCAGGAGCCTTAACTGTAGCAGTTTCAGCCTGCTTAGTTGTAACGTCAGTAGGCTGCTGCGCCGAAGTAGTCACTTCTGTAGGAGCTTGTGTAGTGTCTCCTGTTGGCGCCTGTGTAGTAGGCTGTGTTGGAGATTGTGTAGTAGGTGTCTGTGTAGTAGTTGGAGCTGTTGGATCAACTATCTCAATACTACTAAATCTAACCTTAGAACCCTTAAGCAATTGGTCAAAATCAAATGCCAAGTGCTTGCTAGCTCCTGTGTATGTAAACAACTGTTCAAATGTCTGTGTTCCCACAGCTGGATTAGCAACATTGAAATCATAATTCTTATTATCCAAAGTCATCCTCAACTTCTTATCGTATGAAGGATTCTTATCCGCTGGTGCCACACCAGATTCATCAATTGCCATCTTAACAGTTATTTTGTATGTTTTTCCTACAGTCAATGAATCCAAGTAACTATTTAGCGTAGCTCTGACTGATCTAGCATCAAGCCAACCTGACACACTCTTCAAAGTTATCTTCAAACTAGATAAATCTGCTGGATCACCTATTACTTCATATCTCATAGCACCATATCTATCATCCTCTGGTGCAGTAATTGCATATAGGAACCAAGGTGTTCCTTCAGGTTGTATAGTAACTCCATTTGGTACATCTTGCGACTGATCATCTGGTCCCACAAACTCTATCTTTTGAATATTTAAAACAGCCTTTGGCGAAACCTTATCCAATTCAAACTCGACATCTCCAGTCTTTAAGCTATCGTATGTCATTTTCTTTCCGCAGAGTTCAAGTAAATCGTATGTCTTTGTTCCTTTTTGAATATTAAAATCAAATGCTTGATCGTTAGCTAGCAATCTAACTGTACCATAGTTATTAACTGAACTATCCAAACCGGATGCATTCATTGTAACCTTAATCTGATATTCATCGGCATTAGCAATAGGTCTATCTTTTGTATCCTTTGCCGTAGCCAAATAATTTGGAAGCATAGCCAAGGCAGCCATCGCATTAAGTGAATCAGAATTTCTTCTTACTTTAATATCAGTGGCTCCCAATCCTGTAGCGCCTGCACGGTTTTTATATGCAAGCTTACTCCAGTGAGTTGCGTCCCACCAGCCAAACAATGTCCATGCGCCTACTGTTGTGTCCTTTTTATTTGGAACATTAATCCAACCATCGTTAGGACCGCTTGTCTGAATATCTGTAACAGTAAGCACTGTACCCTTCTCTAAACCATCCATCTGTAGCAAGATTTGCTCATGTGGCTCTGACTGGTTCAAATTATAATTATTGCCGTGAATATTTAATGTGTTTTCTCCGGCCTGTAAATCAAAGTAATATTTATCTGCACCCACTATCACTAGAAGTTGATCTAGTGCACTAGGGTCTGGCTTTGGAACTGTAGCTTTTGATGAATTTAGTTTAATAGTTACATTATATTCATCGCCCACGTCAAAGTAGTCTGAGCAGTAATCTTCTAGTCTAGCGAATACTGACCATGCATCTTCCCAACCTGAGTTTGAAGCAACTCTGAAATCATAATCTTTGTATGATTCTGGGTTTACTGTGTTTGCTTTGTATTGAAGAACACCATAGATTCCTGAACCTGGTTCATCTACAAAGTTTCCAAACATATTCCAAGGGCCTTCGGTAAATGTAGGCTCTGCATTTGGAACTGTCTCCCAATCATCTGGTTCCTGTGTAAATTGAATATCTTCTATATTAACTACTGCGCCCTTTGGCATTTCATCAAATAGGAATTTGATGTCCTGTCCGCCGGCATATATAAATTCTGGAATTTCTAGTTCATTTAATCCTTCATCCAAAGCGAACTGATACTCTGTTCCATCTACATATACATATAGGTAGCAATCTTCACCAGTAGCTTTTGATGTGTTAACTGTAATAGTTCCTGAAGATACATCATATTTATCTTCTAGACCTGCTTGTTCTGCATAACCAAGTAGACTGGCAGAAATCCACCACCATCTCTTGGCAGGGTCTGTAATTCTTTGTCCCTGTTCATCTTTCTCTGGCTCGCCTACAGTACTAGCTAGTTTCATAGTAGTGTTTGCGATATCAGTTTCATCTCCAGCCACATTGTAAAGCATTACACCATAAGAGCCGTTATCAGCTGGTGGTGTTGCTGTGCTTGGTACATAGTGTGCTGACAATGTCCAAGGGTTGTTAACTGATGGTTTAAATGTATCATCATTTGCTGGTACCACGTCATATTCGCTATCTGGTACCAATGAGAAATCACTGATAGTAAAAGTAGCTCCATTAGTGAATTTAGCTGTTTTATGAGTATCAGGATCATAATATTTATATGACTCTTGCACGGCAACGCCTAAATGAATTTTAAACTCATTTCCTGGCATTAGGAAAATATCTACGTTTTCACATGACCAAGAAGTAATACTCTTTCTTGGATTAAAGATAACGTTATCTTCCACATCCTTGTGCTCTACTTCTCCATCATAACCATTGACATTCCAAATCTGTAACTGTGTATCACCGTTAGTGTTATTTGTATAATCAATAGTCATATTTAGCTTATAATTCATGCCTGGTGTAGGTTTAACCCATGTGTCACCCTGTTTTACACAAGGTATATCCATTAGGTTATCGGTTTCTAACCACTCAGCTTCACTGTTAAGTTTGCTTACTTTCCATGCAAAGCTTTCCACCTTGTCTCCGTTTGTATATTGTGCTTCAGCTCCGCCTGGTCCAGTGTAGTCCCAAATACCTTCCTGATCACCTGCAGTAGTCTTATCTGTGTGATAGTGATACCATGGCACACCCGCTGGTGTATCAAAAATAGCATCAAACCATCCAGCGTCTGCAGCTTTAGTAGATTGTGGCGCAAAGCCAAAACCTGTCACAACCAAAGCGATTGCGCAAAATAGTGCAGTAACCTTTTTCATCTGTTTTCTCATTGCTTTTCTCCTCACGGTTTTTATTCGTCGTATTCTATTGTGACTTTCTTCTTAGTTGACCAGTCACCGAATACTCTAGCTGAACCATCCCATCTGAATGAACGAACTCTTACGTAAATAATATTTTTATTTACAAACTCGTCTGATTCCATCTCAAATGTAATATCGTCAAAGTATTCTTCATATATTGGATTTTCAGCGTTGTTAGCATTTGTTGAAGAATCGAAAGCTGCTGCGTGATAACCCTCAGCATTAGTTACTTTCTTAACTGTTACTAAAATTTTCTTCGCTGAACGTTTCTTCGTCAAAGTACCCGAAATAGATGTTCTACCAGGTTTAGCAACTGTAGCTGCTGTAGTCTCTCCTGAAGCTGTAGTAGCCTGTGTAGTAGGAGCTTTTGTAGTAGGCGCTACTGTAGTTGGTGCCTTTGTAGTAGGTGCCTGAGTAGTTGGCGCCTTTGTAGTAGGTGCAACTGTAGTAGGTGCCTTTGTAGTAGGTGCAGCTGTAGTAGGTGCCTTTGTAGTAGGCGCTTG
Source organism: Eubacterium sp. (assembly GCA_017514785.1). Lineage (GTDB taxonomy): Bacteria > Bacillota > Clostridia > Lachnospirales > Lachnospiraceae > Eubacterium_G. The sequence continues at coordinate 22,273 of JAFWIO010000019.1, read as the reverse complement.
TGTAGTAGGCGCTTTAGTAGTTGGTGCTTGTGTAGTTGGTGCCTTTGTGGTAGGTGCCTGAGTAGTTGGCGCCTTTGTAGTAGTCTGCTGTGTAGTCTCGTCTTCTCCACTCTCGCCCACTTGAGTAAATGTAATACTCTTAATCTTCAACTGAGTTCCAACATATAGTTTATCAAATACGAACAATATATCCTGTGAACTGTACTTATTAGTAAATGTCTTTGTCTGGTAAGTGTTTGTACCCTTCTTGAGAGCTAGGTCAAACTTATTGTTATCAATGATAACTCTTAGGGCTCCGCCTGAAGGAGCTGACTTATCAGACTCGACTTCTATTGTAGCATAATATTGCTTATTATATTTTAGAAGATCACCAGTGTAGTCTTCTAGCTTAGCTGTAACTGCGTAAGCATCATACCAACCTGATACACTCTTAACCCACATTTCTGTTCCGCCAAGTGTGTTGTTAGTCTTTTTGTACATCATCTGTCCATACTGACCTGCGTCTGGGTCATCTGCATATGTGTTAGACAATACCCATGGGCCAGATACTACTTCTTTGCCGTTGGCAATCTTCTTCCAGCCGTTCTCAGCATCAACATTTGTGAATGATACCTTGTTGATTCTTAGGAATGTACCATTCTTAATCAAACCTAGGAAGATCTTTAAGTCGTTTGAGTATTTTCTGTTAGAGAACTCGATTGTGTAGTCGTTTGTACCTTCCTTAAGTTCAACATTACTCTGCTGTGCGTCATATTCTAATAGCATACTACCAGTCTTGCTTGATGTAATGTTGAGATTCATTCTGTAGTTAGTATTTCTATCAAGATTTGCTAACTGATTCTTTAGTTCAACCCATAGTGAGTAAACTAAGTCATCTGAATAATCTTCTGTTCTATCGTTTTCAATATAGAATTCGATATCTTCTATATCATTACCTGTAGCTTTGTAAGCTAGTGAGTTCCAAGCCCACTCTTTAATTCCACAGTATCCGATACATGGACCAAGGTCTGTCTCAGCACCACGCTCTAGGATTGTGTAATCGTTGCTCTTTTCGAACTTAACATCTGTAATGTTGATTACTGAATCATTAGGCATTAGACCCATGAAGAAGATTAGATCATCTGCTTCTGGAACTAATTCTAGATCAATCTTGTTGTACTTAAACTCTTGAGTATAAGAATTTGTTCCAGCCTTGATCTTGAAGTCGTAGATGTTGTCGTTCATCTTAACTCTCATATTACCAGCCTTTGTAGACTTAATAGTAAATGTAGCTTTGTATCTATAAGAGTCTTCTAGTGTTGCAAGCTTGTTAGCTAGCTTAGCGTATAGTGAATATACTAAGTCATCCTGATAGTCTTTGTCGCGGTTGTTTGTGATGTACATTGTTGTTCCACCAAGTGTGTTATCTGCCTTAGTGTATGACAAGTAATCCCAAGCCCATTCCTTTGGTCCGCTGTAAAGTGTCCATGGGCCAACCTTTGTAGGTGTATCAGTAGGTAGCTGAGTATCAGCGTTTGTCTTAGTATGTGAAATAGTCTTAACCTTAAATTCTGTTCCAGCTTCTAGTTGGTCTAGTTCAAATAGAATGTCTGTGCTCTCGCCTGTGAATCTTAGGCCAGGGATAGTCAATGTGTTATCGCCAGCGTTCAAGGCAAAGTCATACATCTTACCATCCATGATAATTCTTAGTTTGTTATCTCCAGTAGTAGCCTTCGAAGAATTTACATTAAGAGTAAATTTGTATGTATCATTTTCTACTAATGATTTATTGTAGTTCTTTAATGTGCCGATAGCACTGTAAGCTTCTAACCATCCTGATGAAGACTTAACTAATATAGTAGTATCTCCAACATAGTTAGTAGTGCCAGACTTCTTGTATGCAAGTTTACCCCACATACCTGAGTCTTTGCCGTCTACCATTCCTAGATATACTGAATGTAGTGTCCAAGGTGAAACTTCAGTGTCAGTATCGTCTGCTATAGTAGTCCAGCCTGATGCAGCGTCTTGGTCTGTGAATGACAAACTGTTTACATTAAATGTTGTAGCATTTCCAACCTCACCTAAGAACATTACGAAGTCGTTGTCTTCGCCGGTGTACTTGAAGTCTAGGTTGTATGTGTAAGTACCCTTCTTAATGTTAACTACGTAAAGTTTTGCATCAAGTTTAAATGTAAACTTAGCTGCTTTGTCGGATGTAATATTAATATTCATCCTGTAGTTAGTCATTGCATTTAGAGTTGAAAGCTTGTTAGCTAACTTAGCATATAGTGAGTAAACTAGATCGTCTGAGTACTCTTCTTCTCTATCGTTTTCGATATAGAACTTAGTATCAGCAATTCCGCTTCCTGTAGTCTTGTATGCTAGTGAATCCCAAGCCCACTCTTTAATTCCACAGTAGATAGTCCAAGGTCCAACCTTTGTTTCCTGTCCTCTTGGTGGAATAATGTAATCGTTAGCCTTAGTAATTGAAACTGAAGGAATAGTTAGTACTGTGCCATCCTTCATGCTTCCTAGATAGAAGTAAACATCATCAGCTGCTGGCACTAATTCGTGATCAATCTTATTGTACTTAAACTCAACTGTGTAAGTCTTTGTGCCGGATGTCACGTTTAGATCAAATAGAATATCGTTAATCTTAGCTCTGATAGTTCCAGCTTTGTTAGATGTAATCTGAATGTTTACTTTGTATCTGTAAGTATCCTCTAAGTCAGCCAAGTAGTTAGGTAGCTTAGCGTATAGAGAATATACTAGGTCATCTGAGTACTCTTCTGTACGGTTGTTTGCAATGTACATTGTAGTACCGCCTAGTGTGTTGTCGTTCTTCACGTATGACAAGTAATCCCAAGCCCATTCCTTAGGTCCGCTGTAAAGTGCCCATGGTCCAACTTGAGTTTCTTTGTCTGTTGGCAACTGAGTATCTTGGTTCTGCTTAGCAAAGTTAATGCTGTTAACCTTGAACTCTGTTCCTGCTTCCAATTCATCCAATTCAAATAGGATGTTTGTACTCTCGCCAGTAAACTTAAATGTAGGAATTGTAATTGTGTTATTTCCTGCTGCTAATTTATATGTATAGAATTTACCGTCGATGATAATTCTAAGCATATTGTCTTTTCCAGTAGTTGCATTCTTTGTAGTAGCCTTCGACGAATAAATACTAATTGTTCCTTTGTACTGGTCATTCTCTACTAAGTTCTTGTTGTAGTCAGGAAGTTCTGCGAATGCTGCATAAGCATCAGCCCAACCTGAAGCACACTTAACTAGGATGCTAGTATCACTAACACCTGAACCTGTGCCTGTCTTTTTGTATGCAAGAATACCCCACAAACCGTCATCTAGGTCTGTAGTGTAGTTAGAATGTAGTACCCAAGGTTTAACGCTAGTTCCGTCTTCTGAGTTTGGTACATCTATCCAACCTGCTGCTGCGTCCTGATCTACGTATGATAGGCTGTTAACCTTCATAGTAGTCTTGTTTTGAATCTTACCTAAGTACATCATAAAGTCTTTTGAAATTCCTCTGTACTTAAATGGAACTTCATAAGTCTTTGTACCAGCTGTAATGTTTAGATTTACAATATCTTCATCAATCTTGAATGCTACTAGACCTGCTTTGTCTGAAGTGATGTTGATGTTCATCTTGTAGTTAGTCTGAGCCTTCAAGTCAGCCATCTTATTAGGTAGTTTTGCGTATAGTGAATATACTAGGTCATCTGAGTATTCTTCATCTCTATCATTTTCAATATAGAATGTAGTATCTGCAATACCATTGCCTACAGTCTTGTATGCTAGAGAGTTCCAAGCCCACTCTTTAATGCCTTCATATAGAGTCCAGCATCCAACCTTAGTTTCTTTATCTCTTGGAAGAATGATGTAGTCGTTTGCTTTTTCGTAATTTACAGATGAAATATTAATCTGTGTATCATCCTTAAGGATTCCCATGTAGAAGTATAAGTCATCTGCCTCTGGCACTAGATTGTGATTAATCACGTTATACTTAAACTCTTGAGTATAAGTATGTGTTCCTGTCTGAATAGCTACATCATAAATTTCGCCATTTAGTTTTAGTCTGATAGTACCAGCCTTGTTTGAAGTTAGAGTAAACTTCAAGTTGTATCTGTAACTGTCTTCTAATGAAGCAGTTGAGTTCTTTAGCATAGCGTAAAGTGAGTATACTAAATCATCTTGGTAGTCTTTGTCGCGGTCATTGTGGATGTACATAGTTGTTCCACCAAGTGTGTCGTTACTCTTTACGTATGACATGCTATCCCAAGCCCACTCCTTAGGACCTTCGTAAAGTGTCCATGGTCCAACTTGAGTTGCTTTGTCTCTTGGTAACTGAACATCTGAATTTGTCTTAGTAAATGTGATGCTCTTAACTGTAAACTCTGTATCTGCTGGTAGACAGTCTAGTTCGAATAGAGTGTCGTCAGAACCGCTTGCTGGGTCCTTAGCTAGATACTTAAAGTCGTTAATTACAAGTGTGTTATCTCCTGCTGATAGTGAGTAATCGTACTTATTCCAGTCCATAATTACTCTTAGTTTGTTGCTACCAACTGTAGCCTTTGTGGAGTTAACCTTGATTGTAACCTTGTATGTGTCTTTTTCTGTAAGTTTGCTTGTGTATCCTGGCAACTTCATAAAGCATGAATAAGCATCAAGCCATCCAGATACACTCTTTAGTTTAACTGTTGTATCACCTAGGTCTGAAGAAACTGAATTCTTCTTGTAAGCCATCTTGCCCCACATACCTGAGTCTTTTCCATTAACCATTCCAAAGTATGTAGCGTGAAGTAGCCATGGTGAAACTGTAGTATCTGTATCATTCTTAAGATCAATCCAACCTGCTGTACTATCCATGTCCGTCAAAGTCAAACTGTTAACAGTAAATACTGTGCCGTCCTTGAATAGTCCAGTAAACATTGTAAAGTCTGGACTGATTCCTAAATATTTAAATTCTATAGTATATGTCTTAGTGCCTGATGTAACACTAATAGGATATAGAGTCTCGTCAATTCTAACGTAAGCTGTTCCAGCCTTATTAGAAGTGATATTAATAGACATCTTGTAATTACCCTGAGCACTCAAGCTGCCTAGTTTGTTTGGAATAGTCTGCTCGATTGAGTATTCGCAGTCTTCCCAATCTTTGTCGCGGCTGTTTGATACGTAGAATGTTGTATCTCCAATGCCTGAGCCAGAGTTTGTGTAAGCTAATCCATTATATGCCCAGTCTCCAACTTTTAGATGCCAAGGACTAACTGTTGTTTCCTTGTTTGCTGGAACCTGAGTTTCTGTGTTCTGCTTTGCAAAACTGATGCTTGTTACTTTGAATTCTGTATCTGCAGTTAATTCATCTAGTTCAAATAGAACATCTAAGCCTGTCTCATCATATTTAAATGTTGGAATAGTTAAAGTATTTGCACCTGCTGTTAAAGCAAAGTCGTAATTCTTACCATTTACGATAACTCTTAGTTTTTTGCCGCTGGCTGTTGCTTTAGATGTGTTAACTTTAATTGTTCCTTGGTATGAATCATACTTGTTTAGTCTGTTTAGATATCCATCTAACTTCATGAATACTGAGTATGACTCTAAGTACTGTGTAGATGATTTAACTTTAACAGTTGTATCTGCAAGTCCAGAACCTGCAGTCTTATACTGCATCTTGCCCCAAAGACCAGAGTCTTGTCCGTTCACCATACCAACATAGTTAGCGTAAAGTGTCCAAGGGCCAACTGTAAATCCTTCTTCCGCATTTGGAACAGGAATCCAGTCACTAGTACTGTCCTTTGTAAATGAAATATTTGTAACCTTAAACTGAGTGCCATTAGGCATTACGCCCACGCCAAAGCTTAGGTTCTGTGCAAGTGAACTATTGTGTGTAAACTTGCGAGTGATAGTGTTGTTACCAGCACTCAATGTAGTTAACTTCTCTCCGTATGGTGTAGTAACCATAATCTTACCAGCCTTAGTAGTGTTAACTGTTATTGTCATAGTGTAGTCAACGCCATCTTCTAAAGCTTTCATTGGAGCATAGTTTTTAAGTTTTGTCTGAAGTGAGTAAATTCTATCATCGTCGTTATCTACGTAAGTCTCGTTGCTCTTACCTTGATTGTCAATGTAGAATGTTGTATCTCCTAGACCAGTTCCACTCTTAACATAAGCGATATCTGCCCAAGCCCATTCTTCGTTTCCTTCCATTACATACCATGGGTTTAGGTAAACGTCTTCATCCTGAGTAGTAATCTGTGTCTCTGAGTTAGTCTTTGTATAAGCAATGTCTGTTACCTTGAACTGAGTCTGCTCTGGAAGTTGATCTAAGGCAAAGACTATATCGTCATTCTTTCCACTGTAGTATTTAAATCCAGTGATTGTAAGTGTGTTATCTCCAGCTGCTAGTGAGAAGTCTTTCTCCACTCCGCCTAAAGCGATGCGTAATTTCTTTCCGCTAGCTGTGGCCTTTGACGAATTCACTTTAATAGTAAATGTATATGTGTCACACTTTGTAAGTTTGTTCTTCAAATAATCTTGAAGTTTCATAACAGTGGCATAAGCTCCTAACCATCCTGAAGCTCCGTCCACTCTTACTGTTGTGTCTTTATATGTAGTGCCTGAAGTAATGTAAGACATAGCGCCGTATAGACCAGTGTCTTCTCCGTCCACTACTCCTTGAGTATTTGCATATAGATACCAAGCACCTGTCTTGAACTTATCATTATCGTTTGGTACTTGTGACCACTGAGTAGCATCAACTTTTGTAAATGTAACCTGACTAACTGTAATCTCAGTTCCAACTTCTAGTTGATCAAATCCGAATACTACGTCTGTGCTCTGTCCTGCAAATGCAAATTTAGGTATATTAAGAGTGTTATCCCCTGCACTTAGACTAAAGTCGTATTTCTTCTCGTCTACTAATACACGAAGTTTCTTTCCGCTCTTAGTAGCCTTCGACGAATTAATCTTAATTGTTCCAGTGTATTCTGAGTATTTTGCAAGTTGTGCATATCCTTCCAAAACTCCCATACATGAATAAGCATCAAGCCAACCTGAAACTCCAGTAACCTTCATTTTAGTGTCACCGATAGTTGCTCCACTGTTTGAAGTATTGTAAGCCATTGAGCCCCAGTAACCTGAGTCGTTGCCTTGTGCGTCAAATCCTACATAGTTCGCGAATAATCTCCACTTACCTGTAGTGTAGTTTGCGTTGTTGTTTGGAACCTTTGTCCAAGACACGTCTGAAGTATACTTAACGCTACTGATTGTAACTTCAGTTCCATCCTTGAGTAGTCCCATAAAGAACTGAACATCGTTACCTTTTTCATTGTTGTAAGTAAACTTGTAAGTATAAGTGTTAGTTCCTGATTTTAGTGCAAATCTGTAGTCGTTATCGTTAATTCTAGCGACCATAGTACCAGCCTTAGTAGACTTGATATTCATAGTGGCTGTGTATTCCACTGAGTGAATCAAGCTCTTTGTATGATTCTTTAACTTAGCATACAAAGAATACACTAGGTCATCCTGATAATCTGAGTCCCTATTGTTTTCGATAAACATAGTAGTTGCGCCAAGTGAGCTTCCTGTGGTGGTGTATGTCATTCCATCCCAACCCCACTCTTCGACTCCTTGGTACAAATACCAAGCGCCTACTTTTGTCTCCGTATCTCTAGGGAAACTAGTAGCTTGTGATTTTGTATTATCACTGCTAGCCGCACTAATCTGAGATGGTGTGTAGTTTAAAACTGTAACCACCATTGCTAGTGATAATACGATTGCCATCATACTCTTAAGTAGTTTTTTCATATCCATTCTTCCTCTTTTCTTTTATAATTGGGCATAAAAGCCCCTAGGTATTAAACATTATAGTTGTTTCAAAAAATAAAAACAATTCTTCATATTTGAAAGTGAATTACTCATTCAAAAAAGTGCACCAAACAGATTTTCGTAAAAAATGGGGGTTTTAGGCATAAGAAAAGACGGGCTGCTACCCGTCTTTTAGCAGAGTGCGAAAGACGGGTTATTGCCCCGTCTTTCTTAATGTATTATTTAAGATGTAAAAGTCTAATGGCATCCTTTGCATTTGGCGCAGTCGCAACCGCACTGCAAAGACTTGCCAGCTTTTTTATTTTTTATCATGCTCCTTACAACTAGAGCAACGATACCTACCACTATCGCTAATACAATAGCTGTTCCAATAATTCCATTCATATCTATGCTCCTTTCATATCGTGTTTCTTCTATATAAATAGTTATTGTTTAATATATTTATTCTTTCTAAATAGTAAGTATGCAAGTCCCACTGTGCAAATGCTTGCTACCACTAATCCAATGACATTTGCTCTTCCTGCAAACAATATACCAAACTGGTAAACGATTAGCGCAATCACATATGCGAACAAGCATTGGTAACCTATTGCTATTCCGAACCACTTCCAGCTATTCATCTCACGTTTGATAGCACCCATCGCTGCAAAACATGGTGCGCAAAGCAAGTTGAAGATTAGGAATGAGTATCCGGCTATAACGCCAAATTCTTTGACGGACTCGTGTAGTGTACCAAACACGCCTACTACCTCTTCTTTAGCCACTAGTCCCATAACTGTAGCTACGGTAGCGCCTGTGCCGGCTTTTCCAGTTCCAAATCCAAGCGGTGCAAAGATAATCTTAACTCCACTACCTATGTGTCCAAGAATACTCTTTGCCAAATTTAATTCTTCGTCGAAGACAAAGTGTCCATTTACCCATCCAAACTTTGAAGCGAACCAAATGATGATGGACGAAAGTAGGATGATAGTTCCAGCCTTCTTGATGAATGACCAAGATCTTTCCCACATACTTCTGAGCACTGCTCCCACTGTTGGCATGTGATACTCAGGAAGTTCCATTACGAATGGTGAAGGGTCACCTTCAAATAATTTGGTTTTCTTCAAAATGATTCCTGAAACTACTATTGCCGCAATTCCTAGGAAGTATGCACTAGGTGCAACCCACCAAGCTCCACCAAATAGTGAACTTGAGATTAATGCGATGATTGGAATCTTCGCACTACATGGGATAAATGTTGTTGTCATTATTGTTATTTTTCTATCTCTATCGTTTTCGATTGTACGCGATGCCATAATTCCAGGAACGCCACAACCAGTTCCGATTAAGATTGGGATAAATGATTTTCCAGACAAACCAAACTTTCTAAAAATCTTATCCATAATGAATGCAACTCTGGCCATATATCCACAACCTTCTAAAATTGCTAGCAAAATGAATAGAACCATAATCTGTGGCAAGAATCCTAGCACGGCTCCCACACCGCCAACGATACCATCTACTACTAATGAGTGTAGCCAAGGTGCACAGTGAATTGCATTAAGCCATTTGTCGAGTGCGTTTGGTATTATTTCTCCAAACAACACATCATTAACCCAGTCTGTTCCCATTGTTCCTACAGTGGAAATTGAAAGGTAGTAAACGACAAACATAATCACTGCAAAAATTGGTAGCGCCAAAAATTTGTTTGTGACAACCTTATCTATTTTATCTGATGTAGAGAAGCGCTCTTTACGCTTCTTCTTATAACAATCACCAATCATTCCAGTGATGTATTCGTAACGCTCGTTTGTGATGATACTTTCTGCATCATCGTCAAATTCCTTCTCCACCGCCACTATATCTTTTTCAATGTGATCTAAAACATCTTTGTCTATTTTAAGTTTCTTTATGATGTCTTTGTCTCTCTCAAAAATCTTGATTGAGTACCATCTCTGAATCTCTTCTGGCATATCGTGGATAACTGCTTCCTCAATATGAGCTAGTGCGTGCTCCACAGGGCCTGAGAAACTATGCTTTGGAATAAATGAATCTTCATTTGCCGCGGCAATCATTGCTTCTTGAACTTCCTCAATACCAGTTGTCTTAAGAGCAGAAATCTCAACCGCTCTGCAACCAAGTTTCTTTGAAAGAGCCTCAACACTTATTTTGTCTCCACGTTTTTTTACAACGTCCATCATGTTGACAGCAATAACTACTGGAATTCCAAGTTCTAGAAGTTGTGTAGTCAAATACAAGTTTCTCTCGATGTTAGTTCCATCCACAATATTAAGGATTGCGTCTGGTCTTTCATCAATCAAAAAGTTTCTAGCAACCACTTCCTCCTGTGTGTAAGGTGAAAGCGAATAGATACCAGGCAAATCCACAAGACTAACATCTTTGTTGTTCTTTAGCTTTCCTTCTTTTTTCTCTACCGTAACTCCTGGCCAGTTTCCAACATACTGATTAGCACCAGTGAGCGCATTGAACAATGTTGTCTTACCACTGTTTGGATTTCCGGCCAATGCAATTTTAATCGACATATCTTTCTCCTATTCCACTTCAATCTTTTCTGCATCTTCTTTGCGCAAGGATAACTCGTATCCTCGAACAGTTATTTCTATTGGATCTCCAAGTGGAGCCGTCTTGATTACACGAATTTGAACGCCCTTAGTAATACCCATGTCCATAATTCTTCTCTTGATAGGGCCTTCACCGTATAACTTAACTACTTTTGCTTTGCCCCCGATTGGGACATCTTTTAATGTTTTCATTGAAGTCTCCTTAATAATTTTGCTTTTCTGTTTCAGTTAGTCTTAACTAACCCACAGTTAGTATAGACTAACTTTTTTCAATTGTCAACATTTTTTTCTCGTGTTATAATCATTAAAACAGTGAACGGAAGAGGTAATTATGCAGAGCAACGAATCACAAGAAATGTATTTAGAGACTATATTAGTTCTCGGCAAAGAAAAAGAACACGTGCGCTCAGTGGATGTGGCAAACGATCTAGGCTTTAAAAAGTCTAGTGTCAGCGTCGGCATGAAACATTTGCGCGAGAAAAAATATATAGAGGTAGATGAGAAAGGTTATATCACTCTCACTCCTGCCGGCAAAGAGATTGCAGAAATGATTTACGAACGCCATCAGTTCTTATCAGAATACCTGATTAAGATAGGTGTCCCTGAAGATATCGCAATAGATGATGCTTGTAAAATTGAACATGTAATCAGTCAAGAAAGTTTTGAGGCACTTAAGAAAAGAGTCAAGAATCTAAAATAATTTTTTTCACATAAAAAGAAAAAGCAAGGGGTTTGCACTTGAATCGTTTAAACCCCTTGCTTTTTCTTTTGCGTAAATATATTTATTTTTTAGATTCTTGACCCTTTTCTTATTTGCTCAATTCTTTTATGTCTATTACCTTCACTTTTCCGTATAAGTATTGGCCATCTTCCATTATGGCATATGGGCGGACGTAGTACTTTGCTTTGGAGTGTTTCTTTAGACCGTCTTCAAATACCATATCAGTATTAAAGTAAGTGGCGGATGTATATTTTTGTAGTTCTAGGTTTTCGATATCTTCGGAGTCGTTTTGGAAAACTTTGACGAAGCCTTCGTCGTTATCTACATTTAGATCGTCTTCCATAATCCCTGTGTCATCTTTTCCGTCTGTACTCTTTAACCCAAGGATAAGTCCGTTTGTGGAAATAGTCTTTCCTTTGATTTTTGATTCCACAAAAGATCTAATTCTAACCGCCGCATCCTTCTTGTTAAACTGGAGTGCGAATGTGTCCATTTTGTTTGTCTCAACTATCTTTCTAGGCGCTGGCTTTGTGTATGATTTGTCTTTGTTTTCGTAGACGCGCACATAATCTACATACATAGTAGATTTCTTGTATTTCTTCTTTGGACCAGTGAATCCTGTATAGCCTGTCTGGTCACTTCCAATTGCTAGATTTAATAAGAAGTAAAATTGATCTCTGAATTCGTCTGCGTTGCTGTCTCTAAGCTCCGCCGAAAAATATATTTCATCATCCACATACCAATCGATGTGATTTGCACCCCACACTATTCCGTATGTGTGCCATTTATTGATTCCCTGATTCTTTCCACCAGGATATTTATATACATGATTGTTGAACATTCCGCTGTACATCATGTTAGTGTTTTTAGCCATCCAGTGAATAGCGCCTGATGCATAAGGACGGCCGTTGGCGTGCTCCATTATGTCTAGCTCTCCACACGCAGGCCACTGAAGTCCATCATTTCCCATCATCCAAAACGCTGGCCAAACACCAGGTTGATTTCCGTTTTTCACTTTCATTCTGGCTTCTATCTTTCCATATTTAAATGTCTTTTTGTCCATCGTCTTAATACGAGCCGATGTGAAATTGGAAAAACCGTACTTTTCTTTTTTAGCATTGATAATAAGTTTGCCGCCTTTGACGCGGATGTTTTCTTTTCTATCAGTGTATGATTCTAGCTCATTATTTCCCCAGCCAGAAAATCCTGTTCCTATATCATATGTCCAAACATTTTCATTTAAACTTTTTCCGTTGAACTCATCACTCCACTTTAACTTCCAGCCGTTATCTGTTGGCTTTAAGTTTTTTGCTTGGACAGTAAAAGTAGCGCTACTTAAAAGTAACGCTACTGCTAATACTAATGTAATGTTTTTTCTTGCCATCTTTTTCATATTTTTATTATACATATCCACCGCCAAACGCACTAGTGCTTTAGTTATGCTAGCGGTTTCATTTTATACATACTGGCTAGCCGCAATTCCGGCAATAGCACCGTCCGCTGCGGCTGTTGCCAACTGACGAACGCTCTTTGTTCTACAATCGCCTGCTACAAAGATGCCAGGTGTTTTTGTTTTACAATCTTCCAATGCTTTTACATAACCGTTTTCAAGTTCCACTATGTCTTTGAAGTCTTCGTTGTCTGGGACTTGACCGATTGCGATAAACAAACCTTCCACATCTAGTACTCGCTCTTCTTCAGTCTTTTTGTTTTTAACTTTAACGCCAGACACGTGATCATCGCTAGTTATAATCTCAGCCACTGTCGAATCTAAAACGAATTCCACGTTTTCTTTGCCGCGGAGTTTCTCTACGTCTTTTGCATCGCCTCTAAATTCATCGCGTCTATGAATAACGTAAACCTTCTTACAATAATTTGATAAGAAGAACGCATCCTCCAAAGCTGTGTTTCCACCGCCGTTCACTGCCACGTTTTTGTCTCTGAAAAACATTCCGTCGCAAGTCGCACAATATGAAACACCTTTGCCAATCATAGACTCTTCATTGTCTAAGCCGAGTTTTCTGTTCTTTGCACCAGTCGCAATAATGACTGCCTTTGATTCGTACTCGCCATTTGAAGTTTTTACTTTCTTCACTTCGCCGTCTTCCACACCGATAGCTTTTTCAAATTTGAATTCCGCGCCAAAGTCCTTTGCCTGATTGTAAAGATTTGTTGCAAAATCGAAACCTGAAACGTGAGCGATGCCTGGATAGTTTTCCACATCAGGTGTGTTCACTATCTGACCGCCGTAAGTGGATTCCTCCAAAACCAAAACAGTCTTACCACTTCTTCTTGCATATATGGCAGCTGACAAACCCGCAGGTCCCGCGCCTATAACAATAATATCGTACATGATCTTCTCCTTAGATAGATTACGCGGGCACCAATCAGTGCCCACATGAATCTTCAATGTAAAAGTTACTTCTTATTTGACTAGGTCTACCACTTCGTCTTTTGAAATAACACCAATGCTTCTGTTTGCTTCCTCGCCGTTTTTGAAAACTACTAGGCAAGGAATAGACTGGATGTTATATCTAACTGCTAGACCTTGGTTGTCGTCTACATTTACCTTTGCTACTTTGAAGCCTTCAGCTTCTGCAGCCACTTCGTCCACTACTGGTCCCATCATCTTACATGGTCCGCACCAACTAGCCCAAAAGTCCACCAATACTGGCACATCTGATTTCAATACTTCTTCTTCAAAGTTATCTAATGTTACATTTAATACTTCCATAATAACCTCCTTAAATTTTCCTTCGTCAAAGACTAATCATCTAATCCACCTAGCACTTTGTCGAGGAGTCTCTTTAGTTCTCCTGCTTCCTTCTGGTTAAGATTTACGCATCTTCCCATCTGCGCAGGAATCTTTGATGCTTTGTCTTCTAACTTCTTTCCCTTTACTGTAAGTTTTACCACAAGATTTCTCTCATCGTCTTTGGCTCTCACTCTTTGAACATATTCTTTGCTCTCAAGTTTCTTTAAAAGTGGTGTGAGAGTTCCTGAATCTAGGTAGAGGGCTTCGCCCAACTCTTTCACGTTGCACTCATTGTTTTGCCAAAGAGCCATCATTGCGATGTACTGCGTGTATGTAAGATCAATCTCATCTAAAAATGGTTTATACTTTCTTACAATCTCCTTTGAGCAAACATAAAGTGGGAAACATAACTGATTTTCTAGTTTTAAACAATCGTACTTACTCATTTTGTCACCTGATTTCTTATAGTACTTCCTTAATTTTATCCTCTATATCTTCTGGTTTAGTAGTTGGTCCAAATCTCTCCACTACATTTCCTTCTTTGTCCACTAAGAACTTTGTGAAATTCCACTTAATTCTTTTAATTAATCCACCTTTTTGTGATTTAAGATATTTGTAAAGTGGCTCTTCTTCTTTTCCATTTACATCAATCTTTTTGAACTGTCTAAACGAAACGTCATACTTAGTTGTACAGAATTCTCTTATCTCTTGATCACTACCAGGTGCTTGGTGTCCAAACTGGTTACAAGGGAAATCTAAAATCTCAAAGCCTTGATCTTTATACTTCTTATACAAAGCCTCTAGCCCCTCGTACTGTGGAGTGAATCCACAACCTGTTGCAGTGTTAACAATCAATAATGCCTTTCCTTTATATTCAGCCAAATCAACTTCCTCGTTGAACATATCTTTTACTTTAAAATCATATATACTCATCTTTTCATCCTCCTTCGAATTAGATTGTGTACAATTTAATTATACACAATTAGTTTTGTTTGTCAACATTTTTTAATAAAAAAAGACTAACCACAAAAATGTGATTAGTCTTATTGTTTTTAACTATTTAATTTTTTTGTTTCTTACCAGTTAGCAATACTATCAGCACAATAGCTGCGACGAAACAAATGTTGGTAGATAATATTCGAATATTACCCCATGTAAAGAAGTTCATGTGATTTCCAAACACTCTTACATATAGGTCTAGAAGCAAATCTATAATTGACACTGCTGCTATAACGATAGCCACCGGCAAAGGTTTTATCATCTTCGTCAAAAGAAGCAATACCATAGTGAATATAACTAGTGGTGGGATGCTCTGCAGTATCATCATAAAACTCATTGAACTAAATTCTCCTATCTGAGAGAAAATAGAAATCAAATAGATAATTTCATATGCCATAATACCTATTAGTGATATTACATATTTACTAATAAGAACTCCAACCACCACTGCTATTAAAGCCAAAATGTCTAGAATGTAAAAAACTTCCATATGTACCATCATATACTTAGGCTGATCCCTAAATATATTTATGGTAAAGTACAAATAGTCTGCTATCAACGGTGCAACTAAAAGAGCTGCAACAATTCTCATTACTGTATTCTTCATTATATCTTCCTCCACACAATCAACTCTAAACTGAGTTTAATATTTATCACGTCTTCATTTTATGCAAAAAACCACATCAATGCAACTATTATCACAATAACTATAGCAAACAAGCAACCCATTCCGTCATCATTGCCACCCGCTGCACTTTGTCCTGTTTTTTGTTCGTTAGTTTTCTGCGCATTAACTTCTGCTGCCACTTTCTTTGCCAAACGATCCTCTGCTTCTTTTTGTTTTCTGGCAGCTTCTTTTGCTTTTCTCTTATTGTACTTATTAATCTTTTTTTGTTTGCGTCTTGAGATTGGTTCTGGTCCATAGATTGCATGATAGTCATCCCAAAATTCTAACTCTTCAATTACATCCCAATCATTACCCATAATAACTACCTCTTACTTTGATTATATATCCATATTAATTGGAATAAAACAATAAGTTTTATGGTTTATTTATAATATATTCGCTGTCCTGTTTTATGTACAGTTAGATATTTTAGGCATATATCATTATGTGGCATAAACTTTATGTTGCAAAGTTGATTTGTCAGAGTTATACTATCCTCATAAAACTATGAGACTGATTTGCCAGTTTTTACAAAAAAGTTTGTAAAGAATTTGATGATTTTTGATTAGTTTTGATTGATTGTTGTTTTCATCTATGTTACTATTAGATTAACAGAAAGGAGTGATTTATATGGCTCAATCTATGGTTAATTTTAGAATGGATGCAAAATTAAAAAAAGAAATGGATAAGACATGTAAAGGCATGGGTCTTACTATGACTGCTGCTTTCACTATGTTTGCTACAAAAGTAATCAAAGAACAACGAATTCCTTTCGAGATATCTAATGATCCTGTATATAGCAAAGCTAATATAGCAGAATTGGAAAGACGTATTTCTGATATTGAATCTGGCAAATCAACTCTAAAAGAACATGATTTGTTAGAGGACGAGTAATGAAAATACTATGGGAAGATAATGCGTGGGAAGAGTATGTTAAATGGCAATCCCAAGATAAGAAAACACTTAAAAAAATAAATAAACTAATAAAGAGTATTTCGCGATATGGTTATGATTGTATAGGCAAACCTGAACCACTCAAGGAAAACTTATCTGGATATTGGAGCGTTCGAATAGATTCTAAAAATAGAATTGTATTTAGAATACATAACGATAATGTTGAAATAATCCAGTGTGGTATGCATTATGATGACAAATAAAAAACAGAGGTCTTAGAACCTCTGTTTTTATTTTTATTCCTCTATCACCGTCCAAGCAATACCGGCTGTGTCCACACTAACGTGGCACGCAATACTACATGATAACGGTGCGTAGTAAACTTCATAACCAGGGAATTCATCTTTTACTCTGTTAAGCCATTCGTCTTTGTCTTCTTCTTTAGTGAATGTTCCAGATACGCATAGGCTAAGTCTTTCCTTAGGATATTCTGAGAAGCGTTCTGCCAAATCAGTTCTAGCTGCTTCTATCATTTTGTTGTAAGCCGCTTTCATTCCACGAACTTTCGCAAAAGCATCTAGCTTCTCGCCTTGAATAGTAAGCACTGGCTTAATGTTCATAGCTGTAGCAATCAATGCTGCTGTAGGTGTAACACGTCCACTCTTCTTCAAATACTTAAGTGATTGAACTGTAATATAAATACTAGAGTTAAACGCATTAGCCTCTAGTGCTTCTTTTACTTCCTTACCATTCTTACCCTTTGCTACTAATTTCTTAGCATCGTAAACTGAATCACGAAGTGTAACTGAGATTCTGTGGTTATCAACTACGTGAATCTTTCCGTCGTACTCTTCGGCAAACTGTGAAGCAGTATGACATGATCCAGACAAACCACTAGACATAGGAATGTAAACTATCTCATCATATCCTTCTTCTAAAATGTCGTCCCAAAACTCTAGCAAGTCTTTAAGAAGTGGTTGAGCAGTCATTACATCCTTTTCGGCAACAAGAGCTTCATATAGTTGCTCGTTGTTAATAGTCTCGCCCTCTAAGAACTCTTCACCGTCCACAATCACGGGCATAGGAAGCACGAATATTCCGTTTTCTTTCCCCTCTTGTACTGTGATACCACTGTTGGTATCCGTCATAATAGCTGTTTTCATTATATCTTTATAATCTGAGTCCTGTCCTTTTTATATAAACGCTCAGTTCGATTCCTTTCTTAATCTACTCTCTCGTCACCCCAGAAGAATAGTGCAACTGTACCTGGGCCTGTATGGCATCCAATAGTAGCGCCAATTTCATAAATTTGCACTCCACCATTCAACTTAGGTAAAGCCTCCTCAATCTTATCAGCTAATGCTCTGGCATCGTCAAAGCAACCAGCCTGTGAGATAAAACATTTACCAGAGTAGTCTTTGCCATCTTGTACATGCTCAAGCATCACTTCCAAAGTTCTCTTGATAACTTTTTTCTTCCCACGAATCTTTTCACGAGGAGCTAGTTTTCCTTCGCAGTCCACGTTTAGAAGTGGGCAAATACCAAGTAGGTTACCAACAAAACCTGAAGTCTTTGAAACACGACCTCCCTTGATAAAGAAAGTAAGATCTGTTGTAAAGAACCAGTGGTGCATTCTCTTCTTGTTTGTCTCAATCCATGATTTCAACTCTTCAATATCAGCGCCGTTGTCTCTCATATCAGCTAAAGTATCAATAACCAAACCAAAACCTGCTGAAGCTGCGTATGAGTCAACTACATAAAGTTTTCTGTCTGGATATTCTTCCTTCAACTCCTGTGCTGCTACGCATGCAGAGTTGTATGTACCAGAGATTCCGCTAGAAAGTGCAATGTGTAAAACATCTTTTCCTTCCTCTAGGAATCCTTTGAAGAAGTCTAAGTACTGCTGAACAGTAACCTGAGATGTCTTAGCATCTTCACCGTCCAACATTCTCTTGAATAATTCTTCCTGAGAAATGCTTAGACCCATATCATCAGCATATGTATCCTCTCCCAACTGAACGTGGAAAGATACATATGGAATATTTCTCTCTTTCAAGTATTCGTTTGTCAAATCAACTGTCGAACAACATGTTAATACAAATTCGCTCATAATAATCCTCCTAAAATTGCTTTCATACCCTTGCGTAAGTATACCATATAATGAATTTTATATCTATTCTATGCAAAATAAAAGATACCAGCCGCAAAACTGGTATCTTTGTAATTTTATGTAAACCTATTCGCTTCTTAGAGCAATAACCGGATCTTGATGTGCAGCCTTCTTCGCAGGAATCAATCCACCAAGTAAAGTCAAAACAATACTGATTGCAATAAGTATCAATGCTGAGCTAAATGGTAAATATGCTGTCATTTCAATTCCATCGCCCAAATACCTAATTATCATATTCATAGGGATTAACAAAATATGTGTGATAATAATTCCTATGACACCTGCCAGCGCTCCTACTATAAATGTCTCCGCATTAAATACATTCGAGACATTCCTCTTCGAAGCACCAATAGCACGAAGCACACCAATCTCCTTCTTTCGCTCAAGCACACTTATATAAGTAATAACTCCTATCATAATAGAAGAAACAACTAGCGAAATTCCGACAAACGCAATCAATATATAACTGAGTGCGTTAACTATCTCGGTAACAGAACTCATCAAAGTTCCCACTATATCAGTATAGGCAATGGACTTTCTCTTCTGACCACTAGCCTTCATCTTCCTATTATAATCCTTAATTAGTCCGCCCAATTTGTCTTTACTCTCAAAACTCTTTGGATAAAGTTTGATTTCAAAAGGTTCGCTCTTGTTTGCGTAACCTAGATTCTTCATATTCTGCTCGTATGTCGTAATCTCTTTAGACATAAGCGAACTCATCAAATCCTCTAGTTCTTTCTTGCCAGATTTCATCTTGAACGCGCTCGCCAAAGCACTTGGATCAAACTTGAACATATCTTTAAGACTATTTGAGAATCCAGCCATAGAAGCAGCCATTGAATTTTGGATAGCCTTTGTATCAACCATGCTACTTACAATCTTATTAATCTTCTTCGAAGCCTCATTAGATGATAAATACTTTCTAAAGCCTCTCATCACGCTGTTCATAGTGGCTAGTTTATGTTTCTTAGCATATTGGTTGTAGCCATTCATAAGTTTAGTTACCAATTTATTAAAGTCCATACTAGCTGGGTCAATCTTTGGCATATACTCTTGCATAGCCTCAGCCAAAAGAGCCTGCGCTTCCTGTGAACCCAAGTACTCATTCAAATAAGTGCTTATCTTTGTAACATCCTTGTATCCCTTCTTATTGATATAAGATTGGAAACCAGACATTACCTTCGTCAAAATCTTTATCATAGCCTGGCCATCTATACTGGCACCAGACTTTTTAATGATGCTAGCCATCTCGCCCTGAATAATCTTGGCAGCCTCAGGTGAACTCATATATTTTTCAAAGCCACTTGATAGATCGTCAAAGGTATCCTTGTTATGCTTCTTTGCATAAGACTGATATCCCTTCATCAAATCCGCAAACAACTTCTCAAGTTCCTTCTGACTAGTATTCTTTCCAGCATTCCTAAATATGTCACCTACAGAATTTGCGTCAAATCCCATAGAATTAAAATCAAGCGAGTTCATATCGAATGCAAAAATTTTCTTCATCGCATCCGAATTTACAGAGAATAGTTTTGTGAAATCAATGCCGCCCTTTTTCCCTACATCGTCAAACTTCTTACCAGTAAAGACATTTATCTTCTTGCGTTTTAACTGATCTTTTACCACTTTGCTGCTAGCCGCTCTATCTATTACACCATTTACTAAATCTGATGTGTAATAAATTCCTGGCATAAGCATTTTGGCGGAGGCGTCTTTCTTGGCAGAAACTACGCCCACTATCTTAATCGGATGACTCTTTGCTACAAGTTTCTTCATATATTTATTGTTATCTTTTTTAGAAGCCCATACTTTGTACTTTTTGTCGTACTTGTAACACTTGTATGAATCAACTAGCTTAAACTCCATTCCGATGAAGTCCTTAAAATTAAAACTATGTCTCTTCTTACTTATTTTTATTTTCTTGCCGCTAGCGTAAGACTTAATTGCTTTCTCTAATTCCTTCGCATCCTTAATACCCAAAGAATAAAGCACGCGGTCCGAAACATTATTATTTTCAGAAAGAACGAGCACTAACTCATCTTCCTTTTCTGGCCAGCGACCAGCTCTTACTGCGTACTGTGTTTTATAGAGTCCCTCTTCGTCTGGAAGTTTGAAAAAGTTATCAAAAGTCATACCCATATTGGCAGCCATAGATGAATACGATTCTGTAACACCCATAGACTCGTATGCTTTCTCAGGATTTACCTGCCTAATCTTATTATTATCAGACTCTTTATAAATAAGAGGAACTACATTGTATGAATACTCGACAGCCTTTGCGTATTTGTCAAAGGTCTTTTCGTTCGCCTCAATATGACCCTTAAAAGATTTAAGGTCATTTGTTTTAATATTTGAAAAAGTATTAGTGATAGTTCTAATTTCGCGAACTTCTTTGTCGCCCTTTTTACGTTTGCCCATTGTATCTTGGGTTTCCTTAAGCATAGCCGTGAAATCCATATTCGTTTTCATTATATGAATAGGATACTCCGACAAAGTATCTTCCTCTAACCTATCAATGTGCTCATTAACACCATTCGATAGCGACAAAATAAGTGCGATTCCGATAATACCAATGGAACCTGCAAAGGCAACCAAAATAGTTCTAGCCTTCTTCGTCAAAAGGTTAGAAAAACTTAATCCCAAAGCAGTCGCAAAATTCATGGACGCTTTTTTCTTGCGACCCTTATGAACAGTCTTCGCGCCTAAATCATTATTCTTAGAAATTTTCTTTTCAGATGTTCTTTCATTTTGAAGTTCTTTTTCAACAATAGATGCTCTCATCTCTTCTTCTGTAGGTGCATCTGTGTCAGAAATAATCTTTCCATCTTCTATATTTACAATTCTAGTTGCATACTTTTCTGCAAGTTGTGGGTTGTGCGTAACCATTACAACTAGACGATCTTTCGCCACTTCTTTTAGCAAATCCATAACCTGAACACTGGTAGCACTATCTAGCGCACCAGTAGGCTCATCAGCTAGTAAAATATCAGGGTCATTAACTAAAGCACGCGCAATAGCTACACGCTGCATCTGGCCACCAGATAGTTGGTTAGGTTTTTTCTTTGCATGTTCTCTTAGTCCAACTTGTTTAAGGACCTTTAGAGCCTTTTTCTTCCTCTCCCACTTGCTGACACCAGAAATAGTAAGAGCTAGTTCTACGTTTGCTAGAACTGTCTGGTGAGAAATCAAGTTGTAACTTTGAAAAACAAAACCGATAGCATGATTTCTATAAGTGTCCCAATCTCTATCCTTGTAGTTCTTAGTTGAAACACCATTAATAATCAAATCGCCACTATCGTATCTATCTAGTCCGCCGATAATATTAAGCATAGTAGTTTTTCCAGAACCACTAGGTCCTAGAACGGCTACAAACTCGTTGTCGCGGAAATCTAAATCCACGCCATCTAAAGCTGTCTGAATAAAATCGCCAGTCTTATATTCTTTTTTAATCCCTCTTAACTGAAGCATCCTTGCCACCTATTTGTTCCATTTCTCTCTTTACAGTTTTTCTTCCCCTAAACGCCATAACCGTCATACGATATATAATAAAGAACGGTTTGACAATCTTGTGTTTGTAGACAAACGGATGATAAATTCTGTACCACTTCTCGTTTGGAAATAGTCTGCTCTTATAATACTTAAACTTTGAAACATCTTCGCCGGAGCCTAATGTGTAGACTTGGTTTTTCCATCT
>JAFWIO010000018.1 GCA_017514785.1 Eubacterium sp. | reverse complement strand
TTCGTTCATGTTCATTCTGAAACATCCATCACCTGCTATGTTGATACATACCTTATCTTTATTGCCCATCTTAGCTCCGATACAAGCGCCAACACCATAACCCATTGTTCCTAGACCGCCTGATGTGATAAGTTGTCTAGACTCTTTGAAGTAATAATACTGTGCTGCCCACATCTGATGCTGTCCAACGTCTGTAGTGATAATAGCATCACCCTTTGTCTGTTCATAAATTGCATCAATGATAGATGGACCAGTTAATGCTCCTCTGTCTACTGGCAATGGATATTTCTCCTTAAGAGTTTCTATCTCTTTAATCCAGTCAGAGTTGTCTTGTTTATTAACTGCTTTATTTAGGCGAGTCATAACTTCTTTAACGTCGCCAATAATGCTAGCGTCAGCCTTAACGTTTTTGTTAATCTCAGAAGGATCAACATCGATATGAACTATGCTAGCGTTTGTAGCAAATTTCTTTGCATTACCAGTAACACGATCAGAGAATCTTGCACCGATAACGATAAGCAAATCACTATCACTTACGCCGTAGTTTGATGTCTTTGTACCGTGCATACCAATCATGCCAGTGTAAAGTGGATTCTTTCCATCAATTACACCTTTACCCATCAAAGTGTCACATACAGGAGCGTTAATCTTTTCTACAAATTCTCTAACTTCTGCATCTGCCTCAGATATAGTAGCACCGCCACCAACTAATACGAATGGCTTCTTAGATGCTTCAATCATCTCACATACTGTCTCGATATCGTCATCATTGATAGTGTCTGAAACACGCTCAACTTTAACTGGCTTCTTACTTTCAAACTCAATCTTGTTTGCAGTAACGTCTTTTGTGATATCAACTAATACAGGGCCAGGTCTTCCTGACTTTGCGATTCTAAATGCATCACGAATAGTGTCTGCCAAATCTTCTATTTCTTTAACAATATAGTTGTGCTTTGTAATAGGCATTGTTACACCTACAATATCGATCTCTTGGAAAGAATCTTTACCAAGACCAGACTTAGCAACGTTAGCTGTAATTGCAACTAGTGGAACTGAATCCATATATGCTGTCGCAATACCTGTAACTAAGTTTGTAGCACCAGGGCCTGATGTTGCAAAACAAACACCAACTTTACCTGTGCTTCTAGCATAACCATCTGCAGCGTGTGCAGCACCTTGCTCGTGTGAAACAAGATAGTGGTTAATTTTATCTTCTTTGTAGATGGCATCATAAATATTTAGGATTGTTCCTCCTGGATATCCAAATACTGTATCAACGCCTTGTTCCTTTAAACATTCAACTACTATTTCTGAACCATTAAGTAACATATTATCACTCCTTTATTCCTTCTTTGCCTCGGGCGCTTATTCTTTAATCTCTAAGATTGCTCCTTTAGCACCACTTGTAACCATCTTTCTGTATCTGTCTAAGTAACCTGTTGTAACTGTAGGCTCCTTAGGTGTCCAATTCTTACGACGCTCTTCTAGTACGTCGTCACTGACGGCTACATCCAGTGTGTATTCAGGAATATTGATTTTTATAATGTCGCCTTCCTCTACCAATGCGATAGGTCCGCCTACTGCAGCTTCAGGAGAAATATGTCCGATGGACGCTCCTCTTGATGCTCCTGAGAATCTACCGTCTGTGATTAGAGCAACTGTATCGTCTAAGCCCATTCCAGCAATGGCTGAAGTAGGATTTAGCATCTCTCTCATACCAGGGCCACCCTTTGGTCCCTCGTATCTGATCACTACCACGTCTCCTGGGTTAATCTTTCCACCCTTGATAGCTGCGATAGCATCTTCTTCTGAGTCAAAGACTCTGGCTGGTCCTTCGTGTACTAGCATCTCTTCCTTAACGGCTGAGCGCTTAACTACAGAACCATCTGGTGCCAAGTTACCTTTAAGCACCGCAAGTCCACCAGTCTTTGTATAAGGATTATCAGTAGGTCTGATTACTTCTTCGTTTTTATTTACGCAATCTTTAATGTTCTCGCCAACAGTCTTTCCAGTTACTGTCATACAGTCCGTATTTAGTAAGCCAAGATCAGCTAACTCTTTCATAACTGCCCAAACACCACCTGCTTCGTTTAGGTCTTCCATATATGTAGGACCTGCTGGAGCTAAGTGACAAAGGTTTGGAGTCTTCTCACTGATTTCATTTGCAAAACCAATATCAAAGTCAAAACCAATCTCGTGTGCGATAGCTGGAAGATGTAGCATACTATTTGTACTACAACCAAGTGCCATATCAACAGTTAGCGCATTTAAGATAGCGTCTTTTGTCATAATGTCTCTAGGTCTAATATCTTTTTCTAGCATATCCATTACAGCCATACCTGCATGTTTAGCTAGTTTAATTCTCTCTGAGTAAACAGCTGGAATAGTTCCGTTTCCTTTAAGTCCCATTCCAAGAGCTTCTGTCAAACAGTTCATTGAGTTTGCAGTGTACATTCCTGAACATGAACCACATGTAGGACAAACTTTCTCGACAAACTCCTGTACCTGCTCATCTGTCATCTTTCCTGCAGCATGTGAGCCCACAGCTTCAAACATAGATGAAAGACTTCTCTTCTGTCCCATTACATGACCTGCCATCATAGGTCCGCCTGAGACAAATACTGTAGGAACATTTACTCTGGCAGCTGCCATCAAAAGTCCTGGTACGTTTTTGTCGCAGTTAGGAATCATAACGAGCGCATCAAACTGATGAGCCAAAGCCATACACTCTGTAGAGTCTGCAATCAAATCTCTAGTAACGAGCGAATACTTCATTCCGATATGTCCCATAGCAATACCATCACAAACTGCGATAGCTGGGAACTCAATAGGTGTTCCGCCTGCCATAGCAACGCCCATCTTTACGGCTTCTGCTATTTTATCCAAATTCATATGGCCTGGTACTATCTCATTGTATGAGCATACGATACCAACCAATGGTTTTTTCAATTCTTCTTGTGTAAGACCAAGCGCATTAAACAATGATCTTTGAGGTGCTGTCTGCATCCCTTGTTTTACTGCATCACTTTTCATAATTGGTCCTCCTTATATTCTACTTACAATCTCATCACCCATCTGTTTACAACCTACTAGTGTCATACCCTCTGAGTGAATATCAATTGTTCTAATGCCATCTTCTAAAACTTTTTCCACTGCCTTTTCTACTGCATCAGCTTCTTCGTCCAAGTCAAAGGAATATCTAAGCATCATAGCTGCGCTAAGTATTGTTGCAATAGGATTCGCCTTGTCTTCTCCTGCAATATCAGGTGCTGCTCCGTGACTAGGCTCATATAATCCGAATTTATCTTCTCTAAGTGAAGCTGATGAAAGCATTCCGATTGAACCTGTAATCATACTAGCTTCGTCTGATAAGATGTCGCCGAACATATTCTCAGTAACTACTACGTCAAACTGTGCTGGATCTTTAACCAACTGCATAGCCGCGTTATCAACTAGCATATGCTCTAGTGTTACTTCTGGATAATCCTTAGCAACTTCATTCACAACTTTATCCCAAAGTCTTGATGAATCAAGTACGTTTGACTTATCCACACTAATCACTTTTTTATTTCTCTTCATTGCAATCTCGAAAGCCTTAATTGCAATTCGTCTAATCTCGTTTTCGTTGTAGACTAATGTGTCTTTAGCTGTCATCACTCCGTCCACTTCTTTAGTCTCTCTTTCGCCAAAGTAAAGACCACCAGTAAGCTCACGGACGATAATCATATCAAATCCCTTATCGGCAACCGACTCCTTCAAAGGACACGCGCCTTTAAGTTCTTTGTAAAGGTATGCTGGACGAAGGTTAGCAAAAAGTCCAAGTCCTTTTCTAATAGCAAGTAGTCCTGCCTCGGGTCTTAGGTTTGGTGCTAAATCGTACCAACTATCCTTTCCAACGATTCCGCCTACAGCGCCAAGCAAAACTGCATCGTTTTCTTTTGCTGTAGCAAGCGCCTCATCAGTTAGAGGTACACCGTGCTTATCTATAGAAACACCACCCATATCTACTTCTGTGTAGTTAAAAGTATGGCCAAATTTTTCGCCCACTTTATCTAGCACTTTAGTGGCTTCTTTTACTATTTCTGGTCCTATTCCGTCTCCTGGAATAGTTGCAATATTAAAGTTCATAATAGCCTTCTTTCTTTACGCGTTTCTTCTTTATAAAAAGTTACGCATTATCTTTAAAATTATA
>JAFWIO010000017.1 GCA_017514785.1 Eubacterium sp. | reverse complement strand
CAAAGCCCCGCAATCACTCCGGATAATCCTGCCTCTGGACCCACACTAGCTCCAAGAATCAATGGAAACAGGGCTGAGCCAAGTGTAGAAAAAATATTATTGTACTGATATCCTCCATCTTTTTTTACTTTAGTCAAAACAGTGTGTAGTTCCTCTGGATAATCGCCAAACTTCTTTCTCCAAAATCCAATCAAAATACTACCTACCACACATATAATGATAGTATAGAAAGGTATATCAAACTTACCCGGAATATATTTCCAGACAAAGTTAATTCCAATATTCATAAGTCTTAAGAATGCCCAAATGATTGCTCCTACTATTCCACCTAATATAGTTGTATAAAGCAATAACAATACAGCATTTTTTAATTTTCTCATAAGCCCTCTTAGGATACAATTCTACCAAATCTTCACACAAAAACAACCACGGCATTTTCCAACATTAGTCCGAATAATTCGAACCAACATCAGTACTCGCCGTGGTCGTCTTTAGGAATATTTTGAATGAAAAATCAGATTATTTGGTCTTTACTTTTTTGCGCTTACTGAATTTTCCGAAAATATAAACATTGCCATGTTTTCTATAGGCTCTTGCCTTAATATAATACTTAGTCTTTCTGTCTAACTTTTTAAGTTTAACTTTTAGTTTTCTAGTATTCTTCTCCCAGTAACCGTCAAACTTCTTAGAATCTGAATATCTAATCTGATATCCCGTTGCGCCTTTGATCTTCTTTAGTTTAAACTTAAGAGATTTCTTAGCTCTCTTCATCTTTTTAATCTTAGTTTTGCCAATCTTAACTGTTGTTTTCTTCTTAGTAGGAGAAACTTTCTTTGTTGTAGGAACAACAGGTGTTGCAGTTGTTGTAACTGGTTTTGTGGTAGGCGCCTTTGTAGTTGTTGGTCCAGGTGTAGTTGTATAATCTGGATCAGGAATAGATGCTGTCGTCTTAAACGATACATTGTTCACTTGAATATTGAAGCTCTCATTTGGATCTGATTTATCCGCCGAATTATTTCCTAGTCCAAACTTTAAACTAACCGTGCTGTCAAAGTCCTCTGGTATTTCAACATCTACACTATAGTATCGAGTTACGCCACCTCTAAGATCAATGTAGCCTCCTTCTAGATTGTTCTCGTTACCGTCCGCGACCTTAACATATATTCTCTTATCTTTATCTGAGGTAATGTCGCATTTATAAGTATAAGTACAACCTTTATGATACGTCATGTTTTCTAGTTTTCCTTGGAAACTCCATACCGCATCAACATGATCATATGAACCAATCTTTGTAATATTAGCAGTAAAACCATTTGATGGATTATCGCCATTTGGAGTTACCGAGCCTTCTGAACCCAACCAACTTGTTCCAATCCATGAAGTCCAGTTTCCTGGATATTCTGCTACTGCATCATGATTTATTTTAATAGTTGGTCCATCATATTTTGTAGTTGGCTCTTCGTTCATTTTATATGCTCTAACATAATCAACTTCCATTGTTGATCTATCAGGAAATGCATCGTTATCAATTTCGTATCCAGGCCATTGTCCACCAATAGCAAGATTCAAAATGATAAACTGTTTTGCTCTAAACTCTTCCATCTGAGCATCTGTAGTAATTGAGTATGTTTGGAATACTTTATCATCCACGTAGAATTGTGCTTTCTTTTCAGTCCAAATCATTCCGTAAGTATGCCATGCTGTTCTATCACCTACATTGTAAGCAGATCCCTGAGTATCAGCTTGGCTGTTGTTATATGACCAGTGAAGATTTGAGTAGATATTATTATTATCATTAATGGCTTCCATAATATCCATCTCACCACATTTTGGCCATCCAACAGAACTAATATTATCGCCTAGCATCCAAAATGCTGGCCAAGCTCCCTTAAATCTAGGAAGCTTCATTCTAGCTTCAATCTTTCCATATTTAAAAGACTGTTTACCTTGAGTTTTCATACGTGCAGAGGTATATTGCTTTCCACCGTAATTCTGCTTCAAAGCATGAATTTTCAAAGTTCCATCGCTTACTTCAATATTGTCTGTACTGTCTCTGTAGAACTGTTGCTCGTTGTTACCCCAACCCCACTCTCCAGTTCCAGTTTCTGTAGTCCAGTTTGATCTGTCGAGCGAGTTTCCGTCAAACTCATCACTCCAAACTAGTTCATAAGTATCAGCTTTAACCTCTGTTTTTATACTACGACTAGCAATTGGCACACCAAAAGCAAGTGCCAATATAAGTACTGAAGCAACTACTTTTCCCATTAATTTTCTCATAATCCGATCCTCCATTTATGTTGTGATTATAACATCTAATATTGATAATATAGTTGTTTTCCGCGGTACATATATTCCGTTTAGTGTTTTATTTTTTAACGCAAAAATACCCACAAAAACTAATCGTTTTCATGGGTATCTTTATTTAAAAATTCTTTTATTTCATCAAGACGCTCTTCTGCTACCTTGCGACCTATCTGATAAATCCTCTCTAACTCGTCAGGATTTTTCTCAGTCCTGCTAACGCCTAGCGGTTCAGGCGGTCTAACAACAATAGATTTACCACTTTCTTCTATCTGATCAAGTTCGTCCATCTGCTTATTATACATAATGTGTCTATCCCTTAGCACTTCCACCATCTTAGGATATTTTCTAAGAGTAATCTTCGCCAAAGGAAGTATTCTTGTTTGAGATTTCCTATATCCCTTTGCCTGTGTCAAAATAATGACATTGTTATTGTATCCAAGACTTTCCATATACTTAAATGGAACCGCATCTATCATTCCACCGTCTAGCATCTTAAGCCCATCCACTTCCACTACTTTAGAAACAACAGGCATAGAGGCTGATGCTTGCATCCATTTAAGGTCTCTTTCTTCATCCCCAGTGCACAAATAATATTCTGGTTCTCCAGTTTCTGCATTTGTCGCACCAATATAAAACTTCATAGGATTCTTTTTATATGCATCCCAATCAAATGGATCTAACTCATATGGAAGTTCCCTATAGCAAAAATCGACTCCATACATGTCTCCAGTCTTAATCAAAGACCTAAAGCTACAATATCTTTTATCATTACAATATTTCTTATTGTATCTGATAGGTCTTCCAATCTGACCTGACTTATAGTTGCAACCAAAAACAGCGCCCGCAGATATACCTATCCCTGCGTCAAATGTGATTCCGTTTTCCATGAACACATCTAACACTCCGCAGGTAAACATGCCGCGCATTGCTCCGCCTTCCATTACAACTGCACTTTTCTTCTCCAAATCTTATCTCCTCTTATATAATGAAAAATCCTATTATTCCTGAAATAATTCCAATAAGTGCTCCCACTACCACGTCTTTTATAAAGTGAACGCCCACTATCACCCTGTGGATAGCAATCAGTGTAGCTACCACAAAATATATGATACTGAACTTTGGGTTTATATATGCAAAGGCACATGCTATCACAAATGCTGAGAACACATGTCTAGATGGCATACTCTGTCCTTCTTTTTCCTTTGCCACTACCGGTTCATATTCATACATTGCATATGGTCTTTTTGCATTGAAGAAATATCTAAACACACTTACCAATACAAACGATATTCCACATACTAAAACTATTCTGATTAGTTGATCATACTTTTTGTTATATGCTAGTGCAAACAACAAAATAGGAAAACTTATATATACTAATCCAGTCAAAATGGAGTTTGCAAAAACAAGCGCTCTCTCCAAACGCTTATTTGCTTTTACGTTATTTACCATTTTAATATAAGATTCTTTTTTCATATCTATTGCTTCTTTGCGAGTTTATACTCATCGCCATAAGAAAAATACGGACACGATGAATGCTTCGACTGGTAAAGTCTAGCTAAATCGTCCTCATCCATATTTACCACACAAGTATATTCTTCATAATCTTCATCATAAACATAATTGCTACAAAACTCGCAGCTATATTGT
>JAFWIO010000016.1 GCA_017514785.1 Eubacterium sp. | reverse complement strand
ATATCATCAACCTTGCAGTTATCAATTAATAATTCTAGCCCTTTAAAATTAACCACACCAGTTAAATCCAAACTTACTATCTCCTCTGTTAATTTTCCATTTTTTATTGTAAATTGCTTTTTTAAAGAATTCCTGAAGTTGGTATCAGGAAAGTTTTTTTCATTAACTTCTACGCTTTTGATTTTTCCTTTAGTTTTTAAACTAAACCCCAAAGGAAAACTAAATGTTAATGTGATTATTAATAGTACTGCTAATAGTTTTTTCATATTCTTTCTCCTTTAACTGACTAGTATTATAACACACTAACTGTAAGAAAGTGATAACTCAGTTAACTCTCTGCAGGTAGAGCGTAGGTAACCTGTAGGCAACCTGTAGGTAATTTGTAGGTAACTATCTCAAGCTAATCATTTATTCAAACAATAAAAAAAGCCGAAACCCTTTATGTATAAGGGTTTCGGCATATTGTTTTTATTTTATACAACGCCCTGGCTGAGCATAGCCCTTGCTCAAGGTTGATTTATTCATGGGGGTTACAAGCACTAAGTGTATGCCACTTGTAAGCCACTTTCTCCACTGTACTCCATTTAATTCAAATGATCAATCAATGGTCAACTTCATCATAAAACCATCTAGGTGCACATTGTACATATGATGAACTTGCGTAGCCGAATATTTCTGCTCTTTTCTGATTAAAAGCAACAGCCACCCTATATTCAATATATCCATCTGTAAAATATTCATTGGTACTAAACACTATATGGTCACCCTTAACTTCTATTGTATAACTTTCGTTGACCACAAGCATGTATATTTTCTTTTTTATATTTTCATCTATTTCTGTTTTAGGTGTTTCTTTCAATTGCTCTTCAACAGTAGTCCCCAGTTCATACTTTACTTTAGTATTTGGTTTATCATACATGAAATAAGATGCAATGTCTTGTGTATCTTTCAAATGCTCTTTTAGTAAAGGATCCATAAACTTGCTTATATATACATCCTTCTCAAATTTGGTTGGACGCATCATATCTACGATTTTTATTTTTTTATATTCACGATAACCATTATGAGCTATTGCATATATTTTTACTATACCGTTTTTTCGCTTTTGGTTTACTGTAACTACTCCTTTACTGTCAACTGTTGCCAAAGATTCATTAGAAGAATACCATTTCACTTTTTTTATAAGCGGTTTTTTATCATATTTCCCCCAAACATTTATATCAATATCTTCCTTTTCGCCATATGTCATTGGATTATGACTCAAACTATAAAATGTAATATCTCTAACATTTTGTTTTTTATATTTCTTCTTACAAACCTTTACTCTAATTGTAAAAGATTTTTTACTTTTTACTTTCCCCTCAGATGCTTTTGTATAACTTTTTATATAATATTTGTATATTTTCTTATATTTAACTTTTTTATCTGTATATTTTAAGGTTTTGCCTTTCTTTATAGTCTTTAACTTTTTACCATTGCGGTAGATAATATAACCTTTTGCATTTTTTACCCTTGTCCATGAAAGCTTTATGCTTTTCCCTTTGTCAATTCCCTTGATAAACTTCGGACAATTTACCTTATTTGTTTCTTGCAATTTGGTCATAGAATCTTCTGCTTTAACAATCGATCTTGCCCCAATAAGCATCGTTAATCCAAACACTATAGTTAATAAGCAAAATATTACCTTTTTCATAATTTAACTCCTTTAACTAATTGATATTATACATTCCTAATACATAAACAGTCAAAAAACATCTCATTTTTTATTCAAAAATTGTAGATAACCAATAGGCAACCTATAGGTTATCTGTAGGTAACTATCGCAATCTATCTCAAGCTAATCATTTATTCAAACAATAAAAAAAGCCGAAACCCTATAAATAAAGGGTTTCGGCATATTGTTTTTATTTTATACAACACCCTGGCTGAGCATAGCCTCTGCTACCTTCTCAAAGCCTGCTATGTTAGCGCCCATTACATAGTCGCCTTCATGACCGTACTTCTTAGCAGCTTCGCTAATGTTTTTGTAGATGTTTGCCATGATTCCTTGAAGTTTTGAGTCAACTTCTTCGAATGTCCATGACAATCTCTCTGAGTTCTGTGACATTTCAAGAGCTGATGTTGCAACACCACCTGCGTTAGCAGCCTTACCACCGATGAACCATACATCGTTTTCCTGTAAGTACTTTGTAGCTTCAAGTGTTGTAGGCATGTTAGCACCTTCACAAACTGCTTTACATCCGTTTGCAACTAACTGCTTAGCATCTTCAATATCTAACTCGTTTTGAGTAGCACATGGAAGAGCTACATCACACTTAATCTGCCATACTCCACGACCTTCGTGGTACTCTGCTGATGGACGAGCCTCAGCATATGCTGTAAGTCTTTCTCTCTTAACTTCTTTTACTTCTTTTAGAAGTTCTACATCGATTCCTTCTGGGTCATAAATCCAACCAGTTGAATCTGAACATGTAACAACCTTAGCACCTAGCTGCTGAGCTTTCTGTGTAGCATAGATTGCTACGTTACCAGCACCTGAGATAACTACTGTCTTTCCATCTAGTGAATCACCGTGATCTTTGAATAGCTCGTTAGTGATATATAGAAGTCCATATCCTGTAGCTTCTGTTCTAGCTAAAGAACCACCATATGTTAGTCCCTTACCTGTTAGAACACCTTCAAATTTGTTTGTTAACTTCTTATACTGTCCAAACATATAACCGATTTCTCTAGCACCTGTTCCGATATCACCGGCAGGAACGTCTGTATCAGCACCGATATGTCTGTAAAGTTCTGACATAAAGCTCTGGCAGAATGCCATAACTTCTCTATCTGATTTACCCTTAGGGTCGAAATCAGAACCACCTTTACCACCACCGATTGGAAGTGATGTTAGTGAGTTCTTAAAGATCTGCTCGAAACCTAAGAACTTGATAATACCAATGTTTACTGATGGGTGAAGTCTTAGACCTCCCTTGTAAGGTCCAATAGCTGAGTTGAACTCAACTCTGTATCCAGTGTTAACCTGAACATTACCTTCATCATCTACCCAAGGTACTCTAAACTTAACTTGTCTCTCTGGCTCACAGATTCTTTCAAGTAAAGCTTCTTTTTTGTATAATTCTTCGTTAGCATCAATAACAGGTCTTAAAGAATCTAATACTTCCTCTGCTGCCTGTAAAAATTCTGGTTCGCTAGCGTTCTTCTCTTTTAGCTTAGCTAGCACTTCATCAACATATGACATAATATAACCTCCCTATGTATATATGAATTAGCAACTTCCTCACAACTAATTCAAGTTATCTATTCTCGTTGCGAAAAGCGTATACTCCGCAACAACTTCCAACATTATACTTGCAAACCTTAATTTTTTCAACAAAAAAGTGTCTTTATCTTCATTTTTTTAAGTATATTAAGTGCGAACTTAATAATATTAAGTGAAACTTGCTATTTAGCGCTTTATCAAGTAAAATTATTACTGTTGTGGCTCCATATTATATGGAGAGATCGTATGAAAACTAAATAATTCCTGGAGAGGAATCCAAACATACTACTATTATTTTTAGGAGTATTATATGAATTCAGCAAATTTAACAATTCTAATTACTATCGTTTGTTATATGCTAATGACTATAATCGTAGGTTTGTATTTTTCTAATAAGAATAAAAATACAGGCGACTTTTATTTGGGAGGAAGAAAGTTAGGACCTTTTGTAACAGCCATGAGTGCTGAAGCCTCAGATATGAGTGCTTGGCTTCTAATGGGACTTCCTGGTGTAGCATATATTTCAGGATGTGGAGAGGCTGTTTGGACAGTTATCGGATTGGGAGTTGGTACATATATCAACTGGTTAATCGTAGCCAAACGTTTGAGACTATACTCAAACAAGATTGGTGCTATTACTATCCCGGATTTCTTCGCCAACAGATTCAGAGACAAATATGCACTTAAACTTATCTCTGCTTTAATTATTATCATTTTCTTTGTACCATACACTGGTTCAGGATTTGCAGCATGTGGTAAGTTGTTTAAATCATTATTTGGCGTGGACTACCATGCAGCAATGATTATAAGTGCCGCTGTTATTATCATCTATACAACATTAGGTGGTTTCTTAGCAGCTTCTACTACTGACTTTGTTCAGGGTATCATTATGACAACAGCATTAGTTGCTATCGTTTTGTTTGGTGTTCACGAAATGCACGGCGAAGCAAACATTTATCATTCAGTTAAAGATATCCCAGGATATTTAAGTTTAACTCATATTACTGCAGATATGAAAAAGGCCGGCATAGGATCAGCTGGTGGATTTGGAATAATTGCCATCATTTCTACTCTAGCTTGGGGACTTGGTTACTTCGGTATGCCTCACGTGCTACTTAGATTTATGGCTATCAAAGATCCAAAGAAACTTAAGACTTCAAGAAGATTCGCAAGTGTTTGGGTATTTATCTCAATGTTTATAGCAATCTTTATTGGTATTACAGGTCTTGCAATGTCAATCGCAGGAAAGATTGATTTCTTGGGAGCTGACGGTTCTGAGACTATTATCGTTGTAATTGCTAACTTGATGAGTAAATACGGTATCTTCTTTGCTATCGTTGCCGGTATTGTTTTGGCAGGTATCCTTGCTTCTACAATGTCTACTTCAGACTCACAGCTACTTGCAGCTTCATCTAGTGTTTCTGAAAACATTCTAGATGGTGTATTCGGCATCAAGTTGTCTGATGCAAAGAAAATGCTTATCGCAAGAATTGCAGTTATCTGTATCGCTATTATTGGTGTTCTAATTGCTTGGGATCCAAACAGTAGCGTATTCGAGATTGTATCATTCGCTTGGGGCGGATTTGGTGCTACATTTGGACCAGTAATGCTAGTATCACTATTCTGGAAGAGATCAAACAAATTTGGTTGTGTGGCCGGCATGGTTGTTGGTGCTGTTACAATCTTTGTATGGAAGTTCTTAGTTAGACCTAATGTACCTGCATTAGACTTCTACGAACTACTTCCAGCATTCATCCTAGCACTAATTACTATCTTTATCGTCAGCCTTGCTACAAAGGCTCCTGAGAAGGAAATTGTAGATGAATTTAATAGTGTTAAAAAAGAAATGCATGCTAAGTAATGCGTAGCAATAAAAAAAGAGATGTCCACTTCGGACATCTCTTTTTTTATTATCTATTTTACTTTATAAAACTTATCTACTCTATTCTCCGCATCATGCAAGTCATTGTACTGTGCTATATGATAATCATTTAATCTCTTGTAGTATTTCGACTTCTTATCCGTGGCCATAAATGACTTTCCATTCTTATCTATACATCCATATAGAGAAACCACAGGGACATCTTTCATGATGTCGTTTGCCATTTGCTGATAGCCACTCATTCCAAGTCCTGCTGTCTTAAGAACCAATTCCTCTAAGAAGTTTGAACTAATATCATATCCTTGCTTTTCTTCTATATCAAAGTTAGCCCACAAGTAATATGAAGAAATACGTTTTCTTTGATCGTATGGAATCTGTTTTAGTTTGAATGTCTTATCTATATTTGTAAAGAATGACTCTTCCACTTTAGGTTGGTGATCGCCAAAGAACAATACTACTGTCTTCTCATCCACCTTTTTAAAGTAGTTAATTAACTTCTTAGCCGCAGCGTCTGAGTGAGAAATCAAATTCATATACTCGTTAGCCTCTGGCATCTT
>JAFWIO010000015.1 GCA_017514785.1 Eubacterium sp. | reverse complement strand
TTCAGTCACGCCGTGGAACGCACCAGCCATAAATGGGTTGTCATCAGGTGCATTACAAAATACAACTAATTTGGCACAGCCTAGTGAATCATCTTCTTTAGTAAACTCAGCAGTTTCTTTGACGATCTCACCCATAAGTCTAACTGCGTCCATGTTAAGACCAGTCTTTGTAGATCCAACATTAATAGAACTACATACTCTCTCGGTTTCTGCCAAAGCTTTTGGAATAGATCTAATCAAAAGTTCCTCGGCATTAGTCATACCTTTATTTACAAGCGCTGAATAACCACCAAGGAAATTAACTCCAACCTCCTTAGCAACCTTATCCAATGTCTTTGCAATAGTCACATAATCATCAGAACTCTTACAAGCCTGACCACCCACTAGCGCTATTGGAGTAACAGAAATACGTTTATTAACAATAGGAATTCCATACTCCTTAGAAATAGCCTCGCCGGTTTCTACTAAATCCTTTGCAAGACTTTTTATCTTGTTATAAATATTTTCATTTAACTTATCAAGATCATCAGTAATACAATCTAGCAAACTAATACCCAAAGTAATAGTTCTAACATCTAGATTATAATTATCAATCATCTTGTTTGTTTCTTGTACTTCAAAACGACTAATCATAACTTCCTCCAGTTATACTCTGTGCATACTGTCAAATATTTCTTCTCTCTGAGCTCTGATATTAACACCAATATCCTGGCCAATACCATCAAGCGCCTCAGACAAAGCATCAAAATCAACATCACTGCCGCTCGCATCAACTACCATCATCATATTGAAATAATCCTGAACAATAGTCTGTGAAATATCAAGAATATTTACTTTATGCTCTGATAAGTATGTACAAACTTTTGCAATGATACCAACAGTATCTTTTCCTACAACTGTAATTATTATCTTGTTCATAATATCCTCCAGTTTATATTTTAATATCGCAAGAAGGCTGGTCCCTCTTTGCAACTTGAATTTCTATTCCTAAATCATTTAAGTCAATATTCTTAAACATTAACTCATTTCTTACTGTCTCAAATGCAAGTTCTGGATAATTATTATCCTTGCTCAAATGTCCAAGAATAATGTACTGCATTTTATCAGAAATAATCTCGCTTAGCAACTGCCCACAGGCCTCGTTCGATAAATGCCCCACATTACTCCAGATTCTGCTTTTTAGATGATATGGATATGGCCCAACCTCTAACATTTTAAGATCGTGATTAGCCTCGACCAATATCGCATTTAAATCCTTGAGCGACTCAACAATGTCATCGTGATAATAACCTAAATCAGTGACTACTGCACATGATTTATCACCATCGTCAAATCTATAGCAAACAGAATCAGACGCATCATGACTAGTAGAAATTGAATTAACTTTTAAGCCACCGACAAAGAATTCTTCATCCGAGTCTATCTCTTCAAACAATTCTTTATCCACCTCGCCTATAGATGATGAAGCAAGAATATTTTCTATAGTGGCTTTGGTAGCATATACCGAAACCGGATGTGCTCTTAAAAATACTCCTAGTCCTTTGACGTGGTCTGAATGTTCATGGGTGATTAAAATAGCATCTATCTCATTGGGAGATGTATTAAAATAATCTAGTCCTTCCAAAACTCGTTTCTTAGCAACTCCAACATCCACCAAAACATTTGTGTCGCCACTTTTTATCAATATGCAATTTCCACTGCTTCCGCTGCAAATCGAAGCTATTTCCATAATGCTTATCCTTAAAAAAGTGAACCTCTAAAATATAGAGATTCACTTCTTAATAGTTTATTTTTAATTATTAGTCATCTAGATCTACTGTAGCTTCCTCTTGAGGTGCTTCCTCATATGTAGGAGCTTGATCCTGACCAGCTAATTCTTTTCTACTCTGAACTACAACGTTTAATGAATCATCCATATCTGTCATTAATCTCTCTTGAGCTGCCCCAAAGTTCTGAAGTCCTGTAGAAAGAATACTCTGTACATTTGAAAGAATATCATCTGTATACTGCATAGCTCTAGTCTTAAGGTCGTTAGCTTCAGCCTTTGCTGAATCAACAATACCTTGAGCTTCTTGCTGAGCCTGATCGATAACAGAATTAGCTTCAGCATATGCTTTCTGCATAATCTCATGCTCACTTACTAACTGATTAATGTGAGCTGTTGCTTCAGAAATCATAGCCTCTGATCTTTCTTTAGCATCGTTGATGATTGCATCTTTGTTAGCAATAATCTTCTGATACTTCTTTATTTCTTCTGGTGTACGAAGTCTTAACTCAGCCAATAACTCATCAATATCATCCTTGTTTACAATGATTTTAGATGTTGATAATGGCTGGAATTTACAATTATCAATATATTCCTCAATCTCTGTAATAATCTGTTCAATCTTACTCATTTTCGCTCTCCTTTAATTCCTCAATTTTATTAATAACTTGTTCTGCAACAATGTCAGGTACAAATCTACTTATGTCTCCTCCATGAGATGCTACTTCCTTAACTGTACTAGAATTTAAATATGCATATTCAAGTCTAGTAGATAGGAATAGTGTCTCAATGTTTTCATCCAAAACCATATTAGTTTGAGACATTTGCAATTCGTATTCAAAATCTGTAACAGCTCTCAACCCTCTAATTATTACTTTTGCATCTACTTGATGAGCAAAATCAACAAGCAATCCGTCAAAAGCCATAACCTTTACATTAGGGATGTCTGCCACAACTTCATTTAACATTTTAACACGATTATCGACATTAAACAACGGAGATTTTAAATTATTATTTAGGACTCCAACTATCAATTCATCTACTATTTTGGCAGATCTTTTAATCACATCTAAATGTCCATTTGTAACCGGGTCAAAACTTCCTGGATAAATAGCTCTAGTCATTTAATTCACCTTTTTTATAAATAAATGCTTGTTTGTTTTATAAGTTTTTTCTTTATATAAAACAAAACCTAAACTATCTAAATAATCAAAGCTTGTATCTAGTGAAGCCTCAACTATTATGATTGTATCATTGTTTATTATAACCGATTTTTTAAGTAGTTCAAGAACATTTTTCTCCAATCCATTATCGTATGGAGGGTCCATAAAGACTACATCAAAGGAATAGTTTTGGTCTTCTAACATTGCAATCGCTAGTTCATAAGACTTATTCAAAACAACAGCATTTTCTTGAAGTTTAGTAAATTCTATATTTTCATTAATAACATCAACTGCTTTTGGATTGTTGTCGACAAAGACGCATTGTTTTGCACCTCTACTTAATGCCTCAATACCAATCCCGCCACTACCACTAAATAAATCTAAGAAACAGCATCCATAAATATTATTTTGAATCATATTGAATAATGTTTCTTTAATTCTGTCAGTGGTTGGTCTAGTTTCTAGTCCTTCTAAAGTCTTTAGTTTTAAACTTCTTGCACTACCTGATATTACTCTCATATCAATCCTTAACAAAACAAAAAGCAGACCTAAGCCTGCTTTTTGAATTTATTTTAGTTAGTTATTATTCTTCTTCAGAATCATCTGCAGGTGCTTCATCAGCATCATCAGAACCAGTAACCTTATCCTTAAGTTCTTCTAACTTGCCTTCAACTTTTTCGATTACATCTTCAGCTTTTTCTTTAACAGTTTCTTTTACTTCTTCAAACTGTTCTTTAGCTTCTTCTTTCTGTTCTGCAGCTTGTTCTTTTACTTCTTCAATCTGCTCAGCAGCCTGTTCTTTTACTTCTTCAATCTGCTCTGCAGCTTCTTCTTTCTGCTCTGCAGCTGCTTCTTTTACTTCTTCCACATCTGCTTTAACAGTTTCAGCAACATCTTTCAAATCATCTGCTACTGCATCAACTGTTTCATGAGCTTCACCTTGAGCTGCAGCAATAGCATCTGCTATAGAAGAATCTGGTTCTTCATTCTGCTCTGGCATTTCTGGAACTTCTTCCTTTTCTTCCTCTGGCTCTTCCTTTGGCTCTTCTGGAAGAAGAACTTTTCTGCTTAATGAGATCTTCTTGTCTTCTTCATTGAATTCTACAATCTTAGCCTCAATAACATCGCCTACTTTTAATTCATCAGATGGCTTATCAACGTGATGTCTAGCGATCTGTGAAACATGAAGCAATGCATCTACGCCTGGTTCAATCTCTACAAAACATCCAAAGTCTGTCATTCTAGCAACTGTACCAGTTACAATAGCTCCTACGGCAAACTTCTCGCTTGCATTTAACCAAGGGTTTGTATCTTCAAACTTAAGACTAAGTGCAATCTTATCACCGTCAATCTCTTTAATAAATGCTGTTACTTCATCGCCTGGTTTGAAGTGCTTACGTGGGTTATCAATTCTACCCCATGACATTTCTGAGATGTGAAGCAATCCATCAACACCACCGATGTCTACAAACGCACCAAAATCAACCACGCTCTTAACTGTACCTGTGATAGTATCACCAACACTTACTTTTTCAAGAAGTGCAGCTCTAGCTTCTTCTTTTTCTTTAGAAACTAACTGTTTTCTATCACCGATAACTCTTCTCTTTCTAGGGTTATATTCTGTAAGAACAAATTCAATTTCTTGTCCTTCGTACTTGCTTAAATCTCTTTCAAAAACATCTGAAACTAAGCTAGCTGGAATGAATACTCTAGCACCCTCTACATCCACACTTAAACCACCTTTTAAAATCTGTACAACTGGTGCTTTAAGAACTTCATTGTTTTCAAATGCTTCTTCAAGTCTCTTGTTTGCCTTCTCTGCAGCAAGTCTCTTATATGATAAAGCTACTTGACCTTCGCCATCGTTTACCTTAAGAACCTTTACTGTCAGTTCATCGCCGACTGAAATCTCAGTTGTCAGATCTTCTGCAGTGTTAGAATACTCGTTTACAGGAAGAATTCCATCAGCCTTGTAACCAATATTAAGTACAGCCTCTTCTGGCTTAACTGAAATAACCTTTCCTTCAAGAACTTCTCCATTACGAATAGTCTTGAAACTTTCGTCTAACATTTGTTCAAATTCGTTGTTCATCTCTGACATTTGGTATGAACCTCCTCAATAATATTCTTTGGGGTGGAAGCCCCTGCTGTGATACCTACTTTTTCAAAATCTTTCAACTTCTCAAAATCCATATCCTTTGCAGTTTGAATGTAAAAAGTATTTTCGCATTCATTTTTACAAATTTCATACAATTTTTGAGTATTTGAACTATTTTTACCGCCAATTACAATCATAGCATCAACTTTTCCAGCAATTTCTTTTGCTTCTTTCTGACGCTCGTTTGTAGCGTTACAAATAGTATTCACAACATTACTATCATAACCTTTTTCCCCTATTATTTCAACCAATTTGGCGAACTTTTCGGGGTTGTAAGTGGTCTGAGAAACAATACAAACAGGTGTTTCGGGATTTAGGTCTATTCCCCTTGCATCATCCTCATTATCCACTATAAAGGCATCTCCATTTACCCATCCTTTTATACCTTCTACTTCAGGATGGTATTCACTACCAACTATAATAATAGTTTTTCCTTTTTCGCTCTCTTCTTTAACAATGTTATGAATCTTTTTCACAAATGGACACGTAGCATCTACCACATCGCAGTTTCTCTGTTCCAAAGAATCATAAATATTTTTTCCAACACCGTGAGATCTAATAACTACTGTGCAATCAGACAAATCATTTAACTCGTTCTCGTCAAAGTTAATTGCCTTTACACCTTTGCTCTCCAAATCAGACACAACTTCCTCGTTGTGAATGATTGGACCATATGTATAAATATTGTTATTAGAACTGTTTGCTTCGTCGTAGACCATATCTATGGCTTTTTGTACTCCAAAACAAAAGCCGGCTTTTTTAGCTAAAATAACTTCCATTTGTCCTCCTATTTCAAAGAAATAATTTTTGCAACTACTTCATCGATAGTCATATTAGAAGAATCAACCAATACTGCATCATCTGCTTGGCTTAAAGGTGAAACTTCTCTATTCATATCTCTGTAGTCTCTATCTTCAATATCTTTCTCT
>JAFWIO010000014.1 GCA_017514785.1 Eubacterium sp. | reverse complement strand
TTATCTGTAATGTAAATATACTCATCAGGCTCATATAACTTTTCACGCTCGATAATAGTTCCTAAATCTGATGTGGCATAAAGCGCTGCACCATCTGACTTTCTAACGATACATGGAGGATACTCTTTCTTATCCCCATCTTCTTTTATATCAACTACCAAAGCACCCTCGCTCTCGAAAGCAAGTCCTTTGTCCACTAATTCCTGAATCAAATCTTCAATATATGGATTTGCATCACTCTCACCTTTCCAAAGGTCAAAGTGTGTATCAAGTCTGTCATAGTTTTTCTTAAGATCTGCTAGCGACACATCCATTATATGATTCCAAATAGCACGATATGGCTTGTAACCATCCTGAAGTTTTCTAGTAGCCTCTCCAGCTGCCTCTTTAAAGTCCTCATCCTCTGCTGCCTTTGCACTGGCCGCAGGATAAATATCTTCTAACTCTGAAATATCAAATGGAGCATCACTTGGATATTCACCATCAAAGTCCTCGTCAAAGTATGGAAGGTCAGGTTTTCTACTCTTTAATTCCATAATGATTAGACCCATCTGAAGACCCCAGTCTCCTAGATGAACATCGCCTATCACGTTATTTCCCATATACTTCTTTATACGTTTGATGCTCTCGCCAATAACAGCTGAACGCAAATGTCCAACGTGCAAAGGCTTAGCAACATTGGCTCCGCCGTAGTCCACAATAATAGTCTTGTCTTGCTTTTCTACGCCAAAGTTATCTTCTTTATCCAAATCATTTAAATACTTAGCAACAAAGTCGTTGTTTAAGTCAATATTAATAAAGCCAGGATTAATGGCTTCCACTTTAGAAAACATTTCGTTGTCTTTTACGAAGTCCACTATATCTTCTGCAATAGCTATAGGTGCTTTTCCATATTTTTTGGCGCCAGCCATCGCTCCGTTACACTGGAACTCGCAAAGGTCAGGTCTGTTAGAAACACCAACTATCGCTAGCGATTCATCGTATCCCTTTTCCTCAAATGCTTTCTTAAACTCTTCAGTTATTAACTCAAGTACCTTTTTCATTTATAATTCAACTCCATTTTTCTTAAGTAGTTCTTTTGCTGTATCCACAGAATCCACACCAGTCTTATTTTTGATAGGTGCAAACTCTTTTTCTCTTACCACTTCGTAAGCCAAGCAGTTATCCATATCGTGGATCATATCGAGAACCAAAGTTTCAAACTTATAACCATTCTCAGTCTCTGGCTTTTTAGCATTTCCATTCTCATCTAAACACTCAATCTTTTTCTTAACTACGTGAGTAGATAGATTATTGTGCATATTTTCTTCCAATGCTTTAATTGAGAATAAGTAATTTAGAATTACTCCATCTTTATATGCAAGACTGCCATCCGGCAAAGTCTCATATCTCATTTCTTCTGTCAATTCATAATACTCAACAATAGATGGCTTTCCATCTTCTAGACAAAGCACG
Source organism: Eubacterium sp. (assembly GCA_017514785.1). Taxonomy (GTDB): domain Bacteria; phylum Bacillota; class Clostridia; order Lachnospirales; family Lachnospiraceae; genus Eubacterium_G. The sequence goes on along the minus strand of JAFWIO010000014.1, from coordinate 6,947 downwards.
CCCACCTTTTCTTCTGGCGCTGCTTTTGATACAACCTTTGACGCAGACACATATCCGCCGTCTAACATTGCTCCTACAAACAATGGATCAACCATTCTCTGGCACACGTTGTCCACGGCAAAGAGGTTGATATACTCAATTCCTTTAGCCTTAGCCTCTTCTAATAAGCCAGCCTTGTTAAATGAAATGAACCAACCACCATTTCCATTAGGTGATGTAGAAATTCTATCTTTTCTCTCAAGGTAAATCTTTCCATCGAAGTCGCACGCTGGAGCCATTTCCTGCTTAAAGAATTTCACATAGTCCTTGTTGTATCCAAAGTAGTTCTTCTCTTCGAAGAACTCTCTAGTGTCTTTGTCGTTCTTTTCACTTGTCATAATATAAAGCGGAACCCAAACTCCCACTTCGTCCACTACATCCATAAGGTTTCTAATGAGCATTTCAAAGATAAATACATCTTTAGTCTCGCCAATGTTATACATTCCCTTTGGCTTGTCAGAACCAAGTCTAGTTCCCATACCACCAGCCAAAAGAAGCGCAGCCACTTTGCCTTCTTTAATAGCTTCTACGCCTTTTGCACGAAACTTATCTGCATTTTCTTCTATCTCTTTAATAGACACTTCGGCATCAAGCGGTGTAATAACACCTCTCTCATCTGGAGTATCCGCATTTTCAATTAGTTTAATCAAATCAAAATCGATCTCTGAGATTTGCTCAAGCAAATGCTCTTTTTGATCATCATTTAGCTCGTCAAAGTACTCTAACAAATGACTTTGATTATTTTTTTCAAGTAGTTCTTTTGCTTCGTTATAATTCATTTCTAACCTCTCTAGATGTATTATTTCATCCCTAATATAATAATTTGTTTTAAGAGTTTATGCAAGGTCTATTGTTCTTTCAAACTTGCTTGTTTTATAGTTGTTTAAGCTTGCAAAGAACGTCTATCATACTCTGATATCTCTGATCCGGATTTCTTCTTGTACACTTCTTTATTATTCGTTTTAACTTAAACCCAAGTCTTTTAGACAAAACACCTTCCACATAAACTTTTCCAGTTTTTAAATAGTAAAGCGTCGTTCCCATTCCATATACATCTGTTCTAGTATCTGTATTGTAAATGGACAAACCCTTGCTATCACCAAACTGCTCTGGTGCTGCAAAACCTCTACTGCCAAATGCCCTCTCGCTTAACTCAATTTCCTTGGAGTATCTTTTTGCAATTCCAAAGTCTACTAGTTTAACTATTCCATTTTCATCCATCACAATATTGGATGGTTTAAGGTCACGGTAAACTATAGGTGGTTCTAGTGAATGCAAATAATAAAGCGCACTTCCAACTTGCATCATCACATGCTTAATCTCTTTTTTCTTTAACGGCCCTTTTCTATCTACTATAGACTTTAGATTCTCACCTTTCACGATTTCCATAATCAAAAAGAAGTTGCCCTCTTCCTTTATTAAATCGTAAATTTTTGGAAGGTTTGGATGAGATGTGTTTTTAAGCACATTTAATTCTCGCTCCAAACCTTCCAAAAGTTTTTGTTTGTCGCCGGAGTTTGATGAGAAATAATTCTTCATCGCATACTCAATACCTGTCTGGATATCTCGGACACGGTAAACTACAGAAAAGCCACCTTTTCCAATCTTCCCCATCACAGCGTATCTTCCGCCGACAACTTCATTAATTATATTTTCCATAACACAACCTTTCCAAGCTGTGTTTCTCTCCATACCCTCTTATATCTTAGCTACATCCACAAGTGTCATATTGTTCTTCGCATCACTCTCTAAACTCTTAAGCAACGCATCAACAGTATCCAAACTTGTGAAGCAGTTAACACCTGTCTCGATAGATGTTCTTCTAATCAAGAATCCATCTCTATGTTTATCTCTACCCTGTGTTGGAGTATCGATAACAATATCAATCTTATGTTCAAGTAGCAAGTCCATAACTGTAGGAGCTTCCTGCTGAATCTTATTAACCATAATGGCATCTACACCGTGTTCTCTTAAGTGCTTTGCTGTACTTCTAGTAGCATAGATTTCATAACCCAAATCTTCTAGACGTTTAGCAAGTGGTGCCATTTCATCTTTGTCGGCATCATTTACTGATACGATAGCCTTCTTATGTTTAGGTAGTACTGTTCCAGCACCTAGGAATGCTTTATACAAGGCCTCGTCAAAGGTCTTGGCGATTCCCAAACACTCACCAGTAGATTTCATTTCTGGTCCTAAGCTAGTCTCTGCTCCACGAATCTTCTCAAAACTGAACACTGGCATCTTAATTGCATAGTAGTCAGCATTTGGCTGAAGTCCTGGAGTGTATCCTAAGCCTTTAATTGTATTTCCAATAATACATTTTGTAGCAAGCTTAACAATAGGAATTCCTGTAACCTTACTAATGTATGGAACTGTACGAGATGATCTTGGGTTAACCTCAATCACGTAAACTTGTCCATCACACACGATAAACTGAATGTTAATCATTCCCTTAACGTTAAGTGCTATAGCAAGTCTTCTAGTGTATTCCTCGATAGTATCAATAATATCCTGAGGCAAAGAATATGCTGGATAAACTGAAATACTATCGCCTGAGTGTACGCCGGCTCTCTCAATATGTTCCATAACACCTGGAATCAAAATATCTTCGCCGTCGCATATAGCGTCCACTTCCACCTCAGTTCCCTGCAAATACTTATCAACAAGGATTGGGTGATCTTGAGCAATTCTGTTTATGTTTTCCATAAACTCTTCAATCTCTTTATCGTCAGTGGCAATCTGCATACCTTGTCCACCAAGTACGTATGAAGGACGAACTAAAACTGGATAGCCTAATTCATTTGCTACCTTCTTAGCTTCTTCTGCGGTAAATACTGTACCACCTGTAGGTCTTGGGATTTCGCACTTCTCGAGGATTTCGTCAAATAACTCTCTATCCTCAGCAGCATCTACATCCTCTGCCTTTGTTCCAAGGATTGGCACACCCATCTTCATAAGAGCTTCAGTTAACTTGATTGCAGTTTGTCCACCGAACTGAACTACAGCACCATCAGGTTTTTCAATATTTACAATATTTTCAACATCTTCTGGTGTAAGTGGTTCAAAGTAAAGTTTATCTGCAATATCAAAGTCAGTAGAAACTGTCTCTGGGTTGTTATTTACAATAATAGTCTCGTAGCCCTCCTCTTTGAAAGCCCAAGTACAGTGAACTGAACAGAAGTCAAACTCGATACCCTGTCCAATACGGATAGGTCCAGAACCAAGTACTAATACTTTCTTTTCAGGGTTAGTCTCCTCTGCTTCATTCTCTCCACCATATACTGAATAGTAATAAGGTGTGGCAGCCTCAAACTCAGCCGCACATGTATCAACCATTTTGTATGCTGCTACTATATTATTGTCGTAGCGCATCTCTTTGATTTCTTCTTCTGTTTTTCCAGTAAGTCTTGCAATAACTGTATCAGGAAATTCAATTCTCTTAGCCTCACGTAGCAAGTCAACAGTTAACTCTTCTGTCTCAAGAGCTTTTTCCATTTCAGTAATGATTGCAATCTTATCAATGAACCATTCATCAATCATTGTAATTTCATGAATGTGCTCATATGAAACACCACGTCTTAATGCTTCTGCCACAATCCAGATTCGTCTATCATCAACCTTGTGTAGCATCTTTTCTAGTTCATCGTCAGTTAGATCTGAGAAATCATAATCCCTCAAGCATTCAACGTGCTGCTCTAGTGATCTAATACCCTTCATCAAGGCACCTTCAAAGTTGTTACAAATACTCATAACCTCTCCAGTAGCCTTCATCTGAGTAGTTAGTTTTCTACTAGCTGTAATAAACTTATCAAATGGAAGTCTTGGAAGTTTAACTACACAGTAATCAAGTGTAGGCTCAAAGCTGGCAAAAGTATTCTGAGTGATTGCATTCTTAATCTCATCAAGTGTGTATCCTATAGCAATCTTCGCTGCTACCTTTGCAATAGGATAACCTGTAGCCTTTGACGCGAGCGCCGAAGATCTACTAACACGAGGGTTAACCTCAATAACGCAGTACTCAAAAGTTTCTGGATGCAAAGCATACTGCACGTTACATCCACCAGTAATTCCAAGTTCATTTATAATATTAAGAGCAGATGTACGAAGCATCTGGTGCTCTTTGTCGCCCAATGTCTGTGAAGGAGCTACTACTATACTATCGCCAGTATGAACTCCAACAGGGTCAATATTTTCCATGTTACAAACCGTGATGCAGTTTCCAGCGGAGTCACGCATTACCTCGTACTCAATCTCTTTCCATCCGGCAATACATTTCTCAACTAGGACTTGACCCACACGAGAAAGTCTTAGACCGTTTTCTAGAATCTCTTCTAGTTCCATCTGGTTGTGAGCAATTCCGCCGCCACTACCACCTAGTGTATAAGCAGGACGAAGAACTACTGGGTATCCAATCTGGTTTACAAAATCGATACCTTCCTGAATACTCTCAACTACCAAAGATGGTGCACAAGGCTCGTTAATCTTTTCCATAGTCTCTTTAAACTCAAGACGATCTTCAGCCTTCTTGATTGTTTGACTAGTTGTACCAATCAAACGACAGTTGTGCTCTTCTAAGAAACCTGTCTCTGCTATTTCCATAGCAAGGTTAAGTCCAGCTTGTCCTCCTAGTGTTGGAAGAATGCTGTCAGGTTTTTCTTTTTCAATTATCTGTTTCAAAATAGGAACTGTTAGAGGCTCAATATAAACCTCATCAGCAATATCCTTATCTGTCATAATAGTGGCTGGGTTTGAGTTTAGAAGAACAACCTCTAATCCCTCTTCCTTTAGAGAACGACACGCCTGTGTACCGGCGTAGTCAAACTCTGCAGCCTGACCTATAACGATGGGGCCTGAACCTATGACTAATACTTTTTTAATGCTTTCATCTCTAGCCATTCTTCTTTACCTCCATCATATTTATAAACTCACCAAAAAGACACTCTGAATCCTGTGGACCAGGGCATGCTTCAGGGTGGAACTGTACTGTAAATATGTTTTTGTCTTTATAACGAAGACCTTCTACAGTCTTATCATTTACATTTACAAATGCTACCTTAGCAATCTTCTCGTCTACTGATGCATCATCAACCATATATCCATGGTTCTGTGATGAGATGTAAACATGTTTGCTATCTAAATCGATTACCGGATGGTTACCGCCGCGGTGACCATACTTCATCTTCTTTGTATCAAATCCCATAGCCAAAGCCATCAACTGATGTCCAAGACAAATAGCAAAGATTGGGATATCTGTATCATAAAGCTTCTTAATCTGCTCTATTTCGTATTCACATTCCTTTGGATCTCCAGGACCGTTTGAAAGCATAATTCCGTCTGGAGCAAAATCGATAATCTCCTCTGCAGGAGTTCTAGCAGGAAAAACTGTAACATCACATCCATACTTTTGTAGTGAATGTGGAATATTGTTTTTAGCTCCAACATCAAGTAGAGCTACTTTATAATTCTTACCCTCAACTAGGGATTCTAATTCTTTCTTTGAATCACAAGTAACGGCATCAACCACGCCTCTTACTTTGTATTCTTTAATCTTTGGTAGAACTTCATCTAAATTGTCATACTTCTTGGTTGTAATCATTCCGTTCATAGTACCCTTATTTCTAAGGATCTTTGTAAGTGCTCTTGTATCGATACCAGCAATTCCTGGAATATCATTATCTACCAAGAAATCTTGGATAGAGCCTTCTGAGCGAAAGTTACTATTTGTTCTACTTAACTCATGTACTATGTATGCATCAGGCCAAGGTTTAAGTGATTCCATATCCTCGTAACAGATACCGTAGTTTCCTATTAAAGGATATGTCATACAAACTGCTTGTCCAGCATACGAAGGGTCAGTTAAAACTTCTAAATAACCCCACATAGATGTATTGAAAACAACTTCACTTATAACCTCTTTTTCGGTTCCTATGGAAGTGCCCTCAAACACCGTACCATCTTCTAAAATTAGGTATGCTTTCATTATTTTTCCTCGCTAAATTATTTTGGATTTTCATGTATCCAAATTGATAAGATTATAACAAAAATGAGTGTTCTTTTCAAGGCAGAAAAAAACGAGAAATTCACTAAAAATCGTTCATTTTCTCGTTTTTTTCTCGCCCTTAAAAGTAGGTTTTAAATTTGATGTCAGCTTTATCTTCTGGGAATAATTCATTGTATAATGCGATGAAATAATCATCTGTCATGCTTGAAATGAAATCTACGACAATCTGATGTTTATCTTCTTCCCTATAATCCTTAGCCCCTCTATCGTGATTATTGTTATTAATAAAGTTTATATGATGTCTGTAAATGATTGAGTTTTCATCTCCAGACACTACATCTTCATACAATCTATCATATAGTTTTTCAAACATTGGACCTATGATACTGTCATATTCTTTTTGAGTATCCTCACTCAAGTAAATCATCTCATAGTTCTCACGCTTGGCAGTTTTCAAATCATTATATGCAGCTTCACTTAAAAGTATGTAATCTTTGCCGTAGCTATTCTCGATAATATCAACACTAAGGTTGTTTATAATCTCAGCATTTTTATCTCCAATGCTCTCACTTGAAAACTCCGTATCATTATCAATAATCTTCGCCGTCAAAGCATCTTGTCTATCTTTTCCAATGTATGCAATCATATCTGAAATTCTAACTACACATCCTTCTAATGTAGTTGGAACTAAAGACTTAATGGCTGATGGTCCATCTGTGTAGCAACTTTCGATTTCTTTGTCGAGATCTTCGAAGGTCTTGCCTTTATTAGGTCTATACTCCTTCTGCTCAAACTCACCATTGTGACAAAGAACACCATCTAACACCTGAAGACTAATGTTTCTCTGGAACAATTTATCAAGTACTCTTGCACTTTGAACATTGTGGTTAAAGAATCTACCAGTTCT
>JAFWIO010000013.1 GCA_017514785.1 Eubacterium sp. | reverse complement strand
TTAGCAAACAATGCTTTTTTGCAGACGTAGCATCTGTCTTCGTTGTTTTCTTTGAAGCCCTCTATCTTTAGTTGATCTACTTTTATCATTTCATGTTTGATGTTTTCTTCTCTCACAAAAGATTTTACATCAAGCATATCTTTACGTGGCATTGCTGTTCCATCGATTGTTATTGCTAACACTTTATCGCCCAGCACTTGTTTTGCCACATACAAAAGAAATGTGGAATCGACTCCTCCAGAAAAGGCGACTGCCACACTTCCTAATTTCTTTAAATACTTTTCTAGTCTTTCAATTTTGTGATTGATATTTCTCATCAATCTGCCCCTTTTACTGCCAATCTATTTATTTGAACAGCGCTGTACGCTGCACCATATCCGTTATCAATATTTACAACAGTCACTCCGTTTGCACAGGAGTTAATCATTGTAAGTAGTGCTGATAGTCCTTCGAAGGAGGCGCCATACCCCACTGATGTTGGAACTGCTATCACGGGGTTTTTAACTAGCCCTGCTATCACACTCGCCAATGCTCCTTCCATGCCGGCTATTGCTATCACGACGTTCGCTTCTCTTATCTCGTCCTCTTTGTCTAGGAGTCTGTGGATTCCACTGACGCCCACGTCAAAGATTCTGTTGACTTTTGCACCGAGAAACTCTGCCGTCTGTGCTGCCTCCTCTGCCACTTTTATATCGGCAGTGCCAGCTGTCACTATCGCTATATTTCCGATTAGTTCTTTTTCTTTTTCAACTTTTAAGATTCTAGAAGTTTCGTCATACTCTACTTCCGGAATTATTTCTTTTACTAAATCATACTGATGAGCGCTTGCTCTAGTTCCAAGCACTTGTCCATTCTGCTCATAAAGTCTTCTGAATATTTTTACTAAGTGCTCGTCTTCTTTTCCTTCGCAGAAAACTACCTCCGCCACATTTTGGCGAAGTTCTCTGTCGGTATCTAGTTTTGCAAACTCCATATCGTCGTATGATTTTGAAGACATTCTAATCCTCTGTTTCTTCTTTAACTACTTTTCTAATAACGCCCTTAGGATCTTTGATTAGCAAAATGATTAACCAGATGATTAATCCTAGTGCTACTACCGATAGGCCAAGGAATGAATCGTTTAACATATCCTTTGCCGCAGGCTCAAAATATTTTGCACCTAGTTCTCTGTATTCCATAATGGCATCTGCTAACCACATGATAGATGCGCCCCAGTACATAAGAGTTAGAACTCCAACATATAGTTTTCTGCTCTTAGGAGCGCCCACATACCAAATGATTGTGCTAACAATAGCTGCAAATACTGCAATAAGTAATGTCATAATTTCTCCTAACTCTCAGTCACTTCTTCTGCTGCTTTTTTCTCTGCAAAGTGAACTACCACTAGCATTCCAATCCAAACAACTGTGATAAGCGCTGCCATAAGAACACCTGTAGTTGCCATTTCAGTAAACATCTCTGCTCTGTTCTTTGGATTAACTGCGTTTGTTAGGAATGGGAAGAAAGGAACAACCTCTCCGTGCCATACGTGTTCAAAAGCTAAAAGGATAGCGCCAAATGCTGACATTTTTGTTAGCCATCCTAACTTTGTAGAAAATGGTATTTTACCACTCTGCTTCTTTTCATGTTTCTTTACGCTCTTTTTGCTTACTCCAGCTATAATAGCTTCAGCTGTTGGTACTAAAAAACAAGCCATAATAATTCTCCTTTTACTTATATTTCAATTCGTCTGATTTTTCTTTTATGCGTTTTGCAACTTCCTTGGTAGTAGATATCTGCCAATGAGCTCCATCACCTGGATTTGCTTCTTTGCTAAGTTTTCCATTCTCATCTTCCATGATGTCTCTAATATCTAGATAGTCTACTCCGTCAGTCTTATCGCAATACTCTTTTATCTTTTCGTTGTAATTTCTAATCTGTGCATTTGTTCCGTATCCATCTAGTCCGTCTTTTGCAACTGGTGGAAGTGAACAAATAACTGCTTTTAGATTTGGACTTACACCTTTGATATCTTTAATCATAGTGTCGAAATGTTTCACTGTAATTTGTGGTGTATCATTTTCTGTCTCATTCATTCCAACTAGGAAGAATAACTGATCTGGTTTATAGAGCGCTACTCTCTCCTCGGCTGTATAAGTGTTTCCCTGGTAGTTTATATATTTATCGTTTATTAATGCTCCAGTTAGTACACCTATTTTATATACGTAAAGTGTTTTCTTTGGTAGCAAGTCTTTGCAGTAGTTTTCAAAATCTTCTACGTAACACTCTCCCATAATTGCTACTTTTGGTTCTTTCACCTTTTTGGTGGTAGTTTCTTTGGTGGTTGGTGCCTTTGTAGCTTTTACTGTGGTCACTTTTGCGCTGTCATCTTTTTTAGCGCAAGATCTGATTCCTACTACAATGGCAATCACTACTAGAACTGCAAATATGCCTAGCACAACTCTTTGATACATTACTTTTTTCGCTCTATCTTCTCTATCCATTTAATCTTATCTTCCCTCTTTTTCTTCTATATAAGTATACTTTATTTTTTCAGTTCTTTCCTTATATATTTTGCTGTGTAACTAGTTTTGTGTTTAGCCACTTCCTCAGGAGTTCCACTAACCACAACAGTTCCACCTCTGTCTCCTCCGTCAGGTCCCATATCGATAATGTAATCGGCCACTTTAATAACATCTAAGTTGTGCTCAATTACAACTACCGTGTTTCCACCTTCCACTAGCTTGTGCAAAATCTTAACAAGCTTGTGAACGTCTGAGAAGTGAAGTCCTGTAGTAGGCTCATCTAAAATGTAAATGGTTCTACCTGTACTTCTCTTTGAAAGTTCAGTGGCCAACTTAATACGC
>JAFWIO010000012.1 GCA_017514785.1 Eubacterium sp. | reverse complement strand
GTCTGTAGGCTCCCAGGAAACGTTAATTTTTGTTTTGAAGGAATAGAAGGTGAGTCATTGCTTCTCTTACTTGATGAGAAAGGCATTAGCGCTTCATCAGGCAGTGCTTGTACATCGGGTTCACTAGATCCTAGTCATGTGCTTCTAGCAATTGGAAGAGTGCACGATGTGGCCCATGGTTCTCTTAGAATAAGTCTAGGAGAGGATGCCACTAAAGAAGAGGTGGACTATATTGCAGAATGCGTGGAGGAAGTGGTAGAAAAACTCAGAAGTTTTTCACCGGTCTGGCGCGATTTGATGGAAGGAAAGAGAGAATTCATTTTATAATTCGAAAAGAAGGTACCCGCAAAGATAAACCGAAAGGAGATATGGTTTTAACCATATAAAAATAAATGGCACTTTATAGTGAAAAGGTAATGGATCATTTTCTAAATCCTAGAAATGTAGGAGTGATAGAAGATGCAGACGGAATAGGAGAAGTTGGGAACGCTAAGTGCGGCGATATCATGAAGATTTATCTTAAGATAAAAGATGGTATTGTGGAAGACGTAAAGTTTGAAACATTTGGATGTGGCAGCGCTATAGCTTCCAGTTCTATGGCTACAGAGTTAATCAAGGGTAAGCCATTAGAAGAGGTGAAGGAACTTACTAACAAAGCAGTAACAGAAGCATTGGATGGACTTCCTGCGCACAAACTTCATTGTTCAGTTTTGGCTGAAGAAACTATTCAGAACGCATTAGATGATTATTACAGTAAACAAAAATAAAATTTTAAAAATAAGGAGATTAAAAAAATGAGTGATTATAAATTTGAAACATTACAGTTACACGTAGGTCAGGAACAGGCAGATCCAGCAACGGATTCTAGAGCAGTTCCTATATATCAAACAACAGCATATGTTTTCCATGACAGTAAGCATGCAGCTGACAGATTTGGGCTAGCTGATCCTGGAAACATTTACGGTAGATTAACAAACTCTACACAGGGTGTGTTAGAAGAGAGAGTAGCTGCCCTAGAAGGCGGAAGTGCTGCATTAGCATTATCTTCAGGTGCTGCAGCTATTAGTTACACTATCCAGGCTTTGGCTGCAAATGGCGGTCATATCGTTGCTCAGAAGAGCATTTACGGTGGTACATACAATCTTTTGGCGCACACACTTCCACAGTATGATATCAGCACAACATTTGTAGATATCCACAATCTAGAGGAAGTAGAGAATGCTATAGAGGATAATACTAGAGCAATCTTTATCGAGACACTTGGAAATCCAAACAGTGATATTCCTGACATCGATGCTCTAGCAGAAATTGCGCACAAAAACAATATCCCATTAGTAATTGATAATACTTTTGGTACACCATACTTAATCAGACCATTTGAGCATGGCGCTGATATCGTAGTTCATTCTGCGACAAAGTTCTTAGGTGGACACGGAACTACATTGGGTGGAATTATTGTTGAATCAGGAAAATTTGATTACAAGGCAGCTGGTAAGTTCCCTAACATTGCGGACCCTAACCCAAGTTATCATGGAGTATCTTTCTATGATGCAGTAGGACCAGCAGCATTTGTTACTTACATTAGAGCAATCTTGCTTCGTGATACTGGAGCAGCAATCTCACCTTTCAATGCATTCTTGCTATTGCAGGGAATTGAGACATTGTCTCTAAGAGTAGAAAGACATGTAGAAAACACAAAGAAAGTGGTTGAGTATTTGAGCAACCACCCACAGGTAGAGCATGTAAATCATCCATCTTTGGAGAATCATCCAAACAACGAACTATACAAGAAATATTTCCCTAACGGTGGTGGTTCAATATTTACATTTGACATTAAAGGCGGACAGGAAGAAGCATGGAAGTTTATAGACAACTTAAAGATCTTCTCACTACTTGCAAATGTAGCGGATCTTAAGAGTCTTGTAATTCATCCAGCATCTACTACACACTCACAGTTAACAACTGAGGAGTTGGCAGATATTGGAATAACAGGAAGCACAATTCGTCTTTCTATTGGTACTGAGAATATCGATGATATTATTGGTGATCTAGAAAACGGATTTGCTGCAATAAAATAATAGTGTATAATTAATCGAAGAGAGGTAAAGAAAAATGGCGAATATATATAAAGGAACACTTGGACTAATCGGAAACACTCCATTAGTTGAAGTGACAAACATTGAAAAAGATTTGGGATTAGAGGCTAAGATTTTAGTTAAACTAGAGTACTTTAATCCAGCAGGAAGTGTTAAAGATAGAATTGCGAAAGCAATGTTAGAGACGGCCGAAGAACAAGGTAAATTAAAAGAAGGTTCAGTTATTATTGAGCCTACATCAGGAAACACTGGTATTGGTTTGGCAGCTATTGCTGCGGCAAAGGGTTATAGAATAATCCTTACAATGCCTGACACTATGAGTGTTGAGAGAAGAAACATCTTAAAAGCTTACGGCGCAGAATTAGTATTGACTGACGGCGCAAATGGAATGAAGGGTGCTATTGCAAAGGCACAGGAACTAGCTGATGAAATTCCAAACAGCTTCATTCCTGGACAGTTTGTAAACCCAGCAAATCCAAAGATTCACAAAGCTACTACAGGTCCAGAAATATATAAGGACACTGACGGTGATGTTGATATCTTTATCGCAGGCGTTGGTACTGGTGGAACAGTAACTGGCGTTGGCGAATACTTGAAGGAGCAGAACCCTGACATTAAGGTGGTAGCTCTAGAACCAGAAGATTCACCTGTTTTATCTGAAGGAAAAGCAGGCCCACATAAGATTCAAGGTATCGGTGCTGGATTTGTGCCAGACGTTTTAAACACAGATGTCTTTGACGAAGTCTTTAAGGCGCCAAACGAGAAAGCTTTTGAGACAGCTAAGTATTTGGCTAAGAAGGAAGGTATCTCAGTTGGTATTTCATCTGGAGCTGCATTATACGGAGCAATAGAACTAGCAAAGAGACCTGAGAACAAAGGTAAAACAATAGTGGCGTTGCTACCAGATAGTGGTGATAGATATTACTCGACAGCACTGTTTACAGAAGAATAAAATATAAGCGAGTTTTCAATTGAGAAAGCTCGCTTTTTTTATTATAATTTTATTGAGGTGATAAAATGAATTTTGATGGGTTTATTAATGAAATAAAGAAGAATGATTGGAACATATACGGTGTAGAAGTATATGAAGATGAGAAGTTAACTCATGAGTGGGGTGATACTAAAGAGACTCCTCACATCATTTTTTCATGTACGAAGACATTTCTATCTGTGGCAGTTGGTATTGCTTGGGATAGAGGTTTATTTGATATTGATAAAAATATTTTTGAATACATTCCAGAAGATGTTTATAAAAAATACGACCCAAAGATTATTGACGATTTAAGTAAAATTTCAATAAGAAGACTTCTTACGATGTCTGTTCCTGGTTATCCTTTCAGACCCGAAGGAGACAGCTATTTAGATTTTATTTTTAGTTGCCCAATAGAAGATCCAGATAAAAATGAGTTTTATTACTGTAATATATGTCCTACCTTTGTCAGTGTCGCTTTGACATATGCGATAGGTGAAGACTTGTATGAGTTTATAGACAGAGAAATTATAAAGCCATTAGGCATACATGTTGAGAAGTACTTTAGAATGCCGGAAGGATATTTCTACGGTGCATCACAGATGGTTATGACGCTTCATGATATTAGTAAGCTTGGACTTCTTTTGTACAACAAGGGTGTTTGGAACGGAAAGAGAATAGTATCAGAAGAGTATATTGATATGGCCACATCAGTTCAAATTGAAAATGATAGATATGGTTACGGATTTTATATTTGGAAGTATAAAGACGGATTTTATATAAGCGGAAAATGGGGACAACACTGTTTGGTTCTACCAGATGAAAAGTTGATGGTTACCTTCACTGGTTTTGTACCAGAGCAAGCTGAAGATGTTGAAAATGCTATGATTAAGTATATTTTGGAAGATAAATAGTTTTATGATAAACTGTTTATATATAAAGAACGGATAAAGATAGAAGGGAGAAAAATATGAAAAAAATAATTAGTTTATTATTAGTTACTGCTCTAGTAGCTACATGTGGATTATTAGTTGGATGCGGAAAAAAAGAAACAAAGAAAGATCCAGAAAAACAAGTAAAAGAGTTAGCTACTGAAGTAGCAAAGAATGTTGAGGATATTTCCAAGGCTGTAGAGACAGAGGTACAAAAAGCTTCTAAAGAATGGAGTAGCGGCGAAAAAGCAATAGAAGATGCTTCAAAAGCGTTTAGTAAAAAACCACCTAAGAAACCAACAGTTCATGGCAGTGGTATTCCTGGAGTATGGGGATATAATCAAAAGGAGTATAAGATCCCTGCTCAATATACATTTAAGAAAGACGGTACAGGTGAATACAATTTAGCTGGCCAGGTTCAAAAACTAACATGGAAAACTAAAGGTAATCAGATTACTATCACTTACAAAGGTGAACCTGATATGAATCAGAAGTATAAACTTAAAGGTGATGTTCTAACACTATATGATATTACAGATTCACCTGTGGTTTATTACAGAGTTGGCTAGTAAAAGCAAAAAGTTAAAGATGGTTTTCATTGAGAAAGCCATCTTTTTTTTATATACTTATATTAGTGAATGTACGGAAAGGTTAAGTGAAGATGGACGATAGATTTAAAAAACAATTGGAGTTTTCTCTAGAGATCGATAAAGAGAAAGAAGTATTTCGCCATACACATTTGTCGGGCGAGGGCAGGAATGAAAACGATGCTGAACACTCATGGCATATGGCTATTATGGCATATCTTTTGAAAGAGTATTCTAACGAAGATATAGATATAGCAAAAGTAATGATTATGTGCTTGATTCACGACATTGTAGAGATAGATGCAGGAGATACTTACGCATATGACGATGAAGGCTTAAAGACTCAGAAAGAAAGAGAAGATAAAGCGAAAGAGCGAATCTATTCGCTTTTGCCGGAGGATCAGAGGGATGAGCTAATTGCTATCTTTGACGAGTTCGAAGCATATGAGACGCCGGAGTCTAAGTTTGCGCACACTATGGACAATCTCCAACCACTCATTTTAAATAACAGCAATGAGGGTATGGATTGGAAGATAGATGGAACGGATGCAGACCACGTGTTTGCTCGACAAAGAAAGAATGTACTTGGTTCTGAGAAACTTTGGGAGATTACAGAAAAGATTCTCAATGAAAATGTTGAAAAAGGTAATTTAAGTTTTAAGGAGGACAAATAAATGACAAAAGTAAATAATAGAAAAGTTGCAATTATAGGATGTGGATTTGTTGGATCTGCTTCGGCGTTTGCCTTGCTCGAGAGTGGATTGTTCTCCGAAATTGTATTGATAGATGCTAACCAAGAAAAGGCAGAGGGAGAAGCGCTTGATATAGCTCATGGTGCACCTTTTGCTAGACCGACAAAGATATATGCAGGTGAATATAGGGATATAGCAGATGCGGCTATAGTGATAGTGACAGCTGGTGCTGGACAAAAGCCAGGCGAGACTAGATTAGATTTGGTGAAGAAGAATGTTGGAATTTTTAAGTCAGTTATTCCTTCTATTACAGAGTACAACAAAGACGGAATTCTTTTGATTGTAGCTAATCCAGTAGATGTACTAACATATGCTGCAGCTAAGATTAGTGGTTTTCCAGAAAACAGAGTCTTTGGCTCTGGCACAGTTTTAGATACTGCTAGATTTAAATATTTGTTGGGCGAACACTTGGAAGTAGACAGTAGAGCTGTTCATGCATTTATTATAGGAGAGCACGGAGATAGTGAGATTGCTGCTTGGAGCAGTGCCAATGTATCTGGTATTCCAGTAAATGACTTCTGCGAGATGCGTGGACACTTTGAACATGCCAAAGCTATGGAGAGAATAGCCGAAGAAGTTAAAAATAGTGCTTATGAGATTATTGAAAAGAAAGGCGCTACATACTATGGAATTGCAATGTCTGTAAAGCGTATTTGTGAGGCTATAGTGAGAGATGAGAAATCAATTCTTCCAATCTCAAGCATTCAGCATAACAATTACGGTATAAGTGATGTAGCACTAAGTATGCCTGCTATTGTGGGTAGAGATGGAGTGGAGTGCACAGTTCCATATGAACTTTCTAAGAAGGAAGTGGAGGCTTTGCAAGAGTCTGCTAAGACACTAAAAGAAGTGATAGATGATGCACTATAAAATGATAAAAAGGTATAGCGAAAATGCTATACCTTTTTTAATATTTGAAGTGATAAATGCCATATAATATGATAGAATATCTCGAGGAGATTATTATGTTTTCAAGTTTAATTTTTATTTGCATATTGGCAGTTTTAGTTGCGTTAATGTTCTTTACAGTGCGCAAGTTTTATTTTGTTGAAAAACTATCTCAAGGTAAAAAGTGGTTGAAGAATGTATTGGCCCTAGGCCTTTGCGTGCTTGCTTTTATCGTGGGCTATTTTACTAATATGGTCTACATGGTAGTGATAGTTCTACATTTCATAATCTTTGACTGGATTTTATTCTTTTTAGGTTGGATACTTGGAAAGATTACTAAAAAGCATTTGAAGTTTTACTGGGCAGGAATACTTGCTGTGGTTGTAACGATAGGTTATTTGTCGTTTGCATATTGGAATGACTGGAATATAGTGAGAACAGATTATACAGTAGAGACAAATAAAACCATTACAGACAATAAGGGCAAGAAACTTTCTGACTTTAGAATAGCGCAGATTACTGATGCTCATATTGGCACTACATTTGACGGAAAAGGACTTGCTAAATATATCAAAGAGATTAATAAGGCGAAACCTGACATATTTGTTATTACAGGTGACTTGATAGACGATGACACAACTAAGGAGCAGATGATAGACACTTGTAATTCGCTTGGGCTAATTAAAGCCAAATATGGAACATATTATATAGAGGGAAACCATGATGCCGCCTACTACAAAGACCGTGGCTACAGCATGGAAGAGTTCCAAAAAGATTTAGAGAATAATGGCGTCACATATATGAAGGATGACGTTAAACTTATAAATGATTCAGTTTATGTGATTGGACGAATAGACAGAAGATTTAAAGATGTGAGAAAGAGCATGGCTGAACTTACAAAGGGACTTGATAAGTCTAAATATATGATTGTACTTGATCACCAGCCACATGATTTTAAAGCACAGGCTGATTCGGGTGTTGATTTGGTTCTTTGTGGACATACACACGGTGGACAACTATTCCCAATCGGATATTTAGGGGTGTGGTACGGCTCATATGAAAAATCGTACGGAATTGAGAAGCAGAAGAATACTGTATTTGAGGTAAGCTCAGGCATCTCTGGATGGGGAGTGCCTTACAAGACTGGAGCAGTTTCTGAATACGTAATACTAGATATTAAATAAAGGTGAAAAATGTTAGAACTTAAAAATGTGTCATTCGAAGTGAATGATGAACTAGGCGAAAAAGAAATAATTAAGGACATAAGTCTTACTATCCCTGATAACAAAATGATTGTTATTACAGGTCCAAATGGTGGAGGTAAGTCTACTTTGGCGCGCTTGATTGCGGGCATTGAGAAACCTACATCAGGAAAGATTCTTTTGGATGGTGAGGATATTACTGATATGTCTATTACAGATAGAGCAAACAAGGGAATTGGATTTGCGCTTCAGCAACCAGTCCGCTTCAAAGGTATCCAAGTTTTTGATTTAATTAAACTTGCTACTGGAAAGCAGATTTCCCTAGACTCAGCTTGCAAGTATTTGTCAGCTGTTGGACTTTGCGCTAGAGATTATATCAACAGAGAAGTAAATGCTAGTCTATCAGGCGGAGAGTTAAAGAGAATTGAGATAGCAACTGTTCTAGCAAAGAAGAGTGAGTTATCTGTCTTTGACGAGCCCGAGGCTGGAATAGATCTTTGGAGCTTTAACAGTTTGATTAAAGTTTTTGAAAAGATGAGAAGAGATATTAAGGATAGCTCAATTGTTATTATTTCTCACCAGGAGAGAATTTTAAATATTGCTGATGAGATTATTGTGTTGGCGGATGGAAAACTTGTGGACAGAGGAAGCAAGGATGAGATTATGCCAACTCTTATAGGAGCAAATGCCCCAGCTAAACAGTGCAATAAAGCAGACCCAGAGAAAGGAGATGAGTAGTATGGCAGATATTAAGTTAGATGAAATACAAAAGAGACTCCTTACTGAGGTAGCTGACTTACACAGTGTGCCAGAGGGTGCATATAACATTCGTTCGAACTCTAAGGCTGTAGCTAGACAGTCTAGTGCAAATATTGAGATTGTCCCTAAAGATGATAAGGATGGAATCGATATAAAGATTAAGGCTGGAACAAAGAACGAGAGTGTTCATATTCCAGTTGTTATGAATGAAAGTGGAATCAAGGAAAAGGTTTACAATGACTTCTATGTGGGCGATAATTGCGACGTTGTGATCGTGGCTGGATGTGGAATTGATAACTGTGGACCAAAGGATTCGGAGCATGATGGAATTCACAGATTCTTTGTCGGAAAGAATTCTAAAGTTAAGTATGTTGAAAAGCATTACGGTTCAGGTGATGGAGAGGGAAAGAGAATTCTTAATCCTGTAACTGAGGTTTACGCAGAAGAGAACAGTACTATCGAAATGGAGATGGTACAGATTAAGGGTGTCGATGACACTGATAGAAAAACTGTGGCTGAATTGGCTGAGGGTGCAAAGATGATTGTTCGTGAGCGTCTTATGACACACGGTAAGCAAAATGCGCTAAGTGGTTACGATGTCAAACTAAATGG
>JAFWIO010000011.1 GCA_017514785.1 Eubacterium sp. | reverse complement strand
GTAGTATGGCAGATATTAAGTTAGATGAAATACAAAAGAGACTCCTTACTGAGGTGGCAGATTTGCACAGTGTGCCAGAGGGTGCGTACAACATTCGCTCAAACTCTAAGGCTGTAGCTAGACAGTCTAGTGCAAATATTGAGATAGTTCCTAAAGATGATAAGGATGGAATCGATATAAAAATAAAGGCTGGAACAAAGAATGAGAGTGTTCACATTCCAGTTGTTATGAATGAAAGTGGAATCAAGGAAAAGGTTTACAATGATTTCTACGTGGGTGATGACTGCGATGTTGTGATTGTGGCCGGATGTGGAATTGATAACTGTGGACCTAAGGATTCAGAGCATGATGGAATTCACAGATTCTTTGTTGGAAAGAATTCTAAAGTTAAGTACGTTGAAAAGCATTACGGCTCAGGAGATGGAGAAGGAAAGAGAATTCTAAATCCTGTAACTGAAGTTTACGCAGAAGAGAACAGTACTATCGAAATGGAGATGGTACAGATTAAGGGTGTCGATGACACTGATAGAAAAACCGTGGCTGAATTGGCTGAGGGTGCAAAGATGATTGTTCGTGAGCGTCTTATGACACACGGTAAGCAAAATGCGCTAAGTGGTTACGATGTCAAACTAAATGGAGATGATTCTAGTGCAGACATTGTGTCTAGATCTGTTGCTAGAGACGAGTCATTCCAAAAACTAGACCTTAGAATAGACGGAAACGGCAAATGTAGTGGACACACTGAGTGCGATTCCATTATAATGGATAAAGCAAGAGTTTTGGCTGTGCCAGCGCTTGAGGCTAACAATGTGGAAGCTATGTTAGTGCACGAGGCAGCTATCGGAAAAATTGCTGGCGACCAATTGATTAAGTTGATGACTTTAGGTCTTACAGAACAAGAGGCCGAAGAGCAGATCATAAACGGATTCTTAAAATAGGAGATAATATGAGTTACGCAGATCAAGTTTTTGTCGACATGTGCAAAGACATTCTAGAGAATGGAACAGACACTAAAGGAGAGAAAGTTCGTCCTAAATGGGAGGATGGTTCTTCTGCATATACAATTAAGAAGTTTGGCGTAGTTAATCGCTACGACTTAAGAAAAGAATTTCCAGCACTTACTCTACGTAAGACTGGTTTTAAGAGTTGCGTGGATGAAGTTCTCTGGATTTGGCAGAAAAAATCTAATAATGTAAATGAACTTAGTTCTCACATCTGGGATGCGTGGGCTGATGAAGATGGAAGTATCGGAAAAGCTTACGGTTACCAGATGAGCGTTAAGCATAAATATAAAGAGGGCGATATGGATCAAGTAGACCGCGTACTTTACGATTTAAAGAACAATCCATACAGCCGTCGAATTATGACTAACATCTATGTGCACCAGGATTTGAATGAGATGAATCTTTATCCATGTGCATACAGTATGACTTTTAACGTTAACAAAAACGAAGAGACTGGAAAGTTAGTTTTGAATGGTATTTTAAACCAGCGTTCACAAGACGTGCTTGCAGCCAATAACTGGAATGTTTGTCAGTACGCAGCGCTTATTCATATGTTGGCGCAGGTTAATGATATGGAAGTGGGAGAGTTTGTTCACGTGATAGCAGATGCTCATATTTATGACAAGCACGTTCCGCTAATTGAAGAATTGATTACTAGAGAACAACATCCGGCACCAAAACTTTGGATTAATCCAGAGATTAAAGACTTCTATGATTTCACACCGGATGATTTAAAACTAATTGATTATGAAACTGGACCACAGATCAAATTCCCTGTGGCAGTATAGGAGAGAAAATGAATTTAATTGTAGCAGTAGATAAAAATTGGGGCATCGGCAAAGACAACGACTTGCTTATTTCTATTCCTGAAGACATGGAATACTTCAAGGAAAAGACTATGGGCAAAGTTGTCATTATGGGAAAGAATACTTTAGAGAGTTTCCCTGGAGCTAAGCCACTTAAAAATAGAACAAATATTGTGTTAGCACTTGAGACTGATTACTTAGTGGACGGTGCCACAGTAGTTTACACTATGGATGACTTCTTAAAAGAAGCAGCAAAATATCCAAGTGAAGATGTATTTGTAATTGGTGGTGGAAGTATTTATCGTCAAATGCTTGAGCATTGCGATACTTGCTACATTACTTATATTGATCATTCCTTTGACGCGGACACGTTTATTCCAGATCTTGATGAGATGGATGAGTGGTATATTGCTGATGAGAGTGAAAAGTATAACTACGAAGGAATGGATTATACTTTTAGAACTTATAAAAGAAAATAATTCTAATCTTATTTTAATGTTTCAGATTGATAATAGAAGACATCAAATGACGCGGAGGATATTATGAGAATTCTATTTGCTGAAGACGAAGAAGATTTAAATACAATAGTAAAGACTAAATTGGAATCAGACGGGTATGTTGTTGATTCTTGTTTTGATGGTGAGGAAGCGATTGACTGCTTTGACATGGCAGAATATGATGTTGTGGTTTTAGACATTATGATGCCAGTGAAAGACGGTTACGCTGTATTAGAGCACATCAGAAACAAGGGTAGCAGAGTACCTGTTTTATTTTTGACTGCAAGAGACTCGATAGATGACAGAGTTCAAGGCTTGGATAGCGGTGCTAATGATTACTTGGTTAAACCTTTTTCTTTGGATGAGTTGTCTGCTAGAGTGCGTGCTCTCACTCGCAATGCGTTTGGCGAGACAAAGAATGTGATTGGTATTGCAGATTTGGAGATGGACCTTTCATCACACAAAGTAACAAGAGGCGATAAAGAGATAGACCTCTCCGCCAAAGAGTACCAACTTCTTGAGTACTTGCTTCATAATAAAGATATTGTTATCTCAAGAGAAAAGATTGAGAACCATATTTGGAATTATGATTACGAGGGTGGAACTAACGTGGTAGATGTATATGTTAGTTACCTTCGTAAAAAAATAGATGGAGAGTCAGATGTTAAACTAATCCACACTGTTCGTGGAAGTGGATATGTTATTAAAGAAGGAAAGTAATGAAGAGAAGGAAACGCTCAGTAAAATTTAATATTACATTGACCTTTTCAATAGCAATGATAATCGTTGCTGTTTTGACATTTCTACTTATAAGAGTAGTATCTCAAAATGTATTAGAGGCAAACACTAGCCAGTACCTTATGGGTGCTGTGGAATCAAATGCCGATAAAGTGAAATTTGCTAAAAAGAAAAACAAAAAGTTAAACAAGATTACAAAAGATATTGCTGTTAAATATAAAAAAG
>JAFWIO010000010.1 GCA_017514785.1 Eubacterium sp. | reverse complement strand
TACGTCAAAGACCTTGTGGTTTCTAGCGAACTTTTTCTTTCTATATTTCATTAGATCAGCAAACATAGAACCGTCTAACATGTTGTGACCATAAATGATGCAACCATCGGCATTCAGCCCCGCAGTTCTGTAATCGATAAAAATAGAACCTGCGCCGTTTGAAACTTTATCCGAACCGTGCGTCAAATAAAATTTATTATCTTCATGCGCCACTATCGGATATTGAATTCTAGAATTATCTAACTTAATGTATCCAACTGCTTCGTCGTTGTACTTTCTCATCGCCTTGTAATTCCAAGACCACTTTTTACTTTTAGTAGAAAAATCAACTCCACTGTTTGAGTTAGCATTTCCCTGTTCAAACATCTTATCAATTTCAGCATACTTTGCCTCGTCTTCCTTGTAACCAAGGTAAGAATCCGTCAAAGAATAAG
Organism: Eubacterium sp.; assembly: GCA_017514785.1. Taxonomy (GTDB): domain Bacteria; phylum Bacillota; class Clostridia; order Lachnospirales; family Lachnospiraceae; genus Eubacterium_G. The sequence goes on along the minus strand of JAFWIO010000010.1, from coordinate 3,711 downwards.
ACGCGTAAATAAGCGCAACAGCTGCTGCACACAAAATTACAATTCTTATTATGTTGAAAGTCTTTGCTGAAATTTTTTTCATCGTGTATCCTTAAAATATTTTGGCGAAGCCGGATGACTTCGCCAAATTTGTTTCATAAATTTTTAAGTTAAATTAAGCTTTGTTAACTGAACCGAATAGTTCCATCTTTTCTTTAACTTTAGCCTTGATAGCTTCGCATCCAGGAGCTAGAAGTTTACGAGGGTCAAATCCCTTACCTTCTAAATCTTTTCCTTCTTCGATATACTTACGTGTCTCTTCTGCGAATACTAACTGACACTCTGTGTTAACGTTGATCTTTGAAACTCCAAGTTCGATTGACTTAGCAATCATGTCATCAGGAATTCCTGTACCACCGTGAAGAACTAGTGGCATCTCGCCAGTCTTCTGCTGAATAGCATCAAGAGTTTCGAAGCTTAGTCCTTCCCAGTTCTCTGGGTATTTGCCGTGGATGTTTCCAATACCTGCTGCTAGCATATCTACACCTAGATCTGCAATAGCTTTACACTCATCAGGATCTGCACATTCACCCTTACCTACAACGCCGTCTTCTTCACCACCGATAGCTCCTACTTCTGCCTCGATAGAAAGACCAAGTCCGTGAGCAACTGCTACTAACTCTTTAGTCTTTTCAATGTTCTCTTCGATTGGATAGTGTGAACCATCAAACATGATTGATGAAAATCCAGCCTTGATACATTTATAACATCCTTCGTATGTACCATGGTCTAAGTGAAGAGCTACAGGAACTGTAATTCCAAGTTCCTCATCCATAGCCTTAACCATTTCTGTAACTGTCTTAAATCCAGTCATATACTTTCCAGCGCCCTCAGATACACCAAGGATTACTGGGCTGTTAAGCTCTTGTGCTGTCTGTAAAATGCACTTTGTCCACTCCAAGTTATTGATGTTGAACTGTCCAACTGCATAATGACCTGCTTTAGCCTTGTCTAACATTTCTTTTGCTGATACTAACATTTTGTACCTCCATTTTCCTCGCTTAATTTTTCTTTTAGCGTTCCACATTATTATACTTGAATAAAAGACTTTTATCAATGTGAAAACAATATAAAACTCCAGCACTTTTGTGCTGGAGTTTTGATGATTTTATAATCTATTTCTTTTTTGATTTCTTGTATTTTTTGGTCTTAATTGATTTGATTTTACTATCTGCTCCATCGTAGTAATCACCTGTGAAATCTTTTCTGCTAGGATAAACTTTAAAGTAATATTTTGTATTTTTCTTCAAGCCTTTAATAGTTACTTTAGTCTTTTTTGTATCTTTATAATTAAAACTAGATCCAGTAAACTTTTTGTTTTTGCAATACCAAATAGTGTATCTTTGCGCCCCTTTTACTTTTTTTAGTTTTATAGTAACCGAAGCTTTCTTTGCTTTTTTCTTTACTTTATTTGCTTTAATCTTTTTTATCTTCGCCTTGCCCATCTTTCTAGATTTGGCAATCATCTGTTCCACAGAAGCTTGGGTAATGTTTTTATTTGTAGATGCAAAAAGAGTAACTCTTACTGCTTTAGGATCATTGTTGAATATAGCTTGTTTTTTATTATTAGGATTGATTGTTCCATTAGTATTAACAACATCCTTCTCAAAAGTCATAGTTATTTTAAATGTCACTTTTGAAAAATCGATTTTATCCATATCTCCCCAAAGTGTGTCCGCGCCAGACAACATCTCTTTTGTTGATTGCTTTATATACATGACTTCATTTGTTACATATGCTATTGAGTTCACACCATCTTCTTCTGTATTGCCTTCTTCCATATACTCTTTAAATGAAAAATTTTCAGTCGACTGATATCTATAATAGTCTTTACCATCTTTCTTCACAATTACCATTGCTGTTTTTATTTCATTTAACATCATTCTATCTGAAGTGTCTAAAGTTGGATCCTTTATTAAATTATCAAAATACTGCTTTTCAATGTCCATTGTTACTTTTGAAGTAATAGAATCTTTTTTAATTGTATGTTCTTGAAGGATATCCGCACAACCACAGAGTCCAAGAACCATAACTAATGCTAAAACTAATCCTAAAAATCTTTTCATTCCCATACCTCCTTATGTCTGTGCATACATTATACCACATCCCATTGGCTTTTTGATAAAATGTGGGTTATACTTATTTAAGGTTGTGTTGGCAAAACTAAAAACAACCGCAAAAACATTTGAACGGAGAGAATTATGAATAATTGTATAGTTGCTCAGTCGGGTGGTCCTACTGCCGCTATCAATGCTAGCTTAGCCGGAGTGATTTCTGGTGCAAAGGAAAATGGTTTTGATACCGTGTATGGTGCATACCACGGCATACAAGGTTTTATGAATGATGAAGTTGTAAGTTTAAACGACATTGATACATTGAAACTACGTAACACACCTTCTATGTATCTTGGTTCATGTAGATTTATGCTGCCAACCGCAGATGAAGATGCGGACACTTACAAAAAGATTTTTGAGCAGTTTGAAAAATATGAAATAAAAGCATTTTTCTATATCGGTGGAAATGATTCTATGGATACTGTTGCTAAACTTAGCAAGTACGCCAAAGAAAATGACATCGATGTTAAGTGCGTGGGAGTTCCAAAGACTATAGATAATGATTTGTGCGTGACAGATCACACTCCAGGATACGGTAGTGCTTCAAAGTTTATCGCAACCACTCTACTAGAGGTTAGTCACGATACAGCAATCTATCCAATCAACAGCGTAACTATAGTTGAGATTATGGGACGTGATGCAGGTTGGTTAACTGGTGCCGCTGCTCTTGCTAGAAATGAGTACAGCGCAGTTCCACACCTTATCTATTTGCCTGAAGCTGCATTTGATAAAGATGAGTTTATAGAAGATGTAAAAGCTGCTATCGACAAATACCACAACGTGGTAATTGCAATCTCTGAAGGTATTAAAGATGCAGATGGTACATACATAACTGCAGGCGTGGCCGCCGAAGATAAATTTGGACACAGCCAGTTAAGCGGTGCTGGAAAGGCTCTTGAATACATCATCAAAGATAATATCGATGTAAAGGTTCGCTCAGTTGAGATTAACATTCCACAAAGAACCGCTGGACACCTTACATCATACACTGATATAGATGAAGCCTTCGACGAAGGAAAATTCGCAACAGAAGTTGCTATTAACGGTGAAACTGGTGTTATGATTACAATTAATCGTATTTCAGATTTCCCTTATGCTACTACTCTTGGAACTACAGATGTGAACGACGTGGCAGGATTAGTTAAACACGTTCCTAGAGAATGGATTAATGAGAGAGGAAATGATGTGACTGACGAGTTTATTACTTATGCTAGACCATTGATTCAGGGCGAAGTTGATTTAAACTTCAAGGACGGACTTCCAGATTATTACGATATTAAACATTTAACAAATATTTAAACATTAAAAAACCACTTCATACGAAGTGGTTTTTTTGAGCTGCCGCACTAGGATTCGAACCTAGAAATGCTGGAGTCAGAGTCCAGTGCCTTACCATTTGGCGATGCGGCATCGTATTTTTGCGATCCATCAGCATTACTTTGATTTCGCGTTTTACCAATAGTTACCGCTTCAGTCTCGCAACGATATGTATTCTATCACAATGGTTTTTCTAATGCAAGTAAATAAAAAAGAGATATTCGTAAAAGAATATCTCTTT
>JAFWIO010000009.1 GCA_017514785.1 Eubacterium sp. | reverse complement strand
ATACAGCGCTTGTGACTACTGCCAAAGCGGCAGCGCCAATGATTCCATTTATGTCAGAGGACATCTACCAGAACTTGGTACGCAGTGTGGATGATTCGGCTCCTATTTCAGTTCATTTGTGTGACTTCCCAGAAGTAAACGAATCACAAATTGACACTGAACTAGAAGATGCTATGGCTAAGGTTTTGGATGTGGTAGTTTTGGGACGTTCATGTCGTAACGCTTCAAACATCAAGAACAGACAGCCTATCGGCCAGATGTTTGTAAAGGCTGACTTTGATCTATCCGACTTCTACAAAGAAATCATCTTAGACGAGCTTAATGTTAAGAAGGTTACTTTCACAGAGGATGTGAGTGACTTTACATCATACGAATTCAAGCCACAACTTAAGACTGTTGGTCCTAAGTACGGCAAAGTCCTTGGTAAGATCCAGGGTGCTTTGAAAGAACTAGATGGCAACAAGGCTATGGAAGAGTTGCAAGAGAATGGCGCTTTGAAGTTTAACTTTGACGGTGTCGATGTTGAACTTACTGAAGAAGACTTATTGATTTCAACAGCTCAGGTTGAGGGCTATGTATCAGAGAGTGATAATGGAATAACTGTTGTACTTGATACAAACTTAACTCCTGAATTGATAGAAGAAGGATTCGTTCGAGAGATAATCTCAAAAATCCAGACAATGCGTAAGGATAACGACTATGATGTTATGGATAAGATCACATTCTCACTAAAGGGAAATGACAAGATTAAAGAGATTGTTCAGAAGAACGAGGATATGATTAAGAATGAGACTTTGACTCAGGAAGTTATCTACGACGATGTGGTAGGTGATGAGAAAGAGTGGAGTATAAACGGCGAAAAAGTAACATTTGGAACTAAAAGATAGACCCAAAATATGTTATAATGTTAAACGTTGTGTGAGGAAGAATTCTTATTAAATATATGTATTTCAACCGAAATACGCGAGGAAAGGTATTTTATGAATTCAAAAGAAAAGAAACAATACAAAGAGCGATTTATTAACAGAGCGCACGAGATGGCGCGTATGTTATATCGTAAGAATTTAGAGGACGTGAGTGACCGCCACAAATATATGTGCGTGGGACTTGCTGTTAAGGATACTATTATCGATGACTGGATCGCTACACAGAAAGCCTTCGACGAGGAAGACGCAAAGACTGTTTATTATTTGTCGATGGAATTCTTGATGGGTAGAGCGTTTGGTAACGCAATCCTAAATCTTTGCGAGAGAGACGAGATTAAAGAAGCGATAGATGAGATGGGGTTTGATCTAAACATGCTTGAGGAGCAGGAGGAAGATGCTGCCCTCGGTAACGGTGGTCTTGGTAGACTTGCTGCATGTTTCCTAGATAGTTTGGCTACTCTAAACTATCCAGCATACGGCTGTGGTATCCGTTACAAATACGGTATGTTTAAGCAGGAGATTGAGGACGGTTTCCAGAAGGAAGTTCCAGAGACTTGGCTTAAGCACGCAAATCCATTAGAGATTAGACGAGATGAGTACACTTGCGAGGTTCGTTTCGGCGGAACTGTGCGCGTGGACTACAAAGATGGTAGAAATTATTTTGTTCAGGAAAATTATCAGGCGATAAATGCTGTCCCTTACGATTTACCTATCGTGGGCTACGGAAACAACGTGGTTGATACACTTCGTATCTGGGATGCAGAGCCAATCGAGCATTTCAACTTGGACGAGTTTGATAAGGGCTCATACCTAGCCGCTGTAGAGCAAGAAAACCTTGCTAAGACTATCACGGATGTACTTTATCCAAACGATAATCACTACGCCGGCAAAGAACTTAGACTTAAGCAGCAGTACTTCTTTGTATCAGCTTCACTTCAGACAGCTATCAAGAAGTATTTAACAAAGCACAAGAGTCTAAAGAATCTACCTAAGAAGGTTGTGTTCCAGATGAACGATACACACCCAACTCTTACGGTGGCAGAACTTATGAGACTTTTGATGGACGAGTATGGTCTAGAGTGGGATGACGCTTGGAAGATCACTACTGAGTCTGTTGCTTACACAAACCATACAATTATGGCTGAGGCGCTTGAGAAGTGGCCAATCGACCTATTCTCAAAACTACTTCCTAGGTGTTATCAGATAGTAGAAGAGATTAACCGTCGCTTCTGCGAAGAAATAGAGAAGAAGTTCCCAGGAGACGAGGAGAAGATGCACCGCATGGCTATTCTTTATGATGGTCAGGTACGTATGGCTCACTTAGCTATTTGCGCAGCGTTCTCTGTAAACGGTGTGGCTAAGCTTCATACTGAAATCTTGGAGAAGGAAGAACTAAAAGACTTCTACGATATGTGGCCAGAGAAGTTCAACAACAAGACAAACGGAATTACTCAGCGTCGTTTCTTGCTACACGCTAACCCACTACTTGCTGACTGGGTTACTGACAAAGTGGGCGACAAATGGATTACAGATCTTTCTAAGATTAAGGGAATTGCAAAGTATGCTGATGACCGCGAGGCTCAAAAAGAGTTTATGAAGATTAAGAAGGCGAACAAGAAACGCCTTGCTAAATACATTAAGAAACACAACGGCATCGAGGTTGATACTAACTCAATCTTTGACGTTCAGGTTAAGCGTTTGCACGAGTACAAGAGACAGCTACTTAACATCTTGCATGTTATGCACTTGTACAACGAACTAAAGGCTAATCCACAGATGGATTTCTATCCACGTACATTTGTCTTTGGCGCGAAAGCAGCAGCAGGTTACAAGATTGCTAAGCTTACAATCAAGCTTATCAACAGTGTGGCTGACGTGGTAAACAACGACCCAGACATCGATGGAAGAATCAAGGTTGTGTTTATTGAAAACTACAGAGTTTCAAATGCTGAGATTATCTTTGCAGCATCCGACGTATCAGAGCAGATTTCTACAGCTTCGAAGGAGGCGTCAGGTACTGGTAACATGAAGTTCATGCTAAACGGTGCTTTGACACTTGGTACTATGGACGGTGCGAATGTTGAGATAGTGGAAGAGGTCGGCAAAGAAAACGCATTTATCTTCGGTCTATCTTCCGATGAAGTAATTAACTACGAGAACAACGGTGGCTACGACCCAGTCGAGATTTACGACAATAATCCAGCCATCCACAAAGTTCTTGACCAGTTAATTGATGGTACTTTTGCAAATGGCGATACAGAGTTGTTCAGACCAATCTACAACTCACTTCTAACTAAGGAAGAAACAGGCGTAGCTGACAGATACTTCATTTTGAAGGACTTCGATTCATACGCAGAAGCTCAGAAGGAAGTTGAGAAGGCTTACCGTGATAAGAAGGGCTGGGCTAAATCAGCAATCTTAAATGTGGCAAATGTTGGCAAGTTCTCATCCGACAGAACGATAGAAGAATACGTCGATGACATTTGGCACTTGGAAAAAGTTAAGGTTAAGAAATAAAATAAATATTTTGAAACCCCTGTCTAACGACAGGGGTTTTTATTATGTAAAAATATTGGCAACAAAAATAGTTTGTGATAATAATATAATTCTACAAACAATACGTGAATTATAAGTCATACAACAAATATGTTGTATAATTGGGAGGAGTATGTTAATATGAAAGTACAACATTATACTAATTCTTCTGGTAGGGATTTGATAGAAGAAAAGATAAACAAACTACAAATAGATGAACAAGTTGATGCACGGAGAGTTTTATTAAATCTAGAAGAAGGAAAACTAGATTGCTTAAGAATTAAACAGTGGCAGAAGAAAATATATGAAGTATATTTTTACAAACACAATAGAATGTTTTATATTACAGTTGAACATGGAACTATTTGTATATTGCATATAAGTAAGAAACAAAAGAATAAGACAGAAAAGAAAGATAAAAACATAGTTATTAAAAGAGCAAAAGAGTTAGGAAAAATATACAAAAAGAAGTTTGTATAGGAGGTATAATATGCCATTTGTAGAAGTAAAAGAGAAAGAACGAATAAAAGAATTAAAAAAGAATAATCCTAAGTTTAAAAAAGCCTGGGAGGAATCTGAAGAAGAGTATAGGCTAATAGAAGAGATGACTGCAATCAGAAATAAAAGTAATTTAACTCAAAAAGAATTGGCAGACTTAGTTGGTTGTAAGCAACAAGTAATTTCAAGAGTGGAGACTAGAGAGAATAAACCATCTCTAAGGCTGTATACCCAAATACTAAAATCTTTAGGGTATAGGTTGAAAATTGAAAAAATAAAGTAAAGGGTAATAATCTTTGGAGGTTTTGGAATGAAAAAATATATAATGACAATGGATGAGGGGACGACCAGCACTAGAACCATCTTGATAGATCATGATGGACAAATAGTGGCACAGTACAGCAAGGAATTTGAGCAAATATTCCCACAGCCAGGCTGGGTAGAGCATGATGCAAAAGAAATATGGGAAGCCCAAAAAGAAACTATTAAAGGTGTTTTAGACAAGGCTGGGGCTACTCTAGATGATATAGAGTCTATTGGGATCACAAACCAGCGCGAGACTACAGTAGTGTGGGATAAGACTACTGGAGAGCCGGTCTACAATGCTATTGTTTGGCAGTGTAGAAGAACATCAGATATGGTAGATGAGCTAGTTACTAAGTTAGATGCCGAAGGTAAATCTGATCTAATTCCTTCTAAGACGGGACTTAAACCTGATGCATATTTTTCTGCTACAAAGATCAATTGGATATTAGACCATGTGGACGGAGCAAGAGATAGAGCAAAGAACGGTGAATTGTTATTTGGAACAATTGATACTTGGCTCATTTGGAATCTAACAGGTGGAAAAGTTCACGCAACAGATTACACTAACGCATCACGAACTTTGCTTTTTAATATTCATACCTTAGAATGGGATGATGAGTTGTTAGAATTATTTGATATCCCAAGAGCAATGCTTCCAGAGGTTAAGAAATCTTGTGACGATTATGGAACATATGAAGGAATTCAAATAGCAGGCGTAGCAGGAGATCAACAGGCTGCCATGTTTGGACAGTGTTGTTTTGATAAAGGTGATGTTAAAAACACTTATGGAACCGGTGGTTTCTTAATGATGAATACTGGAAACAAACCAGTCAATTCAAAGAACGGACTTCTAACAACAATGGCTGCATTTACGGATGAGCCAGAGTATGCGCTAGAGGGCAGTGTCTTTGTCTCGGGCGCAGCTATCCAATGGCTAAGAGATGAGTTAAAGATAATAGATAACGCACCAGCCAGTGAAGAGGCAGCTTTAAGCGTAGAGGACAGCGGTGGAGTTTATGTGGTGCCAGCATTTACAGGATTAGGCGCACCATACTGGAACCAAGATGCTAGAGGTATGATATTAGGGTTAACTAGAGGAACTAGCAGAAACCACATCATAAGAGCCACACTAGAGTCTTTGGCGTACCAGACAAACGATGTGCTCGGAGCAATGATTGATGATTTAGGAAGTGCTATAGATGATTTGAAAGTGGATGGTGGAGCAAGCCAGAATAATTATCTGGTACAGTTCCAATCAGACATTTCAAAAATCAAAGTTGTCAGACCTAAACATATAGAGTCTACAGGAATAGGAGCGGCATACCTAGCTGGGCTACATAGCGGTTTTTGGAAAGATAAAGAAGAGTTAAAGTCTCATATGGAAATAGACAAAGAGTTTTCACCTGGCATGTCAGATGAAGAAGTGGCAGATAAGATTAAGGGATGGAACAAGGCTGTGGAATGCACGATTAGATTTACAGAATAACTAAAATAAAAAAGATTTTTTAAAAGACATTAATTTCGTATTAATGTCTTTTTTTATTGTTGACTTTCAAAAATGTGAGAGTTATGATAAACAACATAATGCTTAAGTGTACTTTGAAAAATGAAGAGGGGGCTCATAACGCAATACAAATTGCGACACAAAATGTATTGCAAATATTATTAAATATTTTTATAATGGAGGTATGAAAGAATAATGACGGAACTAGAGTTTGAATGGGACGAGAAAAAAGAACTTGTTAACATTAAAAAGCACGACGTTGATTTTAGAATGGCCGGAACAGTGCTTCTAGATGTTAATAGAGTGGAATTATTTGATGCAGATCACAGTTATTCTGAAGAAAGATTTATTACCATTGGACTTACATCTGTAGAAGGAAAGGATGAGGTTTTGACTGTAATATATACAGTTAGAAATGGTAAGGTGAGAATTATTTCTGCAAGAAAAGCTAGTACAGAGGAAAAGGAGTTATATTATGGTTAAAATGACTTTGAATGCAAATGAAAAAATTAAATTAACTGATGAAGAAAAGAAGATGCTTGATAAACTCAGTAAGATGAAGGACGAAGACATTATATACGATGAAGATAGTCCTAAACTTACACCTGAACAATTATCTCAGTTTAGGAGAGTGTCAGAAATCAATCAGAAAAATAGAAGGAAGCAGAATTTGACTCTCAGAGTTTCTCCAATGTCTTTGGAGATGGCAAAATCTTTAGGAAAGGGATATACCAGCATACTCAGTAGGGTAGTAGAATATGCGTTGAATAATAAAGAATTCTTGAAGAAGTTTTTGTAAAAAAATGTTATAATGGTATCAGTATTATTTAAGGAGGAAAATTATTATGGCAAAATGGGTATGTTCAGTGTGTGGTTACACACATGAAGGTGATACACCACCTGAGAAATGTCCACAGTGTGGAGTGCCAGCAGAGAAGTTTAACAAGCAAGAAGAAGGCGAAATGACTTGGGCTGCAGAGCATGTAGTAGGCGTGGCTCAGGGTGTTGACGAAGAGATTATTGAAGGCTTAAGAGATAACTTTAACGGAGAATGTTCAGAAGTAGGTATGTATCTAGCAATGGCTAGAGTAGCTTACAGAGAAGGCTATCCAGAAGTTGGATCATATTATGAGAAGGCTGCTTGGGAAGAAGCAGAGCACGCTGCAAAGTTCGCAGAACTTTTGGGCGAAGTAGTTACAGATAGTACAAAGAAGAATCTACAGATGAGAGTAGATGCTGAAAATGGTGCTACAGCAGGAAAGACTGAATTGGCTAAGAAAGCTAAAGAGCAGAATCTTGATGCTATCCATGACACAGTTCATGAAATGGCAAGAGATGAAGCAAGACACGGAAAGGCTTTCAAAGGCCTATTGGATAGATATTTCAAATAAGGAGGCACGTTATGGATAAATATTTCTGTAATCCTTGTGGTTATGTTTATGACCCTGAGAAAGGTGATCCAGATAATGGTATCGCTCCAGGTACTGCATTTGAAGATTTACCAGATGATTGGACTTGCCCACTATGTGGAGTTGAGAAATCATCATTCCAGAGAGTTATTGAATAATCACAAACATAATAAAAAGAGCTATCATCACGATAGCTCTTTTTTATTGCATAAAAAAGCCGGCGCATTTGCACCGGCTCTAGATTAACCTCTTAACTTTTTATCAATGTTTTCTGCGGCCTGTTTTCCAGCACCCATCGCTAGGATAACAGTAGCAGCACCAGTCACTGCATCACCGCCAGCGTACACATTGTCTCTTGTAGTTTCAAGTGTGTCTTCATTAACAACTAGACAACCCCACTTGTTTGCTTCAAGTCCTTCAGTAGTTGAACGAAGTAGTGGGTTAGGACTAGTACCAATTGACATGATAACTGTATCAACATCAATATCGAATTCAGAATTTTCAATTGGGATTGGACGACGTCTTCCTGACTCATCAGGCTCACCAAGTTCCATCTCGATACAAGTGATACTCTTAACACGACCTTCGTCGTCGCCGTTTATCTTAACTGGATTGTTCAAAGTCTTAAAGATGATTCCCTCTTCCTGCGCGTGGTGAACTTCCTCGGCACGAGCAGGCAACTCTTCCATACCACGACGGTAAACGATTGTTACTTCCTCGGCGCCCAGTCTCATAGCAGTTCTTGCAGCATCCATTGCCACGTTACCGCCACCAACCACGGCTACCTTCTTGCTCTTGATAATAGGAGTATCGTATTCATCTATGTAAGCTTTCATCAAGTTTGTACGAGTCAAATACTCGTTAGCTGAAAGAACACCAATCAATGACTCGCCCTCAATGTTCATAAACATTGGAAGACCAGCGCCTGATCCGATGAACACAGCTTTAAAGCCCATATCCATAATCTCGTCCACTGAAAGAACGCGACCAACAACCATACTTGTTTCTATCTTAACTCCTAGAGCCTCTAGGTTATCAACTTCTTTTTGAACGATTGCCTTTGGAAGTCTGAATTCTGGAATACCATAAACCAAAACTCCGCCGGCTTTGTGGAATGCTTCAAAGATAGTTACTTCGTAGCCAAGCTTAGCCAAGTCAGCAGCGCAAGTAAGTCCAGCAGGACCAGCGCCAATAACAGCTACCTTGATTCCATTTGACTCAGGCTTCTCAGCAACCTCTGAAGAGTTTGCCAAGTGCCAATCAGCAACGAATCTCTCAAGACGACCAATCGCAACTGGCTCATCCTTGATACCACGAATACATTTAGACTCACACTGTGTCTCCTGTGGACAAACACGTCCGCAAATAGCAGGTAGTCCGTTAGTAGTAGTGATGATTTTGTAAGCTTCCTCGAACTCACTACTTGCAACCTTCTCAATAAACTCAGGAATTCGAACCTTAACCGGACATCCTCCCATACAAGGTTTGTTTTTACAATTTATACAACGAGTAGCTTCCTCAACAGCCATTTCCTCTGTGTAGCCCAAAGCCACCTCGTCAAAGTTCTTATTTCTAACGTTTGGATCTTGAACAGGCATCTCTACCTTATCTGGTCTCATATTAGGCATTCTCGGCACCTCCCATCTTCATAAGACGGCAATTCTCTCTATCGTGTGCCTCAAATTCAGCGTACATTGCATTACGTCTCATAAGCTCATCGTAATCTACCTGGTGACCGTCAAAGTCAGGACCATCTACGCAGGCAAATTTTGTCTCGCCACCAACAGTCACACGGCAACCACCGCACATTCCTGTACCATCAATCATGATTGGATTTAGTGAAACGAGAGTTTTTATATTGTAAGGTTCAGTAACCTTTGAAACAAACTTCATCATAACAACAGGACCGATTGCAATAACTAAATCGTAGTCATTTCCAGCATCGATAAGCTCCTGTAGTTTATCAGTTACAAAACCTTTGTCGCCATAACTTCCATCGTCAGTAGTGATGTATAGGTTATCACAAATATCTTTATATTCATCTTCCAAAATCACGATGTCTTTGCTCCTAAATCCAGCAATTACATCTACCTTAGCTCCCATAGCATGAAGCGCCTTCGCCGAAGGATACGCAATAGCATTACCAACGCCACCGCCCACTACGCATACGTTTTTGGCATCGCCAAAGTCAGTAGCAACTCCAAGTGGTCCTACGAAATCTTCAATATAATCACCAGTCTTTAGCTGTGATAGAAGCATAGTAGTCTGTCCAACCTTCTGGATAATAACGCTCACTGTTCCAGCCTCTGGATCAGTGTCAGCGATAGTGAAAGGCACGCGCTCACCCTGTTCATCAAGTCTGATAATGATAAACTGGCCTGCTTTAGCCTTCTTTGCTACGAATGGTGCTTCCACATCAAGTCTAAAAACATCATCATTTAGCTTTTGTGCATTAACAATTTTAAACATTTCATCCTCCAAACTTTTTTTTATTAAGAAAAAGTGTTTAAAAACTTACATAAATATAGAAGATATTCTAGCACATTGTCAAAAAAATATCAATCTCAGAATGTTAGCAAAAACATTAATATTATTAAGTGTTTTAGGGGTATAAAAAACCCTAATTATATGCGTTTTTTAGTTGAATATATGCCACTTTATTTGTATAATATTAGTCGGTGTTAGGACGGATAAACAATAGGAGAAATGCGTCACACACCAGGAGGAAAAATCAAATGGTAAGAGCTATAGTCGGCGCCAATTGGGGCGACGAAGGCAAAGGAAAAATTACAGATATGCTTGGAGAACAGTCTGATATTATTATCAGATTCCAGGGTGGAAGTAATGCAGGTCACACTATCATAAATGACTATGGTAGATTCGCTTTGCACCTTCTTCCTTCAGGAGTTTTCTATCAGCATACAACATGTATCATCGGTAACGGAGTGGCACTTAACATTCCATACCTACAAAAGGAGATTGATGACATCGTAAGTCAGGGCGTGCCAAAGCCAAACATTTTGGTTTCAGACAGAGCACAGATTTTGATGCCATATCATATCGATTTTGATACATACGAAGAAGAGAGACTTGGTGGAAAGGCTTTTGGTTCTACAAAATCAGGAATAGCTCCTTTCTATTCAGATAAATATGCAAAGATTGGATTCCAGGTATCCGAACTCTTTGACGAGGACACATTGGTGGAAAAGGTTGAGCGTGTGTGCGAGCAGAAAAACATTTTGCTAGAGCATATGTACCACAAACCAGCAATCGATCCAAAGGAGCTATTAGAGACTTTGCATGAGTACAGAGATATAGTTAAGCCTTACGTTTGCGACGTGGCAGTATATCTACGCGAGGCCATCAAAGAAGGAAAGAACATCCTACTCGAGGGTCAGCTTGGTACTTTGAAAGATCCAGATTTCGGTATTTATCCTATGGTGACATCTTCATCTACACTAGCAGCTTACGGTGCTATCGGTGCAGGTATTCCACCATACGAGATTACAGATATTGTAACTGTAGTTAAGGCTTACTCTAGTGCAGTGGGCGCTGGCGAGTTTGTTTCAGAAATCCTTGATGAGAAGGAAGCAGATGAACTTCGCGTGCGCGGCGGCGACAAAGGAGAATTCGGAGCCACTACAGGACGTCCTAGAAGAGTAGGCTGGTTTGATGCAGTTGCTTCTAGATACGGCGTACAGATGCAGGGTGCTACAGAAGTTGCACTTACATGTCTTGATGTACTTGGATATTTAGATGAGATTCCAGTATGTGTTGGATATGATGTGGACGGAGAAGTTACTAAAGACTTCCCTGTTACAGCTAAGCTTAAGAAAGCAAAACCTGTTTATGAGAAGCTTCCAGGTTGGAAGGAAGATATCAGAGGTATTACAGAATACGACGAACTTCCTGAAAACTGTAAGAATTATATTGAATTTATTGAAAAAGAACTTGGTGTTCCAGTAACTATGGCTAGTAACGGCCCTGGAAGACACGAGATGATTTTCAGAAAGAAATAAGAGGACAGTAGTATGGATAAAGCAAAGAGAGTACTTGCGCTAGTGACAGTTGGAATACTAGTTTTGTGTATTGTTCTAACGATAGTGTTCGTAATTCTTTATAACGTAACAAATTCTGATTTTTACGGAAAAGCTTGGAGAGCAAGTGCATTCTGTATGCTAATGCTCCCAATTGTCATTTGGGTAATGTTTTGGATTTACAATCTACTTCGCGGAAGAGGCGTGAAGAAAGAAGAAAAAACAGAAGAAAAATAATACATTTTATAAAACAAAGAAAAAACAATAGGGACTCACTAAAAATCGTTCGATCCCTATTGTTTTTTCTTTGTATGTAAATAAGTTTTATTCTTCTGTTTTTTCTTCAGGCTGTGTTTCGGCGTTTTCTTCCTCACGACCTCTTATAATCGCGGCTGCCATTCGCATTTTCTCGTCTGAATGTCCGGTGATTATCTCATATTCAGTAGCTTTGATAGATTTTATAATAGCCATTGCTTCATCACTAGATTTTCTTGGGACTTTGACCACCTCGCCATCTCTAGTAATAAAGTTAATAGTGTATGTGAGGCTGTGCTTTCCTATATCAACACCTCGCCTGCCAAGTCTAAATACCCAGATAACATCTTTAAGTGGAATAATAAACGCGCCAGATGTATCCAAGTCTATATAGTAGTTCTCAGTTATATATGTGGCATTAATCTGCAAATAGTTTTCGCTATCAAGTTCATCCTGCGCTTCATCTATCAGTTCACGACTCTCTTCCTTAGAAAGATAAGAGCAAACTTCGAAGCGGTAAGGGTCTTTGTAACTCTTGATTGCAGTTACCAGTCTAAAAATAGCAAATCCAATCAACGCAATAATTAAAATCAAACTAAACAAATATCTGTATGGATGATAATTAGCAGAACTAACAATCCATCCGGTTGAGATGGAGTT
Source organism: Eubacterium sp. (assembly GCA_017514785.1). GTDB lineage: Bacteria > Bacillota > Clostridia > Lachnospirales > Lachnospiraceae > Eubacterium_G. The sequence goes on along the minus strand of JAFWIO010000009.1, from coordinate 82,958 downwards.
TAGTTCATCTTCACTCCAGTTCAAATCATTTGCGAATAGCTCAATCATTTTTTTGTATGAACTATTAGGTTTTATAACTTTTGCCTTGAACGTCAAATCTTTTAATTCTTCTTTGACGGCGTCGTCTGGTAAATCTTTACCCTCGGCTTTTACCAAGTCATGAGGGATAAGTGCAAACGCACACTTTCCATCCTTTAGTGCATAGTAGTACGAAAACTTTGTGCCGAGTCCGTTCTTTACATCATAGCCAGTGTATTTCATCTGCTTGGTTGAAATTTCTATAAAACTATCGCTAGATTTTACATTAAAAATCCCATCCACTTTTTTAGGGCTAAGTAAGCTGAAAAATGGAACAATAAAAAGTAGTGCTACCAAAATAACAATAGCAACTACTGGAATAATACACCTGCGTTTACAGATATTTTTTATATGATCTAGTATTACAATTCTACCTTCTGTTTCCATTTAAAAAACCTCTCAATGGATATAGTATACACTATTTATACGGTTGTAAAAACCCCTACTAATTGATAAAATGTTAATGGTATTTTTAAGGAGAAACTAATGGATTACATAGTTAGAGCAGTAGACAAAGAAAGGCAAGTTCGTATTTTTGCGATTACTTCTAGAGAGTTAGTTGAGAAAGCTAGAGAGATTCATAACACTAGTCCTGTGGCTACAGCTGCGCTTGGAAGATTGTTATCAGCGGGCGCTATGATGGGCCAAATGCTTAAGGGCGAAGAAGAACTTTTGACGCTCAAGATGAAGGGCGATGGAAAGATAAATGGTGTGACAGTGCTAGCGGACAACTCGGCAAAGGTAAAGGGTTACGTTGGAAACCCTTCTGTTATGCTACCTCCTAACTATGCTGGAAAGTTGGATGTGGGTGCAGCCATTGGATATGGTGAGCTTACAGTTATTAAAGACATGGGCCTTAAAGAGCCTTACATTTCGAAAGTACCTTTGGCTACTAGTGAAGTGGCTGAGGATTTAACATATTACTTTGCATCGAGCGAACAGACTCCATCCGCTGTGGGTCTAGGTGTTTTAATGTCTAAGGACAATCACGTGCGTGAAGCAGGTGGCTTTATCGTTCAGATGATGCCTGATGCCAAAGAAGAGACAGTTTCTAAGATAGAAGAAAATCTTTCAAAGATCACATCTGTCACTGATATCCTAAAAGAAGGAAAAACTCCAGAGGATTTAGTGAAAGCAGTGATGGGTGATATTGAGGTTGAATTTACAGATAGAATAGAAGCAAAGTATGAATGTAACTGCAGCAAAGAACGCGTAATGAGAGTTCTTGCTACTTTGAATAAAAAGGATTTGGCAGATTTGATTGCAGAGGGAGAAGACATAGAAGTGAACTGTGATTTCTGTAATTCTAAATATGTGTTTAAGACGGATGAGTTGAAGGAGGCTTTAGGATGGGAAGATTAAAGAAGCTTTTAACTCTAGTTCTTAGCGCAGCGTTACTACTTACTATAAACGTAAGTGTCTTTGGCGCGGAATTAAATGCGAATGAGAAAAAGATTCTAGCTCAGTTTAATGAGGAGCCTTTCTCATCTAATCTTGATAAAAAGTACATCAATCAGTTTGAAAATTATTTTTCTCAGGACAATGTTACTATCGAAAAATCTCAAGCTGATTCTTTTATAGAATACTTCGCAAAAGCGATTATGGAATACAGGAAATCTGGAGGCAAAGGACCTATCTTTAGCCAGTCTTTGGAGTCGTTCCAAAACTTCCAGTACGCTGGTTCGTGCGTGGGAATCTACTTGCAGTATGACAGTAACACAAACAGTTTTTATGGCGTAGATGCCAATGGATATATAGTGATTGATTCGCAGAAGATTATTAAAGATACTGGAGATTCTTCCTCATCCAACAGCGCAGGGCAGAAGTCATGGGGCGTTTCAATCGAAATGATCTTTGCCGGGGTAATCTTGTTGATTTTCTTGGGCATTGTAATAAATGCGAAGAAACTGATTGTGAAATTAAGAAAGCACAGCGCAAAAAACTACGACGACGAAGAAGACGAGATGGAAGTCGCAAACAGAAGAACTAGAAGAGCTAGACTTCAGACTTTCTCATACACTAACTTTAAACAGATCGTGAAGTATTTCTACGTTCCAGTTTTGATGTGTATTGTGGTGATAGGAGTAGTTTATATAGGTTGGAAGCCTTATACTTCTTTGATGATGAGCATAAAGGAAGGCTTCATCCAAAACTTAACTATTAACACTTACTCAGAAGAGAAGAAAAACTTTGACGCGACACCGCTCATCAAAGATAAAACTATCAGTGGCGAAAAGGTAAGCTGGCCTAAGTTTACTGAGCCATACGGCGTTATTAAGTGCGATAAGATTAAGCTAAATGCCCCAATGTATATGGGCGACTCAGACTATGTTTTGAGTGGAAAAGTAAAAGATAAAGTAGAAAACGATTATGATGATGAGTTCGTAAGTAAATTGGACGACACCTTCAAAGGAGCCGCAGGTACTTACCTTGGTAGTTCTATTCCAGGTGATGGAAAAACTATATTAGTGGGCGCTCACGACACTACATTCTTTAAACCGCTTGAAAAGGTTAAAAAGGGAATGGTGATGGATGTTACCACATCTTACGCTCGCTATAAATATAAAGTAAAAGACATTAGAATATATGATGCTGACGAGGTGGATGAAGCATACGATCTTCACTCCGACAAAGAAACACTAGTTTTGTATACTTGCTATCCATTTGGAAAGTTGAATGGAGATAAGACGAAGAGAATGTTTGTCTACCTAGATAAAACATTTGGCCCTTCTATTGATAAGGAGGTGACAAAGTAATGAGACATAAACATAAAGTTAGACAAACTATAGTTAATTATTTATTATCATTTATCCTTATGCTTTGTATTGCAGTAGTGGTAGTTATGGCGGTAGGAAAATGGAGTTTCCTAAGTGAACAAGCAGTCCTCCATACCAACAACAAAACTCACTATTATTACAACTTGAAAAACGAGATGGAGCAAAAGGCTATTGATATGGGCGTTCCTTTTGGAATAGAAAGAGAGTGTATTAAGGGCGTCTTTGACGAAAACGAAGTAAAGCAAGATGTGATCAAAGTCTTTGAAGAAAGATTGAAAAATCAAAAGAATATAATAGATGTAGCGAACATAGAACAAAGAATTCGCACAAATGTGGAAAAGAAGAATGGCAAACTAAATGCGACACAGACAGAATCGCTAAATGTATATATTAAAAAGGTTCAGGATATGTATACTAAAAAACTGCACTATCCAACAGAGGACTTTATGGTTAAGTACATAAATGCGAGTACAAAGGTGGCTTGGATAGCTATTCCACTAGCTGCCATAATAGGATTCTTCTGTATGTTCTATCTAGTCTTCTCAAGGCACTATGCTTACCACGGACTAAGATATGTGGTTTATGGTGTTATGGCGGCAGGTATTCTGATATCGGTAGGTTTTTCCGCTATCATTTCAAATGGCGCCATTTATAACTACAACATTACAGAGTCATTTATGAAACAGTTCTATGTATATTACTTAGGTCATATATTACTTATGTATGTAATCTTTGGAATAGGAATACTAGTGTTTGGATTGATAGGTATTTTCCTTGTTTACAGACAAAAATATATGGTAAGAAGATAATTTTCAAATTATTTATAGACTTTCAGGCTTTAGAGTGTTAAAATGTAAAAGTAAACAACATGTTCGGAGGTCACACTATGAGCAAAAAGATTAGAACTAAAGAAGTAGATCATTTATTTGACGCTATTTTAACTCTAAAGAATAAAGAAGAGTGCTACACATTCTTTGAAGATGTCTGCACTATAAACGAACTGCTCTCAATTTCGCAGCGTTTTGAAGTTGCGCTAATGCTTAGACAGGGCAGAACATATTTAGATATTTCGGAAGATACAGGCGCTTCCACAGCTACCATCAGTAGAGTGAATCGTTCACTAAACTACGGAAATGATGGATACGATATGGCGCTTGATAGAATGAAAGGCAAGAAATAAAAGTAAATGAGCGACAAAACATTTAAAGCAGATGTAACATTAAATGATATGCAAGAATTGGCAGTGTACCACACAGATGGTCCACTGCTTATTTTAGCGGGTGCGGGCTCTGGAAAGACTAGAGTTTTGACTCACAGAGTGGCGTATCTTATAAAAGAAAAGGGAGTGGAGCCATATCAGATTATGGCAATCACTTTCACAAACAAAGCAGCAGACGAGATGAGAGAGCGTATTGATAAGCTGGTGGGCTTTGGCGCGGACCAAGTTTGGGTGAGCACTTTCCATTCAGCGTGCGTGAAGATTCTTCGTCGTTTCGCAGATCAAGTAGGTTATAAAAACGACTTTACCATATACGATGCAGATGATCAGAAGAAAGTAATGCGAGACATTATTAAGATGATGAATCTTGACACTAAACTTTTCAAAGAGAAGGGTGTAGTTGCAAAGATTTCTGATTTCAAAAACAAACTGATGACTGTATCAGACGTTAGAGATATAGCTACTCACGATTTTAAGGAGAGAACTATTTCTCAAATTTATGAGGAGTACCAAAGAATCCTTAAGAAGAGCAATGCCATGGACTTTGACGACCTAATTATGAAGACGGTTGAACTTTTCCAGAAGCATCCAGAGGTTCTTGAGATGTATCAGGAGCGCTTGAAATACATAATGGTTGATGAGTATCAAGATACAAATATGGCGCAGTTTAAATTTGTGCAGTTGCTTGCGTCAAAGTACCAGAATATTTGCGTGGTGGGCGATGACGATCAGTCTATTTACAAATTCCGTGGCGCAGATATCGGAAACATCTTGTCATTTGAAAATCATTTCGAAAATGCAAGAGTAGTAAAGCTAGAACAAAACTACAGATCAACTAAAAACATTTTGGATGCGGCAAACGCAGTTATAAAAAACAACGAGGGTCGAAAGGACAAGACTCTTTGGTGCGACGAAGACCGCGGAGATAAGATTGAAGTATACCAGGCTGAAGATGGTTTTGCCGAAGCCGAGATGGTGGCAGATACTATTAAAGAAGAAGTGGATAATGGCAGAGCAGACTATAATGACTATGCCATTTTGTATAGAACAAATGCGCAGTCTCGTGCGTTAGAAGAAAAACTGATGATGAAGAATATTCCGTACAAGATTATTGGCGGACAAAACTTCTATCAGAGGCGTGAGATTAAAGACATCTTGGCGTACCTACGTATAATTGCGAATCCTACTGATGATTTGTCGGTGGAGCGTGTAATAAATGTGCCAAAGCGTGGAATTGGCCAGACTACTGTAGACAAGGTTAAGGCTTATGCTAGAGAGCACGACATTAATCTTTATGAAGCATTCCTTAAGGCAAGCGAAGTGCCAGGAATAAATGCTGGTACTGCTACAAAGATTAAGAGCTTTACAGATATGATAGAAGAACTTAGCAATATGCTTGGTCCAAGTTCGGAACTACCAGTGGAAGGAGAAGAACTTCCAAGCAGCCCTTACAGCATTAAGGATGTAGTCGATAAATTGATTGAACTTACGGGCTATGTGGCTGAGTTGGTGGCAGAAGAAACCGACGAGGCAGATGGCCGTATTGAAAATATTGATGAGTTGGTTAGTAAAGTGGCAGAATACGAAGAAAATGCGGAGCAGCCTAACTTAGGCGAGTTCCTAGAAGAAGTATCTTTGGTTTCTGACATTGATACATTGGATGAGAACAGCAGCTATGTAGTTATGATGACAGTCCACAGCGCCAAAGGATTAGAGTATCCTCATATTTTCCTCTGTGGAATGGAGGATGGATTGTTCCCAAGCTATATGACTATAATGTCTGAAGATGACGAGGAGCTAGAGGAAGAGAGAAGACTGGCCTATGTTGCTATTACTAGAGCGATGAAGAAACTAACCATTAGTTATGCGAAACGCAGAATGATTCGTGGAGAAACTCAGTACAATATGATTTCTAGATTTGTAAAAGAAATCCCATCTAAGATAGTTAATAGTAAAAATGTGACTGATACTATGGCTCATGGAATGAGAAAGAAAAATAGTTTCAGCAACTTCGGCGGTTACGAAGGATCACTAGGACACGGTGGTGGTTATCAGGGAAGAAGAGATGATTCTTCAAACAGCGATGCTGTAAAAGCATTTAAAAAGAAACCATCATACGGAAAGCCAAAGAGCAAACCATCGTTTGGCAAAGAATTCTCAGTAGAAAAGTCAGAAGTAGATTATAAAGTAGGAGACAGAGTAGTTCATCAGAAGTTTGGCGAAGGCACTGTCAAAGAAATAGAAGATGGCCCTCGCGACTACCAAGTCACTGTAGACTTCGACGAATTTGGAGAAAAAATAATGATGGCCTCCTTCGCAAAACTGGAGAAAATTTAAAACAAACAAAAACACAAGGGTTACGAACGATTGTTAGTGAGAACCCTTGTGTTTTTGTTTGTGGTAAAACATCTTCACATTTGCGAAGGAGGGTGTTATAATTTTACTATAAATAATTCGGACGAGGTGTATTATGGACGATTTTAAAAAAGGTATTGAAGAAGTGAAAAAAGGCGTAGAAGAATTCAAAAAAGGAATCGAAGTAGGAAAAATCATCAAGAAGGAAAAAGAGAAAAAACCTTTGAAGAAACTCGGTATTGTAGTGCTAGTTGTCGCAGTAGCAGCTGCAGCAGCAGGCGCTGTATATTCAGTATATAGATTGATCGACAAAATCCGCTATAACGATTTTGAAGACGACTATGATGAATTATTTGACGAGGATGATTTTGAGGACGAATAAAGAATAATGAAAAAAGGTGTTGAATACACTGGAGAAGTGTTCAAACTTAAATTTCCTAATAAGGGAATAGTGGATTGCGGGGAAGAAGGAACCGCAATCGTAAAGGGCGCGCTGAAAGGTCAGCGCGTCCGTTTTGTAGTGTCTAAAAAAAGAAGTGAGTATTCGCTTGGTCGTTTGCGCGAGGTTGAGAAGAAATCGTACCTAGAAGATGCGACACCACTTTGTCCACACTTTGGTCTTTGTGGCGGATGCGCTTATCAGACTATGTCTTACGAAAATCAGTTGGAAGTTAAGAAAGGTCTAGTTAAAGATTTGCTTGATAATGCAATTGATGGTGAATATGAATTCGAGGGAATAATAGGAAGTCCAAATCAGTGGGCTTATAGAAATAAGATGGAGTTTTCTTTTGGCGATGAGTTCAAAGACGGCCCTTTGGCGCTAGGAATGCATAAAAAAGAAAGCTTCCATGACATAGTGACAGTGGACGAGTGCAAGATTGTAGATACAGATTACAACAAGGTGCTAAGATGCGTGCTAGATTACTGCGCAGATAAAAACATTCCTTTCTATCATAAGATGAGACACGAAGGGTACCTTAGACACTTGCTTGTGCGAAGAACTGTTAGGACAAATGAGTTGTTAGTTGGTTTTGTTACTAGTTCACAATTTGACGGGGATGAGGCTACATTTATAGATGGACTAAAGGATGCGATTCTAGATTTAGATCTATCAGCAGAGGTAAAAGGAATTCTTCACATCATAAATGATGGGGTGGCAGACATCGTTCAGAGCGATGAAACTAGAATTATTTATGGCGATGAATTTATATATGAAGAAATACTAGGGCTTAAATTTAAGATTTCTGTATTTTCTTTCTTCCAGACAAACTCACTGGGCGCAGAAGTGCTATATGAAAAAGCGCGTGAGTATATTGGAGATACAAAAGATCAAACAGTATTCGACCTTTACTCCGGAACAGGAACTATCGCACAGATGATTGCGCCAGTATCAGAGAAAGTGATTGGCGTGGAGATAGTAGAAGAAGCAGTTGAGGCCGCCAAAGAAAATGCCAAGTTGAACGGACTTGATAACTGCGAATTTATAGCGGGCGATGTTTTAAAAGTAATAGATGAAATAGAGGAAAAGCCAGATATGTTAATTCTTGATCCACCTAGAGATGGAATTAATCCAAAGGCTTTGAATAAGATAATAGATTTTGACGTAGATAAAATGGTTTACATAAGTTGCAAGCCGACAAGCCTTGCTAGAGACCTTGAAACTTTGCAAGAGAGAGGTTACAAGGTGGAAAAAGTATGTGCTGTTGATATGTTTCCAAATACAGTTCACGTGGAGACAGTGTGTTTACTAAAGCGCATTTGAGGTTGGTATGAATATTAATAGAAAGAAATCAGTTTTTATAATTCACATAGTAATTGCAATATTAGAAATTATTGCGGCTTGCTACATGCTTGGAACAGAAGGATTGTCAGTGTTTAGATACTACACAGTAGACAGTAATATTCTTCAGTTGATTGTTTCAGTGTGGTATATCATATGCTTCATCCGCAAAAAAGAAGTGCCAAAAGTACTAGTGGTTCTTCACTTGATTAGTGCGGTGTGTTTGACAGTCACTTTTATGATCGCAGCATTTGTGTTGACACCTCAATCCACGTTCTCTTACTATTTCCTAGAGAATGTGGCTCCAATAAATCATTTTCTTGGACCAGTTCTTTCAGTGGCTGCACTTATGGTCTCTAATGTTCCTATTCCGAAGAAGGCATTTGTTGCTCCAGCAGCAGCTACCATCTTGTACGGAGTAGTAGCGCTTATTCTAAATGCAGTAAAAGTGTTAGATGGACCATATTTCTTTTTGGAGATTTATAAAACGCCAGTACAGACAATTGTGGTGTGGTTTGCAATTATATTTGTCCTTTGTATCGGGCTGGCGTATGCATATATGAGACTTCACAGATTATGTGAAAAGACTAACAGTAATAAGGAGTGATAAAATTTTATGAAAAAGATTTTTTCAAAGGAACCAGTTAATAAAGGAAGGCAAATAGAGCTGGATATAGCAAAGTGTCTTGCAATTATATTTATGATCTTTTTGCACACCCTAATGGTTGCATCTGGATTTGCAAACAATATTAGTGTACCTATGCAACGAGTAATTTACCAATTGTTAGGACGCCCATTTGCAGCACCCGTGTTTATGTTTGCAATGGGAGTTGGAATGGTATATTCAAGAAACCAAGAGCCAGCTTATTTAATGAAGCGTGGAGTCAAATTGATGCTTTTGGGTGTAGTTGTAAATGTAGGGGAATATATTCTTCCTCATTTTCTTGCAGGAAAGTTATTAGGAAAGTGGGACATATTTCCAATTGCAAATGGATTGCTGCTATTCTGCGTAGATATCCTAGCTTTTGCAGGAATGGCTATGATTTTAATCGGAGTCCTCAAAAAACTAAAATTGGTAAGTTGGCAAATAGTTATAATAGCGGTTGCATTATCCGTAATAGCATCATTTGTAAGATTCCATAATTTTGGTAGTGATGTTTGGAATTTGATAACTGGTTATTTTGTAGGAAGTCTTCGAGATAATGGTTCAGCATTTACAGCATTTCCATTGTTTAACTGGTTTATTTTCCCGGCTGTTGGAATGCTTTTTGGTGAATGGTATATCAAATGTAATAACAAGAAAAAACTGTTATGTCTTTGGCCTTTAGGACTTGCAATTTCAATAACATATTTTGTAATACATTGGTCTGCTCCAAAAGGATTTATTTGTAGTGAAGATGTACATTATTATTATGATATGACTACAATAGATGCTGTTGTTTGTTTGATATGTATTTATGGAGTTATTGGTTTATGTTATTTTATGTCACTAATTCTTCCAAACTCCCTAAAAGGTTTTATTTCAAAAACGAGCGGAAACTTGAATGCAATATATGTAATTCAGTGGTTCATAATTCCATTAACATTTATATTCATATGCTATTTTAATAGAAATGTTAAGTTCAATGATATATCTGTAGTTGTTATTGCTATAATAGAGATAGTAGCTTCTACAGCTATTGCTGCAGGTTATAAATATGTTTTAAAGAAGGGAAAAGAGGAGAAATAATGAAGAAAAGTAAAAGAATTTTTGTACTGTTATTTACATTAGTATTCGCGGCGAGTCTATTTGTGGCTCCAACAAAGCCAGCAAAGGCCGAATCTACTGATACAAAGTCTATTTCTTTTGACAAGGATGATTCTGCGCCTGAGAGATTAAAGAGATTGACCAAGTCGCGCCGAACTGATGATCAACATGTATCAGGTGTACATTCAGACCCAAGTACATTTGAGAAAAATTTTGTTCTGACTGTAGATCAAAAGGAATATACTATTACGGAAATAGATAAAGTTGTAAATGAGATTTTAAATGATAACATGAGTGACTTGGAAAAATACTATACGCTTGCTATTTGGGCAAATAAGCGAGTTGAATACGACGGTGATTTTTGGTCAGGCGGTTATGATTTTGATTATTATAGCCATCAGTGGGATTCATACGGTTGTATGAAAGAAGATGAGAAATCAGTATGTGCAGGAATTGCTATCTTCTATGCTGATTTGTGTCATGCTGCTGACTTGCCATGTAGATATGTTAGGACAAATCCAGAATACTTAGATCACACAATAAATTATATCCCTAACATTAATGGACATGCATATTATGCAGATATTACAGAAAATACTTTTATTATGTCAGAAAACTCAACAGGTTCCTTTGAACCGAATATTGATAAAGAATTTGCTTACATAACAGAAGAAGGACGTTGTCTAGATATGACCTATGATTATAGGGAAGAAGATGATGATGAATTATACACATCAACATTTATAAAGGACTTTTACGATGTGCCATATTCTGACTGGTTTAATGAGTATGCGCTACATAAAAATACAACAAAAAGATTTGGAGCTGAATACGTGGAAAAGGGAAGTGGTTTAGCTGGCACTCATTATGCTTCATATAAAACTACTCCTTCACAGAAAAATGTACTACCAGATCTTTGGTTCTTGGAGGATTTTTATAAAGATCCAGCTGCCGTCAAAGCAACAATTCTTAACAAAGAATTTGACGACCAAGTTCTTAATATAAGAGGACTAAAACAGTCTTATGACTGTGACACTAAAGAGGATCTAGAAGCAAGCGTTAGACAGGATATGTCAGTTTCATACTTCCCATCAGCAGAAAATGGTGAAGTAGTGGCAAAGACAGCTAACCTATCAGAGGGCAATGATTATACAATGGAATGCGTAGAATTTGACGCTGCTAATCATAAGGCGAAGATTAGAATAGGAAGTGCTGGAGAGTACTCAGGTGAGAAAATAATTGAATTACAATTACATACAGCTGTAGTTACTAAAGCTCCTGAAAAAGTAAAGAAACTGGAATATGACGGAAAAGAACAGAAACTAATTTCACCGGGTGTGGCTGAGAATGGTCAAATCCAATATGCTATTGGTAATGAAAAAGAGCCTACTGGTGAATTTAGCCCTATTATTCCTACGGCAGTAAATGCAGGAACATACTACATTTGGTATAAGGCTGTAGGTGATGATACTCACGTGGATTCAGAGCCACAATGTATGGAAAGACAAGGTACCATTGCTCGCAAGCCGATGGAATGTTTTATGGAGGATATAACAATCAAGGTTGGAGAACAAGCTGTTATTACCCCTGAATTTGACGTTGACATCCCGCTTAAATACACTTTTGAAAATTATGATGAAGATATTGCTTTAGTAGATGAAAAAGGTGTTGTGACAGGACTAAAGGAAGGAACTGCTTCAGTTTTCATAGAGTTCGACCTAAAATATGAAAGTTCAAATTATGCGGCACCAGATACTGTATCATTTGATGTTATAGTGGGGCCTGGCGATCCAGATGGCATTACTGATGCAAAGGTAAAACTATCTAAGACAAAATTCACTTATAATGGCAAAACTAGAAAACCTAAAATTTTGACAATCAAAGGAATTAAAGTACAAGAAGGAACAGATTATACAATTTATATGCCTAAATGCTTTGGTAGATCGTCAAAGAATGTTGGTTCCTACACTATGATTATTATTGGTAAAGGAAAGCTTACTGGTGTGACAGAGGCCACATACACAATCAACCCTAAAGGAACTGCTTTGAAGAAACTAAAGAAAGCGAAAAAGGGCGTTGTAATTAAGTGGAAGAAACAGTCTAAAAAGATGTCAAAATCTAGAATTACTGGTTATCAGATTAAACTAGCAACAAACAAAAAGTTTACTAAGAATAAGAAGACAATAAACATTAAAGGCTATAAGAAAAACACAACAACAGTAAAGAAACTTAAAAGTGGTAAGAAATACTATGGAAAGATTCGTACATATAAATATGTGAGAGGAAAGAAACTCTATTCTACATGGTCTAAGGTGAAAACAGTTAAGACTAAATAATTAAGTCATATTAATAAAAAGATTCCGCTATGAGCAATCAAGCCATAGCGGAATTTTTTTGTAAAAATCGAATCATTTTCTCCAAGCATACACTAACAAGTGGTATAATTATTTAGTGAAAGTGTTTAGGAGGGAACGGATGGAACAAGTTATGTACCAGGTATCTACATTGCAAGCTTTGGCTATGGGTTATTCCAGAGCTGTAGTTTCAGTAGATGAATTTTTAAAAAATGGCGATATCGGACTTGGCACATTTGAAAATGTTGACGGCGAGATGATTATGGTGGACGGCAAATGTTACCGCGCTCAGGAAGATGGAGCAGTGGTCCAAGCCGAAGGAAATATGGGTGTACCATTTGCAGTCACTACTTTCTTTGCCGAGGGCAAAGACATTTCTGTTGAAGATATTGAAGATATAGATAAACTAAAGCAGATACTCGATGTGAAGATAGAAGAAGACTTTGGATTAAACAGTATGCATATGGTTCGCATAGATGGTAGTTTTTCTAAGGTGTGTGCTAGATCGGAGTCTGCGTACAGATCGCATCACGTGTCACTTAAAGACATTCTTAAAGAAACACAGAAGGATTTCTTCTTTGACGATATTAAAGGAACACTAGTGTGCGTATACTTCCCTGATCATATGGACGGTATTAATGCACCAGGCTGGCATTTGCATTTTGTATCAGAAGATAGAACACAAGGTGGACACGTCTTCGATTTGAAGATGGATCAAGGAGCAGGAACTATCAATAAGATTAGTAGGATACAGATAGAACTACCAACTACACCCGCGTTCGACACGTATTCTTTGAAGGAAGCATCGCAAGATGAAATAGAAGAAGTAGAACAAGGGAAAGGGTAAAACTTGAGGAGAGACTTAAATGAATGTATACGATTTTGATTTAACAATATATCCAACGGATTGTGCGATAGACTTTTGTATTTGGTGTATGAAACGACACCCTAAGTTGTGGTTCACCTATTTTCCTAAATTGGTTAAGGTTATGATACAAAGAAAAATGGGCAAAATACCTGAATACTTAAAACATAGAAAGTTTTTGAGTTATCTTACAATGATAGATGACTTCGACGAACAAATCGAAAAATATTGGAATAAAAACGAAAAGAGAATAGCATCGTGGTATCTCAAACAAAAGAAAGATGATGATCTAATTATTAGTGCATCGCCTGATTGTTTGATTGAGCCAATAGCAAATAGACTCGGTGTAAAGTTTATGGCTACAGAGTTTGATCGTGAGTTTGGAGTTTTTACTAATAACTTGATGTATGCAAAGGAAAAGGCGAGACATATATTTGATCTTGGCTTTCCAGTGATTGATAATTTTTATTCTGATTCCCTTTCAGATACGCCAATCGCTTTGTGTGCTGAAAAAGCCCATTTGGTAAAGGATAAGGCAAGTACAGTAGTTGATTGGCCAGATTTGGATTCGGAAACTATTAAAGAAGTTAAAGAGAAGATTGACACAGGCTGGAACATTCATCTTAAGGAGGACTAATGTATACTATAATTTATGATTTTGGAACGAGTAGTGTAAAGACATGTTTGTTCGAAATCGATTCAGAAATTAAATTAGTGACGAGTTCTCGCGCAGATTATAATCTTTATATTTCCGACAATGGAGCTGCAGAACAGGACACTGAGGAATGGTGGAATGCCATTTGTTCCTCGACAAAGGACTTGTTTAAATCATCAGATGTTAAGCCTGAACAAATAGAAGGACTCGCATTCTGTTCACAGATGCAAGGTTGTGTTTTTGTGGATGAGAATGGAAAAGCATTAAGAGCTCCTATGAATTACTTAGATCAAAGAGCGATTAAAGAGTATGAGGACTGTATGGGAAGAGGAATCGTTAAGATTTCTGGCTGTAGCCTATATAAAATTTTGCGCAATCTAAAAGTTAATCATGCCGCTTCGCTCAGTCCTAAGGATCCAGTTTGGAAATACAAGTGGGTAGAAAACAACGAACCTGATATTTTTAATAGAATATACAAATGGTTAGATGTAGGTGATTACTTATTAGCGCGTAGTACAGGTAAAATTGTACGAACTGCTGATACAGCATTTGCCACATTCCTTTATGATACACGAAAAGGAAAGGAAGGCTGGAACAAAGGTCTTCTAAAAATGTATAAGGTAAATGATGAGCATATGCCAGAGATTGTTAGTAGTACAGATTTGGTTGGAGGATTAACAAAAAAAGCGGCAGAAGAGTTAGGATTAGCAGAAGGCACCAAGGTCTTTGGCGGTGGCGGAGATACCACTTTTGTAAATATAGGTGCGGGATGTACTACTCCAGGAGATACACATATTTACATTGGAACATCTGGATGGGTATCCACCTTTATGGATTATCAAACCTGTGATGTTAGTGCAAATATGACTGGCGTGCTTTCGGCTAAACAAGGTTATTTTAACTATTATGCTGAGTTAGAAACTGCAGGTAAGTGTATTGATTGGGCGCTAGAGCATATTGCTTTGGATGAAATTGACATTTATTCAGGAAAAAGTAAAAAGACTGATTCGGATGGTAATGAGATAGATATTTTTGACTACTTAGAAGCTGAAACAGACAAAGTTCCACCTGGGGCAAACGGTGTAATCTTTACTCCATGGCTTCAAGGAAATCGTTGCCCGTTTGAAGATTCAAATGCTGGTGGAATGTACTTTAATTTTAAAATAAATAATAAAAAGAGAGATTTGCTTCGTGCTACACTAGAAGGAATTTGTTATCACTATCGATGGATGCTAGAATGCTCGATGAAAAAGACAAAGACTTCAGACCCTATTAGATTTGTGGGAGGAGGTTCTTTATCACATATGTTGTGTCAAATGCTGGCAGACGTTACCGGTAGAACAATAGAGACAGTGGATAACCCACGAGAAGTGGGAGCAGCGGGAACCGCTATCATGGTGGCAGCAGGCATTAAGAATGTAGATATGTTAGAACTTTCAAAGCAGTTGGTAAAAGTTAATCATACCTATGTTCCAAATGCTGAAAACAAAGAAATATACGATAAAAACTATAATGTTTTTAAACAATTATATAAAACTAATAAAACAAGCTATCATAGAATAAATAATTACAGAAGTTAATTTGGAGAGAATTAATGGAAAAAGCCACATGGTTAATGCTAGTTGTTATGACTATCCTTTTATGGTCATCCACTAGTTTACTTTACAAAGTAGGGGCTAAAGATGTCAAAGAGAAATTTATTTGTTTGAAATTTTCTGTTTGTATTGGCCTTGTGTTTTTTGTAATAGCCCTTGCATATTTAATTACAAGAAATGAATCGTTTTCAATATGGGAAAGTGCTTTAAGATTTTGGCCAGTTACATTGTTTGGTATTGTATATCCAATACTCAACACAGTTTCCTTTAAAGGATATGTTTATAATGAGGCGACAGTAGAATCGCCCGTGGAGTCAATCAGTGGAGGAACATCCACAATTCTGCTTATCATTGCATATCTCGCTCTAGGAAGGGTAGATTCAATTACCAAACTGTTAACTCCTTTAAGATCCGCAGGAATACTGGTAATACTTATCTGTATTATTATGCTTTCAATTGTCCGAAACAAAGAGGCGAAGCAGAGTGATAAGTATCAGAATAAAAAATGGATGAGAATTGGTCTGGGCACATTGATATTCCCGATTATATTTGCTATAGCCGATGCTATGGAGACTATAGTGACAGGTGTTTGCCTAGACAAGAATTATGGATATGCTATGCCAGAGTCCGATTGCATTATCATTATCGGAATGGAATATGCACTTTTTGCTCTAGGATTTTGGATTTATATTTTATTAAAGGAAAAGAAACCTTACAACCCATTTACAAAAAGGAGTGCACCTAGATTGCTTGGTGCTATTACAGATAACATCGCTATTTGTCTATACAGTTATGCGATGGCGATGAATTCAATTTCGACAGATCCTATGTTGGCTGTTTATCCAGTCTTTGTAATGATTGGAGGACGTATTTTTATGAAAGAAAAAGTCAGCATAGCTCAGTATATTTTCTTGATTGGAATTGTAATGGGAAGTGTTATGGTTGTCATAGATACATCACTATAAATAAGAGGAGGTAAATAATGGCTGAAAAAGATTTAAATCAATTAAACGAAGAGAGAAACAAGCTGATTGTAAGAACGAGTATTATTGGGATTCTTGCAAATGTTTTGTTGGCTGGATTTAAAATGGTGGTAGGATTGTTTGCACATTCTATTGCTATTATTTTGGATGCTGTAAACAACTTGTCTGACGTACTGTCCTCGCTAGTGACTATTGTTGGAAACAAATTGGCAAATAAAGCGCCAGATAGAAAGCACCCACTTGGTCATGGAAGAGTAGAATACATTAGTGCATTGATTGTGTCTGCCATCATTTTGTATGCGGGTGTCACAGCGGCTATAGAGGCAGTAAAGAAGATTATTAATCCTGAAACACCAAACTACACCACAGTTACACTTTTTATTATAGCTGTAGCAGTAGTAGTAAAAATTGTTTTAGGTTTGTTTGTTTCAAAACAAGGAAAGAAAGCAAAATCTGGAGCATTAGAAGCCTCCGGCAAAGACGCTTTATTTGACGCAGTTATCTCTGCATCAGTTTTGGCATCTGCCATCATATACTTAACTACAAAGGTATCATTAGAAGCATATGTGGCCGTTATCATTTCAATCTTTATCATCAAGGCAGGTATTGAGATAATGGCTGAAACTATCAGTGAGATTTTAGGAAAGAGAGCAGATGCAGATTTAACAAAGAAGGTTAAGGAAATTTTAAACCGCGAGCCAGAAGTGCGAGGCGCATATGACTTGCTACTAAATAATTATGGACCAAACAAAAACTATGCTTCAGTCCACCTAGAACTTCCAGATACAATGACAGTAGATGAAGTAGATGTCTTAACTAGGAAGTTAGAAATGAATGTCTACAAAGAAACAGGAATCATCTTAACAGGAGTAGGAGTGTATTCATATAACACTAGCGATACAGAAGTAGCTCATATTAGAAACGAAGTTCAAGAAATGGTTATGGCTCATGACTGGTCGCTTCAAATGCATGGCTTCTACTTGGATACAGAAAAACATACTATGCGATTTGACGTAGTGATGAGTTTTGATATTGATCCAAAAGAAGGAATTGATATTATTAGAAAAGAAGTGGGAGAGGCATACCCAGAGTATGAACTCAATATTATTGCAGATGTTGATATAGCAGACTAGAACAACATAAAAAAGAAGCGAGCATATAGCTCGCTTCTTTTTTGTTGCTTAGATTAACGCCATCTAGCTTTAACTTTACATTTTAGTTTTTTGCCGTTGGCCTTAACTGTAATAGTAGCATTACCATATCCAACAGCTTTAACTTTACCCTTCTTAGTAACCTTGGCTACTCGCTTGTTGCTAGATTTATACTTAGCCTTTCCAACTAGACCTTTCTTAACCTTAAGCTTAAACGATTTACCAATCTTAAGAGTTTTCTTTTTCTTGTTAAGTGCAATATTCTTAACTGTAACTGTAAAGGTTTTAGTTACGCCATTGTTTGTAACTCTAATCTTGGCTGTACCTTTCTTCTTAGCAGTTACTACACCCTTCTTGCTGACTGTGGCCACTTTCTTGTTTGAACTTGTGTAAGTAGTATCACCCACAGGGTTAGTAACAGTGGCTTTGATTGTCTTTTTATTCTTAATGTAAACAGTAGCCTTGCTTGCCTTTAGACTAACAGAAGTCTGATCATCTTTTAGCAAGTAGAGTTGTCCACCGTAGAATGGATTACATGTTCCAATATACAAACCTTGATCTGTTGCTAGGAAAGAAGAACAGCCATAGTTGTATTTGTCGCCAAATCCATTTGTAGTAATCTTCTCAAAGTTCAAAGCATCTTCTGTTCGATACATATCAAATCCAGGCTCGTTATTTTTAACTCTATTTGAAATGTACATATACATCTCTAAGCCCTTCCAGTCGATATTATCGATAATGTTGTCTATCTTTTCTTTCCACTCATCCATTACATGAGATAGATATGAAACAAGTATCTCTCGTATCATCTGTCTAGCCATAGCCTGTTCTTCTTCGTCCAACTCATTATATGAAGTACCCATTTGGGCGATAAACTCGATTTTGTCAATTAATTCCTTAGTCTTTTCATCTGTTATTTCCTCTGGAATTAACTTCTGAACATCAACATCCTTAAATAGAATGCCATCCAAATTTAATGCGTGGTGAATAATCTTATCATGTATTTCTTCACTTAAAATATACTCGATAATCTCCTCCAAGTCTTTGTCGGAGAGTTGTTCTATGAAAGAATTAATTACACGTTTTAATTCCGCCATAGTAGTCTTATAATTCTCGATAAACTGCTTGATGTTGTTTATATCAACCTTCATTGTCAAAAGCGCTTTGAGAAGATCGATACATTTTTCTAGTTTCTCTTTGATTTTACTAATATCCACAGATCCGCCTATTTTGGATTTAACCAAAATAACGATTAAGTCTTCAATATACTTAATTCTCTTTTTAATCTCTTCTTTAGACATCTGAGAGAAATCAGTACTTGTAAGCTGTGTTAAATATCCGTAAGGAACATTGGCGTCAAATGTAGAGAGATACATTTTGCCATTGTACTCGCCAGCGCGCCAAATGTACTCGTTTGTAGTTCCCCTCATAAGCTGAGTGAACTTTGGACATTCTTCAAATTTACCTGTATCATCATCTAATTTCCAAAGTTTTTGAGGATTGTGAAGTGAATCATACATAGGTAATAGGAACTCGCTAGGCTTTACATATTGACCGAATAAGTTTGAAATAATACCAGTAAACGCCTGTGCCTCTCCGGCAAATGCATGGTCAAAATTGTAAACGTATAACTCATCATTAAACACGTAAGTAGAACCTATAAGTGAGCGTGTAGTTCCAGGGTTACCACCCTTTGTTTCACTTAGTCCAGGATTGTTTATTCCATTGTTCAATCCAACCACTTCTTCCCAGTACCAACCGTAGTCGTTAGCTTTCTCGCCACCCTTAGCAGGATGTCCTTTGAACATTACAAATCCATTAGTGCTAGGAGCAGTAGCGTAAATATATCCTTTGTAGTTTGAGAGTTCCCAAATAGGAGAACCAGCCCAACTAGTCATAATAGGGTCATAAGCCACATCGCCAAAGTCCCTATAGTCAGCTACGCGAGTCCAAATACGATCATCAGCGTCACCTTTCTGAAGGATTGCCATTTTACATGGATCTACACCTTCCTTAGGAACAGCGGTTTCTCGTTCATCGGCTCCGCCAAAGTACAATTTTCCACCATATACACAGTTAGCGCGGAACGAAATGGCACCCATACTAGAAAATACCTTTTTAGCTTTTCCGTATGGATCAATTCTTAAAATATACTGTGGTGTAGAAGGGTCTGATGAGTAAGAACCAAAGTATACATTATCACCGTATGTAACAGATGAACGGAAGTAAGTGCCTTTACCTGCTGAGTAGGCAATCTTAAACTTACCTGTTTTCTTGTTATAACAGATAATATCGGCGCCATCCTTGTCGTCGTTTCTCATTATATCTCCGTTAGTTATCACATTAATAGCAGCCCAGAATGTATCTAGTGGGATTCCTTTTTCGGCAAGCGCTGTACCAAAAGAACTTACTAGGTTAGTAGCAACATTTCTAGAAGTAGCAACGTAGATATTATCTCCACGCTCAGCCATACGCCATGTGTAGCTAGTAGTTCTGTCTCCACCTGGCATCAAACCGTCTGCTTCGCTTTGACCTTTAGTAGGGTTTGAAATCTTTGTTACAGTATAGCCATTTCCTTTAATAGTTTTTGCGCTAGCAGTAGTATAAGATGAAACTGAACCACCAAGTAACGCAATAGTTAGAACTATACTTGTAATTATTTTAAATCTCTTCATATGTTCCTCCTTAATTCTCTAATCATTCAAGTTGGAAGTCTAAAGATTTTTCTTCTTTTAAAAAATCAAGATCTTTTAGTTTATTCTTAATAGTAACTGTAACTAGTTTATAAGTTTCTAAAACTTTTTTTTCGGCTCTTATCATAAAAGTGTTAGCTTGTTTTTTAAGTTGATCTATAGGTTTGTTTATATAAGCAACAATACTGTGTTTAGTCTTGCCTCGTTCTTTCTTTTTCATCTTATTATATGTAACACCAATTTCTGCAACATACTTTATTTTGTCTTTAATTTGTTCAACTTTTCTATTAGTAAATTCTTCCGGAACAAACGCATCAATGTCTACATTCTCAAATAAGATGCCATCAATATTTAGTATGTGGTGAACAATCGCACCTTGTGTCTTGCGAGATAAGAAGTATTCAGCCAGTTCTAAAACCTTTTTGCCTTTAATCTGAGTTTTGAAAACTTCAAAGACTCGTTGAGATTCTTTCTTGGCAACGTTAAAGTTATCTACTAATTGTTCAGCGTTTTCTTCAAATGACTGAGCCGCCAAAGCTATTTCCACTGTTTCAATAAATGACTCAATTTTCTTTCTGAGTTTTTGGAGGTGTAGTGTTTTATCAAGCTGTAGTATAGCAAAAACTCTAAGTGCACCTTTGAGGTAATCTAGTTCTTCCTGTATTTTTTTCTTATTCAAAGAAGAGTAGTTTTTGGTTATAAAATCGGACACATGATTATAAATATCCTCCAGTTCGGAAGGATACTTATTTGTATCTACATATAAATCTTTTTCAAAGAATTCGTCCACATATTCATTTATGCTTGTGTATTCACTAGTTTGTCCTTTGGACTTTGCATATACGTTAGTGCTAGGAGCAGCAAAAGTTGAAACCAAACCTGCAAGCAACGCAATAGATAGAACTATACTCGTGATAATTCTAAACTTCTTCATATTCTCCTCCTTTATTGTTTCTAAATCCGTCCAAAACAATATTTTTATACTCTATTATAATAATACCACAAATCTTCCCTCAAAAGTGATAATAATTATAGACGATAGAGAAAAAAAAAGATAAAATAATACTAGTGGATTTGAACGGAGGATAATAAAAATGAAAAGAATATTAGCACTTTTTTTAGCTGTTGTTATGTCAGCAACTTTGGTTGTTGGTTGCGGCACAAGCACTGACAACAAGCAGACTACTGCGCAGGTAGAAACAAAGAAATCAGAGCATAGTAAGATGACTAAAGACTTACAAAAATTGCTCGACAAAGATCCTAAGTTAAAGAAACTGATGGAGAAGTCTTTGGCGAAGGCCAAGAAGGTCAATCCAGATAAAAGCACAAATCCAGCGCAAAGCCTAGATGAATTATATGAGTTCACGGATTGGGCAGCTACTTGCGAACCATGGAATGTAGTTCCTGGCAAAAAGAGTGATAAATTATATGAGCATATAGATCAGTCGGTAGATTATTTCTGGTTCTTGGTTGATCAGCCACTTAAAGAACTTGAGGGTAAAGGATACTATTACCCAACACTTCAGTATCATGAACCAATCAAGAGTTGGTGTAAAGAGTATGCTGACGAGTGGGGCAAATACCTTTCAACAAAAGACAGTTGGAATGATGAGTATTATGAGTTGGCAAAATCCGACAAGAGATTTGGAATGGACAAAGGTTGGTATGCTGACAAAAATATTTGGACAAGTTACAATGATTTCTTCTCAAGAAAGTTAGTTGATCCAAGTGTTAGACCAATTGCTAACACAGAAGTAGTAGCTCCGGCAGATTCTACTCCGCAGGGTGAGTGGGATATAGATAAGAACGGAAAGATTGAAGACAAAGACAAAGATGGAACACTTGTTAAGGGAGCGAAGTTCGACCAGATTTCGGATTTAATCGGGCCGGATAGTAAGTATAGAAATAGTTTTAATAATGGAACTTTCACACATACATTCCTTGATGTAAATGATTATCATAGATATCATTTCCCTGTTAGCGGAAAGATAGTAGAACTCACGAAGATTAAGGGAACAAATGCAGCAGGTGGAATCACTGTTTGGGATAAGAAAAACCAGAAGTATGTTTTGATAGATCAAGTTCCTGGATGGCAAATGATTGAAACTAGAGACCTAGTTGTTATTGATACAAAGGAATACGGTTATGTTGCAATTCTTCCAATAGGAATGAGCCAGATTTGCTCATGTAACTGGGAGAAAGGCTTGAAAGTGGGCGATGAAGTTAAGAAGGGCGACCCTATGGGATACTTCCTATTTGGAGGAAGCGATATTTGTATGGTATTCCAAGACAAAGCCGATTTTGACTTTATTCCTAAGGCAGATAAAAATGGTAAGTACCCACATCTTTTGATGGGCGAAGCTTACGCAAATTTGAAGAAGGATTAATAAATGGATATTCAAAAAGAAATGTCAATGGATAGTTCGGGATTTGTTTTACTATCGGACTATGTGCCAGGAATCATTCAAGAAATAAGATATTTCTCCACTTACAACTTTGTAGGTGAGAGAGTGGACGGCTACGAAGAGCCTATCGCGCTTCTAACAAAGGAAGCGGCTAGGGCTCTTAAGGATGTTGCCAACATAGCAAACGTGCAAGGATATCGTTTGAAGATTTTTGATGCCTACAGACCTGCCAAGGCTGTTAAGCACTTTGTACTTTGGGAGATTGAAGATTTGGATCAGAAGATGAAAACATTTTTCTACCCAGACATTGATAAGCACGATTTGTTTAAACTGGGATACATTGCATCTAAGTCTACTCACAGCAGAGGAAGTACATTGGATTTAACTCTAGTAGATATGGACACCGGCAAAGAACTTGATATGGGGAGTCCTTTCGACTTCTTTGACGATATCTCTCATCCGGATTACAAGGATATTACTAAAGAGCAGTATGAGAATAGAATGATACTTCAAAAACTAATGGTGGACGGTGGTTTCGAACCAATAGACACAGAGTGGTGGCATTTTACTTTGAAGAATGAACCATATCCAGAAACATACTTTGAATTCCCGGTAGCTATGGATTCAATAAGGAAATAGGATGATAACTAAAGATATAGAAAAAGAGTTGTTTAAACTCCAGGATAAGGAATATCGTGACTTTCACAAGAAGTTGATGCCTACAGTAGATGAGAAAACTATTATAGGTGTTAGAACTCCGGCTTCCAGGAAGTTAGCGAAGCAAATGGCAAAGAGGGAAGATATAGAAATATTCTTAAATGATCTTCCTCACAAATATTTTGATATGAATCAGCTGCACGCATTTATCGTATCAGGCATAAAGGATTATGACAGGGCAGTGGAAGAAGTAGAGAAGTTTTTGCCATACGTCGATAACTGGGCTACATGCGATCAACTTTCACCAAAAATATTTAAGACAAATCTAAAAGATTTGTACAAACATATAAGAGAGTGGATAGCATCAGATTTGACTTACACTAAGCGTTTCGGAATTGGAATGCTTATGGAGCATTACTTGGATGATGCTTTTGAACTAAAGTATCCAAGATTGGTAGCTCGTGTCCGTTCAGATGAGTACTATGTAAATATGATGATTGCTTGGTACTTTGCGACAGCTTTAGCAAAGCAGTGGGATGATATCATTCCATTTATCGAGGGCAAAAAATTAGACTCTTGGACTCACAACAAAGCAATCCAAAAGTCTATTGAAAGTTATCGTATAACTAAGGAACAAAAGAATTATTTAAGAACGCTTAAGATTCAAAAGGGTAAATAACGCCCATCTGTCTTCTTATTTCATCCATTGTTTCCATCATAAACAAAGTCTCTTTATGAGTAATTTCAGGACACTGTGTGTGTCCTTTTTTTATTGCATCAATACATCCCAAAACCTCGTACTCGTATCCCGTAATAGTTTCGCCATTTTTGTAAGGATACTTTTCCACATCTTCAAAGGACATATACTCTACTTCATTATGATTGCCATCAAAGATTCTAAGCCCTCTAATAAAGTTTACGCCCTCCATAACTATAGAACCGTTCGTTCCAATTACCACAGCGTTTCCATCGCTCTCAAAACACATTCCAGAGTTTAGATATGCAATTCCTCCCTCGTCAAAGGTAAGGATATACTGTCCAACTAAATCCATTTTCTCATCATTCAAAAGAGCAGTAGCTTTTATATCTTTTATATTATCTCCCATAATAAGAGAAGCAGCAGTTAGAGGATATATTCCAACATCCAAAAGTGCACCGCCTGCCAACTCTGCTTTAATAAGCCTTTCCTTGTGCATCATAGGAAAGTTAAGGTTAGCAGTCATATACATAACATCGCCTATCACACCGTCATCCAACAACTCGCGAAGCTTCTTTGCAAGTGGCATAAACCTAGTCCACATAGCCTCTCCCAAAAACAAACCTTTGCTCTCGGCTAAACCTATTATTTCCTTTGCCTGAGGCGCATTAGCGCAAAATGCTTTCTCCACTAGAACGTGCTTGCCGTTTTCCAAACACATCTTTGCCTGTTCATAGTGGAATGAGTGAGGAGTAGCGATGTATATTACATCCACATCTGGATCCTTCGCTAGAGCTTCGTAAGAATCATACGCCTTTTCCATGCCGTATCTGTCTCTGAATTCTTCAGCTTTCTCCATACTTCTAGATGCAATGGCATAAGCAGTGGGCTCACTCATCTGAGTGAGAGTGGTAGCAAAAGTATTTGCTATATTTCCTGCGCCTATTATTCCAAAATTCATTACTAAACCTCTTTTATCCGTACTAATATTTCATTTTAAATATATCAAAGTGTTGTTTTAATATCAATTGTAGAAGGCAATCAATGGTATAAATAAAAGCCAAAATTTGTTATAATTATAGAGTAATCGGTACGGAGGGATATTATGAAAAGGAAAGTAATATCTTTTATAGTTATACTTGCGCTGTTAAGTACGATAGCGTGTTCAAAGGCTTTTGTAGTAGATACAAAGGCTGTTTCTGATGTAATGACAATGTCAGAAATGACGGATGCTATCAAAGATGGTGTGAAAGAATTTAAAAGAACTCACATCAAAAACAAAGACGGAAGTAGAACTGAATTAGACGAATATAAAAAGTCGAGAGCCACTAAGAAGAGAAACAATCTTCCAAACTATTATGTGGCTCCTTATACATCCATAAAAGATCAAGATAGTTTTGGATCTTGCTGGATGTTTGCTGAAGTGGGTTCTGTGGAATCTAATATTTTAAAAAAGGCTGGTTATCCAAGCGGTTTGCAAGAGACTGACCCTATTGATTTGTCGGAGGCGCAAGGTGTATTTGTACAATATAACAAGCAGACTAAGACGGGTGTTATTAGCGGAGAAGTGCTAACTGAATCTTGCAATGATTCTGAAAAAAGTTCAGATAGTTACTATGGATATAACGAAGGCGGTTGGGCCTGGGATGCATCTATGGCGTATACTGCTGATAAAGCATGTGTTTTTGAGAGTGATAATCCGTATCGCGCTGGTGGTGATTCGGATACTGACAGTAGAACTATGGCTGAGATAGCAGCAGCTAGTTACAGATTAAACCGCTTCAATATAAAATCAGCAGAGCAACTTCCTGAAGTGTTCCCTGTCGAGAAAAAAGATGGTGTTTATACAAGATACTATAATCCAGAAAATAGAGAGATTTGGAAACAAAAGATTATAGCTAATGGAGCTATTTCGAGCAATTACTACCAATCATCATCGTCCATATATAATCGCACGTGGGGATATGATAAGAGTCAGTATGGATCAATGGGACCAAATTTCTGGTATCACGACGCAACCGCTAAAGCAAAATACAGCACAAATCATGTAATAACAGTGGTAGGGTTTAATGATAATTATTCAAAGTATCATTATATAACAAAGTATACTTCTCAATCCTATGATGAGTTAGTAGGAGAAATAGTTTATATAAAACTAGATGATAATTCTGAGCCGGATATGTCCTTTGACGAGGACGGAAGTATTAAGAACATCCAAACTTCTGATACTCCACAAGAAGGCTATCAAGCATACATAGTTCCTAAGGAAGATGGAGCATGGTTGATTAAAAACTCATATGGAACAGTAAACGGAAGATACAAAATGTATGATGACGGAATAATGTATATGAGTTATTGTGAAGAGACTTTATCAGAATCTATATCAACAGTGGTGGAAGACGATTTAAGTCAAATCAATAATGAAGAGAAAACATTTGATACCACATTATCACACAGTTCGATGATGGGACAAAGAATCCCTAGTTTTGCCACAGAGGTAAAGGCTGCAGAGGTGTATTCTATTGGTAATGACAAAGATATTGAACTTGGTCAGATCGGTTATTGGACAGGAAAAGAAGGCACCGTTTCAAGATTTAAAGTATATGGCAGTTTGACAGATAGGTCAGATCCAGAGAGTGGAACTTTACTCTTTGATACGGGAGAAGTGACAGATGCATATATTGGGTATCATACTTTTGATATAGCCCAAGCAGTCACACTTACTCATTCTACTAACGTGAGTATTGTTGCTGAGCAAGCATGTGGTGAAAAATCAGGATTGATGATAGAGGCAGACGATGCTTACGACCCTGATTATTTATATAATTGCAAAACAAACGATACAAAATATTTCGATGGCGAGAAGTGGATTGATGCCGAAACACTTGATCAGCAAGCTAGAGAAGATGGAATAACAGTTGGCAACTCTACTGTTAAAATGTTTGGAAATGAAAAGGATGTGGAGCCTGAATCTACTACCGTGCCAAAATACACAGTGACAGTGGACGGAGTGGAAACTTCGGTGGAAGAAGGGGATAGTTTTACATTCCCAAGCACTTCAGAAAATGGATATACCAATGAAGACTACACTACACTTTATGCTAGTGGTCAAACTATCACTCCAGATAGAGACATAACAGCAACTAGCATTTCTGATTTAGACTTCACTATGGTTAAAGGTGCATCGGTTGATTTAAGAGGCAGAGATGGGATTAAGTTCTGCGCAGTGGCAACAGGTTCAGATGTTGGATTTTTGAATTCAAGTAGTGTGGAATGCGGAACGCTTATAGCTCCGCACGATATATTTATAGATGAACTAGAAGAAAATCTAGATTTAGAGTCTGCAGAAAAAGCTGGCACCAACAAAGTAATAAAAGTAGTGAATTCAGGTTGGGATCAAGCTATTGTAGGACGATTTGCAGCGGGAGTTATTAATATCAAACCATTCAACTGGTCTAGAGAGATGGTTGCAGAATCGTATATTACTATTAATTACTCAGATGGTTCATCTAAAACTTTATATTCAGATTTGAGTCCTACTAGGTCAATCAAACGAGTAGTGGAGATTCTAAGAGATATGGGATATCCAGGTTTGACTGAAGAACAAATTGAGATGCTCCAAAAATATTTGTAAGGAGAATAACCTTTAATGACAAAGGGTAACTTTAAAATTAAATATAAAAACTATATTAATAACAATATAGTTTTTGATAAAAAAACATGGGTAGCCATAGTGCTACTCTTGTTTGTGAGTATGGCTGTTTTTGGATTTATTATTGAGATAAACTTTTATCATCTAAATGCGCTAATTCGAGATGGGAAAGACATGTGGTTTTGGCGAGGAAATGCCTTTGGACCATGGATTGACATTTACGGTCTAGGAGCAGTGGCAGCATTCGCTTTAACTTACAAATTTAGAAAGAAACCATGGCTAGTTGCTTTGATAAGCGGCGTTGTTTTATCTTTGATGGAGTTGATTGCAGGAATAGCAATCTACTATTTGGACAACGGAAGAAGAGAGTGGAACTACAACGAAGAGATTTGGACATTTGGAAATATTGGCGGATTTATTTGTGGTAGAAATATTATTGCATTTACTTTGGCGGGGCCGTTTGTTGTGTATGTGATTGTGCCAGCTATTATGTGGCTCGCTAAAAAGATGAATAGAAAAGTTTTCCTAGGAATTGCTTATGTGTTTGGTGGAATTTGTATAGCAGATATTTTCTATAATGACATTATCCATACTATATTCCCACAGTGCATGAAGGCTGGAACTTTCTACAGATTAAAAGGTTTTAATTTTGTGAAGTTTACCCAGCACAACAAAGCATTTTGGAAACTAAAATAATTGTGATAGAATACTAATAGTGAATTAAATGTCCGGGAGGAAATTATGAGCGAAGAAGTAAAATATACTAATCAACAAATGCTAGATTGGATGGGCTATGTAGCAGAGCTACAGGGCGTTACTCCAGAAAAAATAAAGATTGCAAACTTGTGTGGTAAGAGAAGAAACTACCTTGCTTTAGTTTCTACGCATAAGAGACTTCTTATTTTTGCTGATGAGACATATCCAAACATGCTTTATAAATGTTGGGAAGCAGGCTTTGGCGATTACGAAATGTACTACGGCGAAGGCTACGAACCATCAGAGATGAAGCACTGCAAAGTAAGTGATATGATGGATGAACCAATTTCTGGACCTACAGTTATCTTTATCGTAAATGATGATACTCGTGAGGGAATGATTTTCGGAATGAAGAATGATAACTTCTCACACGGTACAGTTAAGTATGTAGGTCACGAGATTAGATCAGTCATTATGAATAAACTAGAGGTAGATATCAGAGATACTATCCTTATGGTAGATGCTGAATCGGTAGTTATCGAAGCTTCTATGATAGCTTACGAGGGCGTTATTATAGCTGACGAGAGAGACGAAGGCTCGAAGCGTACTATGGAAGAAAACATAGATAAGTTTGGAGTTCATAACGTAGAAGTTATAACTGACTTAGAAGAAGAGACATTAAAGAACCTTCCAGTTCCTCGTCTTGCATTTATCGTTGCTAAGAAGGGCGAGATTAGAAAAGATATCGAGAGTATCTTAAAGGTTAATCCAAACTGTAAGTTTATCTTCTGGACATTAGAGTTAGATGTTCTATCAGAGATTAAATATATTATGGAACAGTGCGGCGTCAAAGTAACAGAAGTAATGCAGATTTCTGTTTCAAAGACAGATAAGAACAGCGTGTTCGTGGCACAGCCAAGTCCATGGTTGATTACTGGTGAGGTTGATGCAGAGTAAATAATATATTAACAATACTAAAACAGCGACCGAAAGGCCGCTGTTTTTTATTTGCAGAATTATAGTTTTTTAATTCTATAAGCCACATATTTTGCTTACAAAAAACAAGTTTTTTACGAGCGAGTGACCTTTGAGAAAAAAGTTTAACTTTTTTTAATTTTTTTGTTGACACCTAAATTTTGAAGTGGTATTATTCGCCTTACCATAAATGCAACGGATTGCATAAGAGATGTTATAATATGCTAATGTTACATATTTGTTTTCGTTAAAAATGCAATCATTTTGTTCAAAATACCTTTAGATCATGGTTTGCAATTATGGAATAGTGAGGAAAGGGGGTACGGGACCAATGGATGTTTTTTTGCAGGAACATGGCAAAACAATCTTTATTGCCGTATGTATTTTGCTTCTGGTTGGTGTGGCTTATGTAGTAGGCCCTATCATAGCAGACGCCGTAGAAGGCGTAGTAGATAGCTATGCTGGTTCAGTTTCATACGATACTGTAGCAGGAAAAATTCACTAAGAAGCAAGCAGGGTCAGGAGAATAAAGTATGAGAAAACTTACATTGCCAAATAGAGCATTCGGAAATCTATTAGAGTATATATTAGATGACAATATCACGGATATAAATTGGAGCCAGGGGTTATGGGTAAATCACCTAGAAAAAGGTCGTTATAAAATAGATGGCTTTCTGTTGGATGAGAGTTTCATTCAGCAATTTTATACAAAGATCAGTAACCTTATGAATGTCCAATTCAACATTAATAATCCGCTATTGGAGGCTGAGACTGATAATTTAAGAATTTCAATTTTACATGATTCCGTAACTAATACTGGAATATCCATAAGTATCAGAAAGACGCCGGCAGTACGTCGAATCAGTAGGGATAGTATGATTAACGATAATTACTGCAGTGAGGATATAGATACATTTATGGAAAATGCGATTAAAGCACACTGTACTATAGTCGTCGGGGGATTGCCTGGGGTAGGAAAAACGGAGTATGTCAAATACCTCACAAATTATATACCCCCATATGAAAGAGTATATACAATAGAGGATAATTTAGAACTTAGATATTCTGCAATTAATCCAGGCAAAGATTGCGTAGAAATTAAAATAAGCGACAGTTTTGGCTATTCGGAAGCATTAAAGGCAAGTAAGAGACAGTTACCAACATGGGTCTTGCTAGCAGAGGCTAGAGGAGAAGAAGTGAAATATTTATTGGAAAACATTTCCGCTGGAGTTTCTTGCTTAACAACAATTCATCTAGATGACGCTAGTAAGATTCCTGACCGACTGCGTAATATGGGACAAGAAATAAACGAGAACGATGTGTATTCCTTCATAAACTTGGCGGTTCAATTAGAATCTGTAGTGAAGGAGGGAGAAAAGATTACTAGGAGGATTTCTCAAGTGATGTGCTTGTCCAGAAATAACGAGAAAAATGAAAAAGTAATGATATATGAAGATGGAAAAATTTTGACAAAGGATTTGCCGGAGGATTTACTTAGAAAATTTAAATTGGCAGGCATAAATAATCCATTTGCGGGGGAGAAAGATTTTGAAAAAGAAAGTTTTGACGCTGATACGAGATTCAGCAAAAGTATTATTGATTATTCTAGGAATTTGCCTAGCGTATAGATTAAACGTTGTATCAATCATTATATGCATGAGCGCAGGAGTGGCATTTAACTTTTTTTACCAAAGAGAAGAAATAAAACGTAGAAGATTGTTCGAGCGCTTCAAAGACGCTGTTATGTATATGGAGCAGATGATTTACTCATTTAAAAAACAGCCCAAAATAAGACTAGCTCTTCAGGACGCTCAGAAAATTGGAACTAGTGAAGTAAAAGAATTGCTAGAGGAAGTAATAGTAAATATAGATACGAAGGAATCGGAAAATATTTATGAAGAAGCATTGGGTTTGGTGGAGAAGGAGTACAAATGTAAAAGGATTAGGTCTCTTCACAAATTTCTAATTAAGATAGAGCAACATGGCGGCGAATATGATAACTACATAGATATTTTGCTGCAAGATATAAAAGACTGGAATGATAGAACATTATTGTTTATCCAAAATGTAGAGCGAGTTAAGAGAAACGTTTTGATTTCGGTGTTTTCGACGGTGGTGACTTGTGGAATTATGGCATATATCGTGCCTTCTGAATATAGTTATACACCAAGCATGGTCTATCAAATAGCTTCCACAGTTATGCTTCTCATCATGATGGGTTCGTATTTGCTAATTGTCAAAAAAATGAATCTTGATTGGCTAAAAGAAGAACCATCCCTTAACAATAATCAGGTTATGAGATATTACAACCTAGTAGAAAAAGGATATGAGAATTATGATTCGCTAAGTTTCGGAGAAAAACTTTCATATAAAAGTGCAAAGAGGCGAATGGAAAAAGAACTGTCAAAGTATTTTCCAGATTGGATAAGAGAAGTAGCAATAAACCTACAAAACGATACGGTTCAATCAGCCATTGAAAATTCTTATGATAATTCCCCGTTCATTTTGCAAAGGCCAATTAGAAAACTGCTACTTGATTTCGAAAAATATCCTGTGGGCATTGAACCATACGACAACTTACTTAAAGAGTTTGACTTAGACGAAATAAAGTCTTCGATGAAGATGTTCTATTCGATAAACGAATTAGGCAAAGAACAGTCGGATCAGCAAATCAACTCTATTCTCGATAGAAATAATAAATTGGCTGGTCATGCAGAGGAGATGAAGAACCAAGATCACATAGGTGCAGCTTCTATGCTCGCATCAATACCTCTGATAGTTGGAGTTGTGAAAATTATGATAGATATGGTTTTGATGATTATGGTGTTTACTACATCCATAGGAAATGCAATAAACGGATAGGAGGAGCGTATGAAAATATTATTATCAGAATTGGGACAGTGTATAGTTTTTGGAATAATTTTTGTTTGTCTAGTAATGGCATTTTATCAAGTGTTAAATGTGGTGACAGGATAGGAGGTTAGAATGGAACAATTTATTATAGAACACGGCGGAGTTTTAGTTAGCGGAATAGTAGCAATTATGACTATCGTCATTATGTTTTTAATTATTGAAGTTTTAGGAAATGTAGACCTTGTATCGATTGGCTCGTTACTAGGATAAAGATAGGGGGATTAAAATGAGTTTGTTAATTGGAGAACATGGAGAAGCACTCCTTTATGGGGTGGTAGGAATAATGTTAGTGTGTATCATTTGTTTGGTTTGCAGTAGCAAGTGGAAAGGAATGTCGCCTAGCTATAAGACTGAACTTAGTCCATCGAATCGAGAGTTTGCAAATTCTGCGAAAGATAGATATCCCACTATAGAAAGTGACGATGTCATATATGCGGACTACAAAGACACTAACTTTGAATTTAGAGACTACGTCAAAGCTAGAGACTATAGAGGTCATGACATTAGTGATGATTTAAAAATCTTTGGCTCAGTAGATATTTTGAGAAAGAACGTTTACAGACTGAAATGCGTTGTGAAATCAGAAAATCTAGTTTGCACAAAGTATGTGAATGTGGTGGTGGAGTAGAGTATGAAGATAGCAATAGAAGTTTTTTCAATAGTGATAGCAATTACTTTGGCGTGTGTGTTGTTCACATCTATTATTAGCAGCAACAATCAAAACTGCTACGCAAGAGACTATTACAATGTTGTGATAAACAGAATAGAAGACAGCAACTACAACGACCAGGTAATTACTGAATGTATAAATGATGCAGAGAGTAAAGGTTATGATCTATCAGTGGAAGATGTAACAGTCTATGAAGATCAGCCTAGCAAATATGTAACGCTTACTTACTATGTCAGTCTTCCAGTGTTTAGTCTATTTGGGACTGATTACTCAAAGCAAGCAGTTATAGAGGGGTACGCGAGATGAAAAAAATAATAATTATGTTTTTATTCGCACTATTTATAGTGTGTGCTTATAAAAAAGATGTTAGA
Organism: Eubacterium sp.; assembly: GCA_017514785.1. Classification (GTDB taxonomy): domain Bacteria; phylum Bacillota; class Clostridia; order Lachnospirales; family Lachnospiraceae; genus Eubacterium_G. The sequence goes on along the minus strand of JAFWIO010000009.1, from coordinate 49,670 downwards.
GCTTTATCTGGAAGTGGAACAAGCAGCAGTCCTTATATAGTTACTAAAGGTAGTGAACTAAAGGAGGCTTTGTCGAAGGGCACTTCGTCGTGGAAGTATATAGCTGTGACAGATGTTACAGCTATTACCGAAACTATAAATGTAGAAAATGGTAAGTTTAGAATATATGCCAGTGGCGGAAATCAGACAATAAGACGCTCACAAAGTATGAGTGCCACAGTGAATTCTTCCTCTAACCCGCTTAGGTGTATAAAACTATCAGGAACTACAGAAATAGAATGGGGTTATACAAAAACAACATATAAACTGACTTTAAATGGCTCTAAGAATTACTTCACTGATAGTAGACAGTGTAATGAGTTCTTTTATGTGGGTTCTGATGCATCGCTTACTATCGGTGCTAATTGTATTTTGATGAATGCGAAAAATACGATGAGGACAAATGAGGCTGCGCCCATTAGGTCGTATGGAAATACAAGTGTGTACGGAGAAATTTCAAACTGCGAAGGAAATAATGGCGGAGCTATAAAGTGCATAAGTGGTTCGATAAATGTATATAGCGGCGCGAAGATTCATGGATGCAAGTCTGGAACTGAAGGTGGCGCTTTATATGGAAAAGATTTTTCAAATATTATTGTGAATGCGGGCTCTATTTACAGTAATCAGGCTGCTGAAGAAGGCGGAGGAATATTTTCCACAGAAGGAAACGTTATAGTATCCGCCGGTAGTATTTACAATAATACTGCAGGCAAAACAGGTGGAGGAATATTTGTCGGAAACGAAGGGTCTTTGTCGTTTGGAAAAAATGGAAGTGGTCCAACAGTTTCAGGAAACTACGCCAAAAACAGTGGTGGGGGAGTAAGATGTAACGGTGGATCAGATGTTTCCGGTGGATTGAGCATTTTTGAAGGAGGAACTATTACAGGCAATAAAACTGATGTATCTGGTGGAGGTATATCTGTCGGAAAACCAAGCAGTGGACGTTATTCAAAAATAGTTATATCCAATATGAATATTACAAATAATACCGCCGGTAATTATGGTGGTGGAATATGCTTTTCCGAGGGCGTCAAAGGAAAGACCACTGACGAAGTGATTATCACAAGCACTACGTTATCTGGTAATAAAGCGACCACTGGAGGTGGCGGACTACACGTAAACACTGTTGTGAAATTAGTGGAAGGAAATATTAAAAATAACGAGAGTGATTTGGGCGGTGGTGTTATGATTGCTAGCACTGGCACGGTTAAGATGCCTAGCACAAAGATTGAAAGTAACACTGCTAACAAAGGTGAGGGAGTGTATCTGAATGGAATACTAGAACTTTCTAATGTTGGATACATAAATGCCAATAACACTGTGTATTTGCCCAAAGGAAAGCATATAGATGTAACAGGGAAAATATGGATATCAAATGTTCTGGTTTCATACATTGATTCAGAGATTAAAACTAAAGGAACAATATTGGTGGATGTTACTTACGGAGCTAATGCAGAAAAGGAATTATACTGCGAAGGAACTAGTGAGGACGAGGAAGAAGGCAAAGATGTAACTAAAAAGTTTGCTATGAAGGGTGGATATTTAATTCGTCCATCTGGAAAAAGCACTTCCTTTGATACCTCAAGATATATGATTATCAGTGAAAGGTATGACGTTAAGTATAATGGAAACTCCCTAGATCCAGTAGCTAATCTTCCAAAAGATGAATTTGCTTTTTGGAGTGAGTACTACCAGATTAGCGACAATATTGTTAGCCGCATTGGGTTTGTTTTGAACGTAAATAAGCATTGGAATTTGTCAGCAGATGGCACTGGAGAAGTGATGAAACCAGGACTTGATAAATTGATTTCTTCAGACACTACATTGTATGCAATGTGGGATGAAATTATAATTTCATCGCTTAGTATGACTACTGTGGATAGATATTATGTAGTGGGTCAAAAGATTACTTTGACGGCGAAGGAACTTACCAAAAAGGTAAATGTAGAAAACAATCTGCATACAGATGTAACTTATCCTGTACGAGTGACAAAGATTGTCAATCTAAGTGGAAGTGTAGTAGCACAAGGGTACAATCTTAAAACAGAAAACTATATAAACACAAGTGAGGAAAATAGATATAAACTTTATTTGGCGGCGTCAAATTATCAAGGGTCCATCACATGTACTGGTGAAATGTATGTAACGATACTGGAAGACTACTACGATAAAACAGAGGTGAGATTTATTTCAAAAGAATTTATCGAGACTCTAGACCCTAGGTCGAAGTGGAAAAGGAGCTTGAAAAACGAGTTGAATAAATCTCTTAACAACGAAGAAGATTATCTCTACACAGTCGAAATAGAAAAAGACGAAATGGTAGAGTTAAGAAATAATATTAAAAACAATGGACACAAAATTGATCATTCTACAAATCAAACTGTGTCTGGAAAAGTTATCAAACAATAGTGGGGAATCGAGATGAAACAATTTATTACAATCATTGGAATAGCAGTTATAGTTACTTTGATTAGTTTAACACTTTTGTCGGAGCAGAGTCGCGCTTCCAGACAAGATGAATTGGAAAAAGCTGTGTCTGGGGCAGTGAAGCAAACCGTCAAAGCCTCTCATGCAGATGGCCAGACGGATATCACCTCCGACAAAGAAATGGTTGCTCATTTTATAAATGTAGTTTCCTACAATATAAAAAGTGACGGAAAAATTTCCGTCAAAGTAATGGGCGTCAATTATAAAGAAGGCTTATTAGATGTGAAAGTCTCTGAGACGTTTAAATATGTAAATGGCAGAGAAAAAACTATTACAGTTAGAAAGTGTGCCATTTATGAGTAGGTTGATTTCCTTTATTTGCAGACTAATTTTGAAAAAATATAGTTGATTAGTCTTGGATGTCTATGGAGACTTCACCATAAGATAGGGTATGCTCTTTCCCTAGCTCATCCTTCACAATCAACCTACATTTAGAATCAATGTCAATCGCTCTAGCTCTTATTTTCATATTCTCTTTTTCAATTTCAATGTTTTTGCCGATGATGTTAGAGCGGTTGATATATTCTTTCAAATGAGATTTCATATCATTTGATTTATAGTAATCCATATAGTAGTCGAGTAGATTTGCTACTAGAATACTTGTCTTATTTTTGCTATCAGCTTTTTTATCAAAAACAGTGGTAGCAATTTTTTTTATGTCTTTAGGAAAACCACCCTTTGGCGGAGTAATGTTAATGCCTATTCCAACCACAGCGTAATCTAACTTGTTCATCTCCATACTAAGAGCAGCCTCTGTCAAAATGCCACAAACTTTTTTTCCTTCTATATAAACGTCATTCACCCATTTAATGTCAGCCTTCTTATCAGATACACTCTCTATTGCTTTGGCGGTAGCCACTGCAGCTATAGTAGTAAAGTACAAAGAATCCTCAGGCGACGTGTCAGGGCGAAGAAGTATACTTATATAAACTCCAGTATCCTTTGGCGAGTAGAAAGACTTGCCAGTTCTACCTTTTCCCTTAGTCTGTTCTGTGGATATAATCACAGTTCCTTCCTTCGCACCATCGTGCGCTAGATCCACCAACATATCGTTAGTAGAAGAACAAGTAGGGACAACCTTTATATCTAAATCGTTTTTTAAATATTTACTTATACTTTGAGTAGATAATATATCGCTGTCTTCTTGCAAAAGGTAACCTTTTCTAGATTTAGACTCAATCAAATAACCATCCTTAATCAAACTTTGGATGGCTTTCCAAATAGCATTTCTACTTACACCCAAATCCTCGGATAGGCTGCCGCCAGAAATGTATTCTCCCTTATTCTTTTCTAGTTGGTTTAAAACTTGCTCTTTAACATTCATAGCGAGAGTATAGCACATCACTTAATTGTTAGCAATTGTTAGCCTGAATAGAAATAAGGTTGACAATAGAAAGTGGTAGGACTAAAATATCTTTTGGCAAACAAAGAAAAGAGGAAAAAGATATGGAAAAGAAAATATTATCAGTTAGAGATTTGGCAATGATTGCAATATTTGTAGCGCTAATCATTGTGTGCACATGGATAACAATCCCATTAGGGCCAGTGCCGTTCACACTACAGACATTTGCAGTTTGTGTAACAGGTGGAGTACTCGGACTAAAGCGAGGAACAATAGCAATAATCGTATATATACTTCTTGGAATAGTAGGAGTGCCAGTGTTCTCAGAATTTTCATCTGGAATAGTAAAATTCATTCCAAACACAGAGACGGGAATGACAGGTGGATACATTCTAGGCTTTATCCTTACAGTAATAATAATCGGAATCTTCAAAAACATATCTAAGGATAAAGATAATAAAATGAAAGCACTTTATCTGGGAATTGGAATGGTTCTAGGTGACATTGCATGTTTCATCTTTGGAACAATTTGGTTTTGGCAGTTTAACCCAATGCATTTAGGACTAGCAGCATCTATTTCCGCTTGTGTTATTCCATTTATAATTCCAGATCTTGCCAAAATTATAGTGGCCTTAATAGTTTCAACACAAGTTAATAAATACTTAAATGTTTAAAACAAAAAATGACGGAAAGCGAACGATTTTAAGTGAGCTTCCGTCATTTTTTGTTTGTGGAAAGTAGAGAATTTATTATTAGATTGTGTTAAAATGAATAAGGTTAAATATAAATATTTGGAGATATTATGGAACAATATGAAGTAATAAAAAAAGAGAAAATAGATGAGATAGACTCACTGGGAACATTGTATAAGCACAAGAAAACTGGTGCTAGAGTTTTAGTGTTTGAAAACAAAGATGACAACAAAGTCTTTAGCGTGGGCTTTAGAACTCCTGTTACTGACAGCACAGGAGTGCCACATATAATCGAGCACACAGTTCTTTGTGGTTCAGAGAAATACCCAATTAAAGATCCGTTTATGGAACTAGCAAAGGGTTCACTCAATACATTCCTAAATGCAATGACTTACCCAGACAAAACTATCTATCCAGTTGCCAGTACTAACGCTCAAGATTTCAAAAATCTTATGAGCGTTTATATGGATGCAGTTTTTAATCCAAACATATATAAGGAAGAAAACATCTTTAAACAGGAGGGCTGGCACTACGAACTAGAAAATCCTGAAGATGAACTAAAGATAAACGGGATAGTTTACAGCGAGATGAAAGGTGTTTACTCATCAGCTGATGGAGTGCTTGATAGAATCACTCTAACTTCTCTATTCCCAGATAATGGTTACTTTAACGAGAGCGGTGGAGACCCTGTAAATATCCCTGATCTTACATACGAAAATTATTTAGATTTTCATAGACGCTATTATCATCCATCAAACTGCTATATCTATCTATACGGAGATATGGATGTTAAGGAGCGTTTAGAGTGGATTGATAAAGAGTATCTATCTAAGTACGACTACCTAGAAATCGATTCTAGCATTCCGCTTCAAAAGGCCTTCGCCAAAGAAAACGACTTTGAATATGAATATTCAATAGGCGACGAAGAAAATGAAAACGAAAACTATATTTATTCAAAGAACTTTGTCGTGGGCGAGAGTAATGATGTAAAACTAAACATTGCAATCCACGCGATTGAATATGCACTAATGGAAATGCCTGGCGCCAAACTAAAAGAGGCTTTGATTAAAGCAGGTATCGGCAAAGACATTTCATCAGCATATGAAAATGATGTGCGTCAGCCTGTTTATTCGATTGTTGCAAAGTATGCGAAGAAGGAAGACAAAGAAAAATTCCTCAAAGTGATAGACGACACACTAAAAGAAGTGGTGAAAGAGGGCCTAGAAAAGGATGTTCTAAAGGCTTATCTTTTCAAGCGCGAGTTTGAAGAAAAGGAACAGGACTATGGTCCATATCCAAAGGGACTTATGTTTGATCTTAACCTTATGAGTACATGGCTTTATGATGAGAATGACCCATTTGCCACCCTTAAGACAAATAAAGTATTTGAAGAACTAAAACAAGATGTGGAGACTGATTACTTTGAGAATATAATCAAAGAATATCTAATAGATAACACTCACACTTCACTAGTTACAATGGTTCCTAAGAAGGGACTAACTGCAGAGAAGGAAAATGCGCTAAAAGAAAAACTAGCAAAGAAAAAAGCTAGCATGAGTGACGAAGAAATAAATAAAATAATCGAGGATACAAAAGCTCTAAAGGCTTACCAGGAAGAGCCTTCCACTAAAGAGCAACTAGAGACTATCCCTATCCTTGAGATAGAAGATATCAATCCTGAGCCAAAGAAAACTGTGGCTGAGATTACAGAGGAAGATGGAATTACATTCCTTCACTCAGATATCAACACAAACGGAATTGGCTATTTGATTTTCATTTGCAATTCTGGTGAAATACCTAAGAAGTATCTAAACTATATTGCGTTGTTTAGAACATTCTTTGGAGCACTCGATACAGCAAACTACAGTTACAAAGATTTAAATGCCGAGATTGACAAAAACTTGGGCGAGTTCTTCTTTATGGCATCTTCTAACACAAATGAGAAGACAGAAGAGATGCTATTCTCTGGAGAAATCCACGCGAAGATGTTCTACGACAAAATTGAAAAGCCATTCGAGTACGCAAAAGAAATCATCCACACTACAAAGTTTGATGATTACGATAGAATGAAAGTTTTACTAGAGGAGGCAAAGGCTGCCACATACCAGACTGTTCTCACAAGCGGTCACGTAGTTGCGGCCAACAGAGCGCAGAGCTACTATTCAAAGACTGAGTTCGTGGGCGACGAGGCAATGGGTATTGGTTTTTACGACTTTGTCTCAGATATACTTGAAAACTACGATGAGAAAAAAGAAGAGTTCGCGGCCAACTTAAAGGGCGCTTTAGAATATCTCTTTGTAAAAGGTAATGTGATTGTAAACTACGGCGGAAGCAAAGAGTCTTTCGAAAAGATAAAAGAACTATCAAAGGACTTCGTCGAAGACTTGTTTGACAAAGCAGAGAATGACGACCCATGGGAGTACGAGCCAGAGCAGAAGAACGAGGCATTTATCACTCCTGGTCAGGTTCAGTACGTAGCAAGAGCTGGTAAGTATGACGGAGATTATGACGGTTCATTCTTCACACTTACAAACATTATGCGAACAGAGTACTTGTGGAATAATGTCAGAGTGCTAGGCGGAGCGTATGGTTGTATGAATAGAGTTTCAAAGTTTGGCGATGTCATTTTCACATCATACAGAGATCCAAACTTGAAATCTACTAGCGACACATATTTAAATGCCGCTGATTATATTGAAAGCTTTGATGCAGACGAGAGAACACTTCGAAAGTTTATTATCGGTGCGATAAGCGGAGTGGACAGACCATTAACTACTGGCGAAGCAGTGACAAGAGAATTGATTTTGTATATCACAGGAAATGATTACGAGACTAGAAAGAAGAACAGATATGCACTTCTTCACACATCGCTTGAAGATATCAGAAAACTTGGAAAGTGCTACAGAGAAGCTATGGACAAAGGAAACATCTGTGTTATCGGTTCGAAGAGCGCGATAGAAGAGAACAAGGATATGTTTAAAACTATTAGAAACATCTAGTTTACATAAAAAAGGATAAGATATGAACGAAAATTTCAAATCAGGTTTTGTGGCATTGATTGGCAGACCAAATGTAGGAAAATCTACACTTATGAACAAAATCATAGGACAGAAGGTTGCCATCACATCTAATAAGCCACAGACTACAAGAAACAGAATACAGACAGTTTACACATCTGATGAGGGTCAGATAGTTTTTCTAGATACACCTGGCATTCACAAGGCAAAGAACAAGCTTGGTGAGTATATGGTAAATGTGGCAGAAAAGACCTTTGAAGAAGTCGATGTCATTCTTTGGCTAGTGGAGCCTGACAAAAAGTTGGGCCCTGGAGATAAGCACATAATAGAAGAACTAAAGAGCACTAACATCCCAGTCATCCTTGTTATAAACAAGATTGACTCGGTAAAGAAAGAAGAAGTGCCAGAAATAATAAACACCTACAAAGATGCGTATGATTTCAAAGAGATAATCCCAGCATCTGCTATGCGTGGAGAAAATGTAGATTCAATAGTGGAAGAGATTCTAAACAATTTGCCAGAAGGCCCTATGTATTATGATGAGGATACGCTAACAGATCAGCCAATGCGTCAAATTGTGGCAGAGATTATACGCGAGAAATCACTTCACGCACTAAATGAAGAAGTGCCACACGGAATCGCGGTTACTATTGAACTTATGAAAGAGCGCGAGACCAAGAAAGGCCCTATCACAGATATAGAAGCGACTATCATCTGCGAGAAGGATTCACACAAGGGCATTATTATAGGAAAGAAAGGCGCGATGCTTAAGAAGATTGGCTCAAACGCTAGATATGAGATTGAGCAGCAGTTGGAGATGAAAGTAAACCTTCAACTCTGGGTTAAAGTAAAGAAAGACTGGAGAGACAGTGAGTTCTTGATGAAGAACTACGGATATACAGATAAGTAATGGTAGAAAAAGTAGAGGTAACGGGAATAGTTCTCTCTTCAATGCCTATTGGAGAGTATGATAAAAGAGTAGTCATTTTGACAAAAGAGTTTGGCAAGATGTCTGCTTTTGCTCGTGGCGCAAGAAAACCTAACAGCCCATTTCTAGCCGGCAGCCAGCCTATGGCGTTTGGCAAATTTTCCCTTTACCCAGGTCGAAATGCTTACAGCATAAACAACATCCAGATAAGTGACTACTTTTCAAACGATTTAACAGACCCCGACAAAATGTATATGGGAATGTATTTCCTAGAACTAGCAGACTACTTTGCCAAAGAAGGTCTGGAAGCAGGAGAGATGCTAAACCTAATCTATATGGCGATGAAGACTTTGGTAAAAAGTGAAATTCCGCTCACTCTAATAAGAAGAGTTTACGAATTCAAAATGCTAGTAATAAATGGCGAATACCCAGATGTCTTTGCCTGCGGCAAATGTGGCAGCAAAGAAAACTTAGATTACTTTGATCTAGCGCACGATTGCCTAGTATGTGAGAATTGTCATGAGACTTTGCCGGAGGATAAAAAACTTAAGGCTTCTACAGTCTATGCGCTTCAATATATTGTCACTTCATCCATGAACAAACTTTTTGCGTTCAACGTAAAAGAAGACATTTTAAAACAGCTAGATGACGTGATTGGCGCTTATGTGGAAAAACGAGTGGACAAAAAATTCAATTCGTTAGAATTTTTATAAAAAAACACTATAATATAGTAAATATTGGTTAAAAAACATTGAAAAGCAAGTAAAATTCTTATAGAATAACTTGTGATAAATATTAAATTTTGGGAGCAAACAATGAGAAAACTAGCATTGGGAATCGTTGCAGTAGTAATGATGGTAGGTTTAGTTGGATGTAATCCATTAGGAGACATTGAACTGAACGCTGGAGACAACGGCATATATATAGAAGATGACGGTGCCGTGTCATACGGATCATGCGAAAAATTTGACAAGAAATACGACAACGAAGACCAACTTGAACAACAAATAGATACAGAAGTGGCAGACTTTAACAAGAGTAAGTATTCATCAGTGGATGATGCTTGTTCCGTTGAACAGTTTAAAGCCAACTCTAAAGAGGCAAGGCTTGTTCTTGATTTCGTAACTACTTACGATTTCAAAAACTATATGAATAACTATGCTGGATTTGAACCAGAGGGATTTTATGTAGGGCCTATCTCGGATAATGATAAGTGCGAAATAAAAGGCACATTCAAAAAACCTCATTCTAAAGAAACAGCCACTGCCAAAGATATTAAAAAGATGAAGGATTGCATCTTAGTTACTTACACACCTTTCAAAGTTCAAGTAAATGGTGATATCAAATACATAAGTGACAATTGCAAGATAGACGATGACGACGTTGTAAGCACTTCGCCTAACAAAGGAGACTTAAGCTACATTGTTTACGACATCGACGAAGAATAAGCTAATTTAGATTTTAACTATGGCTGTCATTGACAGCCATATATTATATAGAAAGAAATGGAGAAATCACAATGGAAAAGACAATGGAAAAAATAGTAGCACTATGTAAGAGCAGAGGATTTATTTATCCGGGTTCAGAAATTTACGGTGGACTTGCTAACTCATGGGACTACGGAAACTTAGGTGTTGAACTTAAGAACAATGTGAAAAATGCTTGGTGGAAAAAGTTTATTCAAGAAAATAAATATAACGTAGGTGTGGATTGCGCCATTTTGATGAATCCACAGACTTGGGTTGCTTCAGGTCACTTGGGAAGTTTCTCAGATCCACTTATGGACTGTAAGGAATGTCACTCAAGATTTAGAGCAGACCAGTTGATTGAAGATTACATGTCAGAAAATGGCATCACTCCAGAGAAAGGCTTGGACGGCTGGGCTCACGAGGAGATGGCTTCTTATATAGAAGAAAAAGGTATCGTTTGTCCCGAGTGTGGCAAGCAGAACTTCACAGACATCAGAGAGTTTAACCTAATGTTTAAAACTTTCCAGGGTGTTACAGAAGATGCAGCAGATACACTTTACCTTCGTCCAGAGACAGCTCAGGGTATCTTTGTAAACTTTGCAAATGTACAGAGAACTTCTCGTAAGAAAATTCCTTTCGGAATCGGACAGATTGGTAAATCATTCAGAAACGAAATCACACCTGGTAACTTCACTTTCAGAACTAGAGAGTTTGAGCAGATGGAACTTGAGTTCTTCTGCGAACCAGGAACAGACCTAGAGTGGTTTGAGTATTGGAGAGGCTTCTGTAGAGATTGGTTACTAGATCTTGGAATCAAAGAAGAAGAGATGAGACTTCGTGATCATGATCAGGAAGAACTTTCATTCTACTCAAATGCTACTACAGATATTGAGTTCTTATTCCCATTTGGCTGGGGAGAACTTTGGGGAATTGCCGATAGAACAGACTACGACTTAAACCGTCACATAGAAACCTCTGGCAAAGACCTTACATACTTTGACGATGAAAAGCACGAGAGATACGTTCCATATGTAATCGAGCCATCGTTAGGAGCTGATCGTGTTACACTAGCATTCCTTTGTGCAGCATACGACGAAGAAAACATCGGAACAGAAGAAAAGCCAGACATGCGTACAGTGATGCATTTCCATCCAGCTATCGCACCAGTGAAAGTAGGAGTGCTTCCTCTTTCTAAGAAGTTGAACGATGGTGCCACAAAGGTATTTGAAGAACTATCAAAATACTACAACTGTGAATATGATGACAGAGGAGCCATCGGTAAACGTTATCGTCGACAGGACGAAATAGGAACTCCATTCTGTATCACATACGACTTTGACTCAGAAGAGGACGGAGCAGTAACAGTTCGTGATAGAGATTCAATGGAACAAGAGAGAATTAAGATAGAAGACCTAAAAGCATATTTAGATGAAAAACTTTCTTATTAAATAGTAATAAAAATAATACCCATTCGTGTGAAGCACAATGGGTATTTTTTATTGCACAAAAGTAATAAAAAATTATTGATATAAATTTGAAATTGATATAGAATATTTTAATCTATTGTAGTATAGTGTTTGTGGAAACAAACAAAAAAGAGTAGAAAAATTATTAAAGAGGCGTTTATTATGAAAAGAACAATAAGCAAATTATTAATAGTAGTAATGGTGTTTAGCATGCTTTGCTTCTATCAAGCAGGCAAGGGTGCTTCTGTTAAAGTATACGCAGATGGCCCTGAAGGAGAAACTCCACAGGTAGAGACTACTCCTCAAGAGGAAACTACTACACCAGAAGTTACTACAGTACCAGAGACTACAGTGCCAGAAACTACAGCAGTAGTAAAGAAAACTCCAGCTAAGGTAACAGGTCTTAAAATAACAGATGTTAAAAATGCATCATTAAGAGTTGTTTGGAAAAAGTCTTCTTTAGCTACAGAGTACTGGGTTTATCGTTCAGTAGAAGGAAAGAGCAAGATGTCTGCTTACAAAAAGTATAAGACTTTGAAGAAGACATCATTCATCAACACTGGACTATCACAGGGTACAGTCTACAAATATAAAGTAATAGCTGTCAGAAAAGCAGACGGATACACTACAAAGAGTGGTGGAAAAGAAGTTTCGGCCATGACAGATATTGATGGTGTGAAGAACTTCAAAGCAAAGGCTGCTTCAAAGAGCATCAAGCTTACATTTAAAAAGAATAAAAAAGCTACAAAGTATTATCTATATAGAGCAAGTGAAAAAAGTCCAAAGTTTAAAAAGATCAAGACTTTGAGTAAAAGCAAAACTTCATACACTGACAAGAAAGTTAAGTCTGGTCAGGTTTATACATATAAACTTGTTACATATAGAAAGAAGTTTGGAGTTAAGTCATACAGTCTTCCTAAATATACTTCGGCTATGACAGCCCTATCGGCTCCTTCCAAGATTACTGCTAAAGAAAAAGCAACAAAGATTATTCTTAAGTGGAAAGCAGTAAACAATGCAGAAAAGTATGAAGTATATAAAGGTAAGAAGTTAGTTAAGGTTACAAAGAAAACAACTTATACTCAAAAGGGTCTAAAGAAACGTCACAACTATAGATTTAAAGTTCGTGCGGTTCGTAGATTTAAAGGTAAAACATATAAGAGTGCATTCGCTACTATCTCAACATCTACTACACTTGGCATGAAAGGATCTTGGATTGAGATTAACATCAAGACTCAAACGCTTAGAATGTATATAAAGAACAAGCTATATGTTAAGACTCCTATAGTATCAGGTAACGTGGGAGACAGACATACTAGCAAGGGAACTCACAGCATACTAGAAAAGACTGCCCATAGACAACTTAAGGGTTCATATCATGGACAGACTTGGGATGTGACAGTTAACTACTGGTTGAAGTTCACTAGTGATGCTCAGGGTATCCACGATAGTGTATGGCGTTCAGCTTACGGTGGAAACATTTACAAGACAAACGGTTCTCACGGTTGTGTAAACACTCCACTTGGAGCAATGAGAAAAATCTTTAAGAAAGCAAAAGTTGGAATGCCAGTAATTGTTTACTAAAGAAAGACAAAATAAAAAGTGTTGTCAAATATGACAACACTTTTTTTATGCAATAATTTAATCTTCATTATATGTAAGCATTCCAGCTGTATATTCTGCCCAGCTGTAATCAACCATATACTCGCCTTTAAATGTATTGATGGCAGCTATATCGCCTTCTAGCATTCGGTAGTAGTCACAGTCTATCATTTCTTTGTTGATTGCAACTTGTCTGTGATCACGAATGATGGCATCTTCCATTTTGATTTCGCTAAAAGTGTTTCTCAAGTCACTGATAAGATTTCTGATACGCTGACCAACGACAGTCATATCCAACTCATCTTCCCACAAGGCTGCACCAATATCTTCCGAAGTACACAACTTTCCTTGTCTATCAACTAGAAAGGCCAACAATTCTTTTGACTGTCTTCGCTGGAATACCAATGGTTTTCCGTCAAAGAAAACTTCGAAGTGGCCAAAACATCTAACATCTAGTTTGCCAGGTTGTGGTCTATATACTGTTGGTACGCGATCCAATTCTTTTCTAAGGTCTTTTAAGGAAACTGGTTTCATAAGATAACCTTGAGCTTCTACCTTAAAAGCATCTACAGCATATTCGGAGTAGGCTGTGACAAAAACAATTCGAAGATCTGGTACTAAAGATTTTAATTTAGCAGCAAGTTTAATGCCGCTTATCTCTGGCATTTCAATATCGCAGAAAACTATGTCGGGAATAATGCCATCTTTTTTAATTGCGTTTAAGGCATCCATAGGATTCATAAAAGTTTCTAGTCTTGCGTCTGGTTCCAACTTTGTGAAATGGCGTGTTGCTGATTTAATAATTCTTTCTTCGTCGTCAATTACAAAAATTATCATTTTTTATCTCCTTTTGGAATAGTCAGTGTAGCAGTAGTGCCTTTGCCTATTTCAGATTCATATGTCAGTTTACCGTTTCCTGATAGGAGTAATCTTTCTTTAACATTACTTATACCAATATGAGCCCTGTTATCATCGTATTTAATGTTATTTGGGTCGAAACCAGGACCGTTATCTATTATGCTTACTTCGTAGCGATCATCATATTCTCTTGAACGAATAGTCACGATACCTTGTCCGTCGGTCTTTTTGCGAACGCCATGGTTAACCGCATTTTCAACTATAGGTTGAATAGATAGTGAAGGGACTTTGAAGTCCATGCACTGTAAATCATATGATGTTTGAAGTTTATCCCCAAAGCGTAGTTGTTGAAGATCCAAGTATCTTTCAACGTTTGCTATTTCATCAGCAAAATCAATGAGTTCATCTTTGCTTAATGCGTCTAAGTTATATCGTAAGAACTGCGAGAACTCAACTAAAGCTTGGTCACCCTCATCCACGTCGTCTTGGTATATTTCTCTTATAACAGAAAGACTGTTAAATAGAAAGTGAGGTTTGATTTGGCTCACCATTATTTCGTAGTTCTTTTGTTTTAATTCATCATCTATTCTCATTTGTGAATATTCAGACATATGAATGTAGAGCAAAGCCAAACCTATGGAAATAACCAAATATGCCGTTCTAATATAAGATTCAGAGAGCTCTTGGAATAGAATACCCATCATAATAAAAATCATTATGGCATATAGTGAGGTTCTATTGTGACGCCTGAATTGTCTGCCGTAGTACACAAAGCCAACAATGACAATGATAATTAGTGCCAAGTATAAAACCATATAAACTGGATATAGTGGACCATGCTTATAATGGTGTTGTGCATCAATTGTTGTCATGCCACCGGTGAATGCCATTACTATTTGGAATAAAGTGTTAACTAGTAAAAGAGACGTTACAACAACTTCGTATTTTTTCTGCTTCCGTAGTGGTATTAAAATAGCCAAAGAAGCAAAAGGGGTTAGAATATAGTCTGTAGTCTTTACGAACTGTATTGCCCACATTGGATATTCTGGTTTTCCGCTTAGGAAAACTCCTAACCATTCAAATAGAGCAGCAGAAGCAACGATACCATAAACTATGTATCGAATTCTTTTCTCGTATTTGCTTAGTCTCTCATTTTGATGCACTAAAATGCAAAGGATAAATAGTGTTATCCAGGATATAACAATAATAAAGGAATAATATCTCAAAATTACCCTCCTAAATCTGTTCCGTACACTTACTAGTAACAATTCTATCACAGTGAGTAAAACTTTTCAAAAAACTCATTGAAAAAAAGATACACTATGTTATAATCATTATGCTATGTGCGTAAGCGCAGTGTTTTTGTGCGCTAAAATGCACATAAAACTATGGATTTTTGGGATGTTTTGATACATTTCAAAACGTTCCATTTCATAAAAATTTTTATTATTTTAGGAGGAAAAACAAATGGCAAACAAATGGGTATACCTTTTTAGTGAAGGTAATGCTGACATGCGTGAGTTGCTTGGTGGTAAAGGTGCTAACCTTGCTGAGATGACAAACATTGGTCTTCCGGTACCACAGGGATTCACAATCACAACAGAAGCTTGTACTCAGTATTATGAGGACGGCAGAAAGATTAACGATGAAATTCAGGGACAGATTAACGATTATATCGTAAAGATGGAAGAAATCACTGGTAAGAAATTCGGTGATGCTGAAAATCCACTTCTTGTATCTGTTCGTTCAGGAGCTAGAGCTTCTATGCCAGGTATGATGGATACTATCCTTAACTTAGGTCTTAACGAGACTGTAGTTAACACAATTGCTGAACAGTCTGGAAACCCTAGATGGGCTTGGGACTGCTACAGAAGATTTATCCAGATGTACTCTGACGTAGTTATGGAAGTTGGTAAGAAGTACTTTGAGGAACTTATCGACGAAATGAAAGAAGCTAGAGGCGTAGAGCAGGACGTAGATTTGACTGCTGATGACCTTAAAGAGCTAGCAAATCAGTTTAAGGCTGAATATAAAAACAAGATTGGCGAAGACTTCCCAGATGATCCTAAGGAACAGTTGATGGGAGCTATCATGGCCGTATTTAGATCATGGGATAACCCACGTGCTAACGTATACCGTCGTGATAATGATATCCCTTACTCATGGGGAACAGCTGTAAACGTACAGTCTATGGCTTTCGGTAACATGGGTGATGACTGTGGTACTGGTGTTGCATTTACTCGTGACCCTGCTACAGGTGACAAAGGACTATTTGGTGAGTTCCTAACAAACGCTCAGGGTGAAGACGTGGTTGCTGGTGTTCGTACACCAATGCACATTTCAGAAATGGAAGAGAAGTTCCCTGAAGCATTTGCAGAGTTCAATCAAGTATGTAAGACTTTGGAAGATCACTACAGAGATATGCAGGATATGGAGTTCACTGTTGAGCACGGTAAACTATATATGTTACGGACTCGTAATGGTAAGAGAACTGCACAGGCAGCACTTAAGATTGCTTGTGATTTAGTAGATGAAGGCATGAGAACTGAAGAAGAAGCAGTAGCTATGATCGATCCTAGAAACCTAGATACACTTCTTCATCCACAGTTTGATGCACAGGCTATCAAAGAAACAGAACCAGTTGGTAGCGCACTTGGAGCTTCTCCAGGAGCTGCTTGCGGTAAAATCGTATTCACAGCTGACGATGCTGTAGAATGGGATGCTAAGGGCGAGAAAGTTGTTCTTGTTCGTCTTGAGACTTCACCAGAAGATATCACTGGTATGAAGGTTGCTCAGGGTATCTTGACAGTTCGTGGTGGTATGACATCACACGCTGCCGTTGTTGCTCGTGGTATGGGTACATGTTGTGTATCTGGTTGTGGCGACATCGACATGGACGAAGACAACAAACAGTTCACACTAGCTGGTAAGACATATAAAGAGGGAGATTACATCTCAATCGACGGTTCAACTGGTAAGATTTATGATGGTATCATCCCTACAGTTGATGCATCTATCGCAGGTGAGTTTGGCAGAATCATGGCTTGGGCTGATGATTTCAGAACACTTAACGTTCGTACAAACGCTGATACACCAGAGGATGCTAAGAGAGCTAGAGAGCTTGGTGCTGAAGGTATCGGTCTTTGCCGTACAGAGCACATGTTCTTCGAAGAAGACAGAATTGCTGCATTTAGAGAGATGATCTGTGCAGACACTGTTGAAGAAAGAGAAGCTGCATTAGAGAAGATTCTTCCATATCAGCAGAGCGACTTCGAAGCTTTATATGAAGCACTAGAGGGACATCCAGTAACAATCAGATTCCTAGATCCACCTCTACACGAGTTCGTTCCTACAGAGGAAGAAGATATTAAGAAATTAGCAGATGCTCAAGGAAAGAGCGTTGAAGAAATAGAAGCTATCATTACTTCACTTCACGAGTTTAACCCAATGATGGGACACAGAGGACTTCGTCTTGCTGTAACATACCCAGAGATTGCTAAGATGCAGACAAAGGCTGTTATCAGAGCTGCAATCAACGTTCAGAAGAACCACGTAAATTGGGAAGTTAAACCTGAAATCATGATTCCACTATCATGTGATGCTAAGGAATTGAAGTACGTTAAGGATATGGTAGTAGAAGTAGCTGACGCTGAAATCGAAAAAGCAGGCGTTGCACTTAAGTATGAAGTTGGTACTATGATCGAAATCCCAAGAGCTGCACTTACAGCTGATGAGATTGCTAAGCAGGCTGAATTCTTCTGCTTCGGTACTAACGACCTTACACAGATGACATACGGATTCTCAAGAGACGATGCTGGTAAGTTCTTAGATGCTTACTATGATGCTAAGATCTTCGAGAATGACCCATTTGCTAAGCTTGACCAGGATGGTGTTGGTAAACTTATGGAAACAGCTATTCAGCTTGGCAAGAAGACTAACCCTAACCTACACCTAGGTATCTGTGGTGAGCACGGTGGTGACCCATCATCAGTAGAGTTCTGTCATAAGATTGGACTAGACTATGTATCATGTTCACCATTTAGAGTTCCAATTGCTAGACTTGCAGCAGCTCAGGCAGCTATCGCAAACAAGTAATAAGGTCCTAAATAATAAAAAATAAGGAGGTATTCGAAAGAATATCTCCTTTTTTGTGCTTTAAAAAGACTTGAATAATTGGTATGATAGTACGCAGAAGTAGTACGGATATAATATTGATGATTGTATGTAGCTGGTTTTTTATATTTCTTTAAACGTACTATAATATGTTTAGAATATAAAAGGAGAAATCTGATATGAAAAAGTATATGAAGATTGCATCTATTGTTATGACGCTTGTTTTGGTTATAACATCAGTAGCCTTTATTAACACTACTAGGCTTGAAGCTAAGAGTCTTACTGTTAAAGGCGCAAAGAAAAATATGACTTTAAAAGTTGGAGACAAAAAGACTTTTAAAGTAAAAGTGAAAGCTAAAAAAGGAAAAACTGCTTTTACAGTTAAGTCTTCAAACAAGGCAGTTGTTAAAGTAAAGAAAAAAGGCAAAAAGATTATTGTTACTGCTTTAAAGGCTGGAAAAGCTAAAGTAACAGTTAAGGTTAAAAAGAATAAAAAGAAGAAATTTGTAATAAACATTAAGGTTACAAGTAAGACGGTCAAACCTACTGTTAAACCAGCAGAAACCACAGTAGCTCCAGTAGAACCTACAGTAGAGCCAACTACAGTGGCACCAGTAGAACCAACTACTGAAGCACCAGTAGAGCCTACTACCGTAGCACCTACCACTAAAGGCCAGTTTGAAACACAAGATTCTATAGGTGGTATGGATGAAGGCGACGGCGATGATATCGGTGATTTGATAAATAAACCTTGATAATTTAATTAATAAACCTTGATAATATTGTTTGTTTAATAATGCAGAAATTGTTACGTTTATGAACGTTTTTTGTATTATAATGAACTCTGAGTGTTTACACTCGTGAGGAAGTAAAACGAGACATTGATTGGAGGCTTATATTCGAGCCTTCATTTCATTGTTTTGTTGTGTGTGAGGAAAGACAATTGAAAGGTTTTATTAAGTTTAGGAAACTATATAAAGTTTTTGTTTTTGTGCTTGTAACAATGCTTTTTGTTACAAGTTCTTTTATTGCGCAAAAGGAAGTAAATGTAGTAAAAGCAAGCGGTAGTATTGCCGATAAAGTATCTAATCCAAGAAGACCTGCAAACATTACTACATGGGATTGTGTGTACTTTGGAAGTTATTGGCAAGCCAAGAACAAGCATAATGCAGAAAATCACGAAGGCGAATATTTAAAAGAGCCTATTAAGTGGAGAGTGCTAGAGAAAAAAGATGGTGAGCTATTCCTAATGGCTGATCAGTCGCTCGAATCTATCCAGTATAACCAAGAAGTAAATAAAACGAATCCTGATACAGGTGAGTTGGATTTAAGCTGGGCCAACAGTGATTTAAGAGAGTGGTTAAATGATGATTTTTATGATGATGCGTTTACTTCAGCTGAAAAAGAAGATATCAATCTAACTACAGTAACAGCGGACAAATCGCTTCAAAAACCAAATCTTGATCAAGGACCTGATACTCAAGACTATGTTTATATCCTATCTATGCAAGAAGCATTAAATGCTAAATATGGATTTGCAAACAATTATATTTCTACAGGTGCGCCTGCTGGCACATCCGATGTAAGTAATACACGTTGTTCTGTTAATACAGATTATACAAAACGAACACATAGTAATAAGAGCAATACATTAAATTTTAATGATGAACATCAATCAACTGTAACTGGAGAACAAGAACCAACTATATATAAAAAGATTCTTTCACAATCATATGATAATTATGACGATTGTGGTATTTGGTGGTTAAGAACAATAAAGTCTATCAGTACATATCCATACTATATGTACCGCGTTGACTACAATGGAATAATAAAGGAAAAACCAGGCCCTGAGAATAATGCTTGTGTAAGACCTGTAATTAAAGTAAAGCAAAATTCACCACATTTGAGATATGCAGGAACTACCAATTCTATTGGACAAGAAGTAGGCTGTTGTGGTGATGATGTATCATATGAAATCGAAGAGAATACGTTGAGAATCTTCGGTAATGGTCCAATGTATGAATTTGATGAATATACGGCACCATGGTATGAGCATTTTGATGATATATATACAGTAATAGTAGAGGGCAATGTTAGTTCTGTATCTGAAAATGCGTTTAAAGATTGTGCAAATATATCTTACATCTATCTGAATGATAGTGTTACTTCGATATCAGAGGATGCATTTGGTGGCATTGAGAAAAACGAGGAATTATTCATATCTGTAGCTGAAAATAGTGATGCACAGTCACTTTGTGCGCAGTATGGATGGAACTATACAACAGTTCGTTCCACCAAACCATTATGCATAGAAATAAAAGAAATTAAAGATACTATACAGACAGCTGACACTTTTTCATTCAAGTTTGATAATCCGTGTGTAGGTCAGTCTTATGAAATATATATGGATGATGAATTAATTGAAACAAAAACAGATTTAGATGAAACTATCAATTGCTGTATTACCGGTATAGATGCTGGAGTTCACAAAATTAAAGTCAATGCTTTGGTTAGAGGTTCTAATGGAATAGAAAGAAGAACCGCCGGCAATATTGTCAGAATTAATGATCAAGGCTTTGGTGAGCCTGTATGGGTAAATAGGTCTCAGGAAAGAGTTAGATGGGACACGCTTTACTTTGGAAGATATCCTCAGACGGAAGACCCACAAGGAGATTATACCCGTGTGGATTATAACGGTGTGACACATACTTATAAAACAGAACCAATCAAATGGAGAGTTCTTAGTCATGAAGGACACGAGCTACTATTATTAGCAGACAGAACTCTTGATAATAGACAGTTTGATAGTGCTGGTAGAAACGTATGGAAAAATTCTTCCTTAAGAGCTTGGTTAAATGATGATGATGCTAATGCTTCGGACCCAGGTTTCATTGCTAGAGCATTTAATGAAGATGAACAAGCAGAGTTGAAGGAAACTGTTACACCTACTAATACAACAGGTAACGAGACCAAGGATAAAGTATGGTTGATGAGTTTGGATGAAGCGAAAAAAGATGAGTATGGCTTCATTTCAACTACTGGATATGCAAAATCACGTAGAGCAAACGGAACAGACTTGGCTTTAATGGATAGTTTCAGATATAATCCTAATAGTTCAGACAAGTATTTGAAGTATCCATGGTATAAAAATTGCGAGACTGATATAAAGGACGGCTCAATAATTGATGCTAATGATACATACCATGATAGAGCTACTATTTGGTGGTTTAGAGATAAGAATAGTTCTACTTGTGCTAGAGCGGATTATCCTGGTAACATAAATGAAGCTAAGGATCCTAAAGGGTTGAATGCTATGATTCGACCTATGATTAAGATTGACGATAGGTCAACAGAAATAACTGATGCAGGTACTATTGATTCTTATGGAGATACTAGTAAGCCAGATGAATACTACAATGTTTATATAGATGGTAAACTTGATAAAAAAGTTAAAGAAGGCTCAACATACGAATTGCCAACAGATAATACAAAGAGAAGCACTAGCACTAGCATAGGATATATTGATGATGATAATCCAGATAGTGTTTATGAGAAGGGAACTACATTCTCTATCAACAGAGATAGAAACTTCTCTAAACTTGCAAGTGTTACTGCTGAACCAGCAGGAACAGCTATTAGATTAGTAAATGGTGAATCACATGGACTGGCGTTTGCTTGTAAAGCGACTGTTAGTGCAGCATCAAATCCAAGTGGAAATCCTATCCATTCGAAGGCATTTGAATATGGCACCTTGGTAACTACGTATGATGATTATGTGGATGTATACGATAATGAAATAAATGTAGATACTGAAGAAGTAGCAGGACATAGAATACATAATATTAAGTTTGGCAAACAAGATTTTACATCTAAACCTCAGATGTATATTGTAGGTATTACAAGGTTGCAACAGCAAAATTATGCTAGAGAGTATGTTGCTAGACCTTATGTAATAATTCATTTTGAAGGTACATCGGATAAAGCTGTAATATATCCGGACCAAGAGACACCATTGTTTGTTAAATCTGCTAAGCAGGTGGCAGAAAACTTAATGAAGAGTGCAAAATGGAAATCTGGTGGATATTCTGCATGGCAGAAAGAACGGATAACTAGTTACACAATATTAGATTGATGCTCTCAAACATGCTTTTTATAGAAAAAAACTGAATTATAATAGAAATTTATAAGTGTTTATTTATCAAAAATGTAAAATAGACACTTTTTTCTTGCAAAAAAGGCATATTATAGTAAGATATTAATTATGATAAATGTGTGAAAATTGTTACGATTATGAACACTATATCTGATATATTTATATTGCAGAAGTGTATAATATTTTAGTAAAGGAAACTATTGTTTTGGCAGAGGCATTTTGGTTAGCCTTTGTTTTGGCATTTTAAAATGAATGTGAGGGATTCATAGATGAGAAGCACTAAAAATCGTAAAAAACTAAAAAGTCTAATTGTATTTATTCTAGTATCCATCCTTTTGGTTACTGGTAGTTTTGCTGACTTTAAGGTTGAACGTACTAGTGTTTTAGCTGATTCTGGCGTGGCTGGTCGTGTAAGAAACCCTAGACGTCCTGCAGATGTAACTACTTGGGATTGTGTTTACTTTGGACATTATAAAAATGAGAAGAATGGACACTCTGTTGAGCATTATGAGGGTGACTTTTTCCCAGAGCCAATTAAATGGAGAGTACTAGAGAAAAAAGACGGTGAGCTATTATTAATGACTGATCAGTCAATCGAATCTATTCAGTACAATCAAGACGTTGAAAAAACAAATCCTGAAACAGGCGCTTTAGATTTGACTTGGGCTAATAGTGATTTAAGAGCATGGCTTAACGATGATTTCTATAATGAAGCATTTAATACAGCAGAGAAGGCAGATATTTCGCTTTCAACTGTAACTGCAGACAAATCACTAGAAAAACCAGATCTTGATCAGGGCCCAGATACTCAAGACTATGTTTATATTTTGTCTATGCAAGAAGCGCTTAATACAAAATATGGATTTGTAAATAATTATGTATCTGAAGGAACAGGTAAAGGTGGAGCTAATGCAACTAACACTCGCTGTTCTGTTAATACAGATTATGCACACAGAGAGCACAGAAATAAGAAGGATACTTTAGGTTTCAATGATGGCATAGAAGATAAGACGGTTCAGCCGAATATCTTTGGTAAGATCCTTTCATCTTCATATGGCGCATTTGAAGATACAGGTATTTGGTGGTTAAGAACAGTTAAATCTATCTCTACTTATCCATATTATATGTATCGTGTGGATTTTGATGGTTCAATCAAACAGAAACCTGGTCCTGAGAATAATGCCTGTGTTAGACCTGTTATTAAGATAGATGAAAACTCAGAGTATGTTCATTATGCAGGAACTATTAGTTCAAACGGCGATGAAACAGGATACTGTGGTGATGATAACTCAGATGTATACTATGAGTATAGCAATAATACATTAACTATTTATGGTACAGGTGCTATGTGTAATTACGAAGAGTTCGAAGCACCATGGCATAAGTATCATGAAGATATCAATACAATCATAATTGATGATGGAGTAACAAATATTACTCATAATGCTTTTGAAGACTGTGCGTATGTATACTATATGTATATAGCTGACAGTGTTACAGAGATATCTGGGCAGGCATTTTCTGATGTAGAAATGGCGGAAAACTTCCTTGTATCTGTAGAAGATCAAAGTGCCGCGTATAATATTTGTGACCAGCTAGGATGGAACTATACAGTAATCCGTTCAAAAGACCCATTATGTATAGAAATAAAAGAACTTTATGACGTTGTTCAGACTGCTGACACATTGTCGTTTAAGTTTGATAATCCATGTGCAGGACAGAGCTATGAATTATTCTTAGATGATGAGTTGGTTCAAACTATTACGGATGATGTTCATAATCCTCAAGAGGTAATAGAGTGTAATTTAGGAGATCTTAGTGCGGGAACTCATATGGTTCGCGTTAATGCTTTAGTTGTTGGTTCTGAAGGATTAGAGAGAAGAAGTTTAGGAAAACTAATCAGAATTAATGATGAGGGCTATGGAAATCCTGTATGGGAAGATAGAGAAGCTGAAAAAGTAAGATGGGATACAGTATACTTTGGAAGATATCCTCAAACTGAAGATCCAGATGGTGATTACACTTGTGTTGATTACAAAGGTGACACACGTACATTTAAGACAGAGCCTATTAAGTGGAGAGTTCTTCAGGCGACTGATGATGAGCTACTATTGATGTCGGATAAGTCTCTTGATATTAGACCGTTTGATAAAAATGGTAAAAATGTTTGGGAAACATGCTCTTTAAGAAAATGGCTCAATTCTACGAATCAAACCGAAAGTGATCCTGGATTCTATGATAGGGCATTTAACGAAGACGAAAAGGCTGCTATCTTGGAAACAGATACACCTACTAATTCTTCAAATACAGTAACAAAGGATAATGTATTTTTGTTTAGCCTTTCTGATGCTAAGAAAGATGAATATGGATTTGTTGCTGCAGAAGGATATGCAAGATGTCGTAGGTCAAATGGTACAGATTTAGTTGCTATGGATAATCCAAAACCAGGTCCGCAGTATCCAATCTGTGTAGATGTTAAAACTTATAAAAAGCAATACAAGGGTAAGACGGCAATCATAGATCCAAATGATAATTATCATGATAGAGCTACTATCTATTGGTCTAGAGATAAGAACGGTGGTTCTGGTGGTAGATCGGATTATCCAGGAAATATAGATGAAGCAAAAAATCCTAATGGTAATGCAGGAACTGGCTCTGGTCAATATCCTAATGGTAATGGTTGTGTTAGACCAATGATTAGAGTTGATGCTAGATCTAACGCTATAGACGATGCAGGAACTATCAATTCTTATGGTGAGACTACAGGTCCAGCAAAATACTATAATGTATATATTGATGGTAAACTTAATAAAAAAGTTAAAGAAGGCAACACATACGAATTACCAGTTGATAATACTAAGAAGAGAAGCAATAGCACTAGCATAGGATATATTGATGATGATAATCCAGATAGTGTTTATGAGAAGGGAACTACATTCTCTATTAACAGAGATAGAAACTTCTCCACACTTGCAAGTGTTACAGCTGAACCAGCAGGAACAGCTATTAGATTAGTAAATGGCGAATCACATGGACTTGCGTTTGCTTGTAAAGCTACTGTTAATGCAACTTCAAATCCAACTGGAAATCCTATTCATTCGAAGGCATTTGAATATGGTACCTTAGTAACATCTTATGATGATTATGTGGATGTATACGATGGTAATATAGATATAGACACTGAGGAAGTGGAAGGACATAGACTATATAATGTTAAGTTTGGCAAACAAGATTTTACATCTAAACCTCAGATGTATATTGTAGGTATTACAAGGTTGCAACAGCAGAATTATGCTAGAGAGTATGTTGCAAGACCTTATGTAATCGTTCACTTTGAAGGTACTTCAGAGAAAGCCGTAATATATCCAGATTCAGAGACTCCGTTGTTTGTTAAATCTGCTAAGCAAGTGGCAGAAAACTTGATGAAGAGTGCAAAATGGAAATCTGGTGGATATACTGCATGGCAAAAAGAATGGATAACTAGTTACACTATACTAGAATAGTTATGATATAATGATTATTAGAATCATGGCATATAGTTATGAGGGACAATACTATGAAGAAAGAATACAAAAAACCGAATATATGTGCTGTGGATTTTGAAATCCTCGACCTAATACTTGCCAGTGAGGCTGTTGTACCTGGTGGTAATGAAGGTGGCTGGGAATTTGATGATTTCGACAGTTTCAATGGTGGATATGACACTATGGGATTCTAATAAGAAAATTATTAACTGTCTGCTTAAGATACTTAAGCAGACAGTTTTTTTAATGAAGAAATAGATTTTTGCTAGTATATTCCTTTAATAAATGGGCTAAAAATGGTATAATAATGGGCGTTGTGAGGAAGTTTGATTGAATTAAGAAAGAGGTAAAAAATGGGTGGATTTTTTTCAGTAGCATCTAAAGAAGATTGTGTTTTTGATTTGTTTTTTGGAGTGGACTACCATTCACATCTAGGTACTAGACGTGCAGGTATGGCAGTACATGGAGAGAACGGTTTTGATCGTGCTATCCATAATATTGAAAACTCTCCTTTTAGAACAAAGTTTGAAAAAGACGTTCAAGAGATGAAAGGTAATCTTGGTATTGGCTGTATTTCAGATTATGAGCCACAACCTTTGATTATCCGTTCACATCACGGAGCATACGCACTTACTACAGTTAGTAAGATTAATAATACAAAAGAGTTGATAGAAGAGCTCTTTGACGATGGCCACGCTCATTTCCAAGAGATGAGTACTGGAGAAATTAATGCTACTGAATTGGTGGCCGCTCTTATTAATAAAAAAGATAACTTTATCGATGGAATTAAGTACGCACTAGATGCGGTGGACGGTTCTTTGTCGATGATGATTATGAATAAAGAGGGAATTTACCTAGCGAGAGATAAGATGGGTAGAACCCCTATTGCAATAGGTAAAAATGAAGTAGGTTTTTGTGCATCGTTCGAGGACTTTGCGTACAAGAACCTTGGATACAGTGATTACAAGGAATTAGGACCTGGTGAGATAGCAGTGATGACGCCAAAGAATGTGGTGACATTGGTTAACCCAGGCAAGGAAATGAAGATTTGTACGTTCCTTTGGATTTACTACGGATATCCAGCAAGTTCATACGAAGGTGTGAATGTTGAGTGGATGAGATATGAGTGTGGTAAGAGAATGGCTAAGCGCGATAATGTGAAGCCTGATGTGGTGGCTGGAGTGCCTGACTCAGGACTTGCTCACGCGGTTGGATATGCCAACGAATCTGGCGTGCCATATTCTAGACCATTTATCAAATACACACCAACATGGTCTAGATCATTTATGCCAACTATACAGAGTAAGCGTGATTTGATTGCTAGAATGAAACAGCTAGCAGTAGAAGATTTGATTAAAGACAAGAGTTTGTTGTTGATAGATGACTCTATAGTTCGTGGTACTCAGATGAGAGAGACTACAGAGTACTTGTTTGAGAGCGGTGCAAAGGAAGTTCATATTAGACCTGCGTGCCCACCACTTGTATATGGATGTAAGTATCTAAACTTCTCACGTTCATCTTCAGAGATGGAGCTTATCACTAGACGTGTGATTGAGAGACTGGAAAATGGAAATGTGACTGATGAAATTTTGCAGGAGTATGTAGATCCAGATTCAGAGAAGTACGCTACTATGGTTGAGGAGATTAGAAAAGAACTTAACTTCACATCTCTAAGATTCAACAGACTAGATGATATGTTAGATGCAGTAGGTATAGATAAAGATAAGCTTTGTACATACTGCTGGGACGGTAGAGAATAATCGATTTTCGTCCAAAATAGCGAATTTGAACACAATTTGTACATATAACTTTTGTACAATAAAAGTGATTTGATATGGGAAAATTTGACGGATTTTTAATATGTTCAGACGTGGATAGCACCCTCACTTACGAGCAGGGGAAAGTGTCTGATGAAAATGCAAAGGCGATAAAGTACTTTCAAGACGAAGGTGGATTGTTTACTTTGGCTACGGGACGTGCGCCATCATTTATGGAACACTTCAGTGACAAAGTAAAGATAAATGCGCCGGTTGTTTCGTTTAACGGTGCGCTTTTGTACGATACAAAAAAAGATGAAATAATAAAAACTTGGCCGGCTGACAAAGCTACAGTGCATAAAGTTTTTAAATATTTGCAAAAGAATTATCCGGATGTTTGGCATTATTCGTTTGGAGTAAACACTTCTATAAATGCGCAGTATGAGGCAAAAGATCATAGTGCAGATGATGGCACATTAGATGCTTTATTTGATACATTTCCGGATGAGATGTATAAGGTTTTGACGGTGCAGTCTGAGCCTTTGACGCTGGAGATTAAGGCGGATTTGCTCGAGACATTTGGCGATGAGTTGCAGTTTTACAGAAGCTGGAACGAAGGCTTAGAGTATGTATCGCTCGATAGCGGCAAAGGAGTGGCAGTGGACCATTTGAAGAAGCATTTGAATGGGCAGATTCACACCACAGTGGGTGTGGGCGACTATGAAAATGACATCACATTGCTTAGATATGCTGATATTGGTTATGCAGTGGATAACGCATTAGACAGCGTCAAAGAAGCCGCAGATAGAATTACAGTAAAAAACACTGAACATGCGATAGCAGCAGTGATTAAGGATTTAGAAGAGACAGTTTGCAAGTAGACTTGATTAAAGGAGAAAAGCTATGAAATCATTTTTGGAATTAATCAAAGAAAAGAAAAAGATAGTTATTGGAATCGCGGTAGTGGTAGTTTTGATTGTAGCCGTGGTTGTTATTGCTTTGTGCACTAGGAAGTCTGACAGTAATGTAAAGAAACCTGTTGCTAGCGAGACAGTGGCCGTTACAAAGAAAGCGGACAAAGATAAAAAAGACGATAAAAAGAAGAAAAAGCAGGCAGAGACTGCATGGGACGGCGTCGAAGTGAAAGAAGAAGGCACTAAGTCTAAAGATGAGAAAGAAGTTCTTTATAAGAGAAATAAAAAGGGCGAGATTGTTACTAATAAAAAGGGCGAGAAGGTTACTAGAAAGCCTTCTTATGCTGGAGAAGATGAAGGTTGGTCACCAATCGTAAGTCCGGATGATTTAAAGAAAAATAAATAGACTTAAAATAATGAGCCGGTCAGTTGAAACTGACCGGTTTTTTTGATATTATATATATTTGACTGAGTGTATTCAAAAGTCATCAGCCATAATTTTGGTTGAGAAAGGAGTTCATTTGAAAACACAAGATTTTAACAAGAAAATCGAGAGACTAGTCAAGAGAGCCAGTAAACAAGATAACAGACTATCTAAGGAAGAAATCAAAGTATTCTTTAGGGCTGTTCAGCTTACTGACAAACAGGAAGAGAACCTTATTCCTACACTGCGCGATAGTGGTGTGAAAGTTCTCACAGAAAAACAAATTGCCAACTTGTCTAAGAAAAAGCCAGCTAAGAAAAAGGCAGAGAAAAGTAATAAGAAAGCAGGAGCAAAAAAGGCTACTGCCAAAAAGTCTGCAAAGAAAACAGCTGCTAAAAAGACAGAAAAGAAGGCAACTAAAAAGACTACAGCCAAGAAAACTAAAAAGACTGAGACTAAAAAGGCTGCAGCAAAGAAGACTGAGACTAAAAAGTCTACAGCCAAGAAGACTAAGAAAACTGAGACTAAGAAAACTACAGCTAAGAAAGCTACAGCAAAGAAAACTGCTAAGGCTGAGCCAAAGAAGACTACTTCAAAGAAGGCTGCTAAGAAAGCTGCTGATGAGAAGAAGACATCTAAGAAAAAGGGCGCTGAGGAAGAGTCAGAAGAATTGGTTGAAATCTCAGTGGCAGATCTTCCAGATGCAGGAACAGAAGATCCTACAGATGAAGATATTGCTATGGTAGAGACAGACGAAGAGCAAGAGGAAAAGAAGGGCAAGACTAAAAAGTCTGAAAGCGAGAGTGCAGAGAAAGATGCAGTGGACTTGCTAGAGGGCGTAGGTACTGAAGACCCTGTTCGTATGTATCTAAAAGAGATTGGTACAGTACCACTTTTGACGGCGGAAGAAGAAGTGGAACTTGCTAAGAGAAAGGCTAAGGGCGATAAGGCTGCCAAAGAGAAATTGGTAGAGGCAAACTTACGTCTAGTAGTTAGTATTGCAAAGAGATATACAGGTCGTGGAATGAGCTTCCTAGATTTAGTTCAGGAAGGTAACCTCGGACTTATTAAAGGTGTAGAAAAGTTTGACTATAATAAAGGATTCAAACTAAGTACATATGCAACATGGTGGATTAGACAGTCAGTTACACGTGCGTTGGCTGACCACGCTAGAACAATCCGTGTGCCAGTGCATATGGTTGAGACTATAAATCGTATGTCAAAGATGCAGAGAAAGCTTACTTTGGAACTAGGCTATGAGCCTTCGACAAAGGAATTAGCTAATGCACTTGATATGACAGAAGACAAGGTACTGGAAATTATGCAGATCGCAAGAGAGCCTGCATCACTTGAGACACCTATCGGTGAAGAGGACGATTCAAACCTTGGCGATTTTGTCGCAGATAATAATACTGTAACTCCAGAGGGCAATATTGAGTCAGTAATGCTTAAAGGACACATTGCAGAATTGTTGGATGATTTAAAAGAAAGAGAAAGAGAAGTTATTATCTTAAGATTCGGACTTCGCGATGGACATCCTAGAACACTTGAAGAAGTGGGCAAGGAATTCCACGTAACAAGAGAGCGTATCAGACAGATCGAGGCAAAGGCTTTAAGAAAACTACGTAATCCTGTTAGAAGTAAGAAGATTAAAGACTTCTTGAACGACTAGAGGTTAAAATGGACGAATTTAAGAACGAAGAAATAAATGAGAATATTGATAAGTTAGATTCCACAGAAGTTGAAAACTTTGACCAAGTGGAAGAACCTATTGAAGAAGATCTAATCGAAATTAATGAAAGTGAAAAGAAGAAAAGAGTTGCGCGAGAGATTTTCAGTTGGGTTAAAATAATTGTTATCGCAATCTTGATAGCAGTTGTAATTAACAACTTCATTATCATAAACGCCAATGTTCCTAGTGGTTCTATGGAAAACACTATTATCACTGGTGACAGAATGATAGGACTTCGTACCGCTTTTTGGTTCAGCGCGCCTGAGCGTGGAGAGGTTGTTATTTTCAAATTCCCTGATAACGAAGATGAGACTTTCGTTAAGAGAGTGATTGGCCTTCCAGGTGAGACAGTTCACATTAAGAAGGGTAAGATTTATATCAACGACTCTAAGAAGCCTTTGAAGGAAGACTACTTAAAGGAACCTTGGATCGAGTGCAACAACTACGATGAACCATTCAAAGTTCCAAAGGATTCTTACTTCTGTTTGGGTGATAACCGAAATGTTTCTAACGACGGTAGATTCTGGAATAAGAAATACGTTAAGAGAAATAAAATTTTGGCGAAGGCTGAGTTTGTATACTGGCCATGGTCAAATAGAAAAGCTATTCACACAGCTGATTATTAAAAATAAAAGGACATCTATTAGATGTCCTTTTTATATTTCATAAATATCTATTGTTTCTAATGTCTTAAAACCGTTCTTTTCATACAGTTTAATAGCAGGAGTGTTATCGCTCGTGACATGAAGAATAATCTTGTCTGCGTGCTTAAATGCACCCTTTAGTGTGGTCTGCAAAAGTCTATTGCCGTAACCTTTTTCTCTGAATTCTTCATTTACTTCTATATCGCAGAGACAAAAACTGTTTTCATCTTTAATCAAATATAGCCATCCGATTTCCTTTTCTACAGTTTTGTCATCTATCTCCTCGTTTATAATGCCCGTAATCTTTAGCGGAGCACTATCAGCATTTAATTCCTCATTTGACTCATCGTTTTCTATTTTAAGTTCAATAGGGTTAGCATCAAACTTGAAATCACCCTCACTAAGCTCCATAGAGATTTCTTTTGAGGCGAAGTTAAAACCTAGTGTTTCCAAAAATGCTTTTCCAATTTCATTATCTGGATCTAGCGATACAGAGTAGGAGTATGAATCAAACTCCGAAACTAGTCTTAAGAATAGGTTTGTACCAATTCTTTGACGGCGACTCTTAGGGTCAACTGCCATACACACTTGCATATTGTTGGCATCTATCTTTAGAAAACCTAGATATGCAACCAATTCATCCGCATCATCAAACATCAGATATGCGTAAGGATTCTCAGTCTCTGGCAGATTGTAATCATACTCAGATTCCTTTAAAAATGAGTAATTTAAAAAGCCGTCATGCGCCATACATTTTTCATTTAGCGCATCACACATTTCTTCTACATTTTTATGCCTGATTGACTGTTTATCGATTCGCATTTACATATCCTTTCGCTTTTTACATTTTACCAAAAAAGCCCCCGCTATGCTATAATAATACCTAGTTGATTTACGGAGGAAAAAGATATGAAATTAGGCTCACACGTTGGAATGAGTGGAAAAGAAATGTTACTTGGCTCCGCCAAAGAAGCCAAAAGTTACGGTGCAAATGTCTTTATGGCATATACTGGTGCGCCACAAAACACTAGAAGAAAAGATATAAGTGAACTTAGGATTCCCGAGGCTCACGAATATATGAAGGAAAATGGCATAGAGGATATTATTATTCATGCGCCATATATTATAAACCTTGCAAATACCATAAAACCTGAGACTTACGAGATAGCAGAGCAATTTCTAGCATCAGAGCTTGAGCGCTCGTCTGCTATGGGAAGTAATGTGATGGTTCTTCACCCTGGTTCTCATGTGGGAGCAGGAGTGGAAGCTGGAGTTAAGCAGATAGTTCAGGGAATCAATAATGTTTTAACTAAAGATACGGATGTTTTCATAGCGCTTGAAACTATGGCCGGCAAAGGAGCCGAGATAGGTAGAACTTTTGAGGAACTCGCTATGATTTATGATGGCGTAAAGTACAATGATAAACTTCGCGTTTGCTTTGATACTTGTCACACTCACGATGCGGGCTACGACATTATAAATGATGCAAGCGGCGTTTTTGAACAGTTCGACAAAGTCATTGGAATAGATCAAATAGCAGTGTTCCATATAAACGATAGCAAGAATGAGTTTGAATCTCACAAAGATAGACATGAAAACTTTGGATTTGGAAATATTGGATTTGACGCATTGATGAACATTATCAATATGAAAGAGTTTGCCGATGTTCCAAAGATTTTGGAGACTCCTTATGTGAAGGATCCAGAAAATGAGAAGAAATCTTATCCTCCATACAAGTATGAGATAGAGATGATTAAGAGCGGCAAGTTTGACCCTAAGTTAATAGAGAAAATAATTAAGAACAAAGGCGAATAGATGAACAAAGATATCTTAAAAGATATAAAAGGTGCGATTATAGATTTGGACGGCACAATACTTGATAGTGCTTGGGTCTGGGACAAAGTGGACGAAGAGTTCCTAGGTGCCAGAGGTTTTGACGTGCCCGAACACTATGTGGAGACCATTTCTCCCATGGGAGCGGAGAAAGCTGCCATTTATACTAGGGAGGATTTTGGTTTACATAACGAGAGCGTCGAAGAAATAGTGGCAGAGTGGTTTGAGATGGCTAAAAAAGAGTATAGAGATGATATCGTCTGCAAGCCATACACTAAAGAATACATCAAGTTTTTGTACGATAATAATATTAGGTTATCAGTGGCTACATCTTCAGATCGAGAGCTATTTATCCCTACGCTTAAAAGAGAAGGGATACTTGGCTATTTTTCTGAAATAGTGACAGTGGATGATGTGCCAGCGGGCAAACATTCGCCTGATATCTATTTGGAGTGCGCGCGCAGAATGGGTGTGGCTCCTAGCGAGTGCGCTGTGTTTGAAGACATTCTAACAGCTGTTAAGAGCGCCAAAGAAGGCGGATTTATAACTGTGGGAGTGATGGATCAGAAGTCACTTCATAACAGGGAAAAGATAGAAGAAATATCGGATTTATATATCGAAAGCTTCAAAGATATACTATAATATAAGAAGAGCGAAAAACTGAATAAACAATAATCGTGTGAGGGTTTTTTCTAATTAAGAACGGAGGAGGAAAAATGAAGAGATTATTGAAGAAAGCAGTAAGTATAATGCTAGTGGCAGCACTAGCTTTTGTTCCTATGTCATTTGATAGTGGCAAGGAAGCAAAAGCGGAAGTGAAAGGAAAATTAGCTACGCACGTGACAGGACATTGGTCATACTGGGACGGCTCAAAGACAGTAGTAATGACTAATGAGTCACTCTTAGAGAAACTTCCAACTATCGCAAACAAAGGAACATCAAGATTCACTACATCAAACTTTGATGCGAATAACAAAGCATTCCCAACAAATGGATGGGCCACATCACTTAGCTGGAACTACTCTAAAGGTGATGGATATGGAAATGCAGTTTATGCCATTCCTCTAAGTTACCTTCCAACATACGATGGAATGCTTGTAATAAACCCATTCACTAGACTTACTGGTGATACTGGAACATTCTTAATGAACCAAGACCAGACGGGATATTTAAGTGACTTTAGTATCGGTACAGGTGGACAGATTGCCTATACAGAAACTGATGCAGAGAGCGACTGGTCTACAAAGGTAAGAATGATAGAAGAAGATTTTAAATACATGGATGTAACAATGACTCACGGAAGTCCTTTTACATACTGTGAAGCAAGCGGAATAGATTCTGCAGTTATTAAGGCAAAAAGAGACTTGCCGGCGGACGTTATTTATGTAGATGATTCAATGATTATCGTTCGTAAATACGATAACGGCGATGATGCTATAGGCCTTACAAACTATGACTACTATGCCTTCTATATACCAGACGATGCTAGCTTTTCAGTAAGCCAGGGTGCAAGTATTAGAGGCGGAAGCTTCAGTATTAACTTTGGAACTAAAAAATACTTCAGCATGGCATGGCTTTGCGACACAAAGGGAACGGCCGATGCTAAGGCACAGCAGATTGCAGAGTCTTACAAGAAATACGCATACAACTTTGTAACAGACACAAAGGCTACATACTCATATGATGCAGCAACTAGCACTGTTACAACAAATTATAAATATTCATTTGATAAAAAGGCAGAGAGCACTGCTGATGGAACAATCATGGGAGTTATTGCTCATCAGTATAAACACATGAGCGGATATGAATTCCTAGAGCAGACTTCTCGTTCTATCAGAGGAACTGTGAAGTTCTTAGAGGGCGATCAGTATCAGACTACTCAGAAGTATACTGGAGTTCTTCCTGGACTTGGAACTATTCCGGATGCAGACAAGGCAAAAGTGAAAGCTTATGTTGCTAACTTTATGGAAGAGTTTGGCCCTACAGACACAGCAGTCACAAAAGAAGATTACGAGCAAAACACATACGACTGCGGTAAAAAGCTAAACCGTGCAGTTCAGGTAATGTTGGCAGCAGAAGCAGCAGGCGATAATGAAAACGCCACAAAACTTCTAAATGGTATCAAAGCTGAGCTTGCAGATTGG
This sequence comes from Eubacterium sp., assembly GCA_017514785.1. Lineage (GTDB taxonomy): Bacteria > Bacillota > Clostridia > Lachnospirales > Lachnospiraceae > Eubacterium_G. The sequence continues at coordinate 14,529 of JAFWIO010000009.1, read as the reverse complement.
TTTACAGCAGATAACGACACCGACGAAGAAGACAAATATTTCTACTACGATGCTGACATGGGAACATTGTTTGGATTCCCACAGGCATACTACACAGTAGATGGAATGACAGACCATGCATTCCACTATGGATACTTTATAAACGCAGTAGCACAAGTTGCGTTGCGCGATCCATCATTTGTAGCGGAATACAAAAACGTAATAGATGAATTGGTGGGAGATGTTGCAACTACACAGAGAAATAGTTCGACATCTAGATACCCATACCTTCGCCAGTTTGATATGTGGGAAGGCCATTCATGGGCATCAGGCCATGCGGACTTTGGCGATGGCAACAACCAAGAGTCTAGTTCAGAGGCTATAAACGGATGGGCTGGATTAATTCTATACGGACAGGCTACAGGAAATGAAGAGTTAACAAACACAGGAATTTACCTATATACAACAGAAGTGAATGCAGTAAATGATTACTGGTTCGACGTGGACAACGATGTTTTGAGTTCTTTGTACAAGAAGACAATAGGCGGAAACGAGCACAGATATGCTTCAATGATTTGGGGCGGAAAATATGGTTACGAGACTTGGTGGACAGCAGAGCCACTTCAGACAAACGGAATCAATATCCTTCCAAACACTGCAGCATCATTCTACTTGGCAAAAGACAAAGCGTATATGAAAGACTTTGTGAGAATTGCTAGAAGAAATGAAGATAACTACAGCGGTCCTGATAAGGATGTGAACCGCTGGAACGAACTATACACAGCATATATTGCAATGTATGATCCAGACGCAGCAGCACAGTACTTTAACGAGGACTGCGACCCAGAAGCAGGCGATTCAAAAGCGCATGCTTGGTACCAGATAGCATATATGAAGGATAAAGGAACACCAGATCTTAATGTGACTGGTGATATGCCACTTAGTGCATCATTTGAGAAGAATGGTCAGCAGACTTATGTGGTATACAACCCAACTGATTCAGATAAGACTGTGACATTTAGCGATGGCACATCATTCACAGCGGTAGCTGGACAGCTTACAGAGCACTTTGAAGAAAAAGCAACTACCACTGGAGCACCAACTACTACACCTGATCCATCTGCACCAACTACCACAGTTAAACCTACACCTGGACCAGAAGAAGGATACATCAGACTATCTGATGATTTGTATTATAAAAAATTACAATATGAAGTAGTTGGAATGAACAACCCAGAATTATTAGATGCAGGAGCAACACTACAGTTTGCATTCGCACCTACAGACAATGTTAAGGTTTATGTGAACGGAGTGGACACTCCTCAAGGAACTGCCCCAATAGACTTGATAACAAAAGTTATTGTGAAGATGAATCCAAAGAAATTGGAGGATGATTCATACACAAGCATCAAGATAGAAGCAGACAGTGGAACTTCAGAAATAATTTTGAGAAAGGGTAGCCCAGTGCCACCTACAGAAGCAACTACAGAAGCGCCTTCTACAAAGGCACCAACTACAGTTGCACCATCTACTGAAGCGCCAACTCAAGCGCCTACTGTAGAGCCTACTACAGTAGAGCCAACTGCTGAACCAACAGCAGAGCCTACTACATATAACCCAAGACCACCTCAGACTGAGACAGTGGCACCTACTTCTTTGCCTAAGCCTATACCTGTAATAAGAGTGCCTAATAAAGCTAAGGTTAAAAAGGCAATCAAAAAGAAGAAGTCTGCTAAGAAGATTAAGGTTAAACTAAAGAAGATTAAAGGCGCAGCAGGCTATCAAGTAAAAGTTTACAAATCTAAGAAGAAGGCTAAGAAGAATAAGAAAGCCATATATAAGAAGTATGTAAAGAAAGTTAAGTTTACACTCAAATCCAAGAAGTTCAAGAAAAAGAAGAAACTATACATAAGAGCTAGAGGATTTGTTTACGATGGATCAGCAAGAATATTTGGTGTTTGGTCTAAAGTAAAGAAAGTAAAAATAAAAAAATAGGGAGAGTAAATGAAAAGTATTAAAAAAACAGTTTGTTTTGTACTTTGTATAGCTCTAATATTTAACGCATCATCTGTACTTAAAACAAATGGTGATGAAGGGAAAAATGAAGTGAAAAAAGTATTGTTTATTGGTAACTCTATGACATTCTATAACAATCTATGGAATGTAGTTCAAGGACTGGCTAAAAGAAATGGACATGACATAGAAGTGGAATCTGCCACCAACCCTGGCAAGACTATTCTTTATAATGCTTCCGCGCAAAACTGCGTGGAAGCAATGAAGAAGGGCGGCTACGACGTAGTTGTTTTGCAGGATATTGTGGGCGGATTTGACGCGGACATTCTTCAGCAGGGAGTTGATAAGATTGTACCAATCATAAAGAAATTCAGCCCTAACGCTAGAATAGTCTTCTACGAACCTTGGCCAGTAAAACACATGCTTGAAAAGCCTGGCAGTTATCTTCCATATTTTACAGATAACTACATCAAGGCTGCGAAAAAGGTGAATGGCGATTTGGCGCCTGCCGGCGAAGGCTTCTACGATCTATACGTAAATCATAAAAAGGATTACTACTGCAAAGATGGAAAGCATCCAACACCACTTGCAACATTTTTAGCTGCAAGTACAATTTACTTTGCAATTTACAAGGATGAGGGTGTTAAGAAGTTTGAAGAGGCAGAGCATGCTGATTTGGACGCACTAATTATCGACAACATTGAACACACAACCGAGGGTGTACAAGATTCATACAAACTAGATGACTTAAACTTGATTTACTCTATCGGACATAAGTATGCTAGAGCAGTGGAAGATGCCACCTCCGGCAAAGGAAAATACACTTCCCTTGGATACGAACCACCTAAGGTATACAAAGTGCCAAAGGTAAAGATCAAAAAAGCAGTTAAGAAGAAAAAGACTTTGAAGATTACTTTGAAGAAGACGAAGGGTATAACAGGATACCAGGTATTCGTTTTAAAGAAAAAGAATTGTAAGAAGAAACTCTATAAGAAAACTATTAGAGCGAAGAAAGCAATTAAAAAAGGAATCTTAACTCTTAAGTCTAAGAAGTTTAAAGCAAAGAAATTGTATGTAAAGGTTAGAGCATTTATCGAGGATGAAGATTGGGTAAATCACTATGGTAAATGGTCTAAGGTTAAAAAGGTAAAGGCATAAAAAGAAAAGGAGAATACTATGAAAAGATTATTAGCAATATTATTAATATTTACATTAGCATTTAGCATTCCTGTCGGTTTTAATACATTAAAAACCGAGGGGAAAGTTAAGACTATTAAAGTAAATAAAAAGAATTTTCCAGATAAAGCATTTAGAAAATGTTTAAAAAAGTGTAAAGGGTATAAAAGTGGAAAGATAAAGACTAATGTTGACGAAATAAAATTGTCTGGTGTTAAAAAATATAAGGGATTAGAACGTTTTTCGTATATTGATTACTTGTCAATCAATAGTAATGTTGGAAAAGATATTATTATAGAGGGAACAAATAAAACTAAAATAAATTCTTTGTCTTTAAAGAGTAGTAAGAATAATGCTATAACTATAAAAAAGTTTAAACTATTCGAAATTGATGGAGATTATAGTAATCATGCAAAATTAGTTCTAGATAATAATGGTTTCATAGATAAGGATTATCAATTCGATATTTTCGGTCGTTTTAACGGGTTGAAAGTAACCAATTGCAATACCCTAACATACCTTGATCCTATTGGATTCAAATTAAAAAAATTGGAGGTTAGTAATTGTAGTTCATTAAAAGATATCCATTGTGGAGATTGTGATCTGAATAACATTAGTTTTAATAATCTTAATAAACTGACAACGCTAAATTGTAGTTCGAATAATATTAAGAACTTAGACTTCCTTAAAAATAATAATAATATCAAGGAGCTAGAGGTGGCAGATAATAAATTAGGGAACTACGATTATAGTATGTTTAGTTCATTAAAATTATTAGATTGTACAAATACAGGCATTACAAAATTTAATCTAAGTAAGAATACAATATTAGAAACATTGATTTGTGGAGAAAACCCATTTACTAGTATTGATATTAGCAAGAATGTCAATCTTAAAAAATTTGAACTATGCAAGTCAGTAGTTAAAAGCATAGATTTAACAAAGGTCAATAAGCTAAAAGAATTGATAATAGATAAAACTTTGATTTCAACAATCAATTTAGGCACGTTAACAAAACTAAAAGAATTAACACTTAACAGAGGGATTTTTAGGACTGTTGATTTTAGCAACAATATCAATCTTACTAATATAGAATTAAATAAGAATAAGTATTTAAATAGTGTGAATTTAACTAATAATAAGAAACTGTATCGTATTATAATTACGAAAAATGAAAAACTAGAAAATCTTTTTTTACCGAAAAGTAAATCTGTAGACTATATAGATTGTAGTGAAAATAAATTGAAGAAGTTAGATATAACCAAGAATAAAGGACTAGATACTTTGGAATGCTATAGCAACAGATTGAAAAAGTTGAATACTAGTAAGAACAAAAAGTTGGAGTGTCTAGATTGTAGCAAAAACAAACTAAGAAAGTTAAACTTAAGTAAAAATATAAAGCTATATATTTTAGATTGTAGTAAAAATAAATTTAGGAAGTTAAATTTAAGTAAGAATAAAAAGCTAGACGAGTTATATTGTAAACATAATAAAATAAAAAAATTGGATATTAGAAATAACAAGCACTTGGCTAGAAGAGATATAAAGTGCGATAAAAAAGTCAAGATTATAAAGAAGTAATAACATAAATAAATATTTATGAAAAATAGAGGAATAAAAAAAGCTAAAAAAATATTAATAGCGCTGCTCGTGGCAGTGCTATTAATTGGCTTGTGTGTATTAGGAGTGAATATTTTTGTGAAAAGTAGTGTCTCGGATAAAATAGTAACAGTTGAAAAAGCAAAGGATATGAATGCAGACTGTATTATAGTTTTGGGCGCTGGCTTACGTCCTGATGGCAAACCAACATGGATGCTTGAGGACAGAATAAATGTAGGAGATGAACTTTATAAAAACCATGCAGCTCCAAAGATTATAATGTCAGGAGACCATGGTAGAGAGTCATACGACGAAGTGAATGCCATGAAGAAATATGCTAAGAGTGAAGGAGTGCCTTCAAAAGATATCTTTATGGATCACGCTGGCTTTGAAACTTACGACACAATGTATCGTGCAAGAGATGTGTTTGGTGCGAAGAAAGTGATAATAGTCACGCAAAAATATCATTTGTACCGCGCGATGTATGCTGCGAAGAAACTAGGTTTGGATGCATACGGCGTGTCTGCGACAAAGAGAAAGTACGACAACAAACAATGGATACGTGACATAAGAGAGTGGTTAGCAAGAGTAAAAATATTTGGAAAATGCATCACAAAGCCAAAGCCAAAATACTTAGGAAAGAAGATAGATTTAAAAGGCAGCGGTGATGTGACGAACGATAAATAGCACAAAAAAATAACCGCGGCTCCGCGGTTATTTTTTAATAAATAATCCAAAGGGCCAACCGTATATCGGTGGTTCCTTTAATTTAATTATAACTATTTTTATTAATATGTCAATAATGCGAGACGGGGCGCGGGTGTCCAGTGGACACCTCTGCGAAGCAGAAGCGCCGACCGAGCCGGTAGGCGAGAAATCGAACTTGTTCGAGACCCTTTGGGGCTCGAATAACACAAAAGAGACATCCGTTTGGATGTCTCTTTTGCGTTACCAGAGCGCGAGACGGGGATCGAACCCGCGACCCCCTCCTTGGCAAGGAGGTGCTCCACCACTGAGCCACTCGCGCTTAGATGCGTTTACACGCAAGAAATATAATACACTAACCAAGTACTTTTGTCAACAAAATAGAGGGCTAAAAACAGCCATTTTATTTCTTCAATACAAGCACTAATCCACCCAAGCAAAGTGCAACTCCTATCAACTGAGTGAATGATATTTTCTCGTGGTATAGAAGAAATCCAACAAATAAAAGTGAAATAGCAAGTATGATGTTTGCCACGATTGATGTCATGTTTACTTGCCATCCATTTCTAAATGCAAATATATATCCACATTCCAACGCAATAACAACTATACCTAAAACATATGAAGTCCAGTTTAGTTTGCCGAAGGCCACGCTTACAGCTTCACCCTTTCTAGTGAAGAAGAATATTAGAAACGTTGCTATCATGGCAACACCATATGTAACTGATAGTGATAGAAAAGCATTTGCGCTTTGTGGTGTTTCCTTTGTCGTAATGTTATATACAATGTTTGCAATTACGATCATTCCTATAGGCCAAATATAATTAAACATAATAACTCCTTTATAACGTGAGCAAAAAAATAAGCCAGACTCAAATAGCCTGACTGTCGGTAGGTGCTCACCCGTTTTATTCGTAAGTATAATAGCAAATAATTATCGCTCGGTCAAACCTTTATAAATGCTAAAAATTTTGATAATATATATAAAGATTGAAAAGGAGAGTATTATGTTTTTAGCAGATTCGGTATTTGAACTAGATATACTAGATAAAATTGAAGACATATTTGAGCATGATGTAATGGATACTATAATGAAATTCATCACTCACCTAGGAGATGGTGGACTTATATGGATTATCATTACACTTTGCTTGCTTATTTCAAAGCAGTACAGGAAACTTGGAATTCTTTGTGCGATAGGATTAATCTTAGGATTGATTATTGGTAACGGAATAGTAAAGAACCTGGTTTCAAGAGAAAGACCGTTTGAACTAGCCGATAGCATAGACAGAGTTTTTCCAATAAAAATAGATAAGCCAACAGATAGATCATTCCCATCGGGTCATACTCAAGCCTCGTTTATAGTGGCTACAATACTTATGATGGCGAAGAGAAAGTTTGGAATACCAGTTTTAATCTTGGCATTTCTAATTGGCTTCTCAAGACTATATTTGAAGGTGCATTTCCCAACAGATGTTTTGGGCGGAATGCTTATGGGAATAGCAATAGGACTAACAGTTTGGTTTGTATATAAGTGGAAGTTTGAAAAGAAGTTTGGCCCAGTGATCGAGCCAAAAATAAAACCAGAAAAAGAAAAATAAATACCAAAACAGTCATTGAAAAATGGCTGTTTTTATTTTATAATAATTGTGTTAATTATTTAACGAACAGTTAATATAATTAACCTAAAACTTTTATAAAAAAAGGAGTTATTATGAGAGATTATTTTGATTTTAAGGACAGAGTAGCTATTGTAACTGGTAGTTCTGCAGGCCTTGGTGTGCAGATGGCAAAGGCTCTTGCTAGCCATGGGTGTAACATTGTTTGTCTTGCTAGAAGAGAAGAGTTAGTGCAGAAAGTTGCAAATGAAATTGCAGAGGAATTTGGTGTTAAGACTTTGGCTGTTAAGTGTGACATCACAGATACAGAAAACATCAAAGACGCAGTTAAAAAGACAATGGATGAATTCGGAAGAATTGATATCCTAATCAACAATGCTGGTACAGGTGCTATTGCTCCGGCCGAGCTGGTAGAAGATGAAGTCTTTGACTGGGAGATGCAGGTAGACCTAGCAGGTGCGTTTAAGATGGCAAGAGAAGTAGCTAAGGATGCTATGCTTCCAGCAGGTTACGGAAGAATTATCAACATCGCTTCTATGTATGGTATTGTTGGTAACAAGGTAGCAGGTTCATCACCATATCACGCTGCAAAGGGTGGTTTGATTAACCTTACTCGTGCGCTAGCAGCAGAGTGGTCAACAAAGGGAATCACAGTTAACTGTATTTGTCCAGGATATTTCTACACAGATCTTACAAAAGAAACTCTTGATACTCCAGAATTTAAACAGTATGCGCAAACAGTTATTCCTATTGAGCGTTACGGCGTGGAGGGAGAACTTGATACAGCTACATTGTTCCTAGCATCAGATAAGTCTACATATGTAACAGGTGTTACACTTCCTGTAGACGGAGGCTATACTTGCGTATAAACTAAATAGATTATTTGGCGCAGTATTATTTTAAATAGTACTGCGCTTTATTTTTTAAGAGGAAGTATTATGAACAAATGCGTGATAGTGGGTGGAGTTAAGATTAACAACACCGCTCAGATAAAAGAATATATAGATGAGTCGGATTTTGTGATTGCTTGCGACAGTGGTATTACATCGTGCAAGGAACTTGGGATTACACCAAACTTAATCGTGGGCGATTTTGATTCGCACGTAAAGCCAGACACCGAAATTGAGACTATTACTTTGCCTACGGCAAAGGATGATACAGACACTATGTTTGCTGCAAAGGAAGCGGTGAAGAGAGGCTTTGGCGAAGTGGTCCTTTTGGGCGCGGTGGGAGATAGAATTGATCACACCCTAGCCAATGTCTATATACTCTCATATCTACAAAATGAGGGAGTGAAAGGACTGATAGTGGACGACTTTTCCGAAATGCTCATAATTGGCGAAAATGGACAAAATACATGTAAAATAAGTGATATTTATGGCTATTTTTCACTCATTTGTCTAGAAGGAAAAGTAGAAGGCGTGACTATAAAAAATGCCAAATTTCCTCTAGAAAATGGTATAATAACACCTAATCATCAGTACGCTACTAGTAATGAGGTTTTGCCAGGAGAAGTGGCAGAAGTCAGTATTGAAAATGGTAGCGCGCTATTGGTAAAAGTTTTTAAATAATTGGAGACACTTAAATGGAAAAATTAACACTTGAACAATTTGAAAAAGCTAGTGAAGTTGTGAGCGAAGTTACTAAGAAAACAAACTTAGTTTACAGCGACTATTTTAGTGAGCAAACAGGAAACCAAGTTTACTTGAAACCTGAAAACATTCAGTTCACTGGTGCATATAAGTTAAGAGGTGCTTATTATAAGATAAGTACTTTGTCGGACGGAGATAGAGCAAAAGGTTTTATTACGGCATCAGCTGGTAACCATGCTCAAGGTGTGGCTTACGCTGCAAAGAAGTATGGAGTGAAGGCTACTATCGTTATGCCTAACATTACACCGCTTATGAAAGTGGAGCGTACAAAGAGTTATGGTGCTGAAGTAATCTTGCACGGTGATGTGTACGATGAATCTTGCGAGTATGCACTAAAGTTAGCTGAGGAAAAAGGTTATACATTTATTCATCCATTTGACGATTTGGATGTGGCAGCAGGACAGGGAACTATCGCAATGGAAATAATTAAGGAACTTCCTACAGTGGATATTATCTTAGTTCCTATTGGCGGTGGCGGACTGGCAACTGGTGTTGGAACACTTGCTAAGCTTCTAAATCCTAGAGTAAAAGTTATTGGCGTTGAGCCAGCAGATGCAGCATGTATGAAAGCATCACTAGAGGCTGGAAAGGTTGTTACGCTTCCAAGTGCAAACACTATAGCCGATGGTACAGCTGTTATGACTCCAGGTGAAAAGATTTTCCCTTATGTTCAAAAATGTTTGGATGAAATAATTACAGTAGAAGATGAAGAGTTGATAGATGTATTTTTAGATATGGTTGAAAACCACAAATTGATTGCAGAGAACTCAGGTCTACTATCAGTAGCAGCTCTAAAGCACTTAGACTGCAAAGATAAAAAAGTGGTATCCATCTTAAGTGGTGGAAATATGGATGTAATCACTATGTCATCTATATTGCAACACGGATTGATTCAAAGAGGTCGTGTATTTACAATCTCAGTTCTTCTTCCAGATAAGCCAGGCGAACTAGTTAAGGTTGCGACAAAGATAGCCGAGGCAAAGGGTAATGTAATCAAACTAGAACACAACCAGTTTGTATCAGTAAACAGAAACGCAGCAGTGGAACTTAAACTTACACTAGAGTGTTTCGGTCATGAGCATAAAGCACAAATCATTAAAGATCTAAACGATGCAGGCTATAATGTTAAAGAAGAAGATGTAGTTCTATAGATTGACTTTTAACTTCTATAAGAGTAAAATATAAAGGTAAGGCAAGGGAGTCTTAGAGAAAATTTCTCTAAGTCTCTCTTTTTTTATTGGAAAAATGAGGTTAGATGATGAAGAATTGCGTAGAAGTACAAGATAAGTTACATGAAGAATGTGGTGTGTTTGGCATTTACTCGATGTCAGGAGAGTCCGTGTCAAAGGACATTTACTACGGTTTAGAAGCGCTACAACATCGTGGTCAGGAAGCAGCAGGCATGGCTCTTTCAGACTTCAAAGGTGGTATGTATAACATGGCGATTAAGAAAGACATTGGTCTGGTGAGTGAGGTCTTTCACGAAGACGACTTGAAAAATCTTAAAGGCAATATAGGTGTGGGTCATGTTCGCTATTCAACTACAGGCGAGAGCAATGCACACAATGCACAGCCGATTGGTATGAATTATATTAAAGGAACTTTGGCGGTGGTGCATAATGGAAACATTGTTAATACAGATGCGCTTAAGGTGGAGCAGATGAAGAGAGGATCTGCGCACTATACCACATCTGATACGGAAGTGATTGCGTATGAAATTATTAAGGAGCGCGTGAACTCCAAAGATATAGAGGAAGCTACAGTAAAGGCATGTAAGAAACTAAGAGGTGGATATGCACTTTTAGTTAAGAGTCCAAGAAAGTTGATTGGAGCTAGAGACCCATTGGGAATCAAGCCTCTTATTCTTGGGAAGAGAGATGATACTTATATTCTGGCATCAGAGAGCGCTGCTGTTAAGGCAGTGGGTGGCGAGATAGTTCGCGACATAGAGCCAGGAGAAATTGTAACTATAACTAAAGATGGAATTGAAACAGTTTCACGCTTGCAGTCTAATACTAAGGCCCATTGTATTTTCGAATACATTTACTTTGCGAGAAATGATTCGGTGATGGATGGGATATCGGTGAACGATGCAAGAGTGAGTGCTGGAGAAGCCTTGGCAAAGGTTAAAAAGGTGAACGCAGATATAGTAGTGGGCGTTCCCGATTCTGGACTAGCAGCCGCATGGGGTTATTCCAAAGAATCAAACATTCCCTTTGCCATGGCTTTCTATAAGAATAGCTATATTGGACGCAGTTTCATAAAGCCAACTCAAAATGAGAGACAGGTTGCAGTGCAGATGAAACTTAGCGTCCTTGAAAATGTGGTCCGTGATAAAAACATTGTTCTAATTGATGACTCGATTGTTCGTGGAACTACGATGCGCAAACTAGTTGATATGTTAAAGGCGGCCGGTGCAAAGGAAGTGCATGTGAGAATCAGCTCACCGCCTTTCCTTTATCCATGTTTCTATGGGACGGATGTTCCAACGGCCGGACAGCTGATTGCATCTGAGCATTCGACGGAGGAAGTTAGAGAAAATATAGGTGCGGACAGTTTGGAGTATTTGAGAGTTGAAGACTTTAAGGCAATGGTTGGGGATTTGCCATTGTGTACAGCATGCTTTACAAACGATTATCCAATAAAGTAAAAAGAGAGGTTAGGTCATGAAAAAGTATATTTTTGTTACAGGTGGAGTAGTATCAGGATTAGGAAAAGGAATAACTGCAGCATCTTTGGGAAGACTTCTAAAGGCTAGAGGCCTAAAAGTTGTGGCACAAAAACTAGATCCATATATCAATGTGGACCCAGGAACTATGAGCCCATACCAGCACGGAGAAGTTTATGTAACTGAAGACGGAGCAGAGACAGATCTTGATTTGGGTCACTATGAGAGATTTATAGATGAGGATTTGAACAAGTTTTCAAATCTTACTTCTGGTAAAGTCTACTGGAATGTTCTAAATAAAGAAAGAAGAGGAGAATACTTAGGCTCAACAATCCAGGTTATCCCACACATTACAAATGAGATTAAAGAGTTTATTTACAATGTGGGCCACGAGTCAGATGCTGATGTGATAATCACTGAGATTGGTGGAACAATTGGTGATATCGAATCTCAGCCTTTCCTAGAAGCAGTAAGACAGGTATCGCTAGAAGTAGGAGTGGAAAATAGTTTGTTTATACACGTTACACTTGTTCCTTACTTACATGCTTCAAAAGAACACAAGACAAAACCTACACAGCACTCAGTAAAAGAATTGCAAGGAATGGGAATAAGACCAGACATTATCGTTCTTAGATGTGATGAGCCAATGGAAGAGTCAATCTTTAAAAAGATTGCAATGTTCTGTAATGTAAAAGAGGATTGTGTAATTGAAAACAGAAATTTAGATAACTTATACGAAGTTCCATTGATGTTAGAAGATGCAAATCTTTCAAGTGTAGTTTGTAGAGAACTAAATATAGATGCATCAAAACCAGACTTAACAGAATGGAAAAATGTTGTAAGTAATATTGAAAATAGATCAAAAGAAATAACAGTTGGACTTGTTGGAAAGTATGTTCAATTACATGATGCATATCTATCAATAGTAGAAGCACTTAATCATTCAGGATTCTTTAATCATGCACATGTAAATATAGAGTGGATTGATTCTGAAAGTTTAGATGAATCAAACTACGAAGAGAAACTAAAAGATGTTCAAGGTATTATCGTTCCTGGAGGATTTGGAAATCGTGGAGTAGAGGGAATGATACTAGCAGCGCAGTATGCTAGGGAGAATAACATTCCTTACTTTGGTATTTGTCTTGGAATGCAAGTAGCTGTGATAGAGTATGCTAGAAACGTGGCTGGTATTAAGGATGCTTGCTCAGGAGAGTTTGAGAAAACAACTGACAATAAGGTTATAGACTTTATGCCTGGTCAATCAGACGAAGTGGACAAAGGTGGAACACTTAGACTTGGAGCATACCCTTGTGAAATAACAGAAGGAACACTTATGGAAGAGTGTTATGGAAGTTTAAGTATAAGTGAGAGACACAGACATAGATATGAGTTTAATAATGACTATAGGGATGTGCTGACAGAAAATGGACTAGTTCTTTCCGGAATGTCTCCAGATGGATTGTTGGTGGAAACAGTAGAAGTGAAAGATCATCCTTTCTACATAGGAGTTCAGTTCCATCCGGAATTTAAATCTAGACCTAACAGACCACAACCTATATTTAGGAAGTTTGTGGAAACAATTGTTACAAATAACTAGTAAAGAGCCCGTTAAGGGCTCTTTCATATTGCCTTATTATGTGTTTGGTTTATAATAAGATTTGTAGGATTTATTTAAAGCGTTGAAGGAGTCAGTTATGGAATACATAAAGGTTACAAAGGAAAACATTGAAAATGAGCATATTTGTTGCGCCATTTCAAACAACAAGGATATTCAGGTTGCCTCAAAGAAAGAATGGCTTGCTGAACGCTTCGATGAAGGTCTTATCTTTTTTAAAAGCACCGAGCGTGGTAAATGTTTTATAGAATACATCCCTGCCGAAAATGCGTGGAACCCAATTGATGCAGATGGGTATATGTACATTGATTGTTTGTGGGTATCTGGAAAGTTTAAGGGTCATGGATACTCAAATGACCTATTAGAAGAGTGCATTGCTGATAGTAAAAACAAGGGAAAGAAGGGATTGTGTATTCTTTCTTCAGCGAAGAAAAAGCCATTCCTTGCAGATCCAAAGTATTTGAAATATAAAGGTTTTGAAGTATGTGACGAGGCGGATAATGGAATACAACTATGGTATTTACCATTTGAGAAAAATGTGTCTAAACCACAGTTTAAAGAGTGCGCGAAGAAACCGCATATTAACAAACAGGGATATGTTTTGTACTATACTTCTCAGTGTCCGTTTAATGCAAAATATGTGCCAATAGTTGAGAAGACAGCCGAAGAAAATGGAATTAAATTTGAAGCAATTCAAATTAAAAGTAAAGATGAGGCACAGAAAGCACCTACGCCGATAACTACATATGCGTTATTCTGCGATGGAGAATACATAACAAATGAGCAGATGAATGACAAGAGATTTTTGAAATTGATTTCAAGATAAAAGCATAGATAATAAACGAGGAACGTGTAATAGACAGATTATAATTTGTGGAGATGTAAAATGAGTGATTTTAAATACATTACACTTAGAGATAATCCAGAATTAAAGACCAGTGCTGCGTTATGGTTTCATAATAAATGGGGAGTGCCAGAAGAGGCATATCTTGAATGTATGGATGCACTTTTGAATGGTGAAACAAAGAATGGTTGGTATTTATGTTTGGATGGAGATAAAATTGTTGGAGGTTTGGGAGTTATAGATAACGATTTTCATAATCGGAAAGATCTTGCCCCCAATATTTGCGCTGTATATACAGAGAAAGAGCATCGCAAAAAAGGAATTGCTGGGCAACTATTGAATATGGCCGTAGATGATATGAAGAAAAAAGGAGTCTCACCTATTTATTTGGCAACGGACCATATTGGTTTTTATGAAAAATATGGTTGGGAGTTTTATTGTATGGTACAAGAAGATGATGAACCGAAAATGACTAGATTGTATATACATAGATAAATTTGAATTTTGTAGAGTACCTATATTACAGAATAACTGATTATAAGACAGATGAACTACAGGGAAGGAGATTCGAGAAAAATATGAGCAAAGAGATAAAATGGGCTGTATTGGGAACAGGTGTAATTGCAAATGAAATGGCTGCAGGTCTTCAGAAAATGGGT
>JAFWIO010000008.1 GCA_017514785.1 Eubacterium sp. | reverse complement strand
CTTCCCTGAAGAACAACTACATTAGTATCTCCTATAGTTCCAAAAACATAACGACCTCTGTGTGCTGCATTTGTACATATTGGATGCTCTGGAATCTTGTGATAACCACGCTCAACTGGATTTTCCAAGCAATCCACAAAAGAATCTAAACCTGATCCCAAAATAACAGCAACTTCAGGTTTCATATCTGTTTTTTCGCGAATAGCTTTACAATAGTCTTCTAGCTTTTTATATTCTCTGCTCATAATCCGTACCTCACTTACAAATTATTTTATCATAGAAAGAAAAAGGTGAGAATTGTTTTTTCATATCTTTATTAAATGAATAATAAATGGTATATTTATATGGACAAAATACCTCGATGTTTACTTAAAGGAGAAATAAGATGAGGAAGATTATCGCATTATGGGTTTGCTTAACGTTGTGTTTCACATTTACTTGTGGAAGTGTTTTAGAGAGTGATGTTTTTGCGCAAAGAGATGAATTAGTTGATAAGGAAAGAGGTATCGTAAGATCACTAGTATGGAGTGATGAGTTTAATGGTAATGAATTAAATACAGAAGAATGGAGTATTGATTTAGGACAAGTTGATACTTCATACAGTGATGTATATCAGCCGACTGCTAGAGAAGAGAATGTTAAAGTTGCTAATGGTTTTTTGGATATATCATCTCAAATATCATTTAATAATAATGAGAGAAGAGTAGTAAAATCTGATTATATAGGATCCATACACACTAGAGATTCAGGTTTTCGCAAGTTTAACGAGGTAGAGATTAGAGCTAAAATTTCACCTGCATATGGTGTTAGCTCTACTTCATACTTATTGGGTAAAGGAAAATTATGGCCTAAGTGTGGAGAGCTAGATTTGTTCCAATATAATAATGATGAAGATCTTCTTACGCAAGTATTGATTACTCCAAAGACGTATAATGTGAGCGGTTTTTTAAATCAGAAAGTTTGGCGAAACGGTTTAGATAAAAGTAAGTTTCACATTTTCAGAGTAAAATGGTGGGACAAAAAAGTTGAGTTTTATATTGATAATACCTTAACTGGTACTTATGATCCTGCAAATTATTCGACTGATCCTGAACCGACAAAGGACCCGAAGGCGTGGCCATTCACTGAATCTGCGACAATAAGAATATTAAATTCTATGAATCCGGAAATTGCGGGTAGAATAATCAGCGAGGGTTGGACTCTAGTAAAAGAAAATGAAGATTCAAAAGATTATGAAACACATACATATGTAGATTATGTTAGATGTTATTATAATGGTAAAGCCTCTGCACCAGAATATTTTGAGAAATCTGAACCACGTGTAGATGAAGCTCATAAAAAGAAGAAATCGAAGAAACTTACATTTACTCATCTTAGCTTTCATCGTCACGATGGTGTACAGGTTAGAGTATATAAAAGCAAAAAACAAGCAAAGAAAAACAAAAAGTATATAGTTAATAAGGTTAAAAAAACTAAAGGAACAACAACAGTTGTTAAAAGTAAAAAGTTAAAGAATAAAAAGAAACTATATGTTAGAGTAAGACATTATTTGGTTTTGTATGGAAAAAAATACTATTCTATGTGGAGTGCGCCAAAGAAAGTTAAGATTAAGAAAAAATAATTACTATCACCACCATTAATTTGGTGGTGATTTTTATTAAAAACTGCTTGAATTATTAGCCCCAATAATGTATCATTTGAATAACAAAAATTTGCGACCCAAATTTTTTTTGCCCATTTTTAGGCAAATTGAAAAATGGAGGTAACAATGAGACATTTACTTAGTCCTTTGGATATGTCAGTAGAAGAGTTAGATAGTTTGTTTGATTTGGCTAATGACATCGAAAACAATCCAGATAAGTACAAAGATGCATGTCGTAACAAAAAGATAGCTACATTATTTTATGAGCCAAGTACTAGAACAAGACTTAGCTTTGAAGCAGCTATGATTAACCTTGGTGGACAGGTGTTAGGTTTCTCTGAGGCAGCATCTAGTTCCGCAGCTAAGGGAGAGAGTTTGGCGGATACTATTAAAGTAGTTTCATGCTATGCAGATATCTGTGCTATGCGCCATCCTAAAGAAGGTTCGGCGCTAGTGGCTGCAAACAATGCAAGTATCCCTGTTATAAACGCAGGAGATGGTGGACATCAGCATCCAACACAGACTCTTACAGACTTACTAACAATTAGAAGTCTAAAGGGAAAACTTGGTGGATTTACAATCGGTCTTTGTGGCGACCTAAAGTTTGGACGTACAGTTCACTCACTTATCAATGCGCTATTAAGATACGATGATATAAAGTTTGTCTTAATCTCACCTGAGGAACTAAAAGTTCCAGATTATATTCGCGAGGCGATAGAAGAAGCTGGATGTGAATATGAAGAGGTGACAAACTTAGATGATGTAATGGGAGATTTAGACATCCTTTACATGACAAGAGTACAACGAGAAAGATTCTTCAACGAAGAAGATTATATTAGATTAAAAGATAGTTTCATTTTGACAAAGGATAAGATGAAGGAAGCTAGAGAAGATATGCTAGTCCTTCATCCTTTGCCAAGAGTAAATGAAATCTCAGTAAAAGTAGATAAAGATCCAAGAGCTGTATATTTCAAACAGGCACAGTATGGTGTGTATGTGAGAATGGCTTTAATCCTTAAACTTATGGAGGTGGAAGTATGATTAATGTAGATCAGATTAACAATGGTTTTGTACTAGACCACATCCAGGCTGGAAGAGCAATGGCGATTTATCATTATCTAAATCTTGATGATTTGGATTGTTCAATTGCTATTATTAAAAATGCTAAAAGTGAAAAGATGGGCCGTAAGGACATTATAAAAGTAGAAGGTTCACTTGATATTGTGGACTTTGACGTGCTCGGATTTATCGATCACAACATTACTGTAGACATCATTGAAGATGGAAAGTTAGTAGAGAAGAGAGAACTAAAACTTCCTGAAAAGATTACTAATGTTCTACATTGTAAAAACCCTAGATGTATTACATCTATTGAGCAGGAACTAAAGCATGTCTTTGTTTTGACCGACAAAGAAAACGGCTTATACAGATGTCAGTATTGCGATGAGCAACAAGGACGTCTATGGGAAAAGATTAAGAAATTAGAAGAACTATAAAATTAAAAAGATATGCGGATTCGTCTGTATATCTTTTTGTGTGGAGGAACTATGAAGCAAGTTGAAAACTATAAACCGAAATTTCACCATTTTGTGTGGTTGTTTATCATAGGATGCGTATTAGGTGTGATAGTGGAAGGTATCTTTTCGCTAGTAGACTTAGGAGCATGGGAGAGCCATGTAACATTCCTATGGGGCCACTTAAACATAGTTTACGGAGCGGGCGCATGCCTAACTTATGTGGCGGCAAACTCATTAAAGAAAAGCAATATTTTTATTGAGTTTGTTGTGTTTATGATTCTTGCATCCGTTGTAGAGTGGATAGCAGGATATGTGGAAGAAGTAGTGCTTAATTCAACATCATGGAATTATGGTGCGCTAGGTTATCTAACGATTGCCAAATATATAAGTGTTCCATTTAGTATTGCTTGGGGCATTATGGGAGTGTTATTTATCAAGTTTGTTCTTCCTTTGCTTCAGAGATTATTTATGAAAATGAATGGAAGAGGATGGGTTATTGCGGCTTGGATTATTACAGTATTTATGATAGTAAACTTTGTTCTAAGTATGTATTCATTCTACAGATGGGGTGACAGAGAAACTTGTTATACAGAGAAACAGTTCAAGGAATATGTAATTAAAAATCCTAATTACGTGAAAGGCTTTAGAAAGGTTAATGTACCACACAGAAAACCTGTATATGTTAAAGATAAAAAACCAACTAATGATATCGATAAATTCTTTGACAAAACGTGGGATGATGAGTTTATGCATAACAGATATATGGAATGGGTAATTAATTCTAAATAAAGAAAAAGCAGTATCGATTGATACTGCTTTTTGATTATTCGTTTTCTTCAGTTTCTTTTTTCTTCGGTATGACATCGACCGCCACGGATTCCACTCTGTTTGAATCCATATCGATAACTGTTAATTTACAATTATCTATCTTAACCACATCACCAGTCTTTGGGATTCTCTCAAGCTGTTCGATAATCAAACCGCCCACTGATTCATAGTGATCTGAATCTATATCAGTTCCTAGTTCTTCGTTGAAGTCATCAAGGTTAACTGAACCATCTACTTTGTATCTATGCTCACCAACCTTTTGGATACCTTCTTCTTCGGCGGCGTCAAATTCATCTCTCATATCGCCCACAATCTCTTCTAAGATATCCTCTAGAGTAATCATACCGTCCACCTGACCGTATTCGTCTAGGACGATACACATTCCTGATTCATCTTCCTTCATCTCGAATAGAAGATCATTAATCTCCTTAGTAGCGATAGTGTAGAATGGATCACGCATCATTTCTGATATGTCAAATTCTTCACCGCTTATATGATTTACAATCAAATCCTTTATATTTACAATTCCGACGATATTATCAGAACTATCTTTATATACAGGCATACGAGTAAATTTATTTTCTTTAACTATATCCAAAAACTCTTCGTATGTAGTGTCAATTGACACCATTACAATATCAACCTTTGGAATCATGATGTCTTTAGCTTTTAGATCGCCAAAGTCAAAGACATTGTTGATAATATCAACCTCTTCAGATTCAAGTAAGCCTTCCTCTTCAGTAACATCCATTATTGTACGAAGTTCGCCCTCAGTAATCTTTTTTGAATTTAAATTTACTTTAACTCTAAATATCTTTAAGAAGATAGTAGAGATTAAATTCAAAACAAAGATTAGTGGAGTGAATATAAACATACAAAATCTAATTGGTCTAGCGTAGTGTAGAGCAATAGACTCTGAATGCATACTTGCTATAGTTTTTGGAATAATTTCACCATAAACAATAAGAATGAATGTAAATATTCCAACGCCAATACTTACATATGCATTGCCAACTAATCCTTGAGTAAATATAGTGGCAATGGATGAAGCAGAGATATTTACAATATTATTAAGAATAAGTACTGTACTTAATATCTTTCTGCCGTCATCTAGTATTTTGCTTAAGACAATAGCGTTCTTTTTGCCTTCCTCCACATGCATTCTTACTCTCATACGGTTAACAGTAGTAAGAGCAGTTTCAGCGCTTGAGAAAAAGGCTGATAGTAATAATAAAACAATTAAAATACATAGCATCGCTATGTTCATCGGGTCCATATAGACCTCCTTTTTAGTAAATTTTATAAATCCGTTCGATTTATAGAAAAGATTGTACAAAAAGGGGTGTTTAATGTCAAGAAACAAGCCCCTAGAACTGCGATAAAATATAGGAAAAATGGCATAAAAAGTGTTTGGAAAAAAGCCACCTTTGTGTTATAATTTTTTAGGAACTTTTGTTTCAAAAAAAGCCGTTTTGGAGGGTATTATGAAACATATTAAAACACTTACAGATAAGACATTAAACGATACAGTAAAAAAAGGTGGTTGTGGCGAGTGTCAGACATCATGTCAGTCAGCTTGTAAGACATCTTGCACAGTCGGAAATCAGACTTGCGAACAAAAATAATTAAAATTAATTGAATAATAAGTATCGTATAACAGAGCCGTACATCGACTCTGTTATAGTGCGTTAATAAGCTTATTATTTTGGAGGATATTACAATGATTCATCAGTATAAGAGCAATGGATTTAACATTGTAATGGACGTAGAAAGTAGTTCTATACATTTGGTTGATGATGTCACTTATGATGTTATATCGTTGTATGAGGAAAAGAGTGCTGATGAAATACTAGAAGAACTTAAGGGGGCCTACGACGAAGACCAAATACGCGAATCCCTTAGTGAAATAGAAGAACTAGTTGATCAAAAGAAGCTTTTTACAGAAGATGTATTCGAGCCTGTTGTTGGTGATTTTAAGAAACACCACAAGCCAGTAGTTAAAGCATTATGTATGCACATTGCACATGATTGTAATCTCGCTTGTAAATACTGCTTTGCCGAGGAAGGAGAATACCACGGCAAACGAGAACTTATGAGTTTTGAGACTGGAAAGAAGGCGCTAGATTATCTAGTTCAAAATTCTGGAAACAGAGTAAACTTGGAAGTTGACTTCTTTGGCGGAGAGCCGCTTATGAATTGGGATGTTGTGAAACAACTAGTTCAGTATGGCAGATTCATAGAAGAAGCTAATAATAAAAAGTTTAGATTCACGCTTACTACAAACGGAGTTTTGTTAAACGATGAAGTCCAAGATTTCTTAAACAAAGAAATGGGAAATGTAGTAATCAGTCTAGATGGTCGAAAAGAAGTTAATGATAATATGAGACCATTTAGAAATGGCAAGGGAAGTTATGATTTAATAGTACCTAAGTTTAAAAAGCTTGCTGAGAGCAGAGACCAGAACAACTATTACATCAGAGGAACTTTTACTAGAGAGAACTTAGATTTCTCAGAAGATGTTAAACACTTTGCTGATTTAGGATTTAAACAGATTTCTATTGAGCCAGTAGTTGGTCCAGAGGAAGATCCATATTCCATAAGGGAACAGGATTTGCCGCAGATACTTGAAGAGTATGACAAACTGGCCGATGAATATATCAAACGACACAAAGAGGGAAATGGCTTTACATTCTTTCACTTTATGATTGATTTAAGCGGTGGACCTTGTGTATATAAACGATTGTCAGGTTGTGGCTCAGGCACTGAGTATTTGGCAGTCACTCCAGGAGGAGATTTATATCCTTGTCATCAGTTTGTGGGTGATGAAGATTACTTACTTGGAAATGTTGACGAGGGAATAGTTAATCCTGATATTGTTGAGAAGTTTGCAAACTGTAACGTTTACTCGAAAGAGAAATGTAAAAACTGTTTTGCGAAGTATTATTGCAGCGGTGGATGTGCAGCTAATGCATATAAACAAAATGGCTCAATTAATACTACATACGATATCGGATGCGAAATGGAAAAGAAGAGAGTAGAATGCTCGATTATGATTAAAGCAGCGTTAGCTGAAAGCTAACAAGAAAGAGGTTAAACATGAAGTACAAAATGACTAGACCAAAAGCGATAGTGGCATTTGTTTTATCAATTGCTATGGTTGCATTTGCAGCATATGTTCTTGTTTTTGGTGTGGCTGGATATGGCCAAGCAAAGTCTATCAAATTGGGACTTGACTTAAAGGGTGGTGTAAGTATCACTTATCAAGTATCCAAAGACAATGGAAAGTACTCTAACGAAGACTTTAATGACACAATTAACAAGTTGGAGAAGAGAGTACAGGTATTCAGTACTGAAGCTCAGGTTCAAAAAGAGGGTGATGACAAAATCGCGGTTTCTATTCCTGGACAGTATGACGCGGATAAGGTGCTTGAAGAATTAGGTAAACCTGGTTCTTTGTATTTCTGTACTAAGGAAGAAAGTACACCTTCTGCAAAGGATATTAAGGCTAAGAAGTATATTCAGCTTAAGAATAATTCACAGGATGATGGATATTACAAAGTTTGGGTAACTGGTGATGAAGTTAAGAACGCCAAAGGCCAAGCATCTCAAGATGAAAACACAAAGGCTACACAGTATGTAGTATCACTTAAGTTTGATGATAAAGGTACTAAAGCTTTCGGTGATATGACATCTCAGAATGTTGGTAACCAGACTTATATCATTTATGATAATCAAATCTTGAGTGCGCCAAACGTAAAAGAAGCTATCACTGGTGGTGAGGCTCAGATCGATGGTCAGAAGGATTTG
Organism: Eubacterium sp.; assembly: GCA_017514785.1. Lineage (GTDB taxonomy): Bacteria > Bacillota > Clostridia > Lachnospirales > Lachnospiraceae > Eubacterium_G. The sequence continues at coordinate 4,302 of JAFWIO010000008.1, read as the reverse complement.
GAAGAAGCAGAGCAGTTAGCATCTAATATCCGTATCGGTTCACTTACACTTTCTCTAGACGAGATTAGCCATAAGGTTGAAAGTGCTCAGTTGGGTAACGATGCATTGCAGAAGAGTTTGCTTGCCGGTCTAATCGGTATGATAATCATTCTAATCTTCATGCTTATCGTATATAGAATTCCAGGTATTGCTGCAGGTCTTGCACTTATTGCATACGTAGAAATGATCTTGCTAGCGCTAAATGGTTTCGACTTAACACTAACGCTTCCAGGTATCGCCGGTATTATCTTGAATATTGGTATGGCCGTGGATGCTAACGTTATTATATATGCTCGTATCAGAGAAGAAATTGCAAACGGCAAAACAGTTAAGACAGCAATCAAGACTGGTTTCAAGGCTGCAACATCAGCTATTGTCGATGGTAACATCACAACACTTATTGCAGCATTAGTTCTTCTTTGGAGAGGTTCAGGAACTGTTCAAGGTTTCGCACAGACATTGGCAATTGGTATTATTATCCAGTTGTTCGAGGCTCTAGTTATTTCTAGAGGATTCGTATGGATGCTATTCCATATGGGATTCCAAGACATTAAGTTCTACGGAAAAGAAAAGGTTAGAAAAGTATTCCAGTTCGTTCAGAAGAAAGCTATTTTCTTCACAATCTCAATTTGCGCTATTTTGATTGGTGTAATTGCAATGGTTGCTAACGGAATTGGTGGTTCAGTATTCAACCTAGGTATCGAGTTTAAGGGTGGTAGTTCAGTAAAAGTTGAGTTCGCCAAAGAATACTCAATCGATTACTTCAATGACCACATTAAGAAAGACCTAGAAAAAGAAGTTGGACTAAAAGAGGTTCAAGGACAGAGAGATACTGACAAACCTAAGATTTATACAATCAAAACTGAAAAACTAGAAGGAAAGAAATTTGATAAATTCAAAAAAGTCCTAATAGATAAATACAAAGCTTACGATACAAATGATAAGAAGCATCAAGAAAACTTCTCAAATGAGATGATTTCAGGAACAGTAAGTAAGCAGATGAGAGAAGACGCGGTATTGGCTACAGCTATTGCGTTGATATGTATGTTGATTTACATTTGGGCAAGATTTAGAAATGTACAATTTGCCCTAGCTGCGGTTACAGCGTTGTTCCATGATGTGGCTATAGTAGTTGGCTTCTACGCACTAGCTAGAGTTACACTTGGTACTACATTTATCGCCTGTCTATTGACGATAGTAGGTTACTCAATCAACGCCACGATTGTCATATTCGACCGTATCCGTGAGAATATGGGCAACCGTAGAAGAGGTGATAAGGTAATTGATATTGTAAATACATCAATCACACAGACACTTACAAGAAGTATTTACACAACATTCACAACATTTATCATGGTATTCATGATTTACATTATGGGTGTTACATCAATTCAGGAATTCACATTACCACTTATGGTTGGCTTGATTGCAGGTGCATTCTCATCAGTATTTATCACAGGTTCATTGTGGTACATTTTTAAGGGTAGATCTTACGATAAAGCCTTAAGATAATATCAAGCGGTATCACTAAACAGTGGTACCGCTTTTATAAATTTATAGAGTATTGTTCAAGTTATGGAAAGAATGACAGAGAAGTGGATGCTCCAAACGAAGAAAGCGGACTTTGGAGAAATCGCAAAGAAATTTAATATCAACCCAATAGTTGCTAGAGTGATACGCAATAGAGACGTTGTGGGCGATAAAGAGATAGAAGAGTATTTGAATACAAATATAGATACGCTTTCATCCCCATGGTTGTTTAAGGATATGGACAAAGCAGTTGATATTCTTAAAATAAAAATCGCTGGCAAAAATAAGATTCGTATTATTAGTGATTATGATGTGGATGGTATTTGCTCTGGTTACATTTTGAACAAAGCTTTGTCTGAATTAGGAGCGGATGTGGATGTGGTTGTTCCACACAGGGTAAATGATGGTTACGGCATTAATGAAAGTCTTATACAAGAAGCAAAAGATGCAGGTATTGATACTATCGTAACTTGTGACAATGGAATTGCTGCAAGCGAACAAGTAGACTTCGCCAAAGAACTTGGAATGACAGTTGTTATAACTGATCACCACGAAGTTCCATTTATAGAAGAAAATGGCGAAAAGAAGTTCATAGTTCCTAACGCAGATGCAGTGGTTAATCACAAACAAGCAACTTGTGAATACCCATTTAAAGACCTATGTGGCGCTATGGTTGCGTATCAATTAATGCGCGCTTTATATGAGAGTATGGGTCAAAATCAAAAGAATTTAGAGAGTTTACTAGTCTACGGCGCAATGGCAACTGTTTGCGATGTAGTTCCTCTAAAGGGCGAAAACAGAACCATTGTAAAGACAGGACTAGAGCTTATAAAAACTACAAAAGATGTGGGATTAAATGCTTTAATGGATGCTTGCGGCATCAACAAAGAAAGTGTTGGTTCATATCATTTTGGTTTTATACTAGGACCTTGCTTAAATGCTTCGGGAAGACTTGATACAGCTAAAAGAGCAGTTGATTTGTTAAATGAAACTGACAGTGAAAAAGCTTTGGCAGATGCCAAGAAGCTAAAGAGTCTAAATGATGAGCGAAAAGACATTACAGAGCAGGGTGCCAAAGAAGCAATAGATATGGCAAGAGAAATGAAGGATAAAATCCTTGTTTTGTATTTGCCAGATTGTCACGAGAGTGTGGCCGGTATTATTGCTGGTAGAGTAAAAGAATTTTTCAATAAGCCATCTATTGTTCTTACAGATGCAGAAGACTGCGTCAAAGGATCTGGCAGATCTATTGATGAGTACGATATGTTTGAAAACCTATCTCAAGTTAAGGATTTGTTCTTAAAATTTGGCGGACACAAAATGGCTGCTGGACTTTCAATAGAAAAACAAAACATAGACGAACTTAGAACTAGACTGAATGAAAAATGTACTTTAACTGAAGAAGACTTAATGAAAAAGATAGAGGTAGATAGTGAACTACCGTTTAAGTTTGCTACATTTGGTTTAGTAAATGATTTAAAGAAACTGGAGCCATTTGGCGTAGGAAACAAAAAGCCTATCTTTGCCGGAAAGCATATTCAAATAAACAGAATAAAAATATTAGGCAAAGAAGGAAAAGCCATCAGACTTGAGATGACTGACGAGAGTGGTTTCAAGATGCAAGGAATTATGTTTAACAAGTCTAAACGTTTTATGAAATTTTTGAGTGAAAAGTTTGGACAAGATGAGATAGATAAAGCAATGGAAGGCGTGACTAACGAGATTAAACTTATGCTTTTGTACTATCCAAATATAAATGAGTTTAACGGAAGACAATATCTTCAGTTAATTATAGAAAGTTTTTGCTAGGAGGACATTATGCATCCAATAGACAAATATATTAGAACTATCCCAGATTTTCCTGAAGAGGGAATTATGTTTAGGGATATCACTACAGTTACACAAGACCCAGAAGGATTCAAACTTGCTGTTGATAGCATGCAAGATAAAATTAAAGATTTGGATTATGATGTGATGGTGGGTGTAGAGGCTAGAGGATTTATCTTTGGCGCAGCCATCGCCTACAACATGGGCAAAGGTTTATCTTTGATTAGAAAAAAAGGAAAACTACCTCACACAACTATATCTCAAGAATATGATTTAGAGTATGGTACAGCTACTGTAGAGATGCATGTAGATGCTATCAAGCCAGGTCAAAAGGTTGTTATAATTGATGACTTGATTGCTACAGGTGGCAGTGCAAAAGCAGCTATTGACCTTGTTGAGAAATTAGGTGCAGAAGTAGTTGATTGTCTATTCTTAGTAGAACTTAAAGGCCTAAATGGCAGAGCAAAACTTGATGGCTATAAGGTAGATAGCGTTATAGCTTACGAAGGAAAATAAAAAGAAAGAAACTAGAAAAATGAGCGATGTAAACATTAACAAACAATTGGAAATACACGGTATAATTCCGTCCGAGCAGGAGCATGCCACTCCTGAGGAATTGTATGCTCGTTTGATCGACAAAATTAAGCAGTATCATCCATCTTCAGAACTAGAGATGATTGACAAAGCTTACAAGTTTGCGAAAGAAGCGCATAAAGATCAAAAGAGAAAATCAGGTGAACCATACATAATTCACCCTCTTCATACTGCGCTCATTTTGGCAGATCTAGAGTTAGATAAAGAATCCATTATGGCAGCTTTGCTTCACGATGTTATGGAAGACACAAGCGTGACACGTGAGGATATGTTAAACGCCTTCGGCGAAGAAGTAACTGACCTAGTAGATGG
>JAFWIO010000007.1 GCA_017514785.1 Eubacterium sp. | reverse complement strand
GTCTTCTCCTGCAAAATCTAATAGTTTGTAAACTTTACCTTCAACATCAGGACCAATCATACGATTAATATTTCTAATGTTTGCTTCATCCATTCCAATAATGTAATCGTACTTTTCATAATCTGGTTTACTTATTTGATACGCTCTATGATTACCGTAAGGAATACCAACTTCTTCTAGTTTACTTCTCGTGCCATAATGAAGACCATTTCCTATCTCTTCAGTGCTAGTGGCTGCTGAATCAATATAAAACTGGTCTGTTAAACCATCATTATCAATCATATTTTGAAAAATATATTGCGCCATTGGAGATCTACATATATTTCCATGGCAAACAAAGAAAACTTTTATCATGTAATTCCCCATTATGTTTTTATCTTTCATCGTTCAAAAAATGTTTCACAGAATCAACTGGATTTTTCAGCTCACTTCTGAAAAATTCAGGATAATATTTTATTGGATCATCCAAATCAATCCATTTCAAAAACTCTTCTTCACCATCTTCAGTAATGCTCATATTTGTTGGTTCGAAGTCACACGGAACTTTCATATAGTAATAATATGAAACCTCATATATTAGTTTCCCATTATTATGTGGAGTATCGCCATAAAAATAATTTTCATGAATAAAGCCTAACCTATCCACTTCTAACTTATGACCAGTCTCTTCAAATACTTCTCGAACAATTGCCTCTTCAGAGGTTTCACCAAACTTTAATCTTCCACCAACGGAATACAAATATTCAGGCCTCAATACGCACCCTACCATAAGTAATTTATTGTTTTTCATTATTATTGCTCCTACGCGAATATTTATAAGACCATTGTCGCATGGTGTTGTCATATCAATATTCATAATATCTCCTAATCTAATCTCTTAATAGAACAATCTTTTATGCTTGTTTGTCAAAATTTTTATCCATCATTTTATAATATTTTTTCCATTCCAATTTTTTGTGGAACTAGTCCCATTTTTTTATAAAACTCTATAGCGCCCGGATTACACTCCCAAACATTTAGAGTAATGTTATAGAAATCATTTTCTTTGGCGAAGTCTACCACAAAATCGTATAAACTCTTTCCTATATTTTTACCTCTCATGTTTTCATCCACACAGATGTCATCAATGTATAATGTTTTGATATCCGTTAAAACATTATGATCGATTTCTTGTTTGCAAACACAAAACGCATGTCCGATTACATTATCGTGTTCGTCAACGCATACAAACACTGGGGAGTTTTCATCATTTAACAAATCTTTTAGTTCATCCTCTGTGTACTTATACGCAGATCCTTTAAAAATATCAGGTCTGGCACTGTGATGAATCATATCTATTTGAAGTAAAAGATTTAAAATTCCTTTTATATCAGATTCAGTTGCTTTTCGAATTGTATTCATATAAACCTCTATTGATTAAATATTTCGTATTCGCCATTTCTAGCTCTAGCAATCAATACTATATTGTTATCTTTTGCATATTGTATTGCTTTATCTGTAGGCAATGCTTTTGCTACTAAAATAGGGATCTTCGCATTGCCAACTTTTTCAATCATATCAAGTGGAACTCTTCCAGAAGAATATAAAATGCAATCTACTGGATTCAATTCATTAATAAGCATATATCCAACTGACTTATCAACCGCATTGTGTCTACTAATATCTTCAGTTTCAAAAACTGCTTTGGTTCCAACTGCCAAATAACAACTATGGGTGGATTTTGTTTCGTTGTGTATTTCTGAACCGTCAGTAAATTTATTAATTATACTGATAACAGATTCATGATTGATATTAGGAATTTTATTTGAAGTCTCAACTTTAGCATTGCTAGTTGTAATTAAAACATTAACAGCTGACTCATTATCATTAATCTCATTTATATCGACACTGTCAACATCTGAATAGTTTTGTATCTTTTTATCAGCAAACAATCTACCGACAACTAACTCTTTAAGATCAAGATTAGTGCAATCTATATCAAGAATACTCTCACCATTACAAATTAAATGAACAGTGTATTCTTTTAATACTTTTCTATCTATGTTTTCTTTGGTTCCATCTTCTAACACTTTGGTTACTGGAACACTCAAAACATTACCCATCTTTTTCTCCTCTTAAAATATCAATCCCATGGGCAAGTGATGGAACAACATATTCTAGACATTCCTTCACTGCTTTTGGACTTCCAGGTAGATTGATAATAATTGTTCTATTTCTAATCACTGACTCAGCTCTACTAAGCATTGCTCTATCAGTAATGTTTAAACTGTAAGCACGTATTGCCTGACTAATACCAGGCACGTTTTTATGAGCAGCTTTCAGTGTGGCTTCTGGCACATTATCTCTAACTGAGAATCCTGTGCCACCAGTTGTGAAAATAACATCAGGCCTTTCATTGTCCGCTAACTCTACCAATCTATTATATATCATTTCTTCGTCATCATTAAGCAAATCATAAGAAATAATTTCATATCCACTATCTTTAAGCATCTGTGTCAAAAGCGGTCCACTAACATCTTCATTGATCCCTACATAACATCTATCACTTGCAGTAATAACAGATGCCGTATATGGACGCTTCACAATACTCATTTCATCTCCTACTTTAATCTTTCCACCATTAACAACTTTAGCGAACACTCCTTCTCGTGGCATAATGCAATCACCAGTTTTTTCTCTAATGTTACAGCCTGTATGACACTCTTTTCCTATTTGGGTAATTTCTAAAACAACATCTCCACATTTTAACTTTGTGCCAACGGCCTTCTTTTTAAAATCGAATCCGCTTACTAATAAGTTCTCGCCAAAAACACCTGCTTCTAGGTCTAATTCATTCTTTATAAAAAATGCATTTTCTATTTCATATGAAAGAAGACTCACCTGTCTTTCTGAGCCTGCGTGAGCATCATTTTCTAAACCAAAATTTTCAATCAGCATGCATTCATCTATATTCTTTTTTAGAGTTCCTTTTTCTTCACTTATACAGATAGCTTTTATAACGCCCATCTTATCCTCCTATTTTATGCATATTCGTATCACCTGCATTTTGCATCATGTTATGTGCTTTAGGTTTATTTTTAATCGCTTCTTTTATGCTTTCTAAAATTTCATCATCGCTCTTTCCGCTTCTAAGCAAAACCTTAAGATCTATTCCATCATTTTGATGTAAACATAGTTTTAAGAATCCTGTTGGTGTGAGCCTAATTCTATTGCACTCAGAGCAAAAATTATTTGAAATTGGACTAATAAAGCCAACTCTACCTTTAAACCCTTCAAAAGAATAGTATTCGGCAGGACCATTTATCCCTTCATCATTGTTTACAATTTCGGCTTCTCCAAAGGCCTCTTCTAATTTCTTAAGTACTTCAGAATTTTTTATCTTTGTATAGTTCTTTCCATACTTAGTTGGCATAAGTTCTATAAATCTAACATCTATTTCTTTGTCGCGGGCTAACGATGCAATACCTTCCAACTCTTCTTCATTCCATTCTTTCATTGGAACACAATTAATTTTTGGATTTAAGTTTTTTGCAATCGCTAAATCAATTGATTCTAAAACAGTAGACAATTCATCCTGATCAGTCAGTTCAAAATATTTATCCCTATCTAAAGTATCAAGACTAATGTTAACATCATCAATTCCAGCATTAGTCAAATCATCTATCATTTCACCAAGCAAGACACCATTAGTCGTTAGAGAAATTTGATCTATCTCTTTAATACTGTTGATATCGGAAATAAGTTTACAAACATTCTTTTTAACTAACGGCTCTCCACCAGTAATTCTAACTCGTTTAATGCCAAGTTTAGATAGGATATTTGTCAGTCTATACACTTCTTCTAATGTAAGAATATCATTGTGACTTAGCTGACAGACACCATCTTTAGGCATACAATATTTACACCTTAAATTACACTTGTCCGTCAAAGAAATTCTTAAATATTCAATTGTTCTACCAATTCCATCTTTCATATTTATCTTTCTAATAAAATCAAATCTTTTGGATTCATTTTCAAATAGTAATAATCGTGATTAATATATTCCCTTACTTTATCCCACTTTGGCTTTGACACAATCCAAGTAAGTAAAGCATCTGGAGAATTAGATTTGTTATCTATTTGTTTAAAGCAAATGGTAATTGAAAAAGTATCCTCAATCACTCTTTCAGTTACGCACTTAAATGTATTGTAATCGTTTGGTTCATTTGTCATTTCAAAATAATGAGCCCTGAAACCAACGTAATTAATATCACTTTCAGCTAGTCCCTTTGGTATTTCTAAATTGATATCCCAATCTAGTGCTTTGTATTTCTCATCACCTATCTTTTCAATTCGAGATATATTTTTACAACCTGATAATCTGGTTGCAACAACACTTTTAGGGTTTTCAAAGAAATGATTTTTATCTTGTATATTAGTTAGTGTTCCTTCATCCATTACACCTATAGTACTAGCAAGTCTATACACTTCATTTCTATCATGACTTACCATCAATATTGGTCCGTCAAAATCCCCAATTATGTTGAATAGTTCTTGCTCTATTCTAAATTGCAAATAATTATCAAGTGCTGAGAATGGCTCATCTAACATAATCATTTTGGGTTTGGTCATTAACATTCTAGCTATAGCCGTCCTTTGACTTTGACCACCAGAAATCTGTGATGGATATAGATCTTTCACATCACTTAAGCCAAACTTATCTATCACTTCATCTACTTCAGTCTTTTCCTTTGCCACACAATCTATGTTTTGTCTTACAGTCATATTCGGAAACAATGCGTAATCTTGGAAAAGAAAACCAATCTCTCTGTCTTTTGTTGGAACATTTATTTTTTCTTCTGAGTCAAATAATACTTTGTCGTCCAAAACTATTCGCCCTTCATCAGGCTTAATAATTCCGGCAATACATTTAAGCGTCAAAGTCTTACCACTTCCCGAAGAACCGAGAATAGCAAAACAGTCATTATCTATTTCAAATTTGGATCTGAGCGTGAAGTCACCCAGAGTCTTTTTGATATCTACTTGTAACTTCATCTCTTTCTCCTTTTGAAACTATCAGTAAATAGATTCATTGCGATTAGAATTACTAATGAAAAAGCGATAACTATACCAACCCAAAGATATGCTTTATCGCGGTTGCCGCTTTGCATAAATGAATAAATGGCAACTGACATAGTTCTTGTTTTACCAGGAATATTTCCAGCCACCATTATTGTGGCACCGAATTCTCCTAAGGCTCTTGCAAAGGTCAAAACTGTAGCAGCCGCTATACCAGGCCAAGCATTTGGCATTATTACTTTTCTAAATATTGTCCATTCACCCATGCCTAGAGTTCTAGCAGCATCCACGTAAGTTTGATCTACTTGCTCTAGCGCGCCTCTTGTACTTCTATACATTATTGGGAATGAAACTATTACCGCAGCAATAACAGCGCCGGTCACTGTAAAAATGACATTGGCACCTATTTTGTCTAATACTTTTCCTATTGGTGAATTGCTTCCAAAAATAACAAGCAAAAAGAAACCTACTACTGTAGGCGGAAGAACCAATGGAATTGATAGAATGCTATCAACTACTGCTTTTCCCTTTCTCATTTTTGAAACTAATCTTGCAATTAAGATTCCCAAAACAAAAGTAATAATTGTTGCTATTACTGCTATTTCAAGCGAAATCCATAATGGTGATAAATCCATACTAATTATTTAACCTCATAAAAACCGTATTTCTTAAACACTTTCATAGCATCGTCGGATGCAAAGAAATCAATTAAATCTTGTGCATCAGTTTTATTTTTTGAGCTACTAATCATTCCAACAGGGTAAATGATATCGTCACAAAGTCCCTTCTTAGCTGTACTTAGGATTTTAACTTTGTCACTTATCTTAGCATCAGTCTCGTAAACCACTCCACAGTCTACTTCATTTGCTTCTACCCAATTAAGAACGTTTCTAACATCTGTTCCAAAGTTTGCTTTCTTTTTAACTTTGTCCCATATCTTTAAAGATTCAAAAACTTGTTTTGCATATTTGCCGGCAGGCACAGATTCTGGATCACCCATTCCTACCATTTTCACTTCATCAGTAGCTAAGTCTTCAAATGATT
>JAFWIO010000006.1 GCA_017514785.1 Eubacterium sp. | reverse complement strand
TTTGGAGGTGTTTTAATGGATACAAAAACATGTATAAAAACGAGAAGAAGTGTCCGAAAATTTACGGACGCGCCAGTGTCAGATGATACCATCAAAGAGCTGGTTAGTTGTGCAGCATATGCACCTTCTTGGAAAAACTCGCAAACAACACGTTATATACTAATCAAAGATCCAGAAATTAAGAAACAGCTAGCAGAGGAATGTTGTGCAGAGCACAATGCAGGCATCATTAATGGATCAGCAGCACTAGTTGCTACATTGATTGTTGATAAACGTTCAGGCTTTGAGAGAGACGGCAGTTTCTCCACAGTTCGCGAAGACAATTGGCAAGCGTTTGATAATGGAATCGCTGCCCAAACATTTTGTCTAGCGGCAGCAGAAGAGGGCTTGGGCACAGTAATAATGGGGTTGTATGATATAGAAAAAGCTTCAAACATTTTACAGGTTCCTGAGGGACAGTTGTTGATGGCTTTAATTGCAGTTGGACATCCAGCAGACGAGCCGGAGGCTCCAAAGAGGAAGACTGTAGAAGATTTATTAACTATTAAATAGGAGGAGAAAGAGAATGAGAGCAGAATGGGAAGGATTTAATAATGGCGCTTGGCAAAAGGAGATCAACGTCAGAGATTTTATTCAAAAGAACTACACACCATATGATGGTGATGAAAGTTTCCTAGCAGGTCCTACAGAGGCTACTAAGGAACTTTGGAAAGAAATTCAAGAACTTCAGAAGAAGGAAAGAGAAGCAGGCGGAGTTTTAGATATGGACACAAAGGTTGTTCAGACTATTACTAGCCACGATGCAGCTTATATCGACAAAGACAAAGAAACTATTGTAGGTTTCCAGACAGATAAGCCATTTAAGAGAGGTCTTCAGGTGAACGGTGGTATCCGTATGGCAATGAAGGCTTGTTCAGACAACGGCTATGAAGTTGATCCTGAGGTAGTTGATTTCTATACAAACTATAGAAAGACACACAATGCTGGTGTATTTGACGCATATACTCCAGAAATTAGAACATGTCGTTCAAACCATATCGTAACAGGTCTACCTGATGCATATGGACGTGGACGTATTATTGGTGACTACAGAAGAGTAGCGCTTTATGGTATCGACAGACTAATCGAAGACAAAAAGCAACAGAAGTCTAACACAGATCTTATGACTATGACAGCTGATGTTATCAGAGATAGAGAAGAATTCTCAGAGCAGTTAAGAGCTTTAGATGAATTAGCAAAGCTAGGCGATATCTATGGATTTGATATCAGAAAGCCAGCTAAGAACGTACAGGAAGCTATCCAGTGGACATACCTTGGATACTTAGCAGCAGTTAAAGAGCAGAATGGTGCTGCTATGTCACTTGGACGTACATCTACATTTATCGACTGCTACGCAGAAAGAGATTTAGCAAACGGAACATTTACTGAAGAGCAGATTCAGGAATTCATCGATCACTTCATCATGAAGTTAAGATGCGTTAAGTTTGCACGTACTCCAGAGTACAACCAGATTTTCGCTGGTGACCCAGTTTGGGTTACAGAGTCAATCGGTGGTGTTGGTATTGATGGACGTCACATGGTTTCAAAATCATCATTCAGATACCTACACACACTAGAGAACTTGGGTGCAGCTCCAGAGCCAAACCTAACAGTTCTATGGTCAACAAGACTACCAGAAGCATTCAAGAGATACTGCGCTAAGATTTCTATCGGTTATTCTTCAATTCAGTACGAGAATGATGACTTAATGAGAGTTACACACGGTGACGACTACGGTATCGCATGTTGTGTATCTTCAATGAGAATTGGTAAGGAAATGCAGTTCTTCGGAGCTAGAGCTAACCTTGCTAAATGTCTACTATACGCTATCAACGGTGGTATTGATGAGAAGACAAAGGTTCAGGTAGGACCTAAGTATAGACCTATTACATCTGAGTACCTAGACTACGACGAAGTAATGGACAAATTCGACGATATGATGAAGTGGTTAGCTAAGGTTTATGTAAGCGCACTAAACTGCATCCACTACATGCATGATAAATACTGCTACGAAAGAGTTCAGATGGCTCTTCACGATGCAGAGGTTAAGAGATGGTTTGCTACTGGTGTAGCTGGTCTTTCAATCGTTGCTGACTCACTTTCAGCTATCAAGAACGCTAAAGTTAAGACAATCAGAGACGAAGACGGTCTAGTAGTAGATTACGAGATTGAGGGAGATTTCCCTAAATATGGTAACGACAACGACGAAGTGGACGAGCTAGCAGTAGAAATCGTTAACAAGTTCATGGGTTACCTAAGACAACAGCACACATACAGAAATGGTATTCCTACACAGTCAATTCTTACTATTACATCTAACGTAACATATGGTAAGAACACAGGTAACACACCAGACGGACGTAGAGAAGGTAAGCCTTTCGCTCCAGGTGCTAACCCACTACACGGTAGAGATACTCACGGTGCTGCATCATCACTAGCATCAGTTGCTAAGATTCCATTTATGAATGCACAGGATGGTATTTCAAATACATTTACAATCATCCCTGATTCATTAGGAAAAGATGACAAGGTTATCGCTGGTGACTTAGACGCTGACGAACTAGGCATCGATCTAGAAGAAGTAACAAAATAATAAAGGTGTAACATGGTAGGTAAGCTTCATTCATTAGAAAGTTTTGGTACAGTTGATGGCCCAGGCATCAGACTTGTAGTCTTCCTTAAAGGTTGTCCAATGCGCTGTGCGTACTGCCATAATCCAGATACATGGACTATGGAGGGCGCCAAAGACATAACAGTGGACAGAATTATGGAAGAGTATGAGAAGAAAAAACCTTTCTACAAAGAAGGTGGAATCACAGTTACTGGTGGCGAGCCACTTATGCAGTTAGATTTTATAACTGAGCTGTTTACTGAAGCACATAAAAGAAAGATTCATACTTGCTTAGATACTTCGGGAGCACCATTCAAGCCAGATGATCCAGAGTATTTGGAGAAGATTGATAAGCTCTTAGAAGTTACAGACTTAGTGATGTTAGACATTAAACATATAGATCCTAAGAAACACAAGGAACTAACAAAGAGACCTAATGATAACATCCTAAAGTTTGCTGAGTACCTTAACGAAAAAGACGTTACCATTTGGATAAGACACGTGGTGGTTCCAGGCATTACAGATGACGAAGAGTCGCTACTTGACTTAGGCAGATTTATTGGTAAACTTAAAAATGTAAAGGCACTCGATGCACTTCCATATCACGATATGGGTAAAACGAAATATGAACAACTGGGTATCGAATATCCACTAGAGGATGTGGAACCAGCTACCAAAGAACAAGCGATGGAAGCTAGAGAAACTATCCTAAAGGGATTTAAGGAATCCAGATTAGAACTAAAGAAACAGGCCCAAGAAGCTAAGAAAGCTCAGGCCGAAGAAGAGACAAAAGAGACTGAAGAAGCTAAAGATGCTGAAGAGGCTCAAGAGTCTGAAGAACAATAGGAGGAAAAAGTTATGGCAGCAAGCAATAATAAAGTTGATAACTTAGTAGCTTTACTAGATGGTTATGCAGAAGAAGGTGGACATCACCTTAATGTAAATGTTTTAGAGAAGGAAACACTTCTAGATGCACAAAAGCATCCAGAAAAGTATCCACAGCTTACAATAAGAGTTTCAGGATACGCTGTTAACTTCATCAAGCTAACAAAAGAACAGCAGGATGATGTAATTTCTAGAACATTCCACGCTAAACTTTAATCATTAGCGTGATATAAAAAAAGAGGTTGGCATTTGCTAACCTCTTTTTTTGTGAAATATGGTATAATTATTCGCGATGAAAGAACTCACAAGCTTATTACAAAAGATAGATGATATAGTATGGGGCCTGCCGTTAATTATTATTATAATGGCGACAGGTCTTTTCTTGACCATTCGTTTAAGAGGTCTTCAAATAAGAAAACTTGGCAAAGCCTTTAAACTTATATTTTCAAAAGAGGAAGGCGAAGAAGGTGAGGTCAGCAGTTTCGGAGCGCTTTGTACAGCATTATCAGCCACTATAGGTACAGGTAATATAGTAGGTGTGGCTACCGCTATTGGAATACTGGCCGGTGGACCAGGAGCACTCTTTTGGATGTGGATAGCAGCGTTACTTGGAATGGCGACAAAGTATGCCGAGGGATTTTTGGCTATTAAGTATAGGCATATTGATGAAAACGGACATGTGCTAGGTGGACCTTTTTATTATATAGAAAAAGGTATGGGACAAAAGTGGAAGTGGCTTGCGAAAATATTCGCCATCTTTGGCTCGTGCGTGGCTTTGTTTGGAATAGGAACATTTACACAAGTTAGCGGAATTGCAAACTCGGCTAAAACTATTTTTGATCCGAACCTAAAACATACAGTAAGTATATTCGGACACGAATACTCTTGGGCAGTGATAATAGTAGCAATTGTAGTTACTATCGCAGTGGCATTAGTTGTTATAGGTGGAATAAAAAGAATAGCAATGGCATCAGAAGTGATAGTTCCATTTATGGCTGGCTTGTATATCATTTCAGTGGTAGCACTTATCATTTGTAACATTACAAAATTGCCAGCAGCTATTGGTGAAATCTTTAGTTATGCATTTGGTTTTAAGGCTCTGGCAGGTGGTGCATTTGCATCCATTGCCATAGCTATGCAAAGAGGTGTGGCAAGAGGAATCTTTTCTAACGAGGCTGGCCTGGGATCTGCTCCTATAGCGGCAGCTGCGGCCAAGACAAAGGAACCAACTAGACAAGGACTTATCTCTATGTTGGGAACATTTATAGATACAGTAGTGGTCTGCACTATGACGGGATTAGCCATTGTTATAACAGGAGTTTGGAAAGATAAAAGTTCAGAGGGAGTGGAAGTGACAATTAAAGCATTCCAAAAAGGACTTACTTTTATTCCAAATGAAGTGGCTGCCATCACATTAATGGTATGTTTAATCTTCTTCGCATTCACATCCATAATAGGATGGAATTACTATGGTGAAAGATGTGTAGAGTATTTGACGAACAAGAATAAATATTTGATGATGGCATATAGATGTGCTTTTATAGCAGCAATTTTCATAGGACCATATTTGACGGTGACGGTTATATGGACTACAGCAGACATTTTCAACGGACTAATGGCAATACCTAATATTATTGCGATACTAGTGCTTAGTCCTATTATTGTTGCAGGAACGAGAGAGTATTTAAATAAAAGCAAAAAATAAAGTAATTAAGATAGTGAATAGCAAGAAACCGATAATAGAAAAAGAGTTTCTTGCTTTTTCTAATATTTTTTTAATATTAGCCCTTTATGATATAGTTAGTTAGAGAGGAGTTTAGCCTTTTAACAAGGAGATTTATATGAAGTATTTTTTTAAAAGAGCTTATATACTAGTATTAATCATCACACTTGTTTTTGGAACTATTAATATTGCAAGTGTAAATGTGAAAGCGGATAAATATGTACCAGCATTATATGCTAAAGACATAAATAACAATGATATAAAATATACTTTTAAAGATGGCACATTGATAGCAGAAGGAAAGGGCTATGCCGATAAATCTTATTCTTGTAGAAAGAAAGATATTAAAAAGATAGTAATTAAAAAAGGTATTAAAGGTATAGCTGATTATGCCTTTAGTGAATGTAAAAATATTAAGTCTATCAGTATTCCATCGTCTTTGACAGACATCGGTTTCTGTGCATTTTATAATAGTAATCTTCCTACACTAACTCTTCCTAAAACAGTAAGGAGAATAGGGGCTTGGTCTTTAACTACTAACAAGCCATTTTCTATTACTATGCCTGGAGATTTTAAATTAGTTTGGAATGATTACTTAGAAGAATATGAACGATATATTTCTTATGGTTTCAAAAAAATTAAACTCAATTCTCCATATAAACCAGAAAATAAAACTCAATTTGCTTCCGACAGCATTTATACTATGAAGAATGACCCTAAGTATAAGAGTTATAAAGGAACAATTTACAGTAAAAATGGAAAAACATTAGTTCAAGTTCCAGCCCATACTAAACATGTAAAGATTAGAAAGGGCTGTACTAGAGTTTTAGAATCATCACTTTTATACTTTGGAACAACAGAAGAAGATGGAAACGTTACTTTTTTAAATCCTAAAACAGTGTATATACCCAAAACAGTAAAGAAAATAGTCAATGATATAAAAGAATATGTAAACTTCGATTCAAAAGTAAAATGGACTATAAAGACTAAAAAGCTAAATGGAAGAAGTATTGAACTTTTGTGCAACATAATGTCAAACTCACAGAGAAAAAAGTTTTTGAATAGCCCAAATTCAAGAACAATTAAAAAATACAATGGAATGATAATAACGAGAAGTGGAATTCTTGTTAGATATACAGGAAAAAGAAAAACACTAAAACTACCATCTATAGTGAAGAGAGTAGGTTTTAATGCTGTCTCCAGTAATAAATTAAAAAAACTTGTTTTAAATAAAGAATTAAAAAGTATAGGTGCAGCTGCATTTAATGGATGCAACCATTTAAAAACAATTGTGTGGAATAAGAAATTGAAGAAAGTAGAGGATGATGCATTTTCTGATTGTGACTTTAAAACAGTCAAGATTACTTCGAGTGTTAGAAAATGGGGAAGCTATGTTTTTGCTTATAATAAATCCACAAAGATTATTATTCCTAAAAAAATGAAAAAAATTCCTGCAGGTATGTTTATAGGTAATAGAGTTAAAAACCTAGTGATTCCAAAGACAGTGCATGAGATAGGTAATGACTCATTCGCTGACGCGAAGAACAAAACAATCACAATAAAAAACGGAGTAAGGGAAATAGGAAGAGGAGCGTTCTTTGGCGGAGACTATACTATTAAAAAAGTAGTGATACCAAAGAGTGTTAAGAAAATAGGTGGCTACGCCTTTAATATGAGTGCTATAAAAAAATTAATAATCAAAAACACAAGTATTAAAATTGGAGAAAATGCTTTATATAGCGTCGGATTAATGGATGTTGGCAAAGACCCCGCAAAATATTTCACTTATACATATTTATCCAGTATGGGAACACGCTTTTATCAAATAGCTTTTTTTAAAGTTAAAGGGGCATCTGGAATGGAAATAGAAGTCTCTCAAAAACCTAACTATAGCAATCCTGTTGTCAAGAAAACAGTAACAAATGAAACGGGATATGTAGAAATAGAGACTCCAGAAGAAGGTTTTAAATATTTAAGGATTAGAGTATATACGATTAATAAAAATAAGAAAATATTTGGCCCATGGAAAAAAATAAGTTTATTGTAAAAACAAAAGGATTGGAGTGTATGATAGTAGATTTGCAAAGATAAAAATGCAAATCTACTATTTTTATTGTATAATCATTGTAACTACGGATTCATGAGAGGTAATTATGAAACTATTAGAAGAACGTATAAAAAAAGATGGAACAGTAAGGGATGGAAATGTCTTAAAGGTAGACAATTTTCTAAACCATCAAATGGATATGAATCTTTTCCAGGAGATGGGAAAAGAGTGGAAGAAGTTGTTTGCGGACAAACCTATTAATAAGATTTTAACTATTGAGGCTTCGGGCATTGCTATAGCAGCCATCGCTTCACAGTACTTTGATGTGCCAGTGGTTTTTGCGAAAAAAGCACAGAGTATAAATATTGAGGGCGATGTTTACCAGACAAAGATTGAATCGTTTACTCACAAAAGAATTTACGATGTTATAGTTTCAAAGAAATTTATTGGACCAGAGGATCACGTGTTAATTATTGATGATTTTTTAGCTAATGGCTGTGCGCTTTTGGGACTTATAGATATAGTGGAACAATCGGGAGCCACAGTGGAAGGCATTGGAATTGCTATAGAAAAAGGTTTCCAGCAGGGCGGAAAAATTATTAGAGATAAAGGATACGACTTAAAATCATTAGCAATAGTAGACTCGATGGATAATAACGAATTGGTGTTTAGAGAGCAGTAAAAACAAACCACAACAGAAATTATCTGCAAGAGAGGTTAGTTTATGAATAATATAATTTCGAATTTATTGTTATATGGAGATTTACCAGAGGATTCTATTTTGATGGAGTTGTCTGATCTGTTCGCTACGTTCAATTCTAAAAAATATGATGAAGATAAACTACGAACAAAAATCTATCATCAGATGAAAAGAATACTAGATATTTCTACAGACTATGGATTTGATGATAACCTATGGCACAACTATTTGACTTATCTTCTTATTACTACAGAGAACTCATTTAGTTTGACTTGCGAGAAGGTGGGCGCATCTGACGGCAGCGTTAACGACTTTGCAAAAAACGACTTTAAGCAATTCAAGAAATTGTTTGATTTTGATTTTAGCAAGATTGAAAAAGAATTAGATATAGATTGCTTCAGTAAGATTGAAGATTACACAGCTATACATAAGCCTGAGTTTATGTATAACAAAAATGTGAGCGAGAAAGTTCGCACACTCAGTAAAAAGTTAGAAGAGACA
>JAFWIO010000005.1 GCA_017514785.1 Eubacterium sp. | reverse complement strand
TATAAATAAATATATAATTTTTAATAATAATAATAAGGACAGTCAATATGATAAAAAGTATTAAAAATCCTTTATTTATCGTGGTTATATAATAAAAATTGTAGTTAATAATTTTTGAAGTAATTAACAAATCACGTAAGTTATTATCAAAGATAAATAAATTATAAATTTTTTGTGTGTTTTTGTTTCTAAAGTAATTCCATTTATAAAATTTTATTATCAAACTACTGACAGAGTTATTAACTAATATTCAGTAGTTATTGATAGTTTATTAATATAGTTATTAACAATGTTTTTTATTCAGGATCTACCTTTTTCTTTAAAACTTCAACAGTTGCTCTAGTATTTGGGTCAGTTTCTATTTCTTTTTTAACTTTATCTATTCCGTAAATAACATTTCCGTGAGTTTTATTTAAAGCTTTTGCGATAGTTTCCAATTTATCATCTGTAAAATATCTACATAGATACATACATATTTGACGAGGCCATGCAATATCTGCACTTCTCTTATCAGATATTAAATCTTTAGTAGATAAATCAAAATGTTCAGCAACTATTTCAATAATAGATTCGCATGTAATATTCTTTTTATTATCTGGATCAATCATATCCTTCAAAATATCTTTAGCGAAATCTAAATTAATAACAGTACCTGGTTTCATTTTTGCATAAGCAACTAATTTATTATATGAACCCTCCAACTCTCTTACATTTGAAATAAAATTATTTGCAATGTAATCAAGTGCACTATTATCTATTTCAATTCCAGATTCCTGTTTAGCTTTATTAAGAAGAATAGCCATTCTTGTTTCATAATCTGGATTTTGAATATCAACAGTTAATCCCATTTCGAAACGGTTAATTAATCTCTCAGAAATACCTTCCATATCCTTTGGAATTTTATCTGATGTAATAACAATCTGCTTATGTTTCATATGTAAGTCATTAAAAATGTTAAATAATTCTTCCTGACATCTATCTTTATTTGAGAAGAATTGAATATCATCTAATAACAAAACATCTACATTTCTATATTTATTTCTAAATCTTTGGATGTCTTCCTGTACTGTATGTTTACCAGCAAGCAAATCAATTACTTCATTTACAAAAGACTCGCTGTATGTATAAAGAACAGTAGCCTCCGGATTTTGTTCTAAAACAAAATTACCAATAGCCTGAAGCAAATGAGTTTTACCTAAACCAACACCACCATAAATATAAAGAGGGTTGTAAGTTTCACCAGGTGATTCAGCCACCGCCAAAGCAGTAACTTGAGCTGCATTATTATTAGAGCCCACCACAAAAGAATCGAAAGTAAATTTCTCACTTAAGTTAGAGTCTTTAATACGATCTAGTAGTTGAGCTTTACTTTCGTTGGTAGTAGCAATTGAATTATCCATTTCACCATTTGGCAAAATGATTTGCAAATCTAAATCCTCATCTAGTGACTCACAAATAGAAACTTTCAAAAATGAAAGATACTTTTTGTTTATATATTTAAGGCCCTGGGATTCACTTGGTCCAGTAAAAACTAAAGTCACTAAACCATCCTCCACTGATTTAATCTCAAGTGGAAGAATCCATGTTTTAAAAGATACGTCAGAGACGTCATATTCACTTTTAAAGAAATCTAAAATTTCAGGCCATTTTTCACTTAAAACTTCAAACATAGCCCCTCCCTAAAAAAAATGCGAAATATCGTTAAAATTCGCACATAGATATAATACACTAAAATAGCAATTTTTTCAATAATATTATAATTATAATAGGAAGAAACTAATAACAAAAAAACAGCCGTTTGATTTACATAATAACAGTAACTGGTATACATAAAATGGTTGCAAATAATAACCAAAATCACGAGTTATTGACATTAATTAACGAAAATCGGTTAAAAATCCGATAAAATAAGCATATTTCTATTAACTTATTGACAATTTATTGACAGAATGTATATAACCTTAACCATTTTATGTAAAATTATGTAAATTATTGGCCAAAATCCAGTATTTTATTGAAAAATGTCAACAAGTCACAAAAAATATGTGATTTTTGATAAATTACTTCTACTTTTCGATGAGTGTATTCTTTGGCGAAGCCACCTGATCTTAAAAAAATGTATATATATAGTAAAAAGTCATTGAAAAATATAGCAAAGTATGGTTTAATTGATAACTAGCTACGAATTCTTACATTTATATAGTAAAGATGTTTTGCTATTAATAATGAAGGAGGTAAATTGTTATGAAGATGACTTTTCAACCAAAGAAAAGACAGAGATCAAAAGAACATGGTTTTAGAAAAAGAATGAGAACAGCTGGTGGACGTAAAGTCCTAGCTTCAAGAAGAGCTAAAGGTAGAAAGAAAATATCAGCTTAAGGTCGCATTCTAAGAAATGTGACCTTTTCTTTTTGAGGGAGTATTATGAAAAATTCTTTGAAAAAGAATGAGGACTTTAAGAAAGTCTTCGACGAAAAGAAGTCATGTGCTAACAAGTATTTAATCTTATACTACAGAGAAAACGAATTAGATGTTAACAGATTAGGTATCCAAGTAAGTAAAAAAGTAGGAAATAGCGTAGTAAGACATCGCCTAAGTAGACTCATTCGTGAAAGTTTTAGATTAAATGAGAACAGTTTTAAGCACGGCTTAGATTTGGTAGTAATCGCAAGAGGCGATGCTAAGGGTAAAACCTACAAAGAGATTGAAGATGCCCTACTTCACTTGGGCAAGCAATCACGTATTTTGTCTGAAAACTAGGTGGTAGTTTTTATATTCAAAATATAAGACTGATTAAAAACCGGACGAGCAGAGCTGGATAATCAGTAGCAAGTTTTGCAGATAAGGTTAAGCAAAATCTTGCGACACGTAAATTTGAAGATAAACCTTTTTGTATAGAAGAAATGAAAATTTTAAAAATGATAAAAAAAGGAATTAGTTTCCTTTTGATCGGATTTATAAAATTTTATAAAAAAGCAATATCACCATATACACGTAGCAAATGCAGATACATACCTACGTGTTCTTCTTATGCAATAGAGGCTATACAAAAATATGGACCGTTCAAAGGATCACGCTTAGCAATAAAAAGAATTGCTAGATGCAATCCTTTGCACGAGGGTGGATACGACCCAGTTCCTTAAGGAGGTAAAAATTGTTTTTATATAACAACCCATTAGTAAAAGGTTTAGCTAGTCTTATGGGATACATTATGGAGGGAATCTATTTTGTATTCTCCCATATGGGATTTTATGACATTGGACTTTGCATTATTGTATTTACAATTGTAATCAGAATGTTCTTGCTTCCAATGCAGGTTAAGCAGCAGAAATTTTCAAAGCTTAATGCCATAATGTCACCTGAGATTAAAGCTATCCAAGATAAATACAAAGGCAAAAAAGATCAAGAGACACAAATGAAGCAGCAGGCTGAAATTAAGGAAGTGTACGCTAAGTATGGTACTTCTCCTACTGGTAGTTGTTTGCAACTATTAATCCAGATGCCTATTCTTTTTGCTTTGTATGCAGTAATTAGAGATATTCCTAACTATGTAACATCTGTTAGAAGTACTTATGAAAATTATATTACTCAGCTAACTACTAAACAGATTGATACTTTTTTCGGATCAAAAGAGATTTTAGGAAAAGGCTATGTAAAAGGTGCCCTATCAGGAGCTCAGTTAAAAGGATGGCAGATCAAAAACTGTATCTCAGCCATGACAGGAACAAGCTCAACAGGAAAAACACTTAAGCTTGCTCACGGCCATACACTAAGACAGTTGCTTGACGGAGTTCACAACCAGTATTCAAATATAATGAGTTCTATGAACAAGTTCTGTGGTTTGTTGATTGGTGATTCACCATCTACAAACATCAAGGGACAAGCTATTGGCATTATTATTGCAGGTATTGCTCTTCCAGTTTTATCTGGTGTATTCCAGTTTGTCAGCGTTCAGCTTACAACTAGAATGAACAAGAACAATGCTGCAGCAGATGTTCCTGGAATGGGCGGCTCAATGAAGATTATGAACTTCATTATGCCAATCTTTTCAATCTACATGTGTTACATTCTTCCAGTAGGTATCGGTATTTACTGGTGTATCGGTTCACTTGTTATGATGGTACAGCAGCTATGTATCAACAAGTACCTAGACAAAAAAGGAATGGATGCAATCATTGAAGAGAATAGAAAAAAGGCCGCTAAGAAGGCTGAGAGAAAGAAAGCTAGAAAAGGCATCTACAGAGAAAACGTTATTGATGCAGCTCAGAACAAGGCTAAGGCTAAAGACGAAGGTGGAATGAGCGCAGCTGAAAAAGAAGCTAAAGTTCAAAAGGCTAAGGAGGCTGCGGCAAAGAAACAGGGTTCACTTGCAGCTAAAGCAAACTTAGTAAGCGACTATAATAAGAAGAACGATAAATAATACAGAGGAGAAAAAAATGGATTACAAAAATTTCGAAGGAAAAAATGTAGATGATGCTATCACTAACGCTTGTCAGGAGCTAGGCATCACATCAGATAAATTAGATTATGAAGTTGTGGAAGAAGGCGGAAGCGGATTCCTAGGACTAGGAAAAAAGGCAGCTGTCATCAAAGCTAGAAAGAAAGGCGACGTAGATGAGATTGCAGCAGACTTCCTAAACAAAGTATTTGAAGCAATGGAACTTACAGTAAAGCTTGATGTAAACGTGGAAGATCAAGACAACGAGCAGACAATCAACATTGATATAGTTGGTGACGACATGGGCGTTTTGATTGGTAAGCGCGGACAGACACTTGATTCACTTCAGTATCTTACAAGCTTGATTGTAAACAAAGAGTCAGATGATAAATTCTCAAGAGTTAGACTTGATACAGAAAACTACAGAGAAAGAAGACAGCAGACTCTAGAAAATCTTGCAAAGAACATTGCAAAGAAAGTAAAGAGAATTAAAAAGCCAGTAGCGCTTGAGCCAATGAATCCTTATGAGAGAAGAATTATTCACTCAGCACTTCAGGATGACAAGTACTGCACTACTCGCTCAGAAGGTGAAGAACCATACAGACACGTAGTGGTTGTTCTTAAATAATAAGAAAATGACTTACGAAACTATAGCAGCTATCTCTACTGCCCCAGGCGCTTCGGGTATTGGAATTATTCGAATAAGCGGCGAGGATGCAATTGAGATAGCCGACAAAGTATTTAAATCATATAAAGACATTAAACTAGCCGATGTGGATACACACACGGCTAGTTTTGGCTGTATAAAAGATGGCGACAAAGTAATTGATGAAGTTCTAGTTTTAGTGATGAAAGACGGCAAGTCCTTTACAGGAGAAAACACTGTCGAGATCAACTGCCACGGCGGAATGCTAATCTTAACTAAGGTCTTAGACTTGGTTATCAAGGCTGGAGCTAGACCTGCAGATCCAGGTGAGTTTACAAAGCGAGCTTTCTTAAATGGAAAGATGGATTTATCACAGGCCGAGGCTGTGATGGATTTGATTAATGCGAAAAATGATTTTGCACACACTAGTGCCGTGAAACAATTAAAGGGAAATGTTTCAGACAAGATTAAGGAACTTCGTGCAGAGATCATTTATCATATTGCTTTTATAGAATCAGCACTGGATGATCCGGAACACATAAGTATTGATGGTTACTCTGAAAAAATAAAAGAGACTGTAGAAAAAGAGCTAGAAGAAATAAAGAAATTAATCGATAGCTTTGACAACGGCCGCGTGGCTAAAGAAGGAATAAAGACTGTAATTCTAGGAAAGCCAAATGCAGGAAAGTCTTCTCTTCTTAACTTGTTGTTAGGTGAGGAACGCGCAATCGTAACTGAGATAGAGGGAACTACTCGTGATACTTTGGAGGAATACATTAACTTCAATGGCCTAAGTCTTAATATAGTAGATACAGCTGGCATTCGTGAGTCGGATGATAAGGTTGAGCAGATAGGTGTCGAGAAAGCAAAAGAGATGGCTGAAGATGCCGACCTAATTTTATATGTGGTTGATGGCCAAAAAGATTTGGACGAGAACGACAGACAGATTATCGATATTATAAAAGATAAGCAGGCGATTGTTTTGGTGAATAAAACTGATCTTGATATGACAGTTAATATAGAAGAAATAAAAACTTTGTCGGGGCTTGATGTTATACTCTTCTCCGCCAAAGAAGGAACAGGCCTTGATAAGTTAGAGGAAGATATTCGCCAGAAATTCTATGAGGGCAAAGTTACATTGAACGATCAAGTCTACATTACAAACGCCCGCCACAAAGAATGTTTAGACTCAGCTTACAAGAGTTTGGAAAATGTTTTAGATTCGGTTAGCAAAGATTTGCCAGAGGACTTCTACTCTATTGACTTGATGGACGCTTATGAGAAACTGGGACTAATCATTGGCGAGAGTGTGGAGGATGATTTGGCGAACGAGATTTTCTCTAAGTTCTGCATGGGAAAATAAATAATAAATTTTCTCGAGGTTCTGTATGGGAAAATAAAACTTTTAAGAAAAATTATTTCAATAATATAATGTATAAAAAAGAAATTGTGTTATAATCTTATAGCACAATTTCTTTTTTTAGGAGAGACACATGGGCAAAGTTGTTGAACAACATGATGTCGTGATTGTGGGTGCGGGCCACGCTGGATGCGAGGCGGCGCTTGCTTCTGCACGACTTGGAATGGACACTATCGTTTTTACTATTAGTATCGATAGTGTTGCTTTGATGCCATGTAATCCTAATATTGGAGGAACATCTAAGGGACACTTAGTGCGCGAGGTAGATGCGCTAGGTGGCGAGATGGGTAAAAATATTGATAAGACTTTTATTCAGTCTAAGATGTTAAACAAGTCCAAGGGTCCTGCCGTTCACTCACTTCGTGCACAGGCAGACAAGCACGACTACACACGCGAGATGCGCAAAACCCTAGAAAACACGGACAATTTGACAATCAAACAGGCTGAAGTTTCAGATATATTGGTGGAAGATGGCGTGATAAAAGGCGTTAAGACTACTACTGGCGCTACTTACTATGCGAAATCTGTTGTGTTAGCAACAGGTGTATACTTGAAAGCTAAATGTATCCACGGCGATGTTTGCCAGGAGACGGGCCCTAATGGTTTGGCCGCTGCTAATTATTTGACGCAGTCGCTTATAGATAATGGAATTGAGATGAGAAGATTTAAGACAGGTACTCCTGCCCGCGTTGATAAGAGGACTGTCGACTTTAGTAAGATGGAGGAGCAATTTGGCGACGAGCGAATTGTGCCATTCTCTTTCACTACTGATCCAGAGAGCATCCAGAAGGACCAAGTGTCTTGCTGGCTCACATATACAAACGAAGAGACACACGAGATTATTAAAGAAAACATCGAGCGCTCTCCCCTATTTTCAGGGATGATAGAGGGAACGGGCCCTAGGTACTGCCCTTCTATCGAGGACAAAGTTGTTAAGTTTGCAGATAAAAACAGACATCAGGTTTTCATTGAGCCTGAGGGATTATATACAAATGAAATGTACTTGGGAGGAATGTCGTCTTCTTTGCCGGAGGATGTTCAGTATGCGATGTACCACACTGTGCCGGGACTTGAGAATGCGAAGATTGTTCGTAACGCATATGCTATTGAGTACGACTGTATCGAGTATGGACAGCTGCTCCCAGACCTAGAGTTTAAGGCGGTTAAGGGACTGTTCAGTGCTGGACAATTTAACGGAAGTTCAGGCTACGAGGAAGCTGCGGCGCAGGGAATCGTGGCTGGAATAAATGCAGTAAAATACGCCCGCGGCGAAGAAACATTAGTTGTTGATAGATCGCGCGGATACATCGGCGTGTTGATAGATGACCTTGTGACAAAGGAAAGTCATGAACCATACAGAATGATGACATCGCGTGCGGAGTACAGATTATTGCTTCGTCAGGACAATGCTGATTTAAGACTTACTCCGTTAGGATACGAAGTTGGTCTTATTTCCAAAGAGCGCTACGAATCTGTGGTGGCAAAGGAAAAGGCTATTGAAAAAGAAATTGCTAGACTTGAGGAAACTTATGTGGGCGCAAACAAGAAAGTTCAAAAGGTTCTAGAGAAGTTAGAAAGTACTACTTTAAAGACTGCTACTTCTTTGGCAGAGCTTATTAGAAGACCTGAACTTGATTATGAGAAGATAAAAGAGCTAGATAAAGAGCGCTCAGAGCTTCCAGAAGACGTTAAAGAGCAGGTAAACATCAATATAAAGTACTTTGGCTACATTGAGAGGCAGAAAAAACAGGTAGAAAACTTCAAAAAGATAGAAAGTAAGAAAATTCCAGACGATCTAGATTATGACGATGTAATTAGTCTTCGTATCGAGGCTAGACAAAAGTTGAAGAAATATAGACCAATTAATATTGGACAAGCATCAAGAATATCTGGTGTATCACCAGCGGATATTTCAGTGCTACTCATTTACATGGAACAGAAAAAATAGGATTTTACAATCCAAAGTTATGTAAACCGTTTAATTTTTAACAATAGACGTATATATAATATTATGTAAACCAAGCGAGGTTCTGAGAAGTGGATAAAATAGGGCTTTTAGAAGAAATCCTAAAAAAACTAAATATTTCTACAGATGAAGACCAAAAACAAAAATTTTCTGACTACTACTCTCTTCTTCTGGAAAAAAATAAGGTCATGAATTTGACTAGAATCACAGATGAAGAGGAATTTATAATAAAGCATTTGGCAGATAGTCTTGTGATTAGCAAAGTGATCGAGATGAATAATATAGATAACTTGATTGATGTAGGAACCGGAGCGGGATTTCCAGGAATTCCAATCAAAATAATCTATCCAAATATAAAGGTGACATTATTAGATTCATTAGATAAAAGAGTTGGATTCCTAAAAGAAGTTATTAATAAGCTAGGCTTAAAAGATATAGAGGCGGTTCATGGACGCGCTGAAGACTTTGGACAGGATGATAATTATAGAGAAAAATATGATTTGTGCGTTTCCAGAGCTGTTGCAGACTTATCAGTATTATCGGAGTACTGCATTCCGTTTATAAAGGAACAGGGATTGTTTGTTAGTTACAAAGCCGAAGGATCTGAAGATGAAATATACGCAGCGAGAAATGCTATAGAAACTTTGGGCGCAGGACTTGAAGGAGTTTGCACAGAACAGATTCCAGATACTGATATAAACAGACAGTTCGCAATTATAAGGAAAATCACAAAGACAGATTCTAAGTATCCTAGAAAAGCTGGAAAGCCTTCAAAGAAACCATTGAAATAATATTGGAGCCATTTATAATATAGAAAGAAACTGGATTAAGGAAAAGTTATGATTAAGAAGTATTTAAAACACAGAAAAAAGTTGTTAGAAAATGAAATAGAAAAGATTGAAGAACTATCTGAGATGAGCCAGGTATCAATTAAGCAGATAGATGCTCAGATAAACAATCTTAAAAATGAGATTGATGAAAGTTCAGAAATGTTATCAGTAAGTGTTAGAAACAACATGTCTAAAAAAGCAGACGAAGTTGAACATATGGAAGATAGCAAAAAAGACACATACGATCAAATTGACAAGTATGCAAAAGAAATAGCTGAGAAAATGAAAGAACTTAAAACTATCAATGAATGCCTAAATCAGCTTGATGGCGTAAATGTTTCACGTGAAACATTTACAAAAACTCCAGAAGAAAAAGTTTCGATTGGTTCCCAAACAGAAAGAATGGTTGACCAGGGATTAAAAACAAGATTAAACTTCTGCAAAGGATTGGTTGGGGTTGATGATATTAGAGCAAAGATTGAACTTGAGAAGATAATAAAAGAAATGAAATAAGAAAGATAGATGAAGAAAAAAGAAATGTTTCACGTGAAACATTTCTTTTTTTATTGCATTTTTTCATGGTTATTTTGAAAAGTAATGTTTCACGTGAAACATTTTAACTTAAAAAAGTTTCCTTTTATATAGAAAAAACCCATTCCTTGTGATAAAATATGTAATTGGAAACACAGAGATTCGAGGTACAAAATGGGAAAAATAATAGCAATTACAAATCAAAAAGGCGGAGTAGGTAAAACTACAACGTCTATTAATGTGGCTGCATGTCTAGCAGATCAAGGAAAGAAAGTCTTGCTAGTAGACATGGACCCACAGGGAAATGCAACCAGCGGAGTTGGAATTATTAGAAATGAGCTAGAGAATACTGTGTATGAACTTCTTCTAGGAGAATGCTCTAGCGAGGACTGCAAGACTGAATGTGCAGTAAAGAATCTAGATGTCTATCCATCCAATGCCAACTTGTCTGGTGCAGAGATTGATCTTATAGGAATGGACGAGAGAGAATTTATCCTTAAAGAGGAACTAGACAAAGTTAAGAGCGACTATGACTTCATAATTATAGACTGCCCACCAGCGCTTAACTTGCTAACTGTCAATGCGCTTGTGGCTGCTGACTCAGTTATGGTTCCAATTCAGTGTGAGTATTATGCGCTAGAAGGATTGACGCAACTATTGCACACAATAAACTTAATTCAGGAGAGACTAAACGACAAGCTTGAGATAGATGGAGTGTTGTTCACCATGTATGACACTAGAACAAATTTGTCGGCCGAGGTTGTGGGGAATGTTCGAGACAATATCCACCTACACATTTATGGAACAATCATTCCAAGAAATGTTAGACTAGCTGAGGCTCCAAGTTACGGACTTCCAATTCATATGTATGACAAGAAGTCGGCGGGAGCAGAGGCGTACGAGAGCCTAGCAAAGGAATTAATAGAGAAAAACACAATGTTTACATAATAAATTGTTATGTAAACCAATGTAAAAATAGAGAAAAAGTAGTTATATAGAAGAAACAATTATTATTGGAGGGTGTTATGGCACTAAGGAGAGGTTTAGGAAAAGGCGTTGATTCGCTTATACCTACAGCAGAAGATAGGAAAGCAGCAAAGAAACCAGCTGCAGATAAACCAAAAGAAAAACCAGAAGTTCAAGTTGTAGAAAAAGAAGTCGTTAAGGAAGTGGTGAAGGAAGTTAAAGTTCCTGCAGACACTACTTTGCCGGTATCGAGTATCGAGCCAAATAGAAATCAGCCAAGAAAACATTTTGATAAAGCTGAGTTAGAAGAACTTACTGATTCTATTAAGAGATACGGAGTGATTCAACCACTAGTAGTTCAAAAGAAAAATGATTACTACGAAATAATTGCGGGTGAGCGCAGATGGAGAGCTGCCAAGTTAGCAAAACTAAAAGAGGTGCCAGTGGTTATAAAAGACTATGAACCACAGGAAGCGTCTGAGATTGCACTTATTGAAAACTTGCAGAGATCAGATTTAAATCCTATTGAAGAAGCAAAGGCTTACAAGAATTTGATTGAAGAATATGATTTGCGCCAAGAAGATGTTGCAACACGCCTTTCAAAATCCAGAAGTGCGATTACTAATTCAATGAGACTTCTAAATCTTTCAGATGAAGTGCAAGCAATGATAGAAGCAGGCGAACTTCAGATGGGTCATGCTAGAGCGTTGCTCGGACTTGAGAATGAAGGCCTTCAGGAGAAGACAGCAAAGACAGTTGTGGACAAAGGCCTTAGTGTTAGAGAGACAGAGAAGCTAGTTAAAAATATTTTGCATCCAAAGCAAAAGAAACTTCCTATTCCAAACCAAAACACAGCAGAAGTGCAAAGGCTTTCAGAAAGACTTAAAGAGATTTTTGGAACAAAAGTTTCTATTAATCAAAAAGCGAACGGCAAAGGAAAAATTGAAATTGACTATTATTCCACAGAAGAGTTCGAGAGATTATACGAAATGTTTGAGAGTATTAAATAAGGAGAAAGAGAATGAGAGATTATATATATTTAGGAAGTATAGTTTTTGTAATCATAGTATTTGTGGTTGTTGTATTCTTGCAGAATCTTAAAATCAAAAAACTTATGAATAGATACGAAGCATTTATGAATGGAAAAGATGCTGACAATTTGGCGGATGCCATAGAAGAAAATTTCAAGCAGATGAGCGAACTTCAGAAGAGTTATGAAGCAAGCCAACAAGAAATAGAGGAAACTCTTCAGGGCATCAAATCCACATTCCACAAAATGGGAATAGTGAAGTACGACGCCTTCAAAGAAATGGGAGGAAACTTAAGCTTCACACTTTGCTTGCTTGATGATATGAACACTGGTTTCATTCTAAACACAATGCACGGAAGAGACAGTAGTTACACATATATCAAAGAGATTATCAAGGGTGAGGCATATGCTACTTTGGGCGAAGAAGAAAAAGAAGCTCTTGATAAGGCAATCAACTCATAAAAAGATTATTGAGAACATATTATATAGAAGAAAACTTTTAGAAAAGGAAAATACAAATGTTAGATATTAAATTTTTAAGAGAAAATCCAGACATCGTCAAAGAAAATATTAAGAAGAAATTCCAAGACGAAAAACTTCCTTTGGTGGATGAAGTAATTGATCTAGATTTAAAGAATAGAGAAAACAAGCAGGAAGTTGAGGCAATGCGTGCCAATAAAAATAAACTTTCAAAAGAGATTGGCGGGCTAATGCAGCAGGGCAAAAAAGAAGAGGCTGAAAAAGTAAAAGCAGAAGTTGCTGCAGGCAATGATAAGATAGATGAATTGACTGAAAAGGGTCGCGAGATAGAGGAAGAAATAAAGAAGAGAATGATGATCATTCCAAATATTATTGACCCTTCAGTTCCTATCGGAAAAGATGATAGCGAAAACGTGGAACTGGAGAAGTTTGGCGAGCCAGTTGTTCCTAATTATGAAATTCCATATCATACAGATATAATGGAGACCTTTGATGGTATCGATTTAGAGGCTGCTAGAGATGTGGCTGGTAATGGCTTCTACTATTTGATGGGAGATATCGCAAGACTTCATTCAGCTATACTTTCATACGCTAGAGATTTTATGATTGATAGAGGTTTCAAATATGTGATCCCTCCATTCATGATCAGAAGCAGCGTGGCTACAGGCGTTATGAGTTTTGAAGAGATGGACGCTATGATGTACAAAATTGAGGGTGAAGACCTTTACCTAATTGGAACAAGCGAGCACTCAATGATTGGTAAGTTCATTAACTCACACACAAAAGAGGAAGAATTGCCAATTACTTTGACGAGCTACTCGCCATGTTTTAGAAAAGAAAAAGGTGCGCACGGCATTGAAGAGAGAGGCGTGTATCGAATCCACCAGTTTGAAAAGCAGGAAATGATTGTTGTTTGTAAGCCAGAAGAGAGCATGGATTGGTACGAGAAGATGTGGAAGAACACAGTTGATTTGTTTAGAAGTCTAGATATTCCAGTTCGTACACTTGAGTGTTGTTCAGGAGATTTGGCTGATCTAAAGGTTAAGTCTGTGGATGTGGAAGCATGGTCTCCTCGTCAAAAGAAGTACTTTGAAGTGGGCAGCTGTTCTAACCTAACAGATGCACAAGCTAGAAGACTTAACATTAAAATTAAGGGCGAAGATGGAAACTACTTCGCTCATACATTAAATAATACAGTGGTTGCACCACCTCGTATGCTTATTTGTTTCTTGGAAAACAATTTGCAGGAGGATGGCAGTGTGGCTATACCTGAAGCTCTAAGACCATACATGGGCGGAATGGAGAAAATTACTAAATAGTTGGCGGATGCCCAATTATGAAAGGTGAAACATTATGTTTTGCCGCAAGTCTCGTTAGCTCAGTTGGATAGAGCGCTCGCCTCCTAAGCGAGAGGCCGGAGGTTCGAATCCTCTACGGGACGTTCGTGTGAAAGACAAATAATCTGATAATCAAAGAAGAGGGTTTGAAATCAGAATAATATATTGGAGAGAATATGGACTATATAGTTTTAGACCTTGAGTGGAATCAAAACCCCTACGGGAAGAGAAACTATCATCCAGAAATGCCGTTTGAGATTATTGAAGTGGGAGCGGTGCGAATGAATTCTAATCTAGAAATAGAAGATTCGTTTCACCAGATTGTAAAACCACGAGTTTACAAAAAACTCCACTACAAAATCAAAGAAATTACTCATTTCACAAACGAAGAGTTGGCCAAAGGATCAGACTTTAGAAAAGTGATTAGAGAATTCCTCGAATGGTGCGGAGATGATTTTATGTTTTGCACTTGGGGCTCGATGGATTTGACAGAATTACAAAAGAATATGAAACACTACAAGCTAGAGAGAGTGTTAGATTTTCCACTTTATTATCTAGACTTACAAAAGATTCATAGCCTTAGATACGACGATGGGAAAAACAAGAGCACACTTTCGGATGTGGTGGAAGAACTACACATTAAGGAAGACAAAGAGTTTCACAGGGCAATAGATGATGCGTATTATACAGCTAAAGTTTTCCAAAAAATGGACCCAGGCAGATTTATAAAACGATTATCAATCGACACCTTCTATCCACCACGAATTAAGGAAGAAGAAATCTTTGTGGAGTTTGACGATTATAACAAATTAGTCACAAGGGAATTCCTCTCAAAAGATGAAATGTTTTCCGACAAAGACATAGAACAACTGAGATGTAACAAGTGTGGAGAGAGAATATATCCATACATTGATTGGTTCTCAGACAGTGGAAAAACATATTTTTGTCTAGGGCGATGCCCGGAGCACGGAGATGTCCGAGGCAAAATCAAAATTCGAAAATGTGAAAAAGACAGTTTCTACGCTATAAAGATTGTTAAGCTAGCGGATGAGACTAGAGTTCAAAAAGTAAAAGATAAGAAAGAAAGCATCAGAGAAAAGAGAAGAGAAAAAAGACATCGCTTAATAGAGCGAGAAATGATGCAAGAGACATGGGGCAGCTCGGCTATCGACGACGACGATGCAGAGGACGATTACTAAGATCCCATTAGAATTAAAAAATGAGTTATAGTGTAAAAACACAGTAACTCATTTTTTAATGGAAAAATACTCATAAAAAAAGAAAAGGGAATGAACATTTTTTCAAAACCCTTTTCTTGTTTTTATTTATTCAGCCTCGTTATATGATTCCATCAATTGTTCTAGTTCTTCTAGCAAGCAATCTACTTTGCCGTAGAAGGCATCATTGTTCTTTGGACTATCAAAATTCTTCTCGATAGTTGATAGTTCTTTGATAACCTTCTGCAAACGCTTCTTACCGCTATTATTTAAGTATAGAAGATAACGGCTGCGCTCATTCTCCTTTGGAGTAAGTTTTCTCATAAACAACTCAACGTTTGGTTTCTCGCCGATGAATCTATATGTGATAGAAGGAGATGCATGATTGAACAATGTCTGCAAATGATAAATATCACCAGTCTCTCTATAGTATCTGTACGCATATGTTTTACGCATAGTCTGAGCTCCAATAGAGTGTAGCCCAACGTGGTGACCGGCACTTCTCAAAACCCTGTATGCCTGCTCACGTGAAACAGGTTTATTTTTTGTCTTGTGACCAAGAATTAGGTACTGGTTTGAAGGCTTATCCTTAATATATTCTTTGATCTCCTTTTGTAAATTAGCAGGAATTTTAAATGTGATTTTTTGCTTATGCTTACCAATCTTAACATTTATTTCCTTTTTATCTTTTACATCTTTAACTTTGAACTGAAGAACGTCCTGCAACTGAAGGCCAGTTCCGATTCCCAACTCAAACATAAAATAATATTTCTCATCAATATCCTTTAGGGCCTCGGCAAAGGCTTCCAAAGTTTCCTCATCTTTAATAGGTGCAACCCAATTCATATTATTTCCTCCTATTTAATCATGCGTATATCTATTTCTGTTTCTCTTTTGCTCTCTAATTTTGTTAATCTTCATCTTTCTCTTGATTGCCAAAACAATTAAGAGTATTACTACTATTACAATCAAACCAATAACGATAACGGGGATAATATTTATTGGTTTTGAAACCTTCTTCTCGACCTTCGCTGTAGTAGGAGCTTCAACTGTAACTTTTTCTATAGTTTCTTGCTCTGTTTCGTTACCTTTAGATTTGAGTTTCTTCGCTTTGTGGTATGTAAGAGTGGCTGTGCCTACTTCTTTGTCGCCGTAGAAGTATGACATCTTAGAGAATACTCCGCGCGCCACGTTAAATGTAGTAGAAACTTTTAAATCTGAGTAGTTGGCTCCTTTTGGAATGACAGCAGTAGCAGACTTGTCTAATTCCAAAGTACCAGTCTTTTTAACAAATGGTGAAGTTAACGAGTAATCATTATCGTCGTTAAATCTAGTGTCATTTTCTGAAATGTTTATAGATTTAAAATTTTTAAAGCCATAGTTAAAAAGCGCCTTCGTATCTGTATAAACATGTGCAGTGTCAGATTTAAGAACAACACACACTAAAGTCAAACCGTTTCGCTTAGCAGCAGTCACTAGAGTGTTTCCAGCCTGATCCGTGAAACCTGTCTTACCACCTATAATTCCCTTATAGTAGTAAGGACCACCCTCCCAAATCATTTTATGTCTCATTGTCGCAAAGAAACGATGCTTTCTCTTGTTGTTTTTCTGGATGGTATACTGTTTTGTTCCAAGTATCTCTCTAAACAAAGGATACTTAAGAGCTGCTCTTAGGATCATTGCCATATCGTAAGCAGTCACATAGTGGTTTTCATCATGCAAACCATTACCGTTTACGAAGTGTGAATCCTTTGCACCGGCCTGCTTAGCACGCTCATTAAGTTTTTTTGCAAAAGTCTTTTCATCGCCAAACATGTGCTCGCCCAAAGCAGTAGCACACTCGTTACCAGAGTGGAGCATCATACCGTAAAGAGCGTCTCTTACAGTCATGGTTTCGCCTTTCTTCGCTCCGATATTAGCTGCGCCGTCTCTGATGCACGACAAAGAATTCTTTGAATAAGTTAGGTTTTCGTTTAAGTCACAGTTTTCGATGGTTAGTAATGCCGTCAAAGTCTTTGTGATACTAGCCGGGAAACGTTTTTTATGAGCTTTTTCTTCATACAAAACTGTTCCCGTATCATAGTCCATCAAACAAGCAGATTTAGCTTTAGTGCTAACAACATCGTCTGGCCACGCTGGCGCCGCCGAAACTTTTTTCGGAGAAAAAGTTATGCTTGTTAGAACAAGACCAATCACCGTCAAACTTATGACTATTTTTTTAATTAGTGATTCCATAATTCCTCTTTTTTTATAATTGTTTTTACCATTTAGTATTGTACCAAAAATAGAAATTAAATCAATAAATATCACAAACAATTTGTAAACGTCACATTCAAACAAAAACTAACAAATACAACTTGAAAAAAGTTGGATTAGAAACTACAATGCTACTTGGATAAAGGAGATTATTATGAGGCTAAGAAATGTACCAGGCGCAAGAGAAAACATAGCAAAACACGAACTAACAATTAATGAGCCTGAAAAAAACAAAGGCAAATGGAATGAAGAGTTTGGAAATGAAAATCCAATTCAACTAGAAATAGGAATGGGAAAAGGACTCTTTTTAACTACACTTGCGCAAGAGAATCCGGATATTAATTATGTAGGAATTGAGAAATATTCTAGTGTTTTAGTTAGAGCCCTTGAAAAGTGCGAGGACCTAGAACTAGAGAACATTAGATTTATCAGAATGGAAGCGGAATATATAGAGGATGTCTTTGACGAGGACGAAGTGGATAAAATTTATTTAAACTTCTCGGACCCATGGCCAAAGGACAGACATGCAAAAAGAAGACTTACATCCAAGCAGTTCCTAGGTAGATATGATCATATTTTAAAGAAGGACGGAGTGGTAGAGTTCAAGACAGACAATGATGACTTGTTTGAATTTACAGTAGAACAAATACCGGAAGCGGGTTGGAAGCCTGTTGCAATAATCTTTGATTTACACAGCGACGAAGAGCACGTCAAAGGGAACGTTATGACTGAGTATGAAACCAAGTTTTCAAAACTCGGACATCCAATCCATAAAGTTGTTATGAAAAGATAAATATAAAACATATTTATGAATGAGTTGTTTATAAAATGAGAGCAGTCAAAAGTTATTATAAAAAAAGACTAGAGAAATTAATCTCTAGTCTTTTTTATTTTAAAAGTTTTTAATTAATCTTCGTCAGGTTTTTTAGCCAACTCCTTTAGCTCTGCCATTTTTTCTTCTGATGTAGGTCTATCAAGTGATGGCATCTTAATTCCTTTTTTATCTAGGTTGATTTCTACTGCATCATTTAGAAGACCAGTGATAGTAGCTACAATAGGAACACCTATAAGCATTCCAACTACACCAAATGCCCATCCACCAATTGTAATGGCGAAAATAATCCATAAAGGTCTAAGTCCAGTAGAACCGCCCAAAATCTTTGGTCCAATAACGTTTCCGTCTACTTGCATAATTACAATGATGAATATTGCAAATACTACAGCACCTTGCCATCCTGAAGCAACCAATAGTATCAATATACTAGGAACGGCACCAATGAATGGTCCGAAGTAAGGAATCATGTTTGTGACACCAATAACAATGGCTATCAACAATGCATTAGCCCAAAAGCCTTTGAAGAAGATTCCCATAATCAACATTGAAAAATAGGTTATAACACCCATAACCAAAGAGTCTAACATTTTGCCGTCGAAGAAATTACTGAAAATAGAAACCGCTCTTTTTCCAACGTAGCAAATTCTTTTAGCGTTGTGCTCTTCAAAGAATGCATATAAAACTCTTTTAATACTTCTAGTCTGAACCTTCTTATCAATGATAAGGTAAATTGAAACGATAAATGCGATAACAATATTAATAACAGCGCCGATAACAGCTGAACCAGTTGATATAACAGTAGAAGTAATATCTTTCGCGTAATCTGCAACTAAACCTTTTAGATAGCCGGCATTTAGATATTTATTAACTGTTCCAACCAAACCAACATCAATTTTCTTGTCGACCCAAGTAGCTAGTTTCAATACAGAGTCTCTTGCGCCATCTATTTGCTTAACAAGATCATACGCTGTATTGACAAGACTTGGAACGATGAAGAATATAGCGGCGACAATAGCTGCTAAAACTAAAATGTAAGAAAGTGTTATTGATAAAGCATTATTCAAACCAGGTTTTTTAATTGGGATTAACTTTCCAAACAAGACTCTACGCATCCAGTTAACTAGAGGGTTAATCAAGAATGCGATTAAGATTCCTAGGAAAAATGGCTCTAGAGTAGAAACCAAATTTCCGAAGAAACTAGAAGAGTCCTTCCAGAAGAAAATAAGTTTAAATGCGATACCTATAATAAGTAAAGTTCCTAAGGCATAAGCAGAAATAGTAAAGTATTTGCTGCTAGATTTAAATTTGTTATGTTTACTCATAATAACCTCCGTACAATCGTTCTATAAATAAGTATAAAATTATTGTCGCTTAATATCAAGAATGAATTATAAGAAGACGCTGTAAGAGCCTTTATTTTTTAGAGAAAAAGAGAAAATTATTCTTGAAAAAGAGAAAAAACTGTATTATAATATTTCTCGTTCACGTTGTGAACATCATATAACCGCCTCTAGCTCAGTTGGAAGAGCACCTGACTCTTAATCAGGGTGTCCAGGGTTCGAGCCCCTGGAGGCGGACGCGGGTACCGTTTCGAGCATGTTTAGTTTGGGGTGGTGCCTTTCTTCTTGCAAAAAAAGAAACTCTAATGAGTTTCTTTTTTTGTAAATATAAGTAATTTACTAAATATATAATTGGCAACAATAACGATAAAGCTAACAATTACCACTGCCCACATACCTTCGACTCCAAACAACTTTTGATCGAGTCCGATGCTAACGAGAAATGGAGTTCCGAACACTTCTAACAGTCCGGTCAGTACCCTGGCACCCACGAAACTTATTAGTTCTCTCCAGAATACCTTTGGAGCCCACGATTTGCTTTCGAACACCCAAATCTTATTTGTGAAGAAAGCGAATAGAACAGCCACTACCCAAGCTATAAGCTTTGCTATACCTATGTAAAGAGGCTTGTCTGTCATAAAAGAAGCAAGAGCCTTTACGCTGATAGCATAAACAATCAAGTTTACAACTGTGGCTAGTACACCCATTATGATGTACATAATCATCTCTCGATTAAATATATATTTTTTTAGTAAATCAATAATTTTCTTCATCCATATACTCCAAACTATCTATTAAAAGATTCATAACTAATAATAGTTCCGCTGTTTGGACTATAGTTTAGAGACAACATTGTCTGTTTCTTTAACTTCTTAGCTGAAGTTCTCCATGAATCTCTGTAAGAATTGTTTGAGTATTTTATTGAATAAGTAGGTTTACCGTATTTTTTAACTAGAACTTTTTTAAGTTTTGCTCTGTCGGCCTTACTTATGTTTCCAAGTTGAATACGGATATCAAAAACTTTTTTGTCTTTAAATACGTACTGTAGCAAAGCGCCAGTCTGAGTCTCTGCTGGTTTCACGCCATAAAAATTAGCTTTCTTTGGATTGAATAGATAAGTAAGGTATGTATATCCATCCTTTGTAGATGCCTCTGATGGGTTAGCGATAGTGTCATCTTGTTTATCTTCAAATTTCTTTACTTTCTTTATAGAATCGCCAAATTTTACGTCGCGAACACTGATATTCATTTTTCTAGTTTTTCCTTCTTCACCCTTAGTGTCTACAACATTGATAGTTGGCGCTTGGTTGGCGCTAGTAGCTTTCTCGGCAGACTTACCTCCACCGAACCAGTGAAATGTAATTCCCAAAATTACAAATAGAGCCACTAAAGCTGCAATAACTGCTGTAGCAATAATAATTATTAGTTTATTATTTTCCTTTGGCTCAGGAGCTTGTGTGTTGTTAATGTTATCCATAATTACCTCCTCTTGTCTGTGCGTTACTATCGACAATTATATCATCATAAGTAGCAAATATAAAGGAACAAAATGTGAAAAAAGTTTGAATTCTAATATGTATTTGATAGAATTAAAAGCAGAATAAATGTAGGAGAAACGTGCATGAAACAAGGCTGGTTAATCGTCAACGGATTTTTAGACAGTCCAAAGTTTGACGAGATTTACAACTGGATATTGTCCGCGGCAAAGGAAAATAAGGTCGAACTACGAAAGCTTACCAACGATCAAGTGACATCAATTCTGCCTATAAGCACAGGCGAGACTGACTGGAAGGCTGAGCCTGATTTTGTGTTGTTCTGGGACAAAGATGTGAAACTCGCTAGAATGTTAGAGGCAGAAGGATTTAAAGTTTTCAACAGAGCCGATGCCATAGAGGCGTGCGATGACAAATCACTCACCTTTATTAAGCTGAAAGAAACTGATATCCCAATGCCAGTCACTTTTAATGCGCCGCTTACATTTGAATCAAAGTATCCTGACTACACGTTCTTACTTCAAGTAGAGAACAAGCTTGGATATCCAATGATTATAAAGAAAAATGAGGGCTCGTTTGGAAATGAAGTATTCCTCGCCAAAGACTTTAACGAGGCAGCTACTATAGCAGAAAAGCTGGGACCAAATTCATTTATCATGCAAGAATATATAGAAAGTTCTAAGGGCAAAAGCGCTAGACTGCAGGTGGTAGGAGGTGAAGTGATTACATCTATGAAGCTCACCAACGAAGAAGATTTCAAATCTAACGTGACTGGTGGTGGAAAGATGGAAAAGTACGAGCCAACAGACGAGGAAAAAGAAATAGCCATTAAAGCGTGCGAAAGACTAGGATTAGATTTTGCCGGAGTGGATATCATCTGGAATAAAGATGATAAACCGCTACTTTGTGAGATAAACTCAAACGCACACTTTAAAAACATTTTCGATTGCACAGGTGTGGATGCGGCAGATGCCATTATAGAATATATTTTGAAGAAGATTTAATATGAAGGGTTGGATTATTTACGACAAAAAAGATGCGGAGAAAAACATCGCATTTATAAGTAGACTGACAGCGGAGCTGGCCAAGTATGATATCGAGGCCAGACTAGTTTTTGTGGAAAATGAGCCAAAGAAGGAAACCCCTTCGTTTGCAATCAATAGAAGTAGAGATTACAAGATAGCGGAGCGCCTAGAGAACAAGGGCGTCAAAGTCTTTAACGAGAGCGCCATCACAAAGCTAAGCAACGACAAAAGAAGAATGCACGAATTCTTTGACGGCAAGGTCCCTCAGATGAGATTGGTTACAGATTATCCATTTGTCCTAAAGAGTGTGGATGGGCACGGTGGAAACGAAGTGTTTATGGTTAACTCCAGAGAGGAAGAGGACAAGGCGGTGCTAGCGCTCGCGACGAAGGACTATATTAAGCAGGAAGTTTGCTCAGACTTAGGGAAAGATAAAAGAGTTTATATAGTAGGAAATGAAGTTGTTTCTTCTATATTAAGAGAGGCGGATGACTTTAGAAGCAACTATTCGCTTGGTGGAAGAGCAACAGTTTGCGAGCTGGACGAGAAAGAAAAAGAAATAGTAGATAAGATTTTAAAAACTATTAGCATAGATTATGCAGGAATCGATTTGATTTATAATAATGGAGAGCCTGTATTTAACGAGATAGAAGATCCGGTTGGAGCAAGGATGCTTTATGAAAACACGGATATAGATATAGTAGAAATTTTTGTAAAATATATTGTAGATAATTTATAGGGAAAATAGATGAACACATTTAGGAAATTTTTTGGACATTTACATACGGTTACACGCCACAGGCACATAGTGACTAAAAACTGTGCTAGAGCCGGCATACTTTGGCAGGGTATAAAGCATGACCTTTCGAAGTATTCACCCACCGAGTTTGTCCCGGGAGTGAAATATTATACGGGAGATAGAAGTCCTAACGAGGGCGAGAGGCGTGACATTGGATACTCGAAGGCTTGGATCCATCACAAAGGCAGAAATAAACATCACTACGAATACTGGCAAGATATAGATTTGGAAACCAAAAGTTATAAGTATTATCCGATGCCATATAGATATTTGGCGGAGATGTTTTGTGACAGAATTGCCGCCAGCAAAGTTTACCGCGGCAAAGAATACAAAGACAATGATCCACTCAATTATTTTAACCGTGGCCATGCGAAAGCGATGATGGATTCTGAAACAGCTAGAGATTTAGAAGAACTATTAAGTATGCTTGCTGAAAAAGGAGAGAAGCAGACTTTTAAATATTTGAAACAAGAAATAAAAAGGAGAAAGAAAAATGAAAGATGATTGTATTTTTTGTAAATTAGCAAACGGAGTTTTTGAGACAAACACATTATATGAGGATGATCAGTTTAGAGTAATCTTTGATGCATCGCCTGCTACAAAGGGACACGTGTTGGTTATCCCTAAAGAACACTATGCAAATGTTTTTGAAATTCCAGAAGACTTGATTGCAGATGCGTACAAAGTAGCAAAGAAAGTGGCTACAGCATTAAAGGAAGTAACGGGGTGCGAGGGAATAAATATATTACAAAACAATGGAGAAGTAGCGGGACAGACAGTATTCCACCTACACATCCACATCATCCCTAGATATGAAAAAGGTGAGATGGTTCAATGGACTCCGGGCGAACTGGACGAAGCAGCAGTTAAAGAGATCATCGAAAGATCAAAAGGATTGCTATAAAAGGACAGCAGCGCTCATATTTTGCTACGCAAAATATTCGTGTCGCGCATTCGCGAAATATAGAAATAAGAAAAGAGATTTAGAAAAATATATTTTCCTAAATCTCTTTTCTTATTTCTAAACTGCTGCCCTTTTGAACGCGCAAATGATTTTAAGTGAGACCCCTATCTCTTTTTCTGTGCGTTGTATATAAAGAGTTGTTACTTTATATTTACCCACATACATGGGCGAGTGTTTATATAACTGTCATTCACTGGATATCCAGCCTCTTTTACTTGTCCATATGATACAAACTGAGCTTCTCTTTGAGTTTCTCCAGGTCCAATCAACCAGTAGTCTCTCATAAATATATTTAAGTCCTCGCCATATTTATAGGCTTGATCTTCATTTAACATAAACAATTTATCTTTGGTAGTGGCACCTTTTGTACCAAACTCTTTATTGTCTTTGACTACAACTTTAGTTTTTATAATTTTGTCTTTCATAGCATCAGTGAAAGTATC
Organism: Eubacterium sp.; assembly: GCA_017514785.1. Taxonomy (GTDB): domain Bacteria; phylum Bacillota; class Clostridia; order Lachnospirales; family Lachnospiraceae; genus Eubacterium_G. Next base: position 47,494 of record JAFWIO010000005.1, on the reverse strand, counting down.
ATTCATATAAGCAGAATTTAGATATTCTCTCATAGTGCAACTTTCCCAAGTGACCTTATCATCAGTTTCGTTGTATGGGATGCCAGCTACAGGCTTAGTCTTAATTAGAAAGGCTTTATCCTTTTTCTTTTCGGCTACTATCCAATGTGCTTCGCCAAATAAAATATCACCATGCTTTTTGGTCTTCTTCAAAAGATTGATTTCGCATGTCGCAAGTTTATCGCCGCTGTCTTTGTAGTCTCTGATTTCTCTAAAAGCATTGCGGGCCTGTTCGTAGTTCTTTTTCTGAAATTGCTCAATACCGTGCTTATATCTATTATTTATATATCTCTTTTCGCTGTCTTTGTAATCTTTTAAATGCAAGAACATCTTATATGCTTTTTCGTGATTGCCAATATTCTCATAGAACGAAGATCTTAAATATGCTCCGTGATCGGTCTTTCTAGTATAGAAGAAACCAATAATCCCAACGATAACTAGGAATACTGCAATTCTCAAAAGCCAAGTAGCAAGTTTGCTAGGCTTCTTTATATCCATTGGATTCTTTGGCGCAGGTGGAAGATTATCTTCCGTTTTAGAATATTTCTCAGCTTCGGCCCTACATTTAGTAGCCATATCTGCCGAGTCAGAAAAACCACCCAAAGCTTCAAATCTTTTGGCAGCTCTCTCCATAGTTTTTGCCTTGTCAGAATTCTTTTTCAAACATTCAACAGAATTCATCAATCTTTTGGCACCATCGTATTTTAGTTGTAATTCAGCTTCGTTAATCTCAGCCATATCATCCTCCCAAATTACTTTGCTTTTTCTAAAATAGTTTCAATTATTGCATCAACTCCACCGCTAAAGTTCGAAGACTTCATAGCCTCCACATATTTGTCTTTGTTTGCGTAGAGTTCATTTACCTTATTAGATAAATCTTGGCCTGTGGCTCCGTCTTCTTCCAAAACAACACTAAAGCCTTGCTTTTCAAAAGACTTTGCATTTAAAATCTGATCGCCTCTGCTGGCATTCGCCGACAAAGGAATCAAAATATTAGGCTTCGCCAAAGCAACAATCTCAAAGATAGAGTTTGCACCCGCTCTTGAAATCATTAAATCGGCCATTGCAAAGAAATCTTTCATTTCATCTTTTATATATTCAAACTGTGCATAACCTGCAGTGTTTTTTAAAGACTCATCAGTCTTTCCTTCGCCGCAAAGATGTGCTACGTTGAATTTCTCAAGTAAAGTTGGAAGTGCTTCTCTAACCAACTTGTTTACATTTTCAGCGCCCAGACTTCCACCTGTAACCATAATGACTGGCTTGTCATCTGTGAAACCACACATCTTCTTTGCTACATCAGCTTTTCCTTCAAATAACTCTGCTCTGATAGGAGAGCCAGTGAACTTGCCCTTGCTTCCCAAGTGCTTTGCTGTCTCTGGGAAGGAGTAGCACACTAAAGATGTCTTCTTAAGCGCTAGTCTATTTGCTAAACCTGGAGTTATGTCTGATTCGTGGCTTATTACAGGAACTCCGTACTTTGCCGCAGCATACACTACAGGAACAGTAACAAATCCGCCCTTAGAGAAAACCACATCAGGTTTAAACTTCTTAATAATTCTTTTTGCTTGGAAATATCCTTTAACAATCTTGAAAGGATCAATGAAATTCTGGAAGCTAAAATATCTTCTCAACTTACCAGAAGAAATGCCAGCATAATCTAAGCCAGCATCCTCCACTAATTGTTTTTCCATGCCCTTTTTAGAGCCAATATATTTAATTTCAAAATCTGCGGCTTTAAGTTTTGGAACTAGCGCAATGTTTGGTGTAACATGTCCGGCAGTTCCGCCGCCTGTTAAAATTATTTTCTTCATATATTATTGTCCTTGTGCGTTTGTGTATTTCTTTGCCAATCTCTTAAGTGTCTTTGAATCTGTGCCAGCCAAGGTCTTGTTTAGAAGCTTCTGGCCGTAATCAACAGAAGTATCGTTTTTCAATACAACAGATAACGCCTGTCCGTTCCAAAGAACTCTCTGTCTAGAAGATTCTCCGATAACGCCAAATGAAACAATCTTCCATCCATCGTATCCCTGGTGCCCAGCCACTCTTGACTGTAGAAGAGCCATAGATGATGCATCAATATCTGTCTCCAAACAATCATTAATAGCACTCATTACGCCATTGTATCTAAGTAGAATAGTAGGAGATAGGGCTTTATCGGCAACACCTTTTAGCACGGCAGTTTGGTTTCTATTTCTTTGAATATCGCCATCGGCAAAGGCCTTACGAGTTCTAGCAAATGTTAGAGCTTCGTTGCCGTCCATTTCCATTCTACCTTTTTTAAATGTATACTTCTTTCTTTTGCCGTTGTCTTCGCCGTAGTCTTCGTAAGTTGTGTAAGAGAAACTCTTTTCAACATCCACATCAATGCCGCCCAACTCATCAATAAGTTTACCAAAGCCAGTAAAGTTAAGCTGTGCGTAGTGATAGTGGTTGCTATCAACATTGAATTTGAACTGCTTCTTTAGAGAATCCATAATAGCAGTTTTTCCATGATCCCAGTGAACTTCACATGCGTAGTTCCAACCTGCGGCGCCCACCTTTTCGCCGTTATTGTTTCTTGCCTGTCCGTTTCCGTAAAGACCAATGTGAGTAAGCTTGTCGGAATTTAGCGAAGTGTTAATAGAAACACTCTTTGCAATTACTGGAATATAATAATCTCTAGGGATAGACACCATCATAACAGTGTGAGTTTTAGGGTTCACAGCCGCTAGAATATTAGTATCTGATCTCTCGTTTCCTTCTTTATTCAAATCTCCAAACGTGTCTGCAGCTGATACAAAAACAACAAATGGATTTTCGTCCACCTTGCTCTTTCCACCTATTGATAGGAATGGAAGAACAAAAATACAAACTATTAAAGCGATAATGACAATAATTGAAATAAATTTTCCAAATCGCTTGGATGAACGTTTTTTGGCATTCGCCAAAATAAACGCAATTATAAGGAAGAATACTAAGCCTGCGCAAATACCGATAAATATAGCATCTGGCACGTTAGGCATATATGTCCATTTGTGGGTCATCATCAAATATACAAAATAACCTGAAAGAGCTAGTTGGATAACAACCAAAATAATACTGATGATAGTACTGTTTTTAAGTTTTTTAGCATCAGTTTTTGTTACTCTTTTAGATCCTCTTGGCTCTTTTGGCGCACCCTTAGAACTTTGTTTCGCTTTTCTGGATGAACCGCCAGACAAACTCTCTGAACTATAGCCATAATCTCCCTTTTTAATACTGTCAGGACCGTTTAAATTATTCATAAAATCCTCCTAAATGTGGACTGTTTTTTCTATAAAAAAGTCGCTTGTATTATAGCATTATTGCGTTTGATTGACAAACAATATGCCCTTTGATAAAATTTTAATTGATTTAATAAGAGGTTGTATTTATGAGAAAATCAAGAACATTCAGAAGGATAGTTGTCTTGCTTTTGCTAGCAATCATTGTTGCTGCGCAGACTGCTATCTTTATCTATTATTGGGATATGTACTATACCGAAGGTACAGGATTGTATGATGCTTTCTTCTCAAGAGGAAAGGTCGTACTTTATTTTATGTACGGTTTAATGTTCTTGGTGTTCTGTAATGTTTATGGAGCATTTAAACTTGGAACATTGCAGTACTCTAACCTATTTTTCTCACAGGCACTAGCCATCCTATTTACTAACCTATTTATCTATCTACAAGCATCCTTGCTTTCTTTGAAGATGGTTAACGTAGCACCGTTACTTGGCATGACATTTATCAATATGTTATGTGCACTCATTTGGTGCGCACTGGCGTTGTTAGTCTATCGTTGGCTATACCCACCTAGAAAGCTATTATTGATATATAGTGACAGAGATCCAGATAACCTAGTTAAGAAAATTGAAACTAGAGAAGATAAATATTTGATTGATGATAGAATCCACTGCGATTCACCTGCAGAGGAGCTTCGCAACGCAATAAGAAGACACAAGGCAGTTTTGCTTTGCGATATTCCTAGTGGAAGAAGAAATAAAATCATCAAATATTGTTATATGCACGATAAGAGAGCATATGTCACACCAAAACTTTCAGACTTAATTATTCTAGGAGCTGGACAAAACACATTGTTTGATTCTCCGCTTCTTGTTACAAAGATTAAAGGACTTAAGTGGGAACAGGCAGCACTTAAGAGATTGTTAGATATTGTCATCTCGCTTATTTTGTGTGTTCCTACTATATTTATAACTATTCTTGTGGCTATAGGAGATTTGATTTGGGACAGAGGACCAATATTCTACCTCCAGCCAAGAATTACACAAAACGGCAAGAAATTTAAAATTATAAAATTTAGAAGTATGAAAGTGGACTCCGAAAAACAAGGAGCTCAACTTGCAAAGAAAGATGATGACAGAATTACCAAGGTAGGTAGAGTTCTTCGTGCTACACACTTAGACGAACTACCACAGGTATTCAATATACTTATGGGACAAATGTCTGTAGTGGGACCTCGTCCTGAAAGACCAGAAATAGCAGAAGAGTATCTAGCAGATATTCCTGAGTTTAAGTTTAGACTTAAAGTTAAAGCTGGACTAACTGGATACGCTCAAGTGTATGGAAAATACAACACTACTCCATACGACAAACTAAAACTAGACTTGTACTACATTCAAAACTATACATTCTGGAGAGATCTTCAGCTTTTGTTGATGACGTTTAAGATTCTCTTCATCAAAGAAAATAGAGAGGGTGTAGAACAAGATCAAAAGACAGCAAGAGTTGAAAACCCAAAGAAAAAAGAGGAATATGATTTAGGTGAAGTAGAACCACCTATGGATGAATTATATAAAGGTGAGTAAAATGGCAGACTATTCGGTATTGATGTCGGTTTACAAAAAAGAAAACCCAGAATATTTAAAGACTGCCATTGATAGCATGCTTAATCAAAGCGTTGCTACAAATGACTTTGTATTAGTATGCGATGGACCATTAACAGATAGCTTGGATGAAGTGATTTCGAATTTCGAAAAAACTAATCCGGGCTTATTTAATGTTGTAAGATTGCCAGAAAATAGAGGTTTAGCACTCGCCCTCAACGAAGGAATCACACACTGCAAAAATGAGATTGTGGCGAGAATGGATTCAGATGATTTCAGCAAACCCGATAGAATAGAAAATCAACTAAAAGCAATGGATGAAACCGGAGCAGATATTGTGGGCTCAAATATTTTCGAGTTTAACGGAGATATCACGAGACTTACTGGAGAGAGAAACTTACCAGAGTTCGACGAAGAAATAAGAGAGTTCGCAAAATCGAGAAGTCCTTTCAACCACCCATCAGTGGTTTACAAAAAATCTAAAGTGGAACTAGTGGGCGGCTACGGAAAATTCGATTACTTTGAAGATTACTATCTTTGGATAACACTTCTTCAAAACGGATGCAAAGGCTACAATGTGCAAGAGGCACTTGTTTTGATGAGGGCAGGAGATGATCTATACTTAAGACGCGGCGGAAAGGCCTATGCCAAATGCGTTATGGCTTTCGAAAAGCATTTGCTAAGCATTGGATATATTTCAAGATTTACATATTTGAAGCAGATGGGCGCAAGAGTTTTGATTGCGATTGCACCAAATAAATTTAGAGAAAAAGTATACAAGAAAAAACTTAGAGGTTAGCGATGGACAAGGCAGAATTTAAAAAATCATTATTAAAAATTGCTTTCAAGCCACTTACTCTTCTTAACATGATTAAGAAGAAGGACAAGAGGCTTATATTCTTCTACTCAAATCTAGGTTTTAGAGATAACGTAAAGGCATTTTACGATTTTTTAATAGAGCATGGGTATAATGACAAATATTACATAGTAGTAAGCATAAATGACTATGAAGACTACCAGTTTAACGCGCCAAAACACGTTAAGTTTGTAAACAACAAAGAGGGAATTAAATATTTCCTAAAAGCAAAGTACGCATTTTACTGCTTCGGCAAATACCCTATAAAACCCGCTAAAAGTCAGATGGTTGTTAACCTTTGGCACGGAACTCCTCTAAAGAGAATCGGAAATTTAGAGGACGGCAAAGAACAAGTAGATTACAACTTCTTCACAAAAGTTATTGCATCATCGCCTATGTATCAACCAATAATGGCTGACATCTTTGGATGCAAGGAAGAAGATGTAGATGTGTTGGGAAATCCTAGAAACGATGAAATGTTTAAAGTTAATCAGATTCTTGACACAGCAATTCTTCGCGGGGCTAGAAGATTAATTGTTTGGCTTCCAACATACAGAGAGTTTAATGACAATATGATAGTCCCTCTTTTAACTAACGATGAACTGGAAGACTTAAATCATTTCTTAAAGATGAAAAATTGGAGAATGATAATAAAACTTCATCCTTTGCAGGAGGCGTCGCTTTCTGACATGAAGTATTCACATATTGATATTTATAATGAGAAGCAACTAAAAGATAATGACATGAGTGTTTACACAATTCTTAGAAACGCTGATGCGCTTATCACGGATTATTCGTCGGTGTTCTTTGACTACTTGATGCTAGATAGACCTATTGCGTTCGTGACAGAGGACTTTGAAGAGTACAAGGAGAAGCGCGGTTTTATTTTTGATAAGCCGGAGGACTTTATGCCGGGCCCTATCATCAAGGACCTAGAGCATATGAAGAATTTCCTAAGCTCCGTGGATTATGGAATCGACACATACAGAGACGACCGCCACGAAGTAAACGCAATGGTAAACACTTATAACGACGGAAGAAGTGCGATGAGAATCGCAGCCAATTATTTAGATAATGAAGATAATTAAAAATATACTAAGGGCAATTAAGCTCGCTGGAAAGAAAATACTATACAAATTAGCCCGCGCGACTACAAAGGTAGATGAGCGCGTGGTATTTTTTGAGAGTTTCCAAGGACGAAATTATTCATGTAGTCCAAAAGCTATGTTCGAAGAAATGAGAGACTCAGGCGATTATAATGATTACGAGCTTATTTGGGCTTTCAGAAATGTTCATAGGCCTGGAAAGATTTTGCAAAAACTATTGGGTAGCGAAAAAGGACCAAAAATTTCTATTGTTAAATATGAAACATTTTCATATTACAAAGCACTAGCTAAAGCAAAGTACTGGGTGTTAAATTCAAATACAAGAAAATTTTTAAAACCAAGCGAAGACCAAGTTTATATTCAGACATGGCACGGAACACCGCTAAAGAAGATTGGACTAGATGTGCCAGGTAGCGATTTAGATTACGCGCATGAGGGAGAAAAGTTTTCATATATGATTTCTCCATCTAAGTATTGTAGCGAAAAGTTAGTTTCTGCATTTGGCTTGCAAGGAAGAGAAGATATAGTTTTAGAAACTGGCTATCCAAGAAATGATGCGTTGTTTACATTTGATCAGGCAAAGGTAAATTCAATTTTAAGAGAACTAGATATTCCGCGTGGAAAGAAAATCATTTTATACGCCCCAACTTTTAGAGATAACAAACACTCTGAGGTTAGTGGATACGAGAATGCATCGGGACTAGATTTCGACAAACTAAAAGAACAGATTGGGGATGAATATATAATTCTATTCAGAGCACATTACTTTGTTGCAAAGAATATGGATTTTGAAAAGTACAAAGATTTTGTGATAGACGTTTCGGACTACGAAGATGTGAATGACTTATACATAATAAGCGATATGCTTATAACAGATTATTCATCAGTCTTCTTCGACTATGCAAACTTAAAACGCCCAATAATCTTTTATATGTATGATTACGAAGACTACAAAGCAAATGCCAGAGACTTCTATCTAGACCAAAACGAACTCCCGGGCCCAATAGTAAAAACACAAGAAGAACTTGCTAAAGCGATAGAGGATACAATTCTATTTATACCGGACGCTAGATACTCGATGTTCAATCAAAAATTTAATCACTTGGACGGAATCAACAAGGGATTGGAAGTTGCAAAGAAAGTTATTAAATAATTTACAAATATAATGCTCAAGGGGGCACAAAAAAATAGGGTAGGTCGCACTAACAATCGTTTGACCTACCCTATTTTTTTGTGCATTGATATTTATTTTTCTATATTATCTAAAAAACTATTCTCGACGATCAAGTCTACAATTGCTTTTGAAGCGGTGCCCTCGTCGCAATGATTATATTTATCGTGGAATGTTTGATATTTTTCTTCCCAATCAGCTTTATCATAATTTTTAATTGATTCAATTAATTCTTCATTATTATACACAAGTGGGCCAGGTGCTTCTTCTTTGAAGTCGAAGTAGAAGCCGCGAAGGTCGTTCATGTATTCGTCGTAGTCGTAAGTGAAGAATACGATTGGACGATTTAAAACGCTGTAATCAAACATTACAGAAGAGTAGTCTGTGATTAGCATATCTGAAACCAAGTAAAGATCTGCTATGTCGCAGCCCTCGTCAAATTGATAGACAAAGCCCTCGTACTTGCTCCAATCCACTGAATCCTTAATTAGGTAGTGGTACTTAACAATCATCACATATTCATCTGAGATAGCCTCGCGCAAAGCGTCAAAGTCCATCTGGTTAGCAAATTTATATTTGCCCAAGTCGTAATATTGGTTATCGCGCCATGTTGGAGCGTATAAAATCACCTTTTTATTTAGAGGAAGACCCATCTCACGCTTCAATTCATAGATCTGACTGGCAGTGGTGTTAAGAAGTTTATCATTTCTTGGGTAACCAACCTCTAGTATTGTCTTATCAAAATCAAAACAGCTTCTAAAAATCTTTGTCGAGTACGAATTTTGCGACAAAAGATAATCCCAAGCAGCGATACTCTTTCTAAAGTGCTTGTGATATCTATCCACATTAGTGTTTCCTGCCATATCAATAGCTTCCATATCTAGCGCAAGTTTCTTAAGAGGTGTTCCATGCCAAGTCTGGATGTATTGGCCCTTACGATTTTTGTGTAGATATCTAGGAAGTCTAGAGTCTGACACTATGAAAGCAGCAGACGAATAAACCTTAAAGAAAGGCATAGTTTTGTAAGTGATAGTCTTGAATTTACCAGGAATCTTGCTAAGATCTACGTCTTTTACATTTTTGAAAGCCCAGTAAACGTCAAACTTCTCATCTAAACCCTGACGAACGAACTCTTCGTATATATATCTAGGGTTTCCTGTGTAATTTCTAAACATGCTACTCTCAAAAACTATTACGTTTTCTTTGAAACGAATAGTCATTGCGAATAACTTATAAAAATTTGTTAAAAACTGCTTAATATACTTCATAAAAAGTAAAAATCCTCCAGTAGTTTTTTCACAGGTGCTATTTTAACACATATAAGAAATTTTTCCACTTATTAGGCATTCTGGACCAAAAATATGTTCGCCTCAAAGTCCCATATTTATTGATTAAACACTATGTATAAGTTATAATATTACAAGGCTATGAAAGGAGATAATGCCTTTTTATTTTTAGTGCAAAAAGGCATTGTTCTATTAATTATGAAAAAAGTAATTACATACGGAACATTTGATATGCTTCACTATGGACATATAAATTTGCTTAGAAGAGCAAAAGAATTGGGCGACTACTTGGTAGTAGTTCTATCTACTGATGAGTTCAACTGGAACATGAAGCAGAAAAAATGTTATTTTACATATGAAGAGAGAAAAATGGTGCTTGAAGCCATAAAATATGTGGATGAGGTTATCCCAGAGAACAATTGGGAGCAGAAGATTGACGATGTTAAGAACAATGACATTGACGTTTTCGTAATGGGTAATGACTGGGAAGGCAAATTTGACTTCCTAAAAGACTACTGCGAAGTAGTTTACTTGCCTAGAACAGAGGGAATCTCAACTACACAGATAAAGGATGACTTAAATAACAAATAAATTTAAGTCAGGAGGATTTATGCTAAGCATTATTGTTACACATAAAACAAATACAGGTTACCTGACAGACTGTCTGGAGAGTATAGCGGAGCAAGACTATAAGGACTTCGAAACTATACTTGTACTAGATCACACAAAGGATAACCTAGATGCATTAATAGAAGAATACACTGATTCCATCAACCTAAAAGTCTTTGAACTAGAGGACAAAGAGGGAGTATCGGCAGCTAGAAACTTTGGTATGGCCAAAGCTTCTGGCGATTTTATTACATTCATCGATAACGATGATTATATAATGCCGGAGACTCTATCAGGGATGATGGAATTATTTAATGATGAGACAGATATGGCATACTGCGAGTTCAAAACTACGTGGTTCCAGAAGAAAGCCTTCAACGAAGCCCAAGCCGAAGAAGGCGAAGACGAAGACGACGAAGTAATAGAGGTAGACTTTGAAGATGTATTCGACTATAAAGTTGAGTACTTCAAAAAACTAGAAAAAGAATCTGTTCTTGGTGCGATTTATAGAAAATCACTATTTACAGATAATGACATTACATTTAACGAAGAACAAAAGTACTTTGCCGATGCCAAAGTATTGATGGGACTGCTTGATAACGCTAGAGAAATAAAGACAAGCCATAAGGGAATGTATGTTAAGCGTTCACACAATGATAAACTTAACAATCCGTCCCTAAACCAGATAGAAAAAGAAATAACTATGCCATTTTACTTTGTGGCATACGACAATGCGATAAAGGCTACAGAAAACAACAAGAGACTTCGCAATCATATGTATGTGATTTTGGCGAAGTTCATTACAAAACCATACCTTAGAAAACTCCGCGACAAAAAAGAAGAGTGGGGCGATGTTTGGGAGAAGGAATTTTTCCAGGAGTTAGCTAAGAGATCAAAAGATGTAGACCTAAAAGCCCTAAAGAGAAAAGACTTTACTAGAGCTGAAAAGAAACTTATTAAAGTTATGGGCGAGGGTGACTTTGACAAAGCCTACAAACAGGGGCTTAAGGTTCTTGCTAGAAGAAAACTTGTAAAGATGATTATCAATAAGAGAATTCGAAACAAAACATTCGCTCTCTATATCTTTAGCAAGATGAAATTTAAAACCAACTGGATTGTGTTTGAGAGTTTCATGGGAAGAAATTGCTCAGGCCAGCCAAAGTACATATATCAGTATTTGCAAAAGCATTATCCAGGTAAGTACAAATGCATTTGGGTAGTGGACAGACGCGGAGTGAAGATTCCAGGCAAATACAAAAAGTGTAAGAGATTTGGAATTAGATACTTCTACTATATGAATAGAAGTAAATACTGGATAATCAATATGAGACAGCCCCTAAGTGTTCCAAAGAGAGATGATACAATCATTCTTTCAACATGGCACGGAACACCACTTAAGAGATTGGTGTTTGATATGGACGATGTACATTCAGCTACACCACAGTACAAGAATATTGTTTACAGACAGACTAGAGAGTGGGACTATCTACTATCTGATAATCCATTCTCCACAGAGAAATTCCAGAGTTGCTTCTTGTTTGACAAGGAAAAGATTTTGGAGGCGGGATATCCAGCTAACGATCCACTATACGCCGAAGACAAAGAAGAATACGCAGCTAAGATCAAAAAGAAACTTGGAATTTCAGAAGAAAAGAAAGTTATACTATATGCGCCAACTTGGAGAGATGACAATTTCTTTGAAGCGGGCCAGTATGGATTTGACCTAGATTTAGATTTGAATCGTTTGCAAAAAGAGTTTGGCGATGAGTACGTGGTTTTACTTAGACTTCACTACTTTGTCGTTGAGAAGATGGACTTGTCTAAGTATGGCGACTTTACAGTAAACGGCTGCGATTACGATGACATTACAGACCTTTACCTAGTTTCAGACATACTAATGACGGATTACTCATCTGTATTCTTTGACTATGCAAACCTAGAGAGACCAATATTGTTCTTTACATACGATATTGATAAGTACAGAGATGTTTTAAGAGGTTTCTATTTGGATATGGAAGAGGATTTACCAGGACCACTGCTTCTTACAAATGATGATGTGGTAGATGCCATTAAAAACATTGATCAGATTAAAGAAAAATACAAAGACCGCTACAAAGAATTCTACGATAGATTCTGTTGTATAGACGATGGAAATGCTGCGAAACGAGTAGTGGAAGCGGTGTTTGAAAATAAAGAAAATGCCTAAAAATAGGCAAAATTATGTAAACTAAAATACATCAAATTTTATTGACTTTAATGCAGTATGCATTATAATTTAAAGGCTAGTCAAAAAGGACTACTTTGGAGGTAATATGAATAAGTATTGGGAAGGTTTTATGCGATACCGCTACCTACTAATTGAGTTGGTACGAAAAGGTATAAAACTTAAATACAGAAGATCATATTTGGGATTAGTTTGGACATTGCTTGAGCCACTACTAACTACACTAGTTTTGTGGTTCGTATTTGGTAACCTACTAGGTAGAGGAGATGCGCTATATCCAGTGTACATCCTATCTGGTCGTTTGCTTTATAGCTGTTTCTCAAGTTCAAGTAAAATAGCTATGAGATCAATCAGATCTAACCAGGCAATGATTAAGAAAGTATATGTGCCAAAATATTTGTATCCGCTATCAAGTGTACTTTACAACTACATTTTATTCTTGTTATCACTAATTATTCTAGCGGCTACATCTATCGTACTTGGAGTACATTTTACATGGCACATTATTGAGATATTTATTCCGCTACTTATTCTATTTGTAATGAGTATAGCAGCAGGTTTGATTCTATCGACAGTCTGCGTATTCTTTAGAGACTTAGAATATTTGTGGGACGTACTTTTGATGCTTATCATGTACTGTTCAGCTATCTTCTATTATATAGATGGAAAGATAGGCTCTGCAGCAGCATTCATTAGATGGAACCCACTTTATTGTATAATCAGTAACTTCCGTTGCGTGTTGATGGAAAAAGGTTCAATCTTTACATCAACTAGTTATGGAGTATCAAATCTTCAAATGTTCATTTACTCAGCAGTGTTCAGTATTGCAGCACTAGCATTTGGTATTTGGATATTTAAGAAGAACCAAGATAAATTTATCTTGCATATTTAGGAGGGAATTATGGCAAAGAAAGCTTTAGTAGTACAAGATGTCAGTATTCTCTTCAACCTAAGCAAAGAGAATGTCGACAACTTAAAAGAATTATTAATAAAGAAGATAAAGGGTGAAAAAATTCGTTTCAATGAATTTTGGGCTCTTAAGAATATTAACTTCGAGCTAAACAAAGGAGACAGACTTGGAATACTTGGTCTGAACGGTGCAGGAAAGTCTACTCTTCTAAAGATTATAGCTGGAGTTTACAAACCAACTACTGGTAAGGTTACAAGACACGGACACATTGCTCCTATGATTGAGTTAGGTGCTGGCTTTGACCCTAACTACACAGGAAGAGAAAATATTTTCCTATATGGTTCAGTGCTTGGTTTCTCAAGAGAATTTCTTGAGTCAAAGTATGAAGAGATACTAGAGTTCTCAGAGCTTGGGGACTTTATCGATGTCCCAATTAAGAACTACTCATCAGGTATGAGAGCTAGACTTGGTTTCTCGATAGCCACAGTAGTAGAGCCAGAGATACTAATCTTGGACGAAGTTTTATCTGTTGGTGATGCTAAGTTTAGAAAGAAGTGCGAGAAGAAAATGCAGGGCATGTTCGATCACGGCGTTACAGTTCTTTTCGTATCACACAGTTTGGAACAGGTTAAGAGGCTTTGTAATAAAGCAATTTTATTGGAACATGGTGAATTGATTGCACAGGGCGACATTCAGGAAGTTGCCGCAATTTATGATTCAATGCTAAATGACTAGTATATGAAGAAAAGGGGTTAGATATGACAAAAGAAGGACTTAGACATGAGAACAAGGGCACATGTTCAAGAGCAGTGCGTTTTGACATAGTAGATGATAAAGTAAGAAATGTTAAATTTGAAGGCGGATGCCACGGAAATACTCAGGGTGTAGCAGCGCTTATTGAGGGAATGGATGTGGATGAGGCCATCTCCAAAATAAAAGGAATTGATTGCCAAGGAAGAGGCACATCTTGCCCAGACCAATTGGCAGAAGGCCTAGAACAAGCAAAGGAAGGTATTCTATAAATGATAGGAATTATTGGAGCTAGATTTGATGAAGTCCAGGGATTAAAGGACATAATGAAAAAAGTCAAAGTGGAAGAGAAAGCTGGCATGCAATTTTACTCAGGAGATCTCTGCGGCAAAGATGCTGTAGTTGTTCGTTGTGGAATTGGAAAAGTTAATGCTAGTATTTGCGCACAGATTTTGGTGGATGATTTCAACATTGATTATTTGATAAATACGGGAGTGGCTGGTTCACTAAATAACGATATGGATATTTGCGATATTGTTATTTCAAGAAAAGCTATCCAACATGATTTTAATACAGGAACTTTGGATGATTGCGACCCAGGTGAAATACCCAACATAGGAACAAAGTTCTTTGACGCGGACGATAGAATGATTGAAAAGGCAACAAGAAGTGCTCAGCGTTTGAACCTAGGTGTTAAAGTGATTGAGGGTATTATTGCTACAGGAGATCAGTTCATTAGCGATAAAGATGTGAAAGATTATTTAGTAGAAGAGTTTGATGCAGACTGTTGCGAGATGGAGGGAGCATCTATAGCACAAGTTGCTTATCTAAATGATGTGCCTTTTGTAATCTTAAGAGCAATATCAGATAAGGCGGATGGATCTGCCAGAATGTCTTTTGATGATTTTGTAAGTAAAGCGGCAGAACATTCAATGCAATTAGTTAAAGAAATGGTTGTATCACTATAGATAGATTTTATTTGGAGGAGAAGAAATGAGTAAAGTAACATTTGATTATTCTAAGGCAGCACAGTATGTGTCAGAAGAAGACATTAAAGCTATTATGCCAAAAGCAGAAGAAGCTAAAAAAACATTGGTGGAAAAGACAGGCGAGGGAAACGATTTTCTTGGTTGGATTGATTTACCAGTAGATTATGATAAGGAAGAGTTTGCAAGAATTAAAGCAGCAGCTGATAAGATTAAGAATGACTCAGAAGTTCTTATTGTTATTGGTATTGGTGGTTCATACCTTGGTGCTAGAGCGGCTATCGAATTTTTAAGACATCCGTTCTACAACAACGCGCCAAAGGAAATCAGAAAGACACCAGAAATCTACTACGCTGGAAATAACATCAGTTCTACATACCTAAATGGTTTGCTTGATGTGGTAGGAGACAGAGATTTCTCAGTTAATATTATTTCTAAGTCAGGAACTACTACAGAGCCTGCTATCGCATTTAGAGTATTCAAAGAAAAACTTGAAGAAAAATATGGAAAAGAAGAAGCAGCTAAGAGAATCTATGCTACTACAGATGCTAACAAGGGTGCGTTAAAGGACTTAGCAACAGCTGAGAGTTATGAGAGTTTCGTAGTACCTGATGATGTAGGTGGAAGATTCTCAGTTCTTACTGCAGTAGGTCTACTTCCTATCGCAGTTAGTGGCGCTGATATCGATAAATTGATGGAAGGTGCAGCAAGCGGAAGAGAGATGGCTCTAAATAACGACGCTATGGAAAATGACGCTATGCTATATGCTGCAGCTAGAAATGTAATGCTAGGCAAAGGTAAGTCAGTAGAAATTACTGCTAACTATGAGCCAAGTCTTCACTATGTTGCTGAATGGTGGAAACAGCTTTACGGCGAGAGTGAAGGAAAAGATAGAAAGGGTATTTTCCCAGCAGCAGTTGATTTAACAACAGACTTACACTCACTTGGTCAGTTTATTCAGGACGGAACTAGAATTATGTTCGAGACAGTTATAAATGTGGAAGAGCCAGTAAACAATGTTACTATAAATGAAGATCCAGAAGATATTGATGGCCTTAACTACTTAGCTGGAAAACAAATGGACTTTGTAAATAAGTCAGCTATGAATGGAACAATTCTTGCACACACTGACGGTGAAGTTGCAAACTTCATGATTAATGTTCCAAAGCAAGATGAGTACAGCCTAGGACAGCTATTCTATATGTATGAGTTTGCATGTGGTGTTAGTGGTTACATGCTAGGAGTTAACCCATTCAACCAACCAGGTGTTGAGAGCTACAAAGCAAACATGTTTGCACTACTTGGAAAACCAGGATTTGAAGATAAGACAGAAGAGTTATTGAAGAGATTATAGCATTGTTAAATAATAAAGAAAGCCTTCAAACGGTAAAATTGTTTGAAGGCTTTCTTTATTATTAAGACTAATTTTTAATGAAAGTTGTATCGAGTAAAAACCAATCAGATGATTGTACAGAAGTTGAACTGGAAGCTGTAACTTTTATTGAGCCGTCCGTGCCTATTTCGAAACGAGCAAAATTATGCCCTGATCTAGCACAAATAACACTTATATAATGTGAAGGACAAAAGTCTTGAGGCAGTTTAGCTATCACTGTTTGAGAACTTAAAGAAGTTAATCCTTGAAAACAAATATTACAATATACAGTATGGTCTCGTTTTGTTATAAAGTTAACACCATTAACTATTGAAATATTGCCATTTGTTTTAACACACCCTTGGATATTTAAAAATGGATTAATCAATCCGGAATCAAAAATATTAAACTGATGTATAGTATTTTTGTGGATAAAAGTATTATTTAATGCAGATTGATATATTTTACCTACCAAAAAGTTGCCACCACTTATGGAAACGAAACCATCCGTTTCAATAGATGAATCCATTGCTATGCTTTTTATCATAGTTCCATTAATATCATAAATAGTAAGTTTGTCATTGTATACAAGGAATAATTTTTCATTATAGACTTCTAGATTTTGAAAAACAGTTATTGGCAAACTGTATGGATTGAATGAATAGGTGGATATAATGTTGAAATTATTATCAAGCTTTGCCATAATCGAATTTGACATGGCAACATAATAAATATCGTTCGTAGAATCGTATGCTATTCCATAAACGCTAATGCTGTTGTCGTTTCCAATATGAATTTCAGATTCTTTTGCAAAAGAATCTTTATTTAATACATAAACTAAATTCTTATCTTGCCCAGCATTTGTGAGCATAGGTGTAAGATAAATCTTTTGAGTTGTAGGGTTGTAGGTAGCGTCATTTACGTGACCGTAATTGTAACTGGAAGATGAAGAGGTTACCTGATATGTAGATAAAGAAATCTTTTCTATTAGGGTATTAGAATCACCTGCATAAAAGACAACTATGGCATTATCAGTGGAAACATAACATATACTTTGTAACCAATGTCCAGTGGAAATGTCTTTGGAATACTTTTCTCCCTTCCAATTTATAATGTTTGTACTGTTTAATAAAAAATCATTATTATTCATAATAAATACCTCCTTATAGTAAGAAGATATCTTAGATCATTCTTCGCGTAAAGTGGTGATATTTTTTATTAGTATCATAAAACTAATGAATTCAGCGATCATAATTAAAATGATAATAAGCCAATACACCCAAGTAGACATTATGCAATGGTGGCTGATTTTGTATGCCCTTAAGAATAGATTTCCGTTAGGCTTTTTATTATCAATAGTTAAAATTCCATCGTATCTCTTAATAGCAGAATGATTATTAATCGCAAATCCCAAAGAATCTGTTTTTGATTTTGGACTAATTATTAATGTATATTTTTGCTTTCCATTAGGCTTTTGTTTGCCGACAGAAAAAGCTAATCTACCTTTGATAGAATTTGAAGGATTTATATCTTTTTCGCTCAAAATTTTGTTGTTGGACTCTAATACAACTTTATAGGAACTGTTTGAATTATCAATATCTATAGTTTTTAGTTCAATGATATCAAAATCATTTTTAACGCTAAAAGTTTGTTTAATAGTTTTTTGTGTTGATGCAATATCTGTTGCATATTCTTGCCAATTAATTCCATAGGAGAATAAAGTATATTTACATGTTGAATATTCTTTTTTTGTAAAACCGTTGAAGTAAGTGAATCCTATAAATAATGTGAGCAATTCCAAAACAACCAAAAGTGGTATTAGTAGTATTTTTGTATTTAGTTTTATTTTTTCTTTTATAAAATCTGACGAAGTTTCTGTTCCTAAACAAGTCATCATCAGTAGAAGAGGGAGGAATGGAACAGAATAACATTCTTTTGCTTCCCATATCATATAGAATATAATCGCTCCCAGTATGGTCAATGATATCAAAAAACTGTAATCAGAGGCCTTCTTAAATAACTGGAATAAAATGAAAAGAGCAGCGAAAAGCAAACACATAATTCTAAATATCTGACAATAGATTAAAACGAGGTCATTCTTTTCCCCGAAAAACCATTCATATATAGAATCAGCATTTTCTACATCTCTAGATAGAGCAGTGTATGCATTGCTACCCTCCGCCCAAGTGATAGCTGATTTATCTAAATATAGTTTTGACATTCCGGCAAAACCACGTTTGGCCATTTCTTTTTTTATTACTTTTATGTGGTAGGCTTGCTTTTCTTCCTTTGTTTTAAAACTAGCTGTTTTGTGTACTAAATCCGCCGAGAATTTCCCATCGTCTGACATTCCAAGCAAAATATAGTGAGTGATTGGGAAATATCCCGAAGTGTCTGACACATAATTATAAACAAACTTATTAATTCCCGCATATGAAATAACAGCAATTATAATAAATGCAAGAACTGAAATACCAATCTGTTTTAAGTTTCCCTTTATTCTTCCAAATAGAAGGAAACAAAGCGCTGCCGCAATTACTGGAATTAGAACCGTAGGTCTGAGAAAAAATCCTATGATGCTCAATATTGCAATCCCACCTATTTTTAAATAATTGAATAAAGGTTTGGAGTCTGGTGATTTCCATATTGATATGGCCAAATATATAACTGCTAACATTATAGGCATTGATAGTGTGGCAGAATAAACCCAGTAAATAATTAAATAGTTAATAGGGTTAAGCATTGATAAAATCATATATTTAGTAGCAATACTTTTGCTGAAACATTTGACTAGGATTCTATACGCTAAGTATATGGATAAATCCATCATTAGGGCATTGAATAGATACATACAACCTAAATAATTTGAGATTCCCAAAGCATTAATAACCTTATAAATAGGAACCAAGAATAAAACTAGGAAGTTATTGTTTGAAATAACATGAAAATAGAAGTTGTTTGTATCTATATTTTTGTTAATTCCTTTGGCGATAGCTAGAGATTGATCATTTACTATAAATGAGTCTGTCACAAAGTGAATATCAAAATAGAAAGAGAAGAATGCTTGAATTAATACAATAACTACAAAAGAAATAATTGTGATAATAGCAAGTTTCTTATTATTACACTTGTCAATGAGTTTGAAAATTGCAAAAATAATAAGCATCAATACTATTGATAAAAAGATATAAATTAGAGTTCTTTGATGTACAATATCTTTAAATCTTACAGCAAAGATGCTTACGGTAGATAATGATTTTATAAAAAGAAAAGCAAGCACTGCAAAAAGAAGTGCCAGTATTGCTTTCACACATATTTTTGAAAACTTACTATTAGGAATCATAGTTTTCCTCACTTATAATTAATCAAGTAGATTATAGCAAATAATCAAGAATAATGTTATAATTTTTTGAGATAGAGAAGAAAAGAAGAAAGGACTTAAATATGGTTTTTGGAGCAATACTTGCTGGTGGCATTGGAAGCAGAATGGGAAATGTGGACAAGCCAAAGCAGTTTTTAGAAATTAATAAAAAACCAATATTAATACACACTTTAGAAAAATTCTATTTGGATGATGCTTTTGAGAAAGTAATAATTCTTTGCCCAGGAGAATGGGTTGATTACACGAAAGAATTAGTAGAGAAGCACATTGGAAAGCAAGAAAAAGTAGTAGTGATAGAGGGCGGAAGCACTCGTAATGAAACTATTATGAACTCTATAGCTTATATAGAAGAAAACTACGAATTGACAGACGATGACATTATAGTTACACACGATTCAGTTAGACCTTTTATAACAGATAGAATTATTAAAGAAAACATAGAGGCAGCTAAAGAGTATGGCGCTTGTGATACAGTGTTTGGAGCTACCGATACTATAGTAGTGAGTGAAGACAATAAGATTATTTCAGATATTCCAGATAGAACAAAAATGTATCAAGGTCAAACTCCTCAGTCTTTCAAAATCAAGAAATTGAAAGAACTTTATAATGGACTTACAGAAGAGGAGAAAGCCATCCTTACAGATGCAGCTAAAATTTTTGTTATTAAAGGACTTCCAGTTAGTTTAGTGGAAGGCGAAGAGACGAATATTAAAGTAACATATCAGTATGATTTGAGAGTGGCGGAAGCTCTTATACACGAGGATAGTGAAGTATGTTAAATCACATTTATAGATTAATTAAACCGGGTATTTTTGAATATTCATGCAGCGATATTGCTGTGAATACAGACAAAGCAATTGTTAGACCAATTTATTTGTCTATTTGTCATGCTGACCAAAGATACTACAGAGGAGAAAGATCAGAAGAGGTTTTGAAAAAGAAACTTCCAATGGCTCTTATACATGAGGCTATAGGAAGAGTGGTTAATGACCCAACTGGTACTTTTAACAAAGATGATTTAGTGGTAATGATTCCAAACACTCCAGTGGAGACTGACGATGTGATAGCAGAAAACTACTTGAGAAGCAGTAAGTTTAGAGCTAGTGGATACGATGGATTCATGCAGGAGTATGTAGAAATAGATGCTGGCAGACTAGTTAAGATGCCTGAAGATATAGATTTGGAAGTGGCAGCATTTACAGAGCTACTTACAGTAAGTGTTCATGCTATTACTAGAATGGATAGATTTGCTCATTCTAGAAGAAATGCTATAGGTATTTGGGGAGATGGAAACCTAGGTTATATTACAGCCGTTTTATTCAAGGCAATGTTCCCAGACATTAAACTATATGTTTTTGGAATAGATGATGAAAAACTTAAGGACTTTGATTTTGCAGATGAAGTGTTTAAGACAGACGCTATTCCAGAAGATTTAAGAGTAGATCACGCTTTTGAGTGTGTGGGAAATGAGTATTCAGGAGATGCTATTAATCAGATAATTGATTATATTAACCCTGAAGGAACAATCTCTATTCTTGGCGTGTCTGAAAATCCTGTTCCTATTAACACAAGAATGGTTTTAGAAAAAGGACTTAGAATTTTTGGTAGTAGCCGAAGTGGATATGATGATTTTGTAAAAACCATTAATCTTTATCAGACTAATCCAGAACTCATAGAGAGACTTAAGAAAATAGTAGGTGAAGTTATTACCGTTAGAGATATAGAGGACGCCAAAGAAGCATTTGCAAAGGACTCCACTAGAGGCTTTGGCAAAACTATAATGAAATGGGAGATATAAAACTAAATGTTTAAAGTCATTATCCCAGTATACAATGTGGAAAAATATTTGAAAGAGGCAGTAGATAGTGTGATAACACAGTCACTGCCTTTTAGTGATAATGTAAAAATATATTTGATTAATGATAAGAGTACAGATGGATCTTTGAATATTTGCAATGAGTATCAGAAAAAATATCCTGATAATATCTTTGTTCATGTTTTTGAAAAAAATCAGGGTGTGGCAATAGCCAGAAACTATGGATTGAAGATGGCAAAGCAAAATGAATCAGATATTGTTGTGTTCTTAGATGCCGATGATAAGTTTGATAAGGATATGTTAAAGAAAGCGAAAGAATTTTTCGAAAAGTATCCTGACATTGATATGGCTACTACTGAGAGATTTTTCTTTGACGCACAGGAAGGTCCTCATAAGGCCAACTGGCGATTTGAAGATAAAGAAATAGTAGATATAAATGAAGACTTTACATATCCACAGTACTTTGTGGGTGGACTTTTCATAAAAGAAAAAGCTTTAAAGAAATTTAGATTCAATAAGAAGATGGATTTTTGGGAAGATGCTTTGGCGGTGAACAAAGTATTGTTGAACTGTGAAAAATATGGACTAATAAAGGATGCAATCTACTACTACAGAAGAAGAGAGGATGAATCTTCTTTGGTAGATAGTTCTTGGAGATCAAAAGATAGATATGACAAATTCTTAAGACAGGGATATAAAAAATTAATGAGATATTGCCGTCTTAAGAAGGGAAAAGTTATTCCATATATTCAGTTTGTGGTAGCTTACCACTTGAGAACATACTTGCTCGAGGGCAATCAAGATGTGATTATGGAGATGATATCAGAAGAAGAACTGCCTAAGTTTAAGAAGCGTCTTCAGAGTGTTCTTAAGAGTATAGATGACGATGTTATCTTGAGCATAAATACAAGAATGCCTGTGATAGAGGGACTACTATCTCTTAAATATGGAAGAAAGATAACGATGGATTCTGAATATAAAGATGGGGATTTGGTGTTCTCATATAATGGACAAGAGTTTGATCGACTTTCAGAAAAAACTGTCAGAATTCTAGGTTGGCAAGACAAAGAAGGCTACGAAGGAATGCTAAGAGGAAGATTTAGTACTCCAGTTTATGCGATGAAAGAAGATGACTATATCTTTGCTGAAAGCAATGGTCAGAGAGTAAAGTCCATCAGACATGGATGCAAGAAGAGAATTAAGATATTTGGGAAAAATGTTAGAAATTATAAGTACGCTGGTTTTGCGATAGACATTCCAGAGGATTGGATATCATTCAGATGGGGCATTCATCTAGAAGATGGTGATGTTATGCTAAATGAAATAGATGTAAATGATTTGGGCGAGCGCACAGTGAAAGAAGAGGATGAAGATGGAACAGATAATTGATTTGGGTGAAGTTAATTCACTAAAAGAAAACAAAATATTATTTGGCGAAAATAAAAAGACAACTTTGGTTAATTCAAAGATTGTCTTTAAGGGAAAGAACAATATTCTTTTCTTAGAGGATGATGTAAATATTAAAGATTCAACATTATCCTTTGAAGGAGATGATAGCGTTATTTATTTAAGTAGCAATCACAATATTTATCTTCTAAATGTTATTGTTCACAGTGATAGCGTTTTCTATATGGGCGAGAAAAACTATATGAATGGCAAATTGAATGCCATTTGCTCAGAGAGAAAACACATAGTAATTGGAAACAGAGGGTTGTTTTCATTTGGCATTTGGCTAAGAATGGCAGACCCTCATATTATTTATGACATAGAATCAAGACAGAGAAAGAATATAACTAAGAGTATATTCTTAGGAGACCACATTTGGGTTGGTCAGAGTGCAATGATTCTTAAAGGAACAAAGATGGGATCAGGCAGCATTTTAGGTGCTATGTCACTGATTTCAAACAAGACTATTCCATCAAATACTATTTGGGGAGGAAACCCTGCTAAGAAAATAACAAGTGGGATTTTCTTTACAAATGATGTGGTTCATAGGTATACTCCCGAACAAACCGAGAAGAGCATGACTAACGAGGATGATATTTTTATTTATAATAAAGATGATTCCACATTGTCATTTGATGAAATTGATAAGGCATTAACTGATGCTAAAGATGCAAATGAGAGACTAGATTATATTTTAAAAAATCTTCGAGGGTATAAAGAGAAAAATAGGTTCTTTGTGGGAGAAATGAAAAGTAAAAAGAAAAGATTTGGAAAATAGATTTTAAATAAAAAAGGAGTTTGAACTATTCAAACTCCTTTTTTATGAAAAATTATATTTTTATTTTACTCCACAGTTTTTTGAAGAATGCATCAAATAGTATTGCCAATGCTACGGAAGCAATCAATGAAAGAATAACAAAAAGATATTTATATTTGTCTAGACCTATTTGTTGGAATATCATCATTGGAACTCTTTGTAGCATATAAACAGTAAATATATGCTCGCCCAGCCACTTATAGACAAAACTCTTAATGCGCAGCTTCATAGTTAGCAATACTATAAATAGCGTAAACGCAAAAGACCAAAGAGTGTATGGGAGTGATAATGTATAATGTAACCCATTCTCAATGTAAGGCTGATCTAGGATATGCTCATGCGTGTAAATAAATGCTGCAAGTCCAATCATCAAAACTACAAAATAGATTATATGATTTTTCATAACAAATTTGTCTATGTATGCTTTTAGTATTGAGAACCACATTCCTAGAGGGTAAATCAATAGAGTGTTATAGTAGTAAGACTCCTTGTCTGCTTTAAATATTAGAAATGCTGCCACCACAGTTAAAATTGTCATGATGATGGCACACAATATATGCATGAATTTTTTATTGGAAAACTTGATTGGTAAAAAGGCAAGGAATGATAGTGCATATAGGATTAATATTGCCAAAATATACCAGTTTGAGTTACCAACGCTTTTCCAACCGACAAATGACCACAAAAGATCTGACCATTTATAGTTGACTTTGAATATTAAATCAATGACATAGTATAGAAGAACGATGATGTCGAAGTTTATTAGGGTTTTAAGTATTCTCCTGACAGGGATTTTTTTAACATAACCAAATGATTTAGCTTTGATAGACTCCATAATGCCGTAGCCAGAGTAGAATAAGAACATTGCTACTATCATTTGTCCAAGGAAATCTCTAATAACTAGGTATGGAGCGTCATAAACGCTTCCCAGCTTTAAATATTGAGAACAGTGAGAAAAGAAAACAAACACCACAAAAACACCTTTGATAATGTTAGTATTATCTTTGCTCATGTAGTCTGTATTAAATTCTTTTATTGAAGTTGCTCTACATCCGATAAGCAGAATAACTGCAAATATGGATAAGAAAATAATCATTTATAACTCCCTATTTTATCAATTCATCAATGATTGGTTCATCTTCAGAACACAGACATAATTATAACATTTTTCCCCTAAATATGTTATTATTTAATGCGTAGATTTATATAAGAATGAATGGAGAATTAAGTGAAAGCATCGATTATTATACCGGCATACAATTCAGAAGAATTCATATCTGAGACACTGGACAGTGCTGTGGCTCAAACAATAGATGATTTTGAAATCATCTGTATTAATGATGGATCAAAAGACTCTACTATAGACATTTTGCGCGAGTACGAGCAGGAAAATGACAATGTAATCGTCATCGACAAAGAAAACGAGGGAGTAGCAGCAGCTAGAAATGACGGAATAAAGATAGCAAAGGGCGAGTTCCTTTACTTTTTGGATGCGGATGACTTGTTAGAGAGTACAGCTCTAGAGCATATGTATGAAAAGGCAAAGAAATATAAGGCTGATTTAGTAATAGCGCAGTACGATATCTTTGACGAGTCCAGAACTTATATGATTAAGGATTTAGAAGATACTGTTCTAAAACCGACTATAGATAAGTACGATCTTGATATTATAAATACGTTCTCTCTATGTAATAAATTCTTCAAGAAAGAAATAATAGATAAAAATGATATGAAGATTCCACCACTCACATATTCTGAGGATGGAGTCTTTACTATGCAATTTGTTTTTAACAGCAAGACTATTACCACTCTAGAGGACAGAGTGTTCCACTACAGACGTTTGGTGGATAATGAAAACTCTGCCACTACAGTAATATCCGATACAAAGATAGCGGATTATATAGAGGCTCACAAGCAAATTGCTAAACTAGCAAAGGAAAGCTTACTTAGGGATAATCCAAAGTATAAGACTATAGAGGAGGCCTGCGAAGCAGAGACTTGGATTAAACAGTATGTAAATGCTATTTACGGAAAAGAGTTACGTATTTTAGCAGGACAGTTCTACTCGAAATATTGGGTTCAAAGTCCTGATATAAATAAGAAGATAGTGGAAGAGATAAAATCTATCGTATCAAAGTTAGATGTTTACACTCTTGCCATGATTTCAGACGGAATCCCTGATGTGACATTCCAAAATGTTGCTCTAGAGGAAAAAGAAATACTAGATAGTGCAGCATTTACTTTTGCTATTTATGGAAATCCAAAGAACGAGGAAGGTTTTGTTAAAACTATGCAGAGCGTAGTTTACCAAAACTTTATTAGAACGAAAATCATTGTTAACAGTGAAATGAAAGAGATAGCAAAGGAGAATGATGTTTGCACTAATAATGTGTTCTTTGTAGATGCTGCAGATAAAAACTCTTTCTATTACGAGCAGATTAAAAACTGTGATACAGATTATATAATCTTGGGTGATGACCAGTTCTCTTACGGAACAAGTATGCTCAAGTGGATGTTCAAGCGAGACATTAGAGGAGGAAGAGACTTTAGAATAGAACAAGTTTTCACGGGTGATGGAAATTCTATTCCAATCTTTGCAAACAAAATTGCAATCTCATCTGTTCTAGAAGTGGAATCATACAATGAAGCACTAAGCCTTGATAATATAGTTGCAAACAAAGTTTTCAAGACAGACTTCTTGAAGGGCTTTGATTTTGATGAGAGTAAACCTATTACTGATTATGTGAAAGACTTCTATATTAAAGGGTCTTTCCAGGCATATGATACTGAGCTTGTTTTCTTTAACGAGGACAAGGAAGAGTATATGAAATTGGTTGATTCATCCTTAGCTAAGAAGTCTTTGGAGGAGGCATTTGAGAATAAGCCTGCAGATTTGAGAGACGATGAACTAGTTGTTAACCAAGGTTGGGAACTTAAAAAACTTTTGGATGTTCATAATGATCCAAATTATATGAATGATAAGAAGTTCATCAAGTGGATTAACAAGGCGACAGAGTTACCGCTGAAGGATCAGACGCTTTTCATTACTATAAGAAAAGACGGTGAGCTAGAGGGTAATGCGAAGGCTTTGTACGACCACGTCAAAGGAAATAAAAAGATAGTGGCAGCTATGCTTCCACATAAAAATAAAGACATTAAGAAGATGGTGATGGAACTTGGCTCTAGCAAAGTGATAGTGACGGATGATTACGTGAAGTATTTGAGATATTTCCCACTTAAACCTGAGCAGAGGTTCATTCAGCTTTGGCATGCGTGTGGTGCGTTCAAGATGTTTGGAAAGCACGGTACAAATATGAGCCCAGTTACAGATGCGGCCACACATGCGCAGTACAACTTGGTTTGCGTGAGTGGTAGGGCAGTTAGACCTATTTATGCAGATGCGTTTGAGGTAGATTTAAAGAAAGTTAAGGATGTGGGAGTTCCTAGAACTGACATGTTCTTTGACGAGGAATATATTAATAGCGTTAGAGAAAAAGTTTACGCTAAGCGCCCTAACCTTAAGGGCAGAGAAGTGATTGTGTATGCGCCTACATTTAGAGATGCTAGAGGTGGCAGAGCAAACTTCCAGCCAGAACTTGATTTTGAAAGACTTTCCAAAAACTTGAAAGAGAATCAGGTGTTTGTCGTTTGCCCTCACCCTGTTATGAAAAATGACATAGTGGATGGTAAGTATGACAACGTATATGTGGAGAGGGATTTCTCGACTAACGACATGATGCTAGTTTCCGATATGCTGATTACGGATTACTCATCTGTAATATTTGAATATGCATTGTTAAACAAGCCTATTGCATTCTTCTGTTATGATTTAGAAAAATACAACAGAGGTTTCTACCTATCTTATCCAGAAGATTTGCCGGGCGAGGTTTATATGAACCAAGATGAACTAGAAAAGTTTATTACGGATGAAAGCTTGCATACAATTTCAGACAAGCATAAGGACTTCGTCGAAAACTACATGACTGGCTGTGACGGACATAGTACTGAGCGAATTGCTAAGATTATTAACGACTATTTTAAGGAGAAGTAAATGAAGAAGATTTCATTTATCGGATCTAAGGGCCGTGGCCTGAATCCGGACTTGCAAATACTTAAAAAATATATAGAAGAAAACAGCGACATTGAAATGGAGATGTACTTTTCTAACGAGAATTCTAAGAACGATATGATTGGCTTGGGCTCTAAAATAGGAAAGGAAAACTATAGCAAGAAGGCTGTGGATTTAGTGTGCGTGGATGGGTCGCTACCTACAAAGAAAAAGTTGGTTAATCCAGAGGGCACAAAGGTTTTGGTTGCCACTCCATACGACTTTCTTCTCAAGGCGCTAAACAGAGGGGATTCTAATAAGAAGACTTTCCAAAACTTCACACACATAATGGTCAATTCTCCTATCGAGAAGAAGATAATAGATAAAGTTTATAAGACAAAGGGCATTGAGGTGATAGATGGCTACACTTCACCTATGGCATACGACATTTATAAGCAGACGAATATAGAAGAAAAACATGAAAAGTTGGAATCATACTATCCAGCTGCTAAGGGCAAAAAGATTTTAGCCATCTTGCTTTCTGGTAAGTTTGACGACGATGAAGAAAACCCATACAAAGATCTGGACTGGAAGGCGCTAGCCGACAATGTGCCAGATGATTGGTTCATCGTTACTAATTCTGAGGAATTAATGGAAAATGCTGTGCATCTAGGCCCTGAGTACCAGAAAAAGGTTGGCTTTATGAAGCAGATGCTAGATTTTAGAAAGGTTCTATATTTGGCGGACGCTTTGGTTACTAACACATTTATGTTTGCGACTTGTTTTGCCGCAGTCAGAAAGCCAGTGTTTGCTATATTCAATAAAAACAATGGTTTTGAGCAGTATATGCACGATAATTATCCAAACCTTTGGATTTCAGATTTAACAAAAATAGGCGATAAGGTGGCTTCGCCAAAGACAGAAGATTTCGAAAAATTCTGGGAAGAATTCTCATATAAGCCAGATAAAAATCCATGCGCGAAAGTATTGGAGATTTTGGCGAAATAATGTATAATTTTCTGTACGTATAACACAAAGTGTGTTTGGGAGTTTTTATGAGTGAAAATACAAAAGTAAAAGGAAAAATCACGCATTTTATTAAATTGCCGCTGTATTTTTTACCATTATGGGTAGTACTTACAGTGGTTAGTTTTTGGTACGACCATATAGGTGGTATCTATATGGCTGTGGGTACTGTCATTTATGCCACAGCTGTTTTAGTGATTTACACTAGATATAAATCCATATTTGTGAAGGATTTGGTGGAGTTTGGCGCTGACTATAGCCAGATTCAAAAGGAAATGTTAAATGACCTTGACGTACCATTCGGTCTTTTGGATGAGACTGGACGCGTTCTTTGGGCAAACAATATGTTTGTGGACGTGGTACAAGGGGAAAAGATTCAAAATAAAAATGTCATCTCAATTTTTGATAAGTTCGACGGTGAAAATCTTAAGTTCGATGAGTCTGGTCGAAATGAATTTATGATGACATACAATGATAGAGAGTATAAGGCTGTTCTTAAGGAATTTACTCTAGATCCAGAGTGGAGCAAAAAGAAAAATGAGCAAGAAAAAAGAGCAGATATGATTGCTTTCTACCTATTTGATTATTCATACATCAGCCAGTTAGAAAAAGAAAACGCTGATGAGAAGATGATAGTAGGTCATATTTATCTTGATAACTATGATGAATTGATGCAAGAGGTGGAGCCAGCCAGAAGAACTCTTACACTTGCACTTATTGATAGAAAGATTGCCAAGTACTTTGGCGAGTACGACGGAATCGTTAGAAAAGTTGAGACTGACAAATACTTTGTATTCTTTAAGGCTAAGTACCTAAACCAGATTCAAAGTGATAAGTTCTCTGTTTTGGACGAAGTAAAAGAAATTCCAACAGGCGACAACATGGATGCAACTTTAAGTATCGGTTTGGGCCGTGGAAATGAAAAATTGATTGATAATTACGAGCTGGCAAGTTCAGCTATTGATTTGGCATTGGGTCGTGGTGGTGATCAGGCAGTGTTAAAGGATGGAAACAAAGTTTACTACTACGGTGGTAAATCTAAATCTGTTGAGAAGAACACTAAGGTTAAGTCACGTGTTAAGGCTACAGCTTTTAGAGAACTACTTATGGACCATGCCGATGTTTATATTATGGGACACCATTTGGCGGATAACGATGCCTTTGGCGCAGCCATCGGTTTCTATCGTATTGCTAAGACTTTGGGTAAAGAGGCTCATATAGTTTTGGGTGAATACACAAGTACAGTGGCTCCGCTAGTGGATAATTATAAGGCCGACGAAGAATACCCAGACGATATGTTTATGACTGGCTCGGAGGCGCTTGATCAGATTACAAAGAACGACGTTTTAATAGTAGTGGATTGTCACAGTGCAGACTACGCCGAAGAACCTGGACTTGTGAACAGAGCGCAGACTAAGGTAGTAGTTGATCATCACAGACAAAAAGAAGATGCTATTGAAAATGTTCAGCTTTCATATATTGAACTTACTGCTTCATCATCATGTGAGTTGGTGGTTGAGATTATGCAGTACGTGAACGAGACTGTTCGTTTGTCGGTGAAGGAAGCAAACACAATGTACAGTGGAATTATGGTTGATACTAATAACTTTACTAGACGTGTGGGCGTTAGAACTTTTGAGGCGGCAGCATACCTTAGAAAGAAGGGCGCTGAGATTGCAACTGTCAACAAAATGTTCAGAAATAAACTAGAAGATTACAAGGCAAAGGCTGATACTATCAGTAATGCAGAAATATATAAAGATGTCTATGCTATTTCCGTGTGCGATGCAAAGGATGTAGATTCACCTACTACAGTGGGTGCGCAGGCAGCTAACGAGCTGTTAACTGTTAAAGACATCAAAGCGTCATTCGTGCTTACACCATACAATGACCAGGTTTATATTAGCGCTAGATCTATGGATAAGAATGTTCAGGTTCTTATGGAAGAATTTGGCGGCGGTGGTCACATGACTTTGGCGGGCGCGCAAGTCAAAGGTGCTAAAGTGGAAGACGTTGTAAAACAGTTGAAGAAACTAATTACGGCTAAAATAAAGGAGGGAGAACTATAATGAAAGTTATCCTATTAGAAGATGTTAAATCTCTCGGCAAAAAGGGCGAGATAGTAGATGTAAATGATGGTTATGCTAGAAATTTTATCCTACCTAAGAAGAAAGGTGTGGAGGCAGACAGCAAAAACCTTAATGATTTAAAACTTCAGAAGAAGAACGATGAGAAAGTGGCTCAGGAAAAGTTGGATGATGCAAAGGCTTTAGCTGATAAATTAGCCACACAGTCTATCACTATTAAGATGGATGCAGGAGTAGAAGGAAAACTATTTGGGTCGATTTCGACAAAGGATGTTGCTAACGAGGCAAAGAATCAGTTGGGCTTAGAGTTTGATAAGAAGAAAGTAGTTTTACCAGAAAACATTAAGTCACTTGGAACGTATGATGTAAAGATTAAATTGCATCCAGAAGTACAAGCGACACTTACCATAAAAGTAGTAGCAAAATAAAGATATTTACAAAAAAGTTTGAAAATTGTTAATAACTAAATTGTAAAAATTTTTAGATGTAATATAATAGATGACATCACGGTTTAAGGGAAAAGATATGGACGAAGTAGTAAAAAGAGTAATGCCACATAGCAACGAAGCTGAACAAGCAGTCATTGGATCTATGCTTATGGATTCAAAGGCTATTTCAGTTGCGGGTGAAATGATATCTGCAGAAGATTTCTATCAGAAAAACTATGCAGAGCTTTTCAAAGCAATGATGGAATTGTCAGCCAAGGGTAAGGCTTGTGACTTAGTAACAGTTAAAACTCAGTTAGAGGAGCAGGGCGTTCCTTCTGAGATTGTTAGTATAGACTTCATTAAAAACATTTTAGATATGGTAACAACATCTGCCAATGTTAAAGAGTATGCGCAGATAGTCCACGACAAAGCTGTTTTAAGAAAGCTAATTAAGTCTACTGAAGATATTACTAACAAATGTTATGCAGGAAATGAGACTTCAGACGAGTTGCTAGAGGAAGCAGAAAAAGAAGTATTTGAATTAGTGCAAAAAGGACATTCTAGTGAGATTAAGGATATAAAGGATATCACACTAGGTGTTATTGATAGAATTGAAAGAGCTTCTAAGACTAGAGGTTCTATTACAGGTATTAAGACTGGTTTCA
Organism: Eubacterium sp.; assembly: GCA_017514785.1. Classification (GTDB taxonomy): domain Bacteria; phylum Bacillota; class Clostridia; order Lachnospirales; family Lachnospiraceae; genus Eubacterium_G. The sequence continues at coordinate 15,624 of JAFWIO010000005.1, read as the reverse complement.
CAAAGTTAGATCAGAAATTGTCTGGTCTTCAGCCATCAGACTTAATCCTTATTGCGGCTAGACCATCAGTTGGTAAAACTGCGTTGGCTCTAAATATAGCAGAGGCTGTTGGCGTTAAGCAGCAGATTCCTATGGTTATCTTTTCAGCGGAGATGTCAGATGAATCTTTGGTTCAGCGTCTTCTTTCGCAGAACTCTATGATTCCGGGTCAAAAAATCCGTAATGGTGAGTTGAGCGAACGTGAATGGGAAGGCTTAGTGGAAGCTGCTGAGGTTATTGGTCAGTCAAACATTATCATAAACGACACATCAGGTATTGATGTCAGTGTTATGAGATCTCAGTGTAGAAAACTAAAACTAGAAAAAGATATCCAGTTGGTAGTAGTCGATTACTTACAACTACTAACTACTAAGTCTACAGGTTCACACGTAAAGATTGGTAACAGAGAGCAGGAGATTGCTGAAATTTCAAGAACACTTAAAGCAATAGCTAAAGATTTGAAGGTTCCAGTTATAGCCCTATCACAGCTTAACCGTACTAGTGAATCTAGAGAAGATAAGAAACCAATATTAGCAGACCTTCGTGAGTCAGGTTCTATAGAGCAGGATGCCGACGTGGTTATGCTAATGTCTAGATTTTATGATAAAGAAACTAAACAGGAAGATAAAAATAGAATTATAGTAAATGTGGCTAAACAACGTAACGGCCCTACTGGGGAAGTAGAGCTAGTATGGCTAGGAGATTACACCAAGTTTGAAAATCCAGAAACTAGTCACATTTAAGTATAAAAAAAGAACTATCGATTACGATAGTTCTTTTTTTATGACTAGATTAGTCATCTAGTTTAATTGAATCTGTTGGGCATGAACCTGCACAAGCGCCGCACTCGATACAAGCATCAGCGTCAATCTCGTAAACATCGCCTGCGTTCTTGATAGCGCCAACAGGACAAGTTCCTTCACAAGCGCCACAACCGATACATCCATCAGTAATTTTGTAAGCCATGATGTAGCCTCCTTTTATATTCTTAAATAATACCTAATAATAGTAGTACAAACCACCCAATTTTTCAACCTATTTAGCGTGTTTTATTGAGAACACAAATTCGCAACCTGCGCCTTCAGTTGAGATAACATCTATAGTCTCGTTGTGGGCCATAATTATCTCTTTTACTATTGATAGACCAATTCCATTTCCTGTCTTATCTCTGCCCCTAGATGAATCTGATTTGTAAAATCTCTGGAAAATCTTATCGATTTTATCAGATGAGATGCCTGGGCCAAAGTCTTTGACGGAGCAGTATTGCTTATCCCCCTGATTGTATAGTGAAATGATAATCTTAGAATTATTATTGCTGAACTTAATAGCATTATCTAGTAAATTATATAAAACCTGCTCATATTTTCCCTTATCACCATTAACCAAGTAGTGTTTGCTAGGGAATTTCATAACAATTTCTAAATTCTTCTTATTACATCTTCCCTCGAATGTCTCGACAGCCTCAGTAACTACTTGTTCCATGTCAAAGTTTTCATAGATTAACTCTAAACCTTCGGTACCATAACCATCCATCTCCAATAGTCCTTCGGTTAAGTGTTCAAGTCTGTTTGCTTCAGAAAGAACAGTCTTTAGATAGTGTTCATATTCAGATGGTGGAATAGTCCCATCCAACATAGCCTCCAAATAACCTCTGATAGAAGTGAGAGGGGATCTAAAGTCATGTGAGATGTTTGAGATAAAATCTCGCTGATAATCTCTAGTGTTGCTTAATCTATCAGACATAATGGTTAGGGATGCTGAAATATCACTCATATCTTTGTCGGTTTCTACCTTAGGAGCTTCGTAATCAAAGTTTCCCACTGCATATTCCATAGCAGCAGTTCGAATTTTCTTAAGTGGCAAATAGATTAAAAAACAATAAATACCAAACACTAAAGCGGCAATAACAAGCATAGCAATATACATTATTATCATTCCATGCATAATTAAATCTCCCTCATCTTCGGGAGTTAACCAACTTTGCTGATAATAGCCGATAAATGCATATCCCATTATTGCAAACAGAATATATAATATTATAAATTTTGACAAAACTGATAATTTCATATTACTTCTTTAATTCAAATTTATATCCTACACTCCAGACAGTAGTGATAGCCCACTCGTCTGTGTCTGGAAGTTTCTCACGAATTCGTTTAATGTGAACATCTACTGTTCTAGTGTCCCCTGCAAAGTCATAACCCCAAATCTGCTCTAGTAGCTGCTCGCGGTTAAACACTTGGTTAGGAGAAGATGCCAAAAAGTAGAGTAGCTCAATCTCTCTTGGTGTCATCTCAACAGGTTTTCCTTTATATATAACCTCGTAGTTTGAAAGATTGATAGTCAAATCTTTAAACTCTAAAACTTTGTCTTCCTTTTCTTCAGGCGCAGCAGTAGGCTCTTGGTAGCGTCTAAGAACTGACTTAACTCTAGCCACTAGCTCCTTAGAGTCGAATGGTTTAATCATATAATCGTCTGCACCCAACTCTAAACCTAAAACCTTATCAAAAACTTCTGTCTTAGCAGAGAGCATAATGATTGGAACATTAGATTCCTTGCGAATAGTTCTGCAGACATCGTAGCCGTCCATTCCTGGAAGCATAATATCAAGAAGAATCAAGTCAGGCTTAAAAGATTTCCACGCCTCAATGGCTGATTCTCCGTCGTGTTCTATATGAGTCTCAAAACATTCCTTCGTCAAATACAAAGAAATAAGATTTGCGATATTTTCATCGTCATCTACTATTAAAATTTTCTTTTTGTCTGCCATAAATTCCTCCTAGGTATATTGTCGTAAATAAATATTAAAAAGTTATGAATTATTTTTAAAACTTATTTAAAAGTGACAATAGTGGCTCCGCTTCCGCCTTCGCCAAATGTTCCGTTTCTATATGTATCTACATAATTACATTTTTTCAAATAACTCTGAATAGCAGAGCGCAATTTTCCAGTTCCTTTGCCGTGGATGATTGTTACCTGAGGTAGTTTTGCTATGTAAGCATCGTCCAAATATTTTTCTAACTCGTTTATAGCCTCATCCACAGTTTTTCCGATCACATTAATCTCCATAGAGACATCCTGTGCTTTTTGCATTTTGATTTTTCCGCTTGAGCCTTTCTTAAAGCCCGGAGCCTTAATCTCTGGCTCATCTATAATTTCAAGATCTTTTATATTTATCTTTGAATTAAGAATGCCCATCTGAACATCCATATTACCATCTTTGTCAGGAAGAGAAGTGACATGTCCATTTAAGTTAAGACTTAGAACCTTAACGCCAGTTCCCAACTTAAAGTCAGATGGCTTGTGTTCCTTTGAACCGATTGAGCGTTTGATAGAAGAAGTCTGCACATCCTTTAGCATCTCGCCTATACTTCCTCTTGCTTGCTCCATCTCTTTTGTGTTGGCAGCTTTCTTGCCTTTATTTATATCAGAGATAGCTTTGTCGGCAGTTTCTTTGGCGTCCTTTAAAATCTTAGCTGCCTCTTCCTTTGCCGCGGTCACAATGCGGTCTCTTTGCTTTTCAAGACGTTTTCTCTTCTGTTCATATTCATTTTTAAGGCTTGTGATTTGAGATTTGTAAACGGCGATAGTTTCTTGATCTTTTTCAATCTGCACTCGCTGTTTATCGATTCGCTCAAGCACATCCTCAAACTGTTCATCGTCTGAATCTATACGTTCCTTCGCGCCTTCAATAATATCCTCCGAAAGACCAAGCTTGCTAGAAATAGCAAAAGCATTACTCTTTCCAGGAAGACCAATTAAGAGTTTGTATGTTGGCTGCAAAGTCTCAACATTGAATTCGCAGCTCGCGTTTGAAACGCCCTTTGTCGATAGCGCGTAAAGTTTAAGTTCGCTGTAGTGAGTGGTAGCCATAATGCGAGCGCCCACGTCCTTTAGGAATGAGAGAATAGATATGGCAAGAGCAGCACCCTCCACGGGATCTGTACCAGCACCTATCTCGTCAAACAAAACAAGTGAATTAGCATCAGCCTTCTTTAGAATATCTACAGTGTTTACCATGTGTGATGAGAAAGTACTTAGAGACTGCTCGATACTTTGCTCATCTCCTATATCTGCAAAGACTTCGTCAAATACAGCAATCTCACTCTTATCATCTGCTGGTATATGAAGTCCAGCCTGACCCATAAGAGTTAGAAGTCCGACAGTCTTAAGTGAAACTGTCTTACCACCAGTGTTAGGACCAGTCACAACTAGAAGTGTGAAATCTTTTCCCAAATAAACATCGATAGGAACCACTTTTTCTACATCCAAAAGTGGATGGCGTCCCTGCTTTATGTTTATATATCCGTGATCATTAAGAATTGGCATAGTGGCTTTCATCTGTTTAGCCAAAGCACCCTTAGCCAATATAAAATCTAATTTAGTAAGAACTTCCACGTTTGTATAAATCTCATCTATATGTTCAGCGCAGGAATTTGAGAGGTTAGCCAAAATAATTTGAATTTCCTCAGCTTCCTTTGCCGCAAGGTCTCTTAACTTGTTATTCAAATCAACTACAGCCTTAGGCTCTACAAAGACAGTAGAACCAGTGGCGGATTGATCGTGCACTATACCATCCACCTGAGCGCGGTGTTCTGCCTTTACCGGAACACAGTATCTGCCATCTCTCATAGTGATAAGAGTATCCTGCAAATAGTCTTTGCCGGCCTTTGAATTTACAAAAGAGTTAAGCTGTGTGTGAACTCTGTCGGCTGCAATCTTCATTTGGCGGCGGATGTTCTTTAGATTGTGAGAAGCATCGTCCGCTATCTCGTCTTCTGCCAATATACATTTATCAATTTCAGCCTTTAGATATGTTAAAGGCTCAATCTGCTCAAAGAGTGGAGTCAAACTATCTGTATATTCCTCATCTGAGTTATTGCTTCCAGACTTTTCGTTAGCTCCAGTCTTATCCTTTACATCACGTCCGTATGTTTTAGCCTCGTTTGAGATTCCAAGTACAGATTTTATCTGCAAAAGTTCGCCAGTTCCCAAAACTGAACCAATCTCAAGTCTCTTTAGAGGCTCATTGATATCAACTAGACCCGTAAACCCAAGAGCACCTTTTTTCCAAATGCGAGAAAGTGCGTCTGCAGTATATGTTTGAGCCTTTTTTATCTCACTCAAATCAGACATAGGCTTAAGTTCTTTGCACATTTTCTTTGCCGCAGAAGAACCAGCTATGTCCTCTAACATTTTCGCTATTTTATTGAATTCTAAAGTCGATAAAACCTTGCTGTTCATAATAATTCCTTTGCTTATAATTCTGTAATCAATTATAATAAAGAATGGATGTTAGGTAAACCCTAGCACCTTAGAAAGAGGTATTTATGAATTACATTAATACACTAGAAGAAGGAAATAATATTTCTACCATTTATATGGTAAAGCAAGTGAATCCTGCCACTACAAAAGCGGGCAAGGATTACTTGAATGTGGTTTTGCAGGATAAAACTGGAATGCTAAATGCAAAGGTTTGGGAGCCAAATGATCCGGGCATTGATGATTTTGACAGCCTAGACTATGTTGAGGTGACTGGCGAAATCACATCATTTAATGGAGCGCTTCAAATGAACATTAGACGCGCTAGAAAAGTTGAGATGACAGAAGTAAACGAGGCGGATTATCTACCTTGCACAGACAAGGACATTAATCAGATGATGGACGAGGTTGTTTCTATAATAGGAACAATTCAAACTGATGACTACAAGAAACTTCTTGATGCTTTCTTTGTAGAGGACGAGAAGTTTGTGGCTGCATTTAAGAAAAGCTCTGCCGCTAAGGCTATGCACCATGCTTTCGTGGGTGGATTGCTAGAGCACACACTTAATGTTGCTAAGATTTGTGATGGATATTGTAAATTATATCCAGAAATAAATAGAGATTTGTTAATAACTTCCGCGCTTTGTCACGACATTGGTAAAGTGGTAGAACTATCACCTTTTCCAAAGAATGACTACACAGATGCTGGACAGTTAATCGGTCATATTGTGATAGGAACAGAGATGGTGAAGGAAAAAGCTTCAAAGATTGAGGGCTTCTCACCAGTCAGATTAAAAGAACTTATGCACTGCATCTTGTCACACCACGGCGAACTAGAGTATGGCTCGCCAAAGGTTCCATCATTAGTGGAGGCTATGGCTTTAAGCATGGCTGATAATACTGATGCCAGAATGGAAATGATGAAAGAGGGGCTAGAGGCCGACCTGGACGAAGAAGGTTGGACATTAAAATGGAACAACGCCCTAGATAGACGAATTAGAAAAACTAGTGAATAAAAAAAGGGGCTCGTAATGAGTCCTTTTTGCTTGGAGGATATATGTGCGAACATTTAAATATCTTTGGATTACAACTTCCAATGTACGGAATGATGATTCTTCTTGGAATCATTGTTTCTAATGCCGTGGCTCTTAGCCTTTGTAAGAGATTTGGTAGGGATAAATTAGAACTTCTTACCATTGAGAGTTATGGAATTATTGGTGCGTTTTTAGGATCTAAAATATTATTTTTAATTATTAGCTTTAAAGATATTGATTGGTCAGCAGCGGCATCGCTAAAAGGTATAATTTCAATAATATCTAACGGCTTTGTTTTTTACGGCGGACTAGTGGGAGCAATTCTTTTTATGATGCTATGCGGCAAAGTCCACGACCTAGATGTTTGGGCATATATTAGAGACTTTATATTTATGATTCCAATTATGCATTGCTTCGGAAGAATAGGTTGCTTTTGTGCAGGGTGCTGCTATGGAATGCCATACCACGGACCTGGACATGTCGTTTTTCCTTACGGCTCACAGGCACCATCAGGCGAGGAACTATTCCCAGTGCAACTAGTAGAAGCAGCATTAGTTTTAATAATAGGAATTGTATTATTAGTTTTAAAAATAAAAAAAGATTTCTTCTATACTATAGAGACATATTTGCTTACATATAGCGTAGTAAGATTTATTTTAGAGTTCTTTAGATATGATGCTATTAGGGGATCGGCATTTGGATTTTCCACATCACAGTGGATTAGTATTGTAGTATTTATTGGAACGATTATTTCCATTATTTATAGAAAAAAGAAAATAGGAGAAAATCAATGAAGAAAAGAATAGTCGGATTATTACTAGTAGTAGCGATGGTAGTAACTTTGATACCATCCACAGCTTTTGCGAAGGCTGCAAAGTCCAAAGAAGAGCCAAAGTATACTAGGACAGTGCTCCTATATCTTTGCGGTTCTAATTTAGAGTCTAATTCGGGTGATGCCACTTGGAATTTAGAGCAGGCTATGAGCGCTAACTTTAGCCATGATGAAAAGGTAAAGTTTGTAGTATTGACAGGCGGCGCTGAAGAGTGGCAAACAGAGAGTGAGGATTTAGTAATTGACCCTGCTTTAGAACCGGTGGGCGAGGCTACTGATAAAATAAGTGGCAATTATAATCAAGTATGGGAATTAAACGGAATTGATGCTACAGAAAATCCAGGAAAGATGATTCTTAAGGATGGAGATGGTATCACAAAAGACACTCCTGTTAAAGCTACGGACGAATTAATGAGTGATCCAAAGACTTTGAGGGCGTTTATTAACTATGGAGTTAAGAATTATCCATCAGAAAAATACGATTTGATTTTGTGGGATCATGGTGGTGGGCCACATGGTGGCTTTGGTGTGGATGAACACTCTGACGAAGAATTTATTTCCATGGAGGAGTTAGTTGATGTGATAGGAAATAACGACCTCACTAATCCTTCCAACCCAGAAGATGCTAAAAAATTCGATTTTATTGATTTTGATGCATGCCTTATGAACTGTTTGGAAATAAATTTGACGTTAGGCGACTATATGGACTATTATGTTGCATCACCAGAAACTGAACCTGGGAAAGGACAGGAATACTCTGGATGGTTAAACAAATTAGGTGAAAATCCTAATATTGATGGGTATGAGCTAGGTAAAAAAATAGTGGATGATTACATCGCATTTTATAAAGATGAAAGATACCAGGATGAAGGAACTTTGGCTGTAGTAGATGTTGATAAATTTATAAAAAGTGGAATCGTTAGTGCTCTGTCTGATTTGAATGAAGTGTTATCTGATCAAGCAAGACAAAAACTTTTCTATGATGAAATCAGTTCTTGTGGAAATGCCATTTACTATCACGAGACAGACTACATTGATTTAGGAAACTTATCTGGACTTTTAAGTGTAGTGAACTCTGAAATAACAGATAAGGATTTGGAAGATGAGTATATTAAAACTACTAATGCATACTCAGATGCACAAATTGAAAATAAGATTGGACAAGTGCTAGAGGACGATAGCATAATTTATGCTAGAGGAACTGAAGGCATAAAAAAAGAAGGACAAATATATAGAAACACAAATGGGGAAATATCATTTGACGATTTAAGAACTAGTGGAATGTATATTTACTTTGCAAAGCCTGACAATCCGATGAATACAAATAATTATATTAATGCATTGAGTCCCGCTATAGAAAAGATGCGAAACAAAACAGACGGTAGGTATCAATTTTTGAGTGACTATATGCAGACTATGATTGACTATTCTCTTATTTGGAAGTGTGGCAAAACTGTTTCAAGTATGATTAATGAATATAACGTAAAAAAATCTCAAATCAATTATGATAGTGTTAAAAAAGAATGGATGATTAATCGTATGGATCCGACTGATGATAAAAGCACGGATTGGTTTGAAGTTGTAAAAATATTGATTGACAAAAGAAGAGGTGGAGAAGCAGGCGTTAAAGAATGGTTAGATAGCGTTGTGAAACATCAGGCAGATGAAGCTATTATGATGGAAAATATAACTTCAAAACAACTCAAAGAAAAAGAAGGTACCGGATATCAAATAAATATAAAAGATACTAGAAAGCGTGTTGTTCAATTAGTTGGAAGGAATATTAGACTAGAAATCCCTGCGGTTGAAAAGTACTTAAAAGCTAATTTTGACCCATACAGAGTAAAAAATATGTTAGATGATCCTTCTTTGTCAATGGGCTATGAAGAGGGAAACATGGATTATCAGTCAGGCATGCCAGAGGAAGCTACGGTTGAAGATAGAATTCGCTGGTATAATGAAAAGGAAGCCACATGGAATGTGCATGCTGTGAAGGAAGAATGGTATGCAATTAATGATGCTTCTGGCAAACTTCATGCAATCGCCATAAATGAGGAGATTGACGATGAAATCGCAATAATAGGTGTAACTAGTGAATATGGCAAAAAGTGGAATAGCAAAATGGAAACAGTAAAAATGCTATTCGATAAAAAAAGTGGGAAATTAACAACCATAGTTTTTGAATCTCCGATTGGAGAGAGGTATACAGATCCAAAAGATTTGAAGGGAACACTTAACATTATGCCTGCCCTAGACTATGAAATATTTGATGAAGGTACGGTGCATATGCCTACAAGTGATACCAGATTTACACTTTCGGCAGATACAGCCAAAAAAATTACGCTAGATAAAGTGGCAATGGGAAGTATCACAGATATCAGAGATACCGATGGAGATGGAACAGTTCTAGACAGTCGAATTATTATCAAAGATATGTATGAAAACGTTTTGGATATTAGCGAACTCGCAAAAAAACAGACTGAAGAAGTGGTAGACATTGATATGGCTCAAATCACACATAAAGAATATGAAGAAGGTAAACATCAAACAGTGGAAGTAACATATCGCGGTAAAGCACTAGAAGACGGTGTAGATTATACTTGGAAGAGTGTTGAGACAGGTAATGAGTTTGAAGAATCAGGAGAATATTTAATAGTGTTATATGGAAAAGGTAGGTTTGTCGGAACTGCGCTTAAATCATTCTATATTTATATACCTGAAGAAAAGATAGAAGAAATGCTGTTAGATTCCTTTGTGGAAATAAAAACTGCAAAAGAGAAACTAGATGCAGCTATAGAATCTGGAAGTGATGAAGAAATAAAAGCGGCATATGATGCATTAGTAAATGCGCAAGGAAATATGATAACAATGATGACAGATTACAACATTACTAAAGCTGCTTTGTCTGAAACCAAGATAGGAAACTTGGAAGATAGACTGGCAGATGCTCAAGATGAATTGAAGTCATTAATTAATAAATACAATGACTTGGTAGAGGAGAATGAAAATCACAAAAAAATTATTATTGAATTAAAAGGTATTATTAATACAAAGGCTCCTAAAAAGGCAGTTATCAAGAGTTTGAAAGTAGGCAAGAAAAAAATGACTGTCAAAATGAAGTACTCACTTAAGAAACTAGATGGAACCAAGTATCAACTTAGTTACAAAGTAAAAGGAAAGAAGAAGTGGAAAACTAAGTATGGCACAAAGACGAAATTTGTCATCAAAAAGCTTAAGAAGGGCAAGAAATATATAGTGAGAGCTCGAGCTATAAAGGTGACAAAATATAAGTCATACTATGGCAAGTGGAGCAAGAAGAAGACGAGCAAGAAGATAAAAAAATAAAATACTAATAAGATAAGGACAAGATTTTTAAAATTTAAAACAATGTATCAGAAAAACGATGAGTTGACAGTGACAATTGAAGATCAAGGTATAAACGGAGAGGGCATAGGCAAAGTTAATGGCTATGCTCTTTTCGTGAAGGATACTGTGATTGGAGACAAGTGCAAAGTAAAGATTATGAAGGCAAAGAAAAACTTTGCCTTTGCAAAATTGATTGAAATAGTTGAACCATCAAAGCACCGAGTAGAAGAAAAATGTCCTGTGGCCAGACAGTGCGGTGGATGTCAACTTCAGTCGATGGACTATGAGACGCAACTTAAGTTTAAAGAAGAGAAAGTCTTTAACAACTTAAAGAGAATAGGCGGATTAGACACTTGTCAGATTCCGATGAAAGAAATAATCGGAATGGATGAGCCATATTATTATAGAAACAAGACACAATTTCCTGTTGGAAGAAACAAGGATGGTGAGATAGCCTATGGTTTCTATGCAGGAAGAACTCATTCCATCATTGAAACTCCAGGTTGTGTGCTTGGAATGAGAATAGACGGAAGAGATGTTTGTAAAGAGATTATGGATACAGTCATTTCATTTATGAAAGAAAATGACATTGAGCCATATGATGAGCCGACACAATCAGGTTTCGTTAGACATGTGCTAATTAGAATTTCAGAATCAACAAAGCAGATAATGGTTTGTGTGGTGACTAATTCTAATGAGTTGCCTGAGGTCGACAAATTAGTTGAAAAACTAAAAGCAATTCCAAACATGACTAGCATTTCCATAAACACCAACAAAGAATTTGGAAATGTCATAATGGGAAGTAAAACAGTTCATCTCTTTGGACCGGGATATATAGAAGATACTATCGGTGAAAATAAGTTTAGAATTTCACCAGAGAGTTTCTTCCAAGTGAACTCAAAACAAGTTGAAAAACTCTACGGAAAAGCAATTGAGTACGCAGGATTAACTGGCGAGGAAATAGTATGGGATTTGTACTGCGGAATAGGAACTATTTCTTTGTCGATGGCGAAAGATGCTAAGAAGGTTATATGTGTAGAAATAGTAGAAAAAGCCGTGGAGGATGCCAAGAATAATGCTATAATAAATAAGGTAGATAACACGGAATTTTTATTAGGAGCAGCCGAGGATGTGGTGGCTGACTATTTTGACGAGGAAAAAGAAGAGTGCCACCCGGATGTGATAGTGGTTGATCCACCTAGAAAAGGTTGCGACCAAAAATTGCTAAAGACTATTGTTTCTATGAATCCTGAAAGAATAGTCTATGTGAGTTGTGATAGCGCTACGCTAGCAAGGGATCTCGCGTGGCTTAAAGGATACGGTTATACATTTAATGAAGTGACACCAGTGGATATGTTTCCACAGACAGTTCATGTGGAGAGCGTGGCATTGTTGTCTAAAACAAAGTAAAGAGGAGAAAGATATGAAAAAAGTAATTAGTTCGGTTATAGCTATTACAACAGCGTTTGCATTAATGTTAATGCCAGTGAATGGATTGAATACGGTAAGCGCTGGTGAAGAAACTTATAGTCTTGTGTATGTGCCGGGTGAAGGCACTGGAACTATGAATCCAGCAACAGTTACTAAAAGTCAAACATATACATTTCCGCAATGCACATTCAAGGCGCCTAATGGCAAGGCTTTTAATCATTGGAAAATGTCAGGAGTTGATGGAATATTTACGCCTGGACAAACAGTTCAGATAGCTGAGAATTGTTTGCAGGAAGGAATAATTATAGTTACAGCTTATTGGAAGGAAGCGCCACATACACATGATGGTGTTACTTTTGATGCTACAGATAGCCTTCCTAATGCTTCTGGAAACTACTACTTAACTAAAGATATTGAATTAGAACAAACATGGAATGTAACGGGAAACAAAACTATTAATTTATGCTTGAATGGTCATTCAATAAAAATGAGAGATGGTGTAAAAAAGAGAATTATTTATATAGATAGTAGTAGCACTTTGAATATACATGATTGCGATACTGTCACAAAACACAAATATAAAATAGTAGATCGTTTTGCTAAATTAAGTGAAGATGGTAATAAATCATTTACTGGTGGATATATTACTGGAGGAATTGACAATAAAGGTGGCCCAGATGATAATGAGGGCGGTGGCGCGATTTTTTCTCAAGGTGTATGTTCATTAAACGGAGGTACCCTAATTGCAAATAGAGCCGCGGATAAAGATATACATGGTAGCGAACTTAAAGGAGGGGCTATTCTTCTTAATGGTTCAAATGCAAAATGTATTTTGAAAAAAGGAAATATTATAGGTAATTATGCACCCACAACGGGAGGAGCAGTAGCGGCAAGATGGGGAGCAACCCTAGAAATGTATGATGGTGTAAACATAATTGAAAACCATGTGGACTTCGATTGGGGAGATGGTGCAGGAGCAGGAGTTGTTCTTGAATATTCATCATCCTTTAATATGTATGGCGGAAGAATTAGCGATAATGAAGGCCGTCGAGGTGGTGGAGTATTTGTTAATGGTGAGTCCATTTTTAATATGAGCGGTGGAGCAATAGAAAATAACCAAGCAATTTGCCCAGAAGGAGATAAATCCCGAGGCGGCGGATTAGCAGTTGATGGAACATTCAATATGTCAGGCGGAGTGATTCAAAATAATACCGCTCAAACTGCTGGTGGTCTTATGGTATTTAATCGTCGCACTTTTAATATGACCGGTGGAAAAATTATTAATAATAAATCCACAGGAACGAGAATGGATGGCGGAATAGAAGTGGGAACAGATACACATTTTGAATTAAGTGGAGATTCTGTGATATACGGAAACACAAATAATGGCAAGCCAGCGAACATTTATCTAGAGGGCAATCCAGATACTCATGAATCAACTAAAATTCTAATAACTGGAAAGTTAAAAAATTCTTTGCCTGAAGGAATCATTATGCAAGTGGTGACAGGAGTCTTTACAGAAGGACTATCTACTAATGGTGATTTCTCACGTTTCAAGAGTGACACTGATGGTTATGTGCCAATGTTTACAGATAAAGGTGAGGCACAAATAGTTGAAGGTGCTTGGAACTTTACTGGAATTACATGGACAGGCTATTCAAAGGCTGTTGCTAATTACGAGTATAGTAAAGATAAAACTGTTAAGCATTCAATGGATATGAAAATAACAACCAAACAAGTTGGAAGAACTATTAACTATACTGCTAAAATAGATAAAGATTGGAGCCTTGATAATAAAGAGTATAGTGATATTAAGAAGGTAACATTACTAAAATATATAAATACACTTTCTATCAAGGGAAAGACTGTCAAAGTAAAATATAAGAAACTTAAAAAGAAAAAACAAAAGATAAAAGCAAAGAAGTGCATTAAGTTTAAAAAGAAAGGCCAAGGCAAACTAAGATATAAACTAGTTAAAGTTAAAAAGGCTAAGTTTAAGAAATACTTTAAGATCAACAAGAAGACTGGAAAATTAACTATCAAGAAGAAACTTAAAAAAGGAAAATATAAACTAACAGTAAAGGTTAAAGCAGTAGGAAATGATGATTACAAACCATCAGCATGGAAGAAGATTACAATTAAGGTTAAAGTAAAATAAAACTTACAAAGGAGAACTTGAAAAATGTCAGCACCAGATAGAAGTATTGACCCAAGATTAATGAAAGCAGCCAAGGAAGTCTTTTTAGAAAAAGGCTTTGAGATGGCACAGTTATCAGAAATTTGCAAAAAAGCAGGAGTGACTACAGGTGCACTCTACAAAAGATTTTCTGGTAAAGAAGAATTGTTCTGTGAAGTGGTATCAGAAACTGTTGAAGCTATGGACAATTATATTAAAAAAATAGATGAATCGGATTTAGAAACTTTTTCTGATCAACAACTCTATGATGGATTTTATATGAACCCAGAAACAAATATAAAATGGTTTAGATACTTATATGATCATAGAGAAGGAGTAACACTTTTAATTAAGTGTTCTTCAGGAACTAGATATAGCGACTTTCATGATATTTGGACAGAAAAAATGAATAATATTCACTATAGATTCTATTTAGAAGCCAAGAGAAGAGGACTTGCCACTAAGGATATTACAGAAAAAGAAATGAATGTTTTAACATCAGCTGTTTGGACATTTTTCTACAAGCCTTTTATGTTAGATTTTACATGGGAAGAAATGGAAAAGACAGCGCTAGTTTTGCGAGATTTCTCAAATTGGTATGAAGTAATTGGAATGAAGTATAACGGAGGACCAAATGATTGAATTAAAAGAATATAAAGGTCATATAAGAAACTGGAAGGCTCTTTGCGCGGAACTTCAAATAGATACAGAACAAGAGGCAAAGAACAGAGAAAGAGAAATAATTATCAAAGGTTATGAGAGATGGGGAGTAGAAGTAGTAAACCATCTTATCGGAATGTTTTCTTTTGCTATAGAAGATGGGGATAAAATCTACTGTGCGAGAGACCATTTTGGAACAAAACCTTTTTATTATTATATGACAGAGGAGCACGATCTTCTCTACGGAAATCAGATTAGAAAAATCATGAAGCAGGATGGATTCAAAAAAGAATTCAACCACGATATGCTTCAGATGTATCTGAATTTTACATACTGTCCAGGTGAGGACACTATGTTTAAGGGAGTTAAGAAACTACTTCCAGGTAGATATTTAGTATATGAAAATGACAAAGTAACTATTACTAGATACTTTAAGCCAGAGTTTCATCCTGAAGAAGGAAAGACTTTGGAGGAGTGGGCAGATGAGATTTCAAACACTATGGAACAGATAGTGAAGGAAGTTAAGATGCCAGATGAAGAGGCTTATTCATTCCTATCAGGTGGTGTTGATTCATCATATGTTTTGGCTATTACTGATGCCACAACAGCTTGCTCTATAGGTTACGATGAAACAGCGCTGGGTGACAAAGCAGTATACAATGGCGTTAGATATAATGAAGCAGACCTCGCCAAAGAAACCGCAGAACATTTCGGTAGAAAGTTTTCTTTGAAAGAAGTAGGCCCTGAAGAGTACTTTGACGAGATCCCATTTGTAATGGAAAATATGGAGATGCCTTTGGGTGATGCCTCAGCAGTTACATTTT
>JAFWIO010000085.1 GCA_017514785.1 Eubacterium sp. | reverse complement strand
GTCGAACGTTCGATATGTACAAATTTAGAAGTATGTATGTGGACGCGGAAGAGCGCAAGGAAGAGTTACGCAAGCAAAATGAGATGGAAGGTCTCATGTTTAAGATAGACGGAGACCCAAGAGTGTTGGGCTCAGGACCGGATGGAAAGAGAAAAGGTCTAGGTTATAGACTTAGGGAGTGGTCGTTAGATGAATTCCCAAATGCTTGGAGCATACTAAAGGGCGACATGAGTGTGGTTGGAACTAGACCACCTACTATGGATGAGTATGAGAAGTACGAGTTGAGACACAAGTCTCGTCTTGCTGTTAAGCCTGGACTAACAGGACTTTGGCAGGTAAGCGGAAGATCAGACATTACGAACTTTGACGAGATAGTAAAGCTAGACAACGAGTACATTCAAAACTGGACTATAGGATTAGATATAAAGATTATGCTAAAGACCTTTGTTGCGGTCTTTAAGAGACAAGGAAGTCGCTAAAATATTTGTGACAGTGTTTTAGACAAGGAAGTCGTTAAAATATTTGTGTGAAGAGATACATTAAATCAAAATAGAGAGAACAGAAAAATGAAACATGTATTTATTGTGGGAAGTAAAGGAATCCCTACCAAGTACGGCGGATTCGAAACTTTTGTGGACAAGCTAACTGAATACAAAAAGAGTGATCAGATACAGTATCATGTGTCAGCTATCCAGGATAATGATGACTATAACCCTGATAAGGTGACATATGAGTATAATGGCGCGCACTGTTTTAATATAAAGCAGCGAATCAATAGCGCGGCAAAGGCTATATTTTACGATGTCGACTCAATCAAATTCAGCCTAAATTACATTAAGGAAAATAAGATAGAAGATTTTGTTATTTATGTTTTGGCGTGCAGGATTGGGCCATACATTAGAAAGTACAAAAGAAAAATCCACAAGCTAGGTGGAAAGTTGTATGTAAATCCAGACGGACACGAGTGGAAAAGAAGCAAGTGGAACAAATGGATTAGAAGATACTGGAAACATTCTGAAAAGAAAATGGTTAAGCACGCAGATTTGCTTATTTGTGACAGCCAAGGAATAGAAAAATACATAAAAACTGAATATAAAAAATACAATCCAAAGACTTTGTTCATTCCATATGGTGCAGAGACTAGCCCATCTACTTTGGCGGACGATGATCCAAAGGTTGTGGAATGGTTTGAAAAGTTCAACATAAGATACGGTCAGTATTATTTGATGGTGGGACGTTTTGTGCCGGAGAATAATTATGAGACGGTTATTAAGGAATTTATGAAGTCGGATACCAAGAAGGATTTGGTGATTATATCAGACCATGAAAACACACCACTTTATGATTTGTTTACAAATGAGTATAAGATAAGTGATGATCATAGAATAAAACTAGTTGGTTCGCTGTATGATCAGGAATTATTGAAAAAGATTAGAGAGAATGCATACGCGTATATTCACGGACACTCAGTGGGAGGCACCAATCCTAGCCTTCTAGAGTCGCTTGCTAGGACAGATGTAAATTTAGTGTACGATGTATCTTTCAACAAAGAAGTGGCAAAGGATGGCGCAATCTATTGGACAGAAGAGTACGCGCTACTTAGAAATATTATAAAGAGATGCGACGAAGCATCTATAGATAAAAGATATGAATTAGGACTCCAGGCAAAAGCTAGGATAGAAGGCTTTTATACTTGGGATTATATAACAGACCAATATGAGGAGTTGTTCTTACAATGAGAATACTGCATTACTCCTTAGGGTTTCCACCTTACAGGAGTGGAGGACTAACTAAATATTGCGTAGACCTTATGTGGGCTCAAAAGGAAAAGGGCCATCAGGTATTAATGATGTGGCCGGGGAAGATGAATCTTACCGGTCATTTTGTGCGTTTTAAAAGAAGTAAAAACACACAAAAAATCAATCGCGAGTCAGTTTCATTTGAGAGCATTGAAATGATAAACCCACTACCTGTTCCTTTGGACGAGGGAATTTTAGAGGTGGATAAGTTTATGGAGCCTTGCGAAAACCCAGAAGCATTTACAGAGCTTCTAAGAAGAGTGAATCCGGATGCTATTCATATTCACACGTTCCAAGGTCTATATCCAGAATTGCTTATTGCGGCTAAGGAACTGGGCATTCGAACAGTTTTTACTACGCATGATTACTTTGGCATATGCCCAAAGATTACATTGTTTAGAGATGGCGACGTTTGTAACGGAGACTGCGGCAAATGTGCAGGCTGTAATAAAGACGCTCTTTCAATGAACCAAATAAAAATTCTTCAGTCTAGCCAGTATAGAAAGTTTAAAGATTCTGCCTTGATGAAGAAACTTAGGAAGAACCATAGAGACGACTTCTACGAAGAAGACGCAAAGCTGATAGAAGAAGAGGAAGATACAGAGAAGAGATTTGAACAGGAAGACTTGAGCGATGAAGTGTATGAGGCGCTAAGAGATTTCTATAGATATTTCTTTAAGTTTATCGATGTCGTTCACTTTAACAGCTCTGTTACTAAAGAAGTGTTTAGAAGATATTTGCCACCAGAGACAAAGGGCAAAATTATAAATATAAGCAACAGTGAAATCCAAGATAAAAGAAAACTAAGAGGCTACGGCGGGAAGTTGAGAATTGTTTATCCAGCAGCAGCTAGAGAAAGTAAAGGATTCTTTATGCTTAAGGATGCACTAGATGAACTATGGGCAGAAGGCGTGAGAGATTTCGAACTAGATGTTTATAGTGAGCCAAGAAATGTCAGTGGCTATATGAAAGTGATGGGTGCGTATTCGGCTGGTGATTTAGATATTATTTATGAACACGCTGACCTTTTGGTGGCGCCTAGTCTTTGGTATGAGACATATGGATTTACTGTGCTAGAAGCACTTTGCTACGCAGTACCTGCGCTTGTTACCACTAGAGTGGGAGCAAAAGATTTACTTAAAGAAGGACACCTAGGAATGATCATTCAGCCTACAAAGGAAGACCTTAAACAGGCTATTTTATATATCATAAAAAATAGAGACATTTTAGATCTTTATAACAAGAGAATTTACAGAGAGTTTAATTTTAGAGATGTAAGAAACTCATTTGACGAAGTGGAGAAACTTTATCAATAAAAGCTGGAGATAAAAATGATTCCAAAAATAATTCACTACTGCTGGTTTGGCGAAGGCCAAATGCCAGAGAAAGAAAAAGAGTGCATAGAGACTTGGAAAAAGTTTTTCCCTGATTACGAGATTAAGAGATGGGATGAAACTAATTTTGACGTGGAAGAGACTAAGTTTTCTAAGCAGGCATACGAGAGAAAGCAGTATGCGTTTGTGAGTGATTATGCACGTGCAAAAATATTGTACGAGCAGGGGGGATTATATTTAGATACTGATGTGGAAGTAGTAAAGTCATTTCCAAAAGTATTAGATGGAAAAGGCTTTGTAGGGTTTGAAAGAAGACACTTTATTGGAACTGCAGTTTTGGCTGCAGAAAAGGGAAATGGAATAATAAAAGAATTGCTAGACTACTATGTTCAGCACAGTTTTGTGATGGATGATGGGCTGGTAGATAATATAGCTAATGTCTCAATTCTTACAGATATAATGAGAAAGCATAAACTTGAATTGGGAGGAGAGCGACAAACAGTAGCGGGATTTGAAGTGTTTAATCGC
>JAFWIO010000084.1 GCA_017514785.1 Eubacterium sp. | reverse complement strand
TGCTTGCCCGGTCTAGTCTGCGCACGGTTAAGGTCTTTAGCTAATCTCTTGTAAAGAATCTCGTTAACTAACGAACTCTTACCTGAACCTGACACGCCAGTCACACAAGTAAAAACTCCAAGCGGGAATTTCACATCTATCTCTTTTAAGTTATTCTCCTGCGCGCCCTTAACCTCAAGGTAGCCCGTAGGTTTTCTTCTAGTCTTAGGAATCTTAATCTTTTTCTCACCACTTAAGTACTGGCCCGTCAAAGACTTTGGATTTGCGATAATATCTTCCACTTTTCCTTCGGCCACAACCTTACCACCGTGTAGTCCAGCTCGTGGTCCAATATCTATGATGTGGTCTGCTGCTCGCATTGTCTCTTCGTCGTGCTCGACCACAACTAGAGTATTTCCAATATCTTTAAGTTTCTTTAAAGTCTTTAAGAGTTTTGCATTATCATTTTGGTGAAGTCCGATACTTGGCTCATCCATGATGTATGCAACTCCAACCAATCCCGAACCAATCTGTGTTGCAAGTCTAATTCTTTGTGCCTCTCCACCAGACAAAGTTCCTGTGGCACGAGAAAGTGTAAGGTACTCTAGACCCACATCCTGCAAGAACTGAAGTCTTCCCTTAACTTCTTTTATAATCTCAGCACCAATCTTTTTCTGCGTGCTATTTAGTTTTGTTCTATCAATATATTCAATGCTATCTCTGACAGGTAGCTCTGTGAATTCAAAAATATTTTTATCACCAACAGTCACCGCCAAAGACTCCTTCTTAAGTCTTTGTCCCTGGCACACTGAACATGGAGTCACACTCATGTACTCTTCGTATGCTAGTTTCATTCTAGTATTCCAAGCTTCTCTGTATCTTCTCTTTGTTGTTTCGATTAATCCCTCGAAAGCAAAGCGATACATTCCAGAGCCACGACGCGATGTATATTCCACGTCAAACTCTTCGCCCTTTGTACCATTAATAATTATGTCCTGTATTTTCTTTGGATACTTCTCAAATGGAGTGTCCAAGTCAAAACCATATTTCTCGGCTAGTCCTACTAGCACCTGATGGTTGTAACTTCCTTTGTTTTTGGCATTCTGCCAGCCCATTACCTGAAGCGCACCTTCATTGATGCTAAGACTTCTGTCAGGAATCATTAAGTCTAAATCAAACTCTTGCTTGAATCCAAGACCAGAACATTCTGGGCATGCGCCAAATGGATTGTTAAATGAGAAACTTCTAGGTTGAATCTCATCAATGCTAATTCCACAATCCATACAAGCAAAGTTTTGAGAATACATTGTTCTATTTTCATTATCGTTAGTGTTCGTTAAAGCCTTTTTCTTTTCTTCTGTCTTTTTGGCCTTAGTAATCTTTTCAATTACAACTAAACCCTTTGCTAGTTTTAGAGCAGTCTCAACTGAATCTGTAAGACGCTGCTTTATTCCATCTCTAATACTTAATCTATCTATTACTATGTCGATATTGTTCTTTATATTTTTATCAAGTGTGATGTCATCTTCTAACATCAATACTTCACCGTTCACTACGGCTCTTACATAGCCTGCCTTCTTTGCGCTGTCTAGTACCTTTTCGTGGCGACCTTTCTTACCACGAACGACAGGAGCTAGCACCATAAACTTTGTGCCATCTTCCATCTTTAAAATTTGATCTATTATTTCATCGATAGTTTGTTTTTTGATTTCTTTGCCGCAGTTAGGACAGTGAGGTATACCTATTCGCGCATACAAAAGACGGAGATAATCGTAAATCTCTGTCACTGTTCCAACTGTAGATCTTGGGTTTTTGTTTGTTGATTTCTGGTCAATAGAAATGGCTGGTGGCAACCCTTCAATACTCTCCACCGATGGCTTTTCCATTTGGCCAAGGAACTGTCTAGCATACGAAGAGAGAGACTCCATGTAGCGTCTCTGACCTTCGGCATAAACCGTATCAAAAGCAAGCGAAGATTTACCAGAACCTGATAGTCCTGTCACTACTGTAAACTTATCGCGCGGAATGTTTACATTGATCTTCTTAAGGTTATGCTCTTTTGCTCCTTTAATTTTTATGTATTTGCTTGCCATCTAATCCATCTTCTCCAATTCTGTTTTAAGAGTGGTTAGTCTATCTCTCATCTCAATAGCAGTTTCGAAATCTAAGTCTGCTGCTGCTTGATCCATCCTTCTCTTAACTTTGTTTATTAGTTCTTCTATTTCTTTTCGATCCATAGACTCTGGATCTTTTTCTATATCATTTATCTGCTTATCCACCTGTTTCGAAATGCTAATTAAATCACGCACTTCTTTTTGGATAGTCTCAGGTGTAATTCCATGTTCTTCGTTGTACTTCATTTGAAGCGCGCGTCTTCTGTTTGTCTCATCTATCGCATTCTTCATGGAGTCTGTGATTTCGTCTGCGTACATTATAACATGACCTTCTGAGTTTCTAGCAGCACGTCCAACAGTCTGAATGAGCGATGTCTCCGAACGAAGGAAACCTTCTTTGTCGGCGTCTAATATTGCAACGAGCGATATTTCTGGAATATCAAGTCCCTCACGAAGAAGGTTGATACCAACCAAAACGTCAAACACATCAAGTCTCATATCTCTAACAATTTCTGTACGCTCTAGCGTGTCTATATCTGAGTGAAGATAGCGAACGCGAATGCCAACTTCCTTCATATAGTCTGTCAAATCCTCAGCCATCTTCTTAGTTAATGTCGTAACTAAAACTTTGTTGCCCTTTTCAGTCTCACGGTTGATAGCTGCAATCAAATGGTCAATCTGTCCCTCGATAGGATGAACTTCTATTTCTGGATCGAGCAGTCCTGTAGGTCTTAGGATTTGCTCTGCTCTGTCTAACTCGTGCTCTGCCTCGTACTCGCCCGGAGTAGCTGACACAAACATCATCTGGTCAATCATACTCTCAAACTCTTCAAACTTTAGAGGACGATTGTCCTTTGCCGAAGGCAATCTAAAGCCATATTCTACTAAGTTGCTCTTTCTTGCTTGGTCGCCATTATACATTCCGCGAATCTGTGGAATAGTCATGTGCGACTCATCAATAATGATTAAAAAGTCATCGCCAAAGTACTCGATTAATGTGTGAGGTGTAGCGCCAGCAGGAAGGCCTGCCATGTGACGCGAGTAGTTCTCCACACCACTACAAAAACCAGTTTCCTTTAGCATCTCTATATCAAAGTTTGTACGCTCCGCTATACGCTGAGCCTCAATCAACTTATCCTCTGATTTAAAGTACGCAACCTGCTCTTTCAACTCTTCCTCTATAGCCTTGATAGCGCGCTCTAATTTATCTGGCGCAGTCACATAGTGTGAGTTAGGAAAGATGGCAGCGTGCTCAAGTTCTCTTTTAACCTCACCTGTTAAAACATCAAACTCTACTATTCTATCTATCTCATCGTCAAAGTATTCGACGCGAATAGCGCTGTCGCCGTATGATGCAGGATAGATTTCTAGATTCTCACCGCGCACTCTAAATGTTCCGCGAGTGAAATCCATATCGTTTCTGTCATACTGAATCTCAACTAGTTTTCTTATGGCATCTCCTCTGTCATAAACCATTCCTGGACGAAGAGATAAAACCATATTCTTGTAATCTATTGGATCTCCCAAACCATAAATACAAGAAACTGATGCGATGATAATTACATCTTTTCTCTCCATCAATGCCATAGTAGCTGAGTGGCGAAGTTTATCAATCTCGTCATTTATGGATGAGTCTTTTTCTATGTAAGTGTCTGTGCTAGGAACGTAAGCCTCTGGCTGATAGTAATCGTAGTATGATACAAAGTACTCAACTGCATTCTCTGGGAAGAATTCTTTAAACTCTCCGTAAAGCTGTGCCGCCAAAGTTTTATTGTGAGCGATAATAAGAGTAGGCTTTTGTATCTGCTCAATAACATTTGCCATGGTAAATGTTTTACCTGAGCCAGTTACACCTAGCAATGTCTGGAATTGCTCACCCTTTTTAAAGCCATCGACTAACTTTTCGATAGCTTCAGGCTGGTCGCCTGTCGGTTTAAATTTTGAGTGAAGTTTAAATTCCATACTTATTAACAATCCCTATAAATTTTTTAATAGTTATTTACTATTTTCTGGTTTTATTTCACCAATTTTTACTAGCATAACCTTAGTAACTATTGGTCCAACTAACTCGTAGATAATTGTTCCACAAACTACTACTGCCATTATCTGGTTTGCATACTTTGGAACGACCGACGAACACATCATCGCCAAACCTATTGCAACACCGGCTTGTGGTATCAGTCCAATACCCAGATACTTTCTAACATTTTCATTCGCATGACATATCCTAGCTCCAAGGTTTGCTCCAACTAGTTTACCAATCACACGAACAACTATATATACGACACCTATCACTCCAATAGTTGGAAGTACAGATATATCCATACCTGCGCCTGTCACAAAGAAAAATAACATAAAGACAGGAGGTGTCATTCTATCCATCTGTTCAAATACAGGTTCCCATCTGCTAGATGTATTTACTACAGTCATACTCATCGCCATACAAGCAAGTAGCGGCGAGAAGTTTAAGCCCGGTATATGTGAAACGCTGACTGTAAGAGCTACCATACCGATAGTGATTGCCAGTCTGTTTCCTCTTCCTGTAAAGAAGTGAATGAGTGTTGTAAAAATAAGCCCCATCACTACACCAAACAAAATGGCTCCAAAAATCTCTTTGATAGGTTCAACTATTGTCATCCAGCTAAAGTGTCCTGTAAATGTCTTTGCCAAAGCCACGCAAATTCCGTATGACATAAGTGCTGTGGCATCGTCTATTGCCACTACAGGAATCAAGTTCTTTGACACAGGCCCCTTTGCCTTATATTGTTTAGCAACTAGAATAGTGGCCGCTGGATCTGTAGCTGCTGCTATCGCACCCATAATAAGTGCTAACTGAATATTTCCAGTTACTATGTAAATTCCAATTGCAACTAACACTGTTGCGCCTAACGATTCAAGGCACGCTATGACAATTGGAGTCTTTCCAAGTTTTTTAATGTACTTAAACTCAAATTCAGTACCAATTGAGAACGCAATAAATCCTGTGGCTAAATCTTTAATCACATCAAACTTTGTAACCATCTCGTGGGCTATGTCTTTGCCGAAGAAGTGTTCCATCTGATGTGTGCCGCAGATTATACCCGCTAACAATCCTATTAAAATGTATCCTGTTACATTTGGCAGTTTAAATTGCTTAACGATCTTTCCAGCAAGTAAGCAAAGAAACAAACCGACGCAAATGTAAATCAAAAATATATATTTACTCTCCATAAGTCACTCTCTACTCAGTTATACTCTCCTGCTCTCCTAATCCTTCGGCAAAATCAATAGGCATAGTAAACATAACCGCAGTTCCTGACTGGCTGATGTCTCCTATTACCTCATTTATCTTTTGTCTTACTGGTGCAACCTGCTCATCTTCTAAAACAAACATAAGCATTTTGCATTCTTCGTTGTACTCGAAGTTTTTAACACGTCTAAACAATCCACCCATAATAATTGAATCGTCTGACCACGCATTAAGACCGGCAGTCATACTCTTAGCATCAATGATAGTTCCATGCTTTACGCCAATCTCGCCTAACTCATCATTAAGTTCGCTTATTAGTTCTGTCTGTTTAAGAATTAATGTAAGTAATTTCATATTGCTTCTCCTATTTTATCTTCTTTAGCAAAATGTTCTTTGCAGTATCAAGCTGTTTATCTTTCTTTCCGTCGTTTTCCACTTTTATATCAGGTGTGATTCCTTTTCCGTTTATGTTTCTTCCGTTTGGTGTGTAATACTTTCTAACTGTAAGTTTAAGTGCAGAACCGTCAGAAAGTGGGAATGTATTTTGAACTACTCCTTTTCCGTAGCTTTGAGTTCCAACCACTGTTCCAGCCTTGAAATCTTGAACGGCTCCCGCAAAGATTTCAGAAGCACTGGCACTTCCCTCATTTTGGAGAACCACCATTGGAAGTTTTAAGCAGTTAGCATCCGACTTTGCTTCTTCTCTATTTCCTGACTTGTCCTTTGTGAAAACTATAGTACCTTCAGGCAAAATTTCATCTAACATCTTGCAAACTACATCATACATTCCGCCTGGGTTATATCTTAAGTCAAATATAATTCCTTTGGCTTTCTTCTTCATAAGTTTTTTGAGATGTTTATTAAACTGTCCTAATGTGTTTTGATCAAACTCTGCTATTGCGATGTAGCCAATCTTGTTCTTCTTATCAATCATAACCGAATCGACACTTGGAGAGTCCACTGGCTTTCTCACTAATGTAAGCTTCTTATACTGCTTTGTGTCTGGATCAAATATTTTTATATTAACTTTAGTGTTTTCTTTTCCTTTTATTTTGGATACAACATTTGAGAGTTCTTCGCCGGTCACTTCTTTACCTTCGACCTGGGCAATTATATCTCCCTTTTTAAGTCCTGCCTTTTTAGCTGGGCTATTATCATATACTCTTACAATAGAAATGACTCCAGTCTTATCATCCTTTGAAACAAGTGCACCTATCCCAACATACTTTCCAGCATTTTCTAAAAGCTGTGCCTTATATTCTTTTTTTGTGAAATACATAGAATATGGATCATTTAGACCTTCTACTATTCCTTTGTAGGTGCCTTCTGTCATTTTGTTTTTACTTACATCGCCAAAGTAATAGGCATCAATCAACTGCTCAATCAAATCCATCTTCTTCGAAGACATCTGATTTACAGTTGTGTAACTTGGCATAGCAAAGCGAACACCCACTCCTATTCCCACTATTAATACAATAGTGGCCAATACACCTAGTAAAAATCCTGTTTTAAAACCTTTATTTCCCATTTCTATCCTCTTACTTAATACTTTATAAAGTTAGCAATGCGTTCAAAACAAATGTTTCGAACGCATTAGCTTTATCCTACATAATTATGTGGGTTTACATATGCACCATTCTTTTGAACTCCAAAGTGCAAATGATTTCCTGTGGATGAACCAGTGGTTCCCACCAGTCCAATTGTCTGTCCTTTATTTACATGTTGACCGGCCTTTGCAATTCTGGCTGACATATGCATGTAAACAGATACCACTCCATTTCCATGACTTATTCCAATCCAGTTACCTGCTGTGGAACTAAAACTTGACCACGCTACTGTTCCGGCACTTGCGGCCACTATTGGTGTGCCTGCCGGAGCACCTATATCAATTCCTGAGTGGAAACCTCCACCGCTTCCGCCAAATGGATCTCCTCTGTATCCATACTCCGAAGTGATGGTGTGACTAGACGGACAAGGCCATGTCCAGCCTTTACCTTTAGTTCCTTTGCTTCCTTTATACTTAACCGATGAAGAAGCAGTACTGTTGTATTGATTTTCTGCTCTCTCCGCTGCTGCTATAGCTGCTTGCTGTGCTGCAATCTCTCCAGCTATTCTCTTCTCTGAAGCCTCGGAATGTTTAATCAAATCATCATATCCCGACAATTCTTTTTTCTTGCTAGCTTCTAGATTTTTAAGTGATGCCTGTTCAGCTTTTTGCTTGTCCTGAAGTGCAAGCAGATTATCTTTCTCATCACTTAATGCTTTCTTAGATTTTGCAATCTTATTCTGAGTTTCTTTTAGTTTGTTAAACATCTTTCTGTCATAAGATGATAACTCAGTAATATACTCAGCCTTATTTAAGAAATCACTAATACTACTTGATCCTAAAAGCATATCAAGCATTTGTGTATCGCCATTTTCGTACATAAACTGGATGCGCTTTTCCATATCTTCATTCTGTGCAACCACACTTGCTTTTGCTTTTTTAAGTCTCTTCTTTGTAGTCTTAATATCTTGCTGCGTCTTATCCAGTTTCTTTTTATTCTCGTAGATTTGTACCGCTACACTTGATAGTTGCTTATCTACTGATGCCAAATATTTTTTGGCTTCGCTTTTCTTTTTCTTATATTTGTTTTTATTAGCTGCTGCGGCTGCCTTCTGATTTTTTAGTTCATTTAACTTGTCACTCTTTACCACGGCAAACGAAGTAAGCGACAAAGATGCCACTAGCGCTAATGATAAAATTACTCTTGTTACTTTTTTCATACTTTTACACCTTCAAATGCTTTCTGATTGAGAAGAATGATCCAATCAAACCAATGCCCACTCCTATTCCAATTCCTACTGGAATTAAAATGGCAAACACTGCGCTTTGTGGCGCGAAGGAAATATTTCTCGCAAACACGCCAAACTTACTTATAATCAATCCTATCAGTCTTGAATAAACTACAAACAAAATAACAAGCGGAATGATTGATCCAATAAGTCCAATCGTAACACCTTCTATTATGAAAGGCGCTCTAACAAAACTGTTTGTAGAACCAATAAGCTTCATAATCTTAATTTCTTCTTTACGCACATTGATACCAATCATTACTGTATTGCTAATCAAGAATATTCCTACACCTAGCAATATAATAATTAGTGCGATAGAAGCATATCCCAAAAGTCTCTCTAAATTAGTGAGAGTGGCCTTCGCTTTCTCAGAATGTTTTACTTTTCTAATTCCTTCTATCTGTTTAACATCTTTCACGAAGTCATCTTGTGTTTTAATGTTTTTCAAATAGATAGTATATGATGCGGAGTTCGCCAAAGGATTATTCTTCTCAAAACCTTTTGCCAACTCTGGGTCTTCTTTGAAGTAGTCCTCTTTAAAATCTGCCCACGCCTGTTCGGCAGATGTGAACTTCATCGACTTAACTCTCTTGTCAGCCTTAATCTGCTTTCCAATCTCATCTATCTTTTCCTGTGGAGTGTTGTTTTCAAAAAACACTGTCACTCCCACCTGCTGCTCTAGCTTTTTCTCCATATAGTTAACGTTAATGATAATAGCTAGTATTACACTAATTAGGAAAATACACGCAGCCACTGTACCGATAGATGCCACCGAATATAATTTATTTCTCTTTATATTTACTAAGCCTTGCTTTATGCAGTAGCCTGTAGTTCTTGCACTCATTATTTGTCCCCCTTGTCGTCGTTAATTTTCACGCCTTGTTTTAGGGTAATAACGCGCTTCTTCATCTGCTCGACTATTTCCATATTGTGAGTAACCACAATAACTGTAGTTCCCTGTTCGTTTACTTTATCAAGCAGTTTCATAATCTCCCATGCGTTATCTGGGTCTAGGTTTCCTGTAGGCTCATCCGCCAAAAGAATGTCTGGCTTGTTAACCAACGCCCTCGCCAAAGACACCCTCTGTTGCTCTCCACCTGATAACTCATCTGGGTTTGATCTATATTTTTCTGAAAGACCTACTAGGTTTAAAACTCTAGCAGTGTTCTTCTTAATATCTTTTTTACTTACGCCAATAACATGTTGAGCAAAAGTAATATTTGAGTAGACATCTCTGTCGTTTAGAAGTCTAAAGTCCTGGAAAACAACTCCCACGTTTCTTCTGTATCTAGCCACTCCTTTAGATCTTAGTTTTGCAATATCTTCGCCATTAATCTCAATAGTTCCCTCTGTAGGTTTAAGTTCTCTTAAAAGCATCTTAATAAAAGTAGACTTACCAGAACCACTGGCGCCTACCACAAAGACAAACTCGCCATCATCTATCTTCATATTAAGATTCTTAATGGCTGGATGTCCATTTCCATATGATTTTGTCACGTTCTTTACTTCTATCATTTATTTCTCCACATCTTCCATATACTCGATGTATTTTTTCATCATCATAACAACTCTAAACATCATGGCATCTTCAAACTCGCGAAGATCAAAACCAGTATTCTTCTTTATCTTGTCCACTCTGTAAACTAGTGTGTTTCTGTGGATGAACAGTTGTCTTGCTGCCTCCGAAATGTTTAAGTTGTTTTCAAACATTTTTTCAACTGTCACTGCAGTTTCGTTATCAAAAACTTCTGGCACTTCTCCTCCAAAGACCTCGTCCAAATATTCTTTGCATCTATTAAGAGGCATCTGATAAATCAGCTTTTCTATTCCAATTTCTTTATATGAAACAACCTGCTCTTCTGTTCTAAATATTTTTCCAACATCCAAAGCTATTCTTGCTTCATTGTAAGCGCTAGCTGTTTCTTTTATATTTGAAATAATTGAACTGTATGAAACTCTCGCATTTTGCATAATCTCAGTATTTAGCATATCAACCATAGCGTATGCTATTTCTGAGGCTTCCGCCAAATCTTTTGTATCTACTAGTTCTTTGACGAGGACTATGTTTTTATCATCCACATCTGAAATAAGATCTGAATCTTCTACCAACGCGTTCTTGAGAGCTTCTATTACTATTCCATTTTTCTCGTGTTCAGACTCGATAATAAAGACGCACTTTTTGCCCTTTACTTCTACGCCTAATTCCTTAGTCTGATTTTTCAAGTCAACTGGTAGGATATCGTTTGAGATAAGCTTCTTTAAAAATTCATTCTCATCTGATGATTCACTATTAGATAGGTTTTCAATTTGGAAGGCTGTCATCTCGCCAACCATCTTTGCATCTTTACCCTTAGCTACCAATATTTGACCTGTTGCTAGTTTATAAAAACAAAGTGATGATTGTTCGTCATCTGACTTTTTGGATTTTGCAAATTTAATAACGGCATCAGAAATCTTATCATCTTCGCCCGTAGTATTTGCCACAATTTTTCCATTTAAATCGTACACAAATAAATCGACTTTTGATATCTTCTTAATGCCGTCTAATGTATCTTTTAAAGTTTTATTTGTAATCATAAAAACCTCTTAAAATCCGCCTTTTTGCACCATAAATTATAGTGCAACACACCTCTTATAATTGTAAATCAGACACCCGAAAAATACAAGAAAAACGGGGGTAAACTTGTGCTATTTTTCAATAAAAAAGGCTCTAAACTTTGTGTGGGGTGTAAAGCTTAGAACCTTTTAATTTATCTAATTATTTTTTTCTTTTAAGGCTTTTAAGAAGAACTTTTTTAGGTTTCTTTTTACCCTTAACTTTAAGTTTCTTTCTAACCTTTTTGGCGAAGGCATTCTTAGCTACTTTCTTAAGTGCTTTACCTTTAATCTTAACCTTCTTAAGTTTCTTACAATCAGCAAATGCTTTCTTGTCAATCTTCTTAACTTTTGGTCCGATTGTTAAAGTCTTAAGCCTCTTGCACTTCTTGAATGCTTTCTTTCCAATTGTTACTATCTTAAATTTGTATCCACGGAATGTAACGCTAGCTTTGATAGTTGCTTTCTTAAGTTTCTTCTGATACTTCTTAACAACACCCTTCAAAACAACTGAGCC
>JAFWIO010000083.1 GCA_017514785.1 Eubacterium sp. | reverse complement strand
TTTTGGAAAAAGAAGATGTGATGAATGCAGATGAAGTTTGGAAAGCACTGAATGAAAATATAGAGACTTTGACGCAGAAAGACGAGATGGAAGAGTTTATGTTTCTAGGGCTTAGGATGACTGACGGAGTGAGCAAATCTGATTTTAAGAAGATATTTAACTGTGATATAGAAGCGGTTTACGGAAATGTGATAGAAAAATTAGCAAATCAAAACCTAATAAAGGAAGCTGGTGACCTAATAACTCTTACAGACAAAGGGATTGATATTAGTAACATAGTTTTAGCGAATTTTTTGCTGTAATTCGTTCGTTTGTGTATGTTATAATTATAATAGTGAAGGCCATCAACAGAAAAGAGGTAGGCATGAAAAAAATAAATAATATTTTAATGAGCATTGTACATATTTTAGAAAAAATCATTGCTGCCATATTAATGGTGGTGGTTGTTATTGCTGTAGTGTATTTGGTTTTAGACATAGTGAACGGAGTAAAGGCTGGATTTGATTCGGAATTTATAAAGACGATTTTGTCAGACACTCTCAACATAATAATTGTTATAGAGTTTATAAGAGTCCTAATAAAGCATACTATGGGTACAGTAGTGGAGGTTTTGATTTTTGCGTTGGCAAGAGGGCTGATAGTTATAAATGAAACTATTTGGGAAATGGCGATTACTATTGTTGCCATAGCCGTACTTTTGGCGTGTAGAAAGTTTTTGTTTTTGGATGACGATCTTAAAAAGGTAACAAATAGAAAAACGGACAAATAAAAGGAGAAAATGTTATGAAGGGGAAACAAGTAAGGAAACTGTTGGGAAGATGCACTTCTATATTTAAGAAGAGTATTAAGTGTATGGCTATTTTTATGATAGCTATAGCGGTTGTGACATCATCACTAAATGTATATGCTGATAGTGAAACTGGAGTGCCAGAGTACGAGAAGGATGCGGATGGTAATATCACAAATATTAAAAAAATTGAGAGACCGCCGTACACTTACTTTGACGACTCTGCAAGTTTAGGAGCTGACAAGGAGATAAGAGTAGATACCATGACGGACTACGTTCCGAAATTATTTACTAAGTGGGGCCCTATTGCTAGTAAAGTGTTTGAAACTAGTACAGATTCGGCATTTCATAACAATAGTGACGACTCAGCTACAGACTGGAGAAAGTACTTTGGACCAGGCGTTAGTGAGTCTAATGAAAAAACTGATTTATCTAAGGCCTTAACATCAGAGGATCATTATCAACACGGTGAGTATTCTAATGACTGCGTGCTAGCGACTGGTATTCAATATGCTACCAATATGGATTCTATTTTACATCATATGACAGATGAACTCGCAAAAGGACTAGGGGATAGATATAATACCCCAGCATCCACTCTTTATGATAAAGCGGATTTGAAAGTTATTAAAGATACAAAAGATAAACAAGATACCAAAGCTTTTTATAAGATAGTGACATCTATCGATAATAATGGTGCCACATATGGATACTACTATAATTCATATGCGCTAGTATTTTATGATTTTGAGTTGGCGCCAATAGTGCTTAAAGGTGTAACATATGCCAATCAGAAGTTGACTACAAAAGAATCAGGAAGTGCTGCATCTGGAGCACATAAGACATACTTTAAAAATGAATCAGAGTCTAGTTCTAATGTCACTACAAATCTTACTTCAACATCCACACAATCTGCCACTAACTCGCTTACTTCTACCAAGACGTATAGTTTTGCGGAGACAATAGGCGCATCTGCATCATGGAGCACACCTTTTTTGAATGTGGCCAAATTCACAGTTAATTTTTCATTTACTGCTACACAGGCAATTTCGTCAGCTAAAACAGAGTCGAAAACTATATCGGATACATATTCTAACAGCGCCACATCATCTGTAGTATTACCACCTCACACTGCTATAGCGCTTCAACAAAAGCAGGATAAACAAACTGTCAATATAGAATATGATTGTCCTGTTGCATTACGCTATAAAGTGGCAATATTTAGCATGAATGGATTCAGATATGATGACCGTGCGGCAACTGATTATTGGATGAATCCTAAGGACTTTGTCACAATACTTGGAGCAGGAAATGCAGAAGGCGGTTATGGTGCGGCTGAGAATTTATATGTGCGCGCTCTAGATCCTAAAACTAAATACAAAATGGATAGAGCCTTTGGTAAAGTTGAGGGAAATCATGATGGTAGAGTGGTAAGAAGCGTAGTGGATTGGGCATCCATGAGTGATATCAATGATAAAATGACTACTGCAGCTACACAGATTCCTATGTTTGAATCAGGAGCATCTATGGACTTAACCAACGATACTACATCCACTGAGATGAGTAAGATTATGCCATTATATCCACTCAAAGCAATCAGGATTGATGCCCCGAACACATCCTTTATATCGGGAGAAAATTTGTCCTATAAGAATATGGACTACTACACAGTGAATATGTCTGTAGGTGATCATTCATATGTTAATTATATTAAACTAACGGCATTAAATGAGAGAGATATACCATACCATGGATTTATACCAACCAAAGGTCATTGGGAAGTAGTAGACAAAGAAGGCAATCCATTGGGCAATGATGCGCCAGTGGTTTTGGAACAAAATCCTATTTCAAAGAATATAGAATATAAAGCAGTGAAAGAAGGAACATGTTTCCTTAAGTATTTTATAGATGAAGACAGATATGCAACTGCTTATTATGAAGATGAGTATGCTAAAAATAGCGACCTAGACAAAACTGCAGCTTTAGAGATTGTGGTAAAAGACGAACGATTCAAAGGTGAAGTTACTGTGGACGGTAGTTATACTGGTATAGTGGGTGATGAGCCTAAATCTATAGATGATGCAGATGGTTTAAGAGTAACTATTACTGATTCTACGGACAAAGAAGTGAGCAGACCATATAACTGGGAGGTTAAAGAACTTCCGTCAAAGGGCATTTCTATGGATGGCTCAAACGTTACATTTACAAAACCAGGCACATACCACGTTCGTGCAGTATCAGGTGATATGCAGTCTGACTGGGTAGAAGTGACAGCTGTAGAGAAAAAAGTAGATGTATCTTTCAAGGGTGACTTTGGAAGTAAAATTGAAAATCAGACTATCTCATACAATACAGCACCAACACTACCTACTTCAGAAGATATGAAACTTCCAGAGTGTAAACAGCTTGATGGTTGGTTCTTAGATGAAGAGTACACTAAACCTTATGAAGAAGGAACAAAACTAAAAGAAAACACAACTCTTTATGCCAATATAAAACATGTGGGTATAACTAAGGTTGAAAGAAAAGAACCTACTTGTACATCAAAAGGCAATATTGAGCATTATCGATGTATATTGTGTAACAAACTATATAAAGATGCGTTAGGTACCGAAGAAATCACAAAGAAGGATACTGAAATACCAATGCTTTCTCACACATGGGATGGAGGCAAATACACCAAATATCCAAGCAAGAAGGCATGTGGAGTTAAGACATACACATGTACAAAGTGTGGAGCTACTAGAACTGAATCTATTCCAAAACTTACTAGCAAGAAAATCAAGATTAAAGGAAAGGCTAA
The DNA here is from genome assembly GCA_017514785.1 of Eubacterium sp. Lineage (GTDB taxonomy): Bacteria > Bacillota > Clostridia > Lachnospirales > Lachnospiraceae > Eubacterium_G. The sequence goes on along the minus strand of JAFWIO010000083.1, from coordinate 4,436 downwards.
AAAGCATAAGATAATTCTTGGCTGGAAATCTGTTAAGGGTGCAAATGGCTATTATGTATACGCTGCTAAATGTAATACTAAAAAATGTACTGGCAAAATGAAAAAAATAGCTACTCTTAATAATGGCTTGTCAAAGAAATATGTCTATAAAAAACTAAAGAAGGGTACGTATTATAAACTAAAGATCAAGGCTTTCAAGAAATACGGAAACAAACCTATAGTTATAGCTGAATCACCGGATATCCACATAGCTACAAAAGGCGCTAAATTTGGCAATCCTACAAAATTAAAACTCAAGAAAAAGAGTGCAAAGATTAGAGTGGGTAAGAAATTCAAAATCAAAGCCAAGATTAAGTCAAATAAAAAGGTTTATTATCACATAGCAAAGCTTCGTTTTGAAAGTCAAAACACTTCTGTAGCTAAAGTGAGCAAGAAAGGTAAAGTTAAAGGATTAAAGAAAGGTAAAACTGTAATTTATGTATTTACTCAGAATTGTTTATACAAGAAGTTTAAGATCAAAGTAAAGTAAATACACCTAATAATTAGAAAAGAGGGAAACATAAGATGAAAGTCTGTGTTTCCCTTTTTGCGTCTGCCGCAGGCGCAATGATATATGTAGTGGTAGAGGAGTTGATTCCTGAGTCAAAATCTGGTAAACATAGTAATATAGGAACGATTGGAGTGGCGATAGGATTTGCTTTAATGATGGTGCTAGATGTAGCACTAGGATAATGGAGGAAACAATGAAAAGACTATTAGGTGTAGTAGTTTGTTTGAGCATTTTGATAATGCTTGCAGGATGTGGTGAGAAGTCAAATTCTTCTTCATCTAGACCAGAACAAAACGAGAATGACATGCTACCTAAGAACGAGTACAGTTTAGAAAAGTCAGTTAGGGTGAACGGAAGACAAGGTGTCTGCTACGAAGACGGCTTTTACTACGTTAGTGGAAGTACCACGCTTACTAAATATGACAAAAACTGGAAGGTGGTAAAGGAGAATGATAAGCCATTTGTAGGTTATAAGAAGCAAGTTAATCATATTGGAGATATTGATGTTTACAATCAGGAATTATATTTAGGTGTTGAATACTTTATGGATGGTGTCGGTAAAAATATCCAAATTGCCGTTTATGATACTGATACTTTGACGCTTAAGAGAACTTTTAACTTTGAGAGCAAGAGTGGACAAAAGGAATGTTCAGGTATAGCAGTTAACCCTGACAACAAAACAGTATGTATGTGCTCTTGGGTAGGAGAAGAGAGTGGAAGATATCTTTACAATTATGATTTAGATACTGGCAAATATATTGGAAAGGTTCACATGCAAATGCCTCCGCAATGGATTCAAGGTGTAGCTTATTACGATGGCGATTATTATTTGACAGCTGATGACGGAGATGCAGACTATAAAGAATGTGATCATCTATACAGAACAAAGTTTGATAAGAAGTCCACATTTGCCACTGTAGTTTTGGAGAGAACCTTTGATGATGTAAAAAGACAAGGCGAGATAGAAGGTCTTTCATTTGATAAAAAGAATAAGAAGATGTTCTTGCTTTATAATAGGGGAGCCAAAATAGTATTGGGAATGCCTAAAGGCTTCTACAAAGGTTATAAGGAAGAAATATCTGAAGTTTATACTTATAAAATAGATTAATAATAAAAGGTAACAGAATGAAAATAAGGAGAGAAATTGCTAAAGTTTCTCTCTTTTTTTGTACATTTATTGTTAACACTTATTTAACAATTAAATTGTTGACTTTTACCCCAAAAGGTATATACTATACACAGATAGCGATTAGCACTCGACTTAGTTGAGTGCTAATAATATGAAAAACATGGAGGAGCTCCCATGGAATTAAATGAAAGAAAAGAAAAAATACTAGATGCTATCATTAGAAACTATTTGGAAACTGGAGAGCCAGTAGGATCCAGAACTATTTCTAAAAACAGTGATTTGAACCTAAGTTCAGCCACTATTCGTAACGAAATGTCAGACCTAGAGGAAGACGGATTTATCGTTCAGCCTCACACATCATCAGGTCGTATTCCTACCGACAAAGGCTACAGATTCTACGTTGATCATATGCTAAAGCAGATAGATGAGCGTGAGAAGAAAGTTTCTGAGAGAGAAGAACTAATCATAGAGAAGATGGACAAAGTTGATGCCATGATGGAAAATATGGCAAAGGTTTTGGCAAACAATACCAATTACGCAACAATGGTGACTACGCCAAAGTCACTTGGAAACAAAATCAAGTTTGTTCAGCTATCACTCTTAGAAGACAAACAACTTCTTTTAACGGTAGTTTCTGACAAGAATCGAGTGATTAACAAAATCCTTGATGTGGAGGAAGATGTTAACCAGGAGATGATAGTAAGACTGAATGTCGCTCTAAACACTGCGCTTGCTGGTTTGACGCTAGAGGAGATAAACCTTGGAGTCATAACAGCACTTACAAAGCAGGCTGGAAAGATGGAGCATTTGGTAAATGAAGTGATGCAGGCAATCACTGAGGCCATAGCCACAGAAGAGCAGATGAAGATTTACACTTCAGGCGCCACTAACATTTTCAAATATCCAGAGCTTTCAGATAAGGAAAGAGCAAGCAAGCTTTTAACTACTTTGGAGGAGAAGTCACAGCTTACTGAGTTGGTAAAAGACGGTGATGATAACACAGGAATCCAAGTTTACATTGGTAGTGAGACTCCAATCCAGGAAATGAAGGATTGTTCGGTGGTGACAGCCACATACGAATTGGAAGACGGCTTCAAAGGAACCATCGGAATCATTGGTCCAAAGAGAATGGATTACGAGCGAGTAGTTGAAACATTAAGAGATGTAAAAGAGCAGATCAAAGATTCATTTGAATCAAAAACTGCTTTAAATAAACAGGCTAGAAAAGCCCTAGAAGACAAAACAAAAAAAGCTATCGAGCAAATAACTGAAAGCACAAATGAAGTGATTGACGACTCGGTAGAGAAAGGAGCATCAGAAAATGAGTGAAGAGAAAATTAATGAGGCTAATCTTGACGAGACAAATGATGCCAATACAGAGGAGGTAAATGAGGAGACTTCATCGAAGGAAGAGCATATACACGAAATGCCTAAGCACAAAGAAGATGAAAAAATCGATGCGATGAAGAAAGAAAAGAAAAAGAGTAAGAAAGAAAAACTTAAAGAAGAACTAGATGAGATGACTGACAAGTACACAAGACTTTTTGCTGAATTCCAAAACTTCAGAAGCAGAAATGAAAAAGAAAAGATTCAAAACTATGAGATGGGAGAGAAAAACATAATTGAGAAACTCCTTCCTATAGTAGATAACTTCGAAAGAGGAATTGAAGCTTTGAGCGAGGAAGAGTTGAAGTCTCCTGTGGGCGAAGGGATGAACCTAATTTACAAGCAGCTTGCAGACGCACTTAAAGATATGGGTGTGGAAGAGATAGAGGCCGAAGGCAAAGAGTTTGACCCAGAACTGCACAACGCAGTAATGCATGAAGAAAATGATGAGTACGACGAAAACGTAATCATCGAAGTACTTCAAAAAGGTTACAAATTTCACGACACAGTAATAAGACACAGTTTAGTGAAAGTAGCAAATTAAGAAAATAATCTAAAGTTGATTTTAGGAGGTAATAAAAATGAGCAAGATAATAGGTATTGATTTAGGAACAACAAATTCATGTGTGGCAGTAATGGAAGGTGGAGAACCTACTGTTATCACAAACGCTGAAGGATCAAGAACAACTCCTTCAGTAGTAGCATTTAAGAAAGATGGCGAGAGATTAGTTGGTGACAACGCTAAACGTCAGGCAGTAACAAACGCAGACGGTACAGTTTCATCAATTAAGAGACATATGGGTAGTGACTACAAAGTAACTATCGAAGGTAAAGAGTACACACCACAGGCTATTTCAGCCATGGTACTTCAGAAGTTAAAAGCAGATGCTGAGGCATATCTTGGTGAGAAAGTAACAGAAGCAGTTATCACTGTTCCAGCTTACTTTAACGATGCACAGCGTCAGGCTACAAAAGATGCTGGTAAGATTGCTGGTCTTGATGTTAAAAGAATCATCAACGAGCCAACAGCAGCAGCTCTAGCGTACGGTCTTGATAACGAAGGCGAGCAGAAGATTATGGTATACGATTTAGGTGGTGGTACATTCGACGTATCAATCATTGATATCGGTGATGGTGTTATCGAAGTACTTGCAACATCTGGTGACAACAAACTAGGTGGTGACGACTTTGATAAGAAGATTATGGATTACATGGTTGAAGACTTTAAGTCAAAGACTGGTATTGATCTAAATACGGATAAGATGGCTATGGAGAGAGTTAAGGCTGAGGCAGAGGATGCTAAGAAGAAATTATCATCAGCTTCTCAGGTTGACATCAACCTTCCATACATCACAGCAAACGAGCAGGGTC
>JAFWIO010000082.1 GCA_017514785.1 Eubacterium sp. | reverse complement strand
GCCTTAGCTTCTTTTATATATTTTTCTGCGTCAAATCCAGCCATATGAAGAGATGAAGGATTTCCAAAGTCATCCTTCATTACTTTCTCCACTATGTTAGCCACTTTGTCTGAGACCTTTGTGGTTGCCGCATTGTCAAAATAAATACTCATCTTGATTTCCTTTTGCCTAAATATATGAGGACTCTATTCCTCAAATAAATACATAAGAACTGACATAATCATCATGCCTGCTGTCTCAGTTCTTAAGATTCTATTTCCTAGTGTTATTTCCTGTGCGCTGGCATCTTTAGCCTTTTTGACTTCTTCCACGGAGAAGCCGCCCTCTGGGCCTATAAAGATAGCGATGCTAGCACCCTTATCTATTTTACCAAAAATTTCACGAGTGTGATCTATATCTTCTGCTCCCTCATATGGGAAAAGGATGGTGTCCATTTCCTTTGCTTTTTCAAGCGCCTGTTCGTAAGTCATTACATCTGAGACTGTTGGAATGATTCCACGCTTTGACTGCTTTGCTGCAGACTTTGCAATCTCATTCCATCTAGCTACCTTCTTCGAAGCCTTCTTATCATCAAGCTTCACAATACATCTAGAAGTCTTAACTGGAACTATCTCCACTGCTCCTAGCTCAATCATCTTCTGGATGACAGTTTCCATCTTATCGCTCTTTGGAAGCGCCTGGAACAAAGTAACCTTGATAGGAAGTTCTCTTGATTGCTTATTCATATCTACAATCTTTGCAGTGACTGTATCTGATATTTCTGCAATCTCGCAAACATACTCGTTGTCGTTTCCATCAGATACCAAAATAGTTTCGCCCTGTTTCATGCGAAGCACATTTTTTATATGATTTACATCACTGCCCTCGATAGTGATGTTTTCATTTCCTATTTGATTTTCATTAACAAAAAATCTATACATCTTTTCTCCAAATTGGTGGGGCTATTTTCTCTTTGCTACGATCGAAACCCAATCGCCCTGTTTTGTTACTTCAACCACCTCTAGGTTTCCGTTATCTTCTATTGCTTTTTTAACGTCATCTTCTTTTATGTAAATGATTCCAGACGAGATGAAAATAGCATTTGGTTTTAGGAATTTGTCCACAAACCCCGCAATAGGAATTATAACATCTGCTAGGATGTTAGCAACCACAACATCGTATTTTTCTTCCTCATACTTTGCCTTAGCCACTTCATCATCTATCACGTTTTCACACGCTATACTCACATTGTCTAGCGACAAATGGTTCATCTCAAAGTTTTCCTTTGACGCGCGCACCGCTGCTTCATCTATATCGTTCATATCAATGCGGCTAGCATCTAGCATCTTTGCAACGATAGACAAAATTCCGCTACCGCACCCTAAGTCCAAAACCTTGTCTCCAGACTTCACATATTTGCACAAGTTTTTAATACAAAGCTGTGTAGTATCATGCTTGCCCGTTCCAAATGCAGTTCCCGGATCTATCTCAATCATTTTATAGCTGTCATACTCTGACTCTCGTTTCTGCCAAGTAGGCTTAATGTAAAAGTCGCCACAAGTAAATGACTTAAAATACTTTTTCCAGTTGTTGATCCAGTCCTCTTCCTGCGTGGTGGAGTGCTCTATGCTACCCTCGCCCACGTTCATGAACTCACTGGCTGCCTTCAAGCCATCTCGTATACTATTTAACAACTCCTCATCGTCTGACTCGCCAGTATGTCTGTCAACAATTGTGTAAAAAGAAACATACGCTGTACCGTCATCTTCCGGTAAGTCTGCAAGTATATCTACATACTGTTGAGCTTTTTCTTCTTCGGTCAGCTGTTTGTTATCTTCTACTTGTGCTCCCACTATTCCCAAACTCACTAAAAGGCCACAAATAAAATCTGTAGCCTCAGTGGTTGTTTTAATTTTATACTTGTTCCACTTCATAACTATTTACTCTCTTTAAAACTATTTAGTCAAATTTTAATCTTTTTTTCTGCTTAGCACAATCCATCAAATACATGTTGATTAATGTCTGATATGGTATGCCTAGTTCAACTGATAACTCTTTAAAATAATTAATTGCTTCAACATTTAAATTCATAGTTACTTGTTTTTTTAATTTTTTCACATATGGATTTCTTCGTGGATTTAGTTTTTTAATATCATATTCATCTCTCATACTATTCACCTCCGTTATTCAAGGATTACCTATAATTATATTATAATTATAAAATAATTATTGTCAATATTACGTTGAGTTCAGTTCGACTCACTACGCTCGTCTCACTGTGGTGTACCATAAAGAAGCGCGAGCCTTTGCTCGATTTGCGCAGCAAATCTCGCAGCGGGCATAGCCCGCCTAAAATCGAAAGTAAATAAAAACGGGAGGATATTAATTTCCTCCCGTTTTTATTTTCTTCCGATTTCACGGCTCATCGCTTCATTGCTTCATCAAAAGCCTTAAGCGCTTCTTTCTGCTTAGAATTTAGTTTCTTAGGAACATCTACTTCAAAAGTAATGTAGTGGTTACCTCTGCTCTTTGGATTGTGAACATTGCAAACACCCTTACCTTTTAGTCTAATGCGGGTACCGTTTTGTGTTCCTGCTTTTACAGTAGTCTTAACTGGACCATCCACTGTGTCCACTGTCAACTCAGCGCCCAATGCTGCTTGTGCAAATGAAATGTGCTCGTTAGTGTAAATATCCATTCCCTCACGACCGAATTTTGCCGAAGGCGTAACTCTAATATTAACAAGCAAATCACCTCGAGGTCCGCCGTTAGTTCCTGGCTCACCTTTGCCGTGGATTCTAACCATGTTCATATCATCAACGCCCGCTGGGATATCAACCTCAATCTCCTTCTTAGTCTGCTTCCAGCCAATGCCTCCACAGTCTGGACATTTCTCCTTAATGATCTGACCAGTTCCATTACAATCTGGACAAGGAGCGGTTGATTGCATTACACCAAGCATAGTCTGTCTTTGAACTGTAACCATTCCCTGACCGCCACACTTTGGACAAGTCTCAGGAGAGGTTCCGGCTTTAGCTCCTGTGCCGTGACATGAAGCACAATCCTCCTTGAAGTCAATCTTGATTTTCTTTTTAACGCCTCGAATTGCTTCCTCAAAAGAAATTCGCATCATAATACGCACATCGGCTCCACGCATAGGTCCATTGCTACGACCTCTACGTCCGCCTCCGCCAAAAATGTCACCGAATATATCACCGAATCCGCCAAAGATGTCGCCAAAGTCAAACTGAGTAAAGTCAAAGCCTGCACCTGGATTTCCACCTTCAAATGCTGCGTGACCAAACTGATCGTACTGTTTACGTTTTTCAGCGTCACTTAGTACAGCATAGGCTTCAGATGCTTCTTTAAACTTTGCCGCTGCTTCTTCTTTAGTCTTCTCATCTTTGTCGGCATTCACATCTGGATGATATTTCTTAGCAACATTTCTGTATGCTTTTTTTATATCAGCCTCACTGGCGTTTTTATCTACGCCTAAGACTTCATAATAATCTCTTTTATTTGCCAT
>JAFWIO010000081.1 GCA_017514785.1 Eubacterium sp. | reverse complement strand
TGGCACATCTACACTCACCACTCTGTGAGGAACCTTAATCTTAGTGCAGAAATTTCTAACAAACTCTGCATCTTCACCCGCCTCAGGTCTAATCATATGATTTACGTGTAGCACATACAAAGAAATGCCCAACCTCTTCTGCAAATCAGATAGAAGTTTAAGCATACAAATAGAATCAGCGCCACCTGATACACCCAGAACGACGCTGTCACCTTTTTTCACTAATTTATTTTTTCTTATAAAATCTAGTACTTTCTTATTCATGTCTTTAACCACTCGCAAGTTCCTGGTCTTGGTCGCTTTTATGCGAACTACGCCAGTTCCCACATAAATCTATTTTTCTGGCTGAAGAATAACCTCATCCGGATACAAAAGGCCAAGCTTTCTAGCCATATCCTCTACATATTCATCAGTCTGAACAAACTTCTTTTTCTCTTTTAATTCTTTAGAAATCTGAAGTTCCTTCTTATATTCATCTCTAAGCTGAGCTTCCTGGCTTTTAAGTTTATTCAAAACGCCAAGCTTCTGGAAAATCTGAACCCCCATAATACCTAAGAACACCACCATAATAATAGTTATTGAAATAACCATAGTTCTATTAGATCTTCTTCTTTTTCCTTCAGCACTTAAATTTTTGACCGCATTTTCTCTGTTTGGTCTATTTAAATTTGGATTATTTCTTGCCATTTTACTCTCTTCTTTCTATAAAATGCCTAGCAAATCTAGGCTTACTCACTAATAGTAGTTTACTTAAAAACCCTTCAGTTTTCAATAGGTTTATAAGCATAATTTGGTCATTTTTTAGTCCGCTTCCACTTCTTTATACATATCCATGGCAGCTTCCTTCTTTACAGTCTCCTGGAGGCTTAACACCTCTACTGCCACAGTCTTTTGGCCAAACTGAATTTTGATAATATCTCCTACTTTTACATCATATGAAGCCTTAACCTTGCGGTCATTTACTAAGACTCTGCCCGCAGAACATGCATCAGACGCTACGGTTCTTCGCTTTATTATTCTTGATACTTTTAAATATTTATCTATTCTCATAGTGTCTCCTCTTTATTTATCGATATCTATCATAGCCTTAAACACTATCAATTACAACCCCCATAAAACCTAGGTTTTTAGGCAATAAAAAGGACCGCTACTAATGTAGCGGCCCAAAATTTCAAAACTAATTATTAGTTAAGAGCGTCTTTTAAAGCTGCGCCAGCTTTGAACTTAGGCACTTTAGCTGCCTTAATTCTGATCTTCTCGCCTGTTGCTGGGTTGATACCCTGACGAGCAGCTCTCTTTGATACGCTAAATGTACCAAATCCAACTAGCTGAACCTTATCGTTCTTCTTAAGTGCTTTCTTAACTACGTCAGCATATGCGTTAACAGCCTTAGCTGCATCAGTTTTTGATAAACCTGTCTCTTTTGCAATAGCTTCTACAAATTGACTCTTATTCATATCAATTCCTCCTAAAAATTTTAATTCCGATACTATATCGTATCTGTGAAGAATATACTACATTTAGGGGTAATTGTCAACAAAAAGTACGATATTTTGGGGGTTTCCGAAGAATCAAGAGTTTCAAAAAGTCAAGCATTTTTGACAAAAAATTCCAACAAAAAAGCTCCAGCCATTTTGGCTGGAGCCATCATTTTTTTATTTACCATTTTAGCATCTTCATGCTCTTCTTACCATTGCTCTTCACACAGTAAGCATAATTCTTTCCATTCTTTGTAGTCTTAACTACCAAATATCCGCCAAGCACTCTGAAACCTGTAATCTTCTTAGCCTTACAAATCTGTTTCTTCTTGCTGCCGTTCTTTCTATAGATCTTCTTTCCATCCTTAGAAATATAGAACTTATACCTGCCAGAAGCAATCTGCTTACCTCTGCATGGAGTCTCGGCACTCACTTCTACGTGATTAACTGGCTGTTTCCTTCCACCTTCCTGTGGAATCATGTAGTCTTTGCCGGAAGGCACGTAAGTATAACTAAAGTTATCATTAACCTTCTGCGCCTTTACGCCCTCAAACACTATCTTATCGCCCACCAATGTAGGCTTAGTGCCCTTCGCCAATCTCCTAGCAGAACCAGTCTTTAAGTTGATTCTATAAATGTAAGTACAACCAAGACTCTTTGCAGGGCGCGCTGAACAGTATAGATACTTGCCATCAGTACTTAAGTGCTTAAACTCTTTCAACTTAACCCTCTTGATAGCTACCTTAACTCTCTTGCCCGTCTTCACATTGAACTTATATATAGGTGTAGATTTCTTTGTAGATGTAAATGCAAAGTAGATATTTTTGCCACTCTTGCAGGCATACCCACTTCTAACGTAAGTGTCTGCGCTCACCATAGCCGGCGCCAAACACCCCATCGCCAACACCATTATTATTAAACTTGCTAATAATTTCTTTCGCATATCCTTAAAATTCCTTAAATATATTATAGCTTTTAACTCTGCCTCAAAGCTTTAAAACTCTGCTCCCAAAGTAGCAGCCATCACTGCTTTTATAGTATGCATCCTATTCTCAGCCTCGTCAAAGACCACCGAATAGTCTGATTCAAACACCTCGTCAGTCACTTCCATCTCAGTTAAACCAAACTTCTCATGGATTTCCTGTCCTATAGTAGTCTTCAAATCATGGAATGCTGGAAGGCAGTGCATAAACACTACATCATCAGATGCATTCTGGATCAAGTCCATAGTCACGCGGTATGGAGTAAGATCGTTAATACGCTCCTCCCATACGCTATCTGGCTCGCCCATGCTCACCCACACGTCTGTGTAGATACAATTAGCATCTTTTGTGCCTTCTAAGGCATTCTCTGTGAAGTCTATGGTAGCACCTGTTTGTGATGAAATTGCGTTAGCTTTCTCTATAAGTTCTGGGTCAGGCCAGTACTTCTTAGGGGCGCATCCCACAAAGTGCATACCCATAAGAGCCGCACCTATCATAAGGGAATTTCCCATGTTATATCTAGCATCACCCATATATACGAACTTAAGCCCCTCTAGACTACCAAACTTTTCCTTAAGAGTAAGGAAGTCCGCCAAAATCTGTGTGGGATGAGACTCATTCGTAAGTCCATTCCAAACAGGAACTCCCGCATACTCTGCTAGTTCCTCAACTATGGTTTGTTCAAAACCTCTATATTCGATTCCGCCAAACATTCTTCCCAAAACTCTAGCAGTATCCGCTATACTCTCCTTCCTTCCAATCTGTGAACCAGATGGATCAAGGTAAGTCACGCCCATACCCAAATCGTGCGCTGCCACTTCAAACGCACAGCGAGTACGTGTGCTAGTCTTCTCAAAGATAATGGCAATATTCTTGCCCTTTAGCACATCGTGAGCCTCGCCAGCTTTCTTTTTAGCTTTCAAGTCTGCTGCTAGGTCGATAAGATAAGCTAGTTCCTCTGGCTTGTAGTCTATTATTTTTAAAAATGATTGTGATTCGAAATTCATTTTTTTCCTCTTTCAATTGTTATATTTTAATCATAATAACAAAATACAACTTTTATTTCAATTTATTTTCTTTTATATATCTCTTTCCATCTTTAAAAAAGGCGGCAATCATAATTATCATTATAATACCTATTGGAAAAGCGGAAATAATACTTACAGATTGAATATTATTCATCGAGCTTTCCGAGAACACTAATGCTATAGGTAGGGCAATTAATAACAAGCACCACACCAACTCAATAATCTTATGTGGCTGCTCATCCTCACCTAATCTTTTATAACTGTAACATGATGCCGTATATGCTATAGAGTCAAATGATGTAGC
>JAFWIO010000080.1 GCA_017514785.1 Eubacterium sp. | reverse complement strand
TTCTCCCTTAACAAATATTTATTGTTTTGTCGATTTTTCCGCACGTTTGTCCATTTTTATTCTATAAAACAATATTGATAAAAACAATAATCTGATTATCGCATTATTCTCTAAGGGTATTTGTTTTTTAGTATTTCACAAAAAAAGAGAGCGGAAACCGCTCTCTTTTTCTATATAGAAAATATTATTAGTTAGTAATAACTTCTTCTGTATCTTTGTCGAAGATATGGATTTTGTTAACATCCATAGCCATAGTAACTTCGTCACCCACTCTAGCATCTGTACGAGCGTTAACCTTAGCTGCGCACTCGAAACCTTCAATATCAAAGTGTAGGTGTACTTCAGCACCAAGAAGTTCGTAGATTTTAATCTTTGTCTCGAACTTGCTGTCTGGTGACATTTCGATGAAGCTTTCCTCATCATGAATGTCCTCAGGTCTGATACCCATAATTACCTGCTTGCCAACATATCCGCCGTCCACTAATGCCTTAGCCTGATCTGCTGGAACCTTAATGTATGTACGAGCCTGACCAATGTGAAGCATAATGTCATCACCCTGCTTTTCAACTTCACAGTCGATGAAATTCATCTGTGGTGAACCCATGAATCCAGCAACGAATAAGTTGGTTGGCTTGTCATATAGGTTCTTAGGTGAATCAACCTGCTGTACAACACCGTCTTTCATAACGATGATTCTTGTACCTAGAGTCATAGCCTCTGTCTGGTCGTGTGTTACGTAAATGATAGTAGCATCTAAGTCTTTGTGTAGTTTAGCAATCTCGACACGCATCTGTACTCTCAACTTAGCATCCAAGTTTGATAGAGGCTCATCCATCAAGAATACTTTAGGGTTACGAACGATTGCACGTCCCATAGCCACACGCTGTCTCTGACCACCTGATAAAGCCTTTGGCTTACGATCAAGCAATGCTTCTAGATCCAAAATCTTAGCTGCTTCTTTGACTAATCTTTCCTGTTCAGCCTTTGGAACTTTTCTTAGTTTAAGTCCAAATGCCATGTTATCGTATACTGTCATATGTGGATATAGAGCGTAGTTCTGGAATACCATCGCGATATCACGATCCTTTGGCTCTACATCGTTTACCAATCTATCTCCGATGTATAACTCACCAGATGAAATTTCTTCCAAACCAGCGATCATACGAAGTGTAGTAGATTTACCACAACCTGATGGTCCTACGAAAACGATAAATTCTTTGTCTTTGATTTCTAAGTCGAAATCTTTTACGGCATGAAATCCGTTAGGATAAATTTTATTAATCCCTTTTAATGATAAACTTGCCATGTTTCCCTCCTGAAACTAATAATATTTTATTTTCCTCACCCCGTTCTATGGCCGAAGCCATACGCATACAGTTATTTTAAAACACTGTGATAAAAATTACTATATCGCAATTGTACAAAAAATACAAATATTTTTTGTCTATTTTGACTAAAGGGCAAAGTCCTAATTTATAAGTTAGAATTTCACAAATACTTTGTTCAATTCATCACCATCTACACTTTTGAATGTAACTCCTACTCCGTCCTCTTCCTTGTGAACAAACGGAACAATCTTCTGGCCTTCCACTGCCTCTTTCAAAAAGGCGATTGATATTTCTTTTGCCTTATCAATATCGTCCACATATTCATAAGCAAGTCTTAAATAGTTTGCATTATTCATATGTCCGTTGTTATCTATAAAACTCTTTGGGACAATCTTAGCCTTCTGCTCTTCACCTTCGCTCTTAAATGACATCTTGCGATCCGCCCTGACATCTTCGAAGGCCTCACCCAATTCGTATCCGACAAAGTCCTCCTCAGTAATCCTAAGTGGGCTTCTGCTATCTAGGTCGATCAAAGTCCAAAGTGAATCTGCTTTCACAATAAAGTCTTCATTCTCATCCATGATGCAATAATTTCTTCGGCCAAAGAATCCTTTAAAGTCAGTAGGCTCAGTTCCTACTATAATATTCTCTTCATATTTAACTGGTCTGTTAATAATTAGTTTGTAGCCAATCAAAACCCAAGCCTTGTTTAGGCCAAGCATAAACTTTACGCCTTTGCCGATGGATTCAGATTGCTCTGTAGAACAGTTCTGGAAAAGATTTAGAATCTCGTACGGTGGAACTGTTCCTGTGTAATCAACCAAACTATATCTGATTTTATCCTTATACTTATACATATTTACTCCTGCATAAAAATAGTGCTGAAGACTCAAAACCCCAACACTTACTCACTAAATAAAATTATACTCTTTTTGGCTTGGAATGACAATTTTTTACTTTGATTTTTTCATTATTCTTATTATAATTGTTAAAGGCGTATTGTTAGCGCCCGGAGGTTGTTTATGAGCAGATTAAAAGTAGCTTTAATGTTACTTTGCTTCGGATTTATGTTTATCGTTTTAGATATTCCGATTGCAACTAATTTTTCATATCCTCATGAATATGAGAACTCTAACAAAGTGATTGGCGAATACCAGTATTACAATATCGCTTCTAATTATGGTGCCTCTTGTACTTACAAAATGTTGGATGATTCTAAGTCCAAGACAAAGGAACCAGAAACTAAAATCAATCAGCAAAAAGGTATTAAATCATCCGCGCCCAAGATCACTAAAGTTATAGATAAAGTTTATTTTAAAAATGTTCAGATAGATATTCTAAACGATTTCGTTGGTTTTATTTTAATACTAATAGGAAGTATTTTGCTAGTTAAGTGTGCTAAACAGTTTAAGCTAGCTATCTTAGCAGCTATATCTGGATTGATAGTGCACGGTATAATGTTTGCTTTGCCATTCATTATTAACGGTATAGACCTAGTAAATGCATTATTTTTTATTGGTATGATTTATCTTGCTATTAATGTAGTAACTATTTATTTAGTAAGCGCTGCTCTACTACGAATGATCCCAGGTCCTTGGTGTAGAGACGAAAGAAAATGGTGTAAGATTCTTTGGTTTGCATCTTTCGCATCACAGTGTCTTGCCACATTCACATTCTGGCTTGGATCTGATTTTGGAATGTTGAAAACATTATCATGGGTAATATTCGGATTTACTATTTTTATTCAGTTAGCATTTTGGTACATTTATATGCGTGCCAAAGATTATATAAGAGGAACTTATGAGAAATATTATGTTAAAAAGATTAATTAAACTATTTGTATTTGCATTTGTCGCTCTATCATTTTTTGCAGTCACTAAGGTTCAGGCTAATGCAGGAGAATTAAAGATGCACACCATTTATGTGGGACATGGTGACTGCATCCTTTTAGAGAGCAAAGGTCACTACATGTTAGTGGACAGTGGCGAGTCTTCAGCCAAAGACACTATTTTAAATTACCTAGAAAAGCATGTGGTGGGTGATACTATTGATTATGTTGTGGCTACTCACGCCGACAAAGATCACATCGGCAGTTTCCCAGCAATATTCAAACACTACGATATTAAAAATATAGTTTACTCTGAGCCTACGAAGCCATACTACAATCCAGATACCGGCAAAGAATCTCACTACGGAAAGTTTATGGATGCTATAAATGATGAGGAAGGTTTAGTTTATGCAAATCCATATGAAGGTCAAACATGGACCTTTGGCGATGCCTCAGTAAAAGTGATTTATGACGGAAGACAGGGAACTACTTATAATGAATCAAGTATCGTAACAAAAGTTACTTGCGATAACAAATCAATTTTAATGACAGGTGATCTTCCTACTACTATGGAAGAAAAGCTAATGGCTAAGAAATATGATTTGAAGGCAGACATTTTGAAAGTAGGACATCACGGCGCTGCTGCTTCTACTTGCGCTGACTTTTTGGATTATGTAAAACCAGCATATGCTGTCATTCCAAATGGCTACACTGAGGAAGGCACATATTTCCCAAGAGATTCTGTTTTACAAAGATTAGCACTAAGATTTATCAGGACATATCTAGCCACTGAAGGCGATATTGTTATGAATATAAAGAATGGTGTTATCTCAACTACACACAAAGAGAACACCAAATTCCAATGTATTTCTAGAGGACAGATTGTGGTAATTGGAGACAAGTTCTACGCATCAAACACTATCGGAAAAAAGGTTACTCCTAAAATCCATGTTTATGCAAACGGCGAACTAATTCCTGCTAAACACTACAAAATTACTTATAAGGATGCTACTCACACTGGAGTTGCCACTATAAAAGTAACTGGCACTAAAGAAAAGTATGTGGGAACTCTTAACACCACATTTAATCTTCTACCTAGACTATCAAAACTTTTAAAATGGTCTAGATCAAAGAACAAAAAGAAATTTAAACTACAATGGAGTGCTCAAAACTACGCGAGTGGTTATACTATCTGGTATTCATCAGATAAGAATATGGTAAAAGACTCCCACAAAATTACTATCAAGGGTGGCAAGAATAACACAAAAACCTTAAAGGGCCTCAAAAAGAAAAAGAAAAAGTATTATATAAAGATCCAGGCCTTTACTAATGGAATCGGAAAAGGCAAGTGGACGACTAAAAAATGTATTAAATAGTTTTTTCCAAAACAAAAAGCATATGGTACGCACTAACAATCGTTTGTACCATATGCTTTTTGTTTTGCAGTAATTTATTTGGACATTTTTTAGTCGTCCATTTTCCTTCTCTAGATTTTGTGAAGGATTATTTTAGTCGTCTTTTCGTTCTTCTCTGAACTGTGAAAAACTGTCACCTTTATCTCCGAATACTATTTTCTGGGCGAGGGAGATCATTTCGTCTAGTGTTTCTTGTGTCATTTTAGATTTGATTGTGACTACTTGTTCGCATACTTCCACATTCATCTCATCAAGAATAGCCTTCATAGCACGAGCTGCTGATGGAGCCCATGAACCGTTCTCAATCAAATACACTTTTCTGTTCTGATAGTTTTTATGTTTTAGTCTTCTTAAGAAATCTTCCATAGGTGGGAAAACTCCTGCATCATAAGATGATGCTGCTAAAACTAATCTATCATATCTGAATGCATCTTCCACGCACTCATGTATATCCTCATCAGTCAAATCTGATATTTCTACTGTCTCTTCTCCAGTACCCTGCAACACTTCCACAAACTTCTCTGCTGCTTCTGCAGTATGTCCGTGAATAGATGCATAGCAAATGAACACACCACGTTCTTCTGGTTCGTAACTACTCCATGTGTTGTAAAGGTCTAGGTAATAACTTAAGTTTTCATCTAATACTGGTCCGTGTAGCGGACAAATAATTTGAATGTCTAAATCTGCTGCTTTTTTCAAAACATTTTGAACCTGCATTCCATACTTACCTACTATGTTGAAATAGTATCTTCTAGCTTCGCATGCCCAGTCTTCGTCGGCGTCTCTAGTGCCGAATTTGCCGAAGGCATCTGCGCTAAATAAAACTTTCTCACTAGACTCGTATGACATCAAAACCTCTGGCCAATGAACCATTGGCGCAGCTATAAAGTTTAGAGTGTGGCTTCCAAGTTCAAGTGTATCACCCTCTGCCACCACTTTAATCTCTTGATTTATTTCCTGACCAGCAAACTGCTTCATTAAATCAACAGCCTTTGCACTAGTCACGATAGTGATGTTTGGATATTTCTCTACCAAATCTAGAATGCTTCCAGAATGATCTGGTTCCATATGATGAACAACCAAGTAGTCAGGTTCTTTCTTGCCCAATGTTTTCTTAAGATTCTTCATCCACTCCTCAGTAACATCAGAATCTACTGTGTCTAGAATTGCAATTTTATCATCCATTATGACATACGAATTGTAAGCCATACCTTCGTCTAGGTCATACTGGCCTTCAAACAAATCTATGTCATAGTCATTAACGCCTACATTAATAATAGTATCTGTAACTTTTTCCATTGTTTACTCCTACTTGTTTGGATTTGGGTGTTTTTTATTCTTGTAGTAAGTTACATCATCACCATTTGCATCTTTCAATACTAGAGTCTTACCTGTAACTGTGTAAGGCATTGTAACTGGGTTGTTGTCACCCTTATATGTGATGTAAACTTTGTTGTTCTTTGTTTTATATGTGAAGTGCATAGCCTCACTACCTGTTGTGTAAACACCAGTTCCGTCTTTCTTGAATGTGTATACAAAGATTCCTCCTTCCCAAGTCCAAGAACCTACAATGTTTCCACCTTTAGCCTTTGTCTTCTTTGGGCCGGCTGCTTTAGTCTCAGCCTTCTTTGTGGCTTTCTGTGAAGGTACAGGTGTCACCTTTATAGTCTTCTTAGGTGGAGCCTGTGTCTCTGTGCTGTTAGCAGGAACTACAGAAACTGTTTGTCCCGGTGCCAATGTGTCGCTTTCTGGTTTTTCTTTGTCGTTTCCGCATGCTGCTAACAATCCAACACATGCTACTATTGTTAATACTGCAATTATTTTTTTCATTTTAAAATCCTCCTCTTTATCCGAAGTATATATCATACCAAACTAGGAATACATAAATTACATATGTCTTTAGCCAGAAATTGCTATTTCCATTTACATATTCATCTAGAATTTTTACTAACTCATCTGTGTTAAAGAACTTCTCTGCACTAGGGCTTGTGAACTTCTCTCTGATTTTGCTAGCGTATGGTTCTTCTGCTAGCCAGAATCTTACTGGAACTACAAAACCTAGTTTCTTTCTAAACGCAACTTCTTCTGGAAGCACCTTGCTAGCTGCTGTACGAAGTGCAATTTTGTTTTGCTCTTCTGTCACCTTGAATTCCGCTGGCAGTCTAGATGCTATATCAAACATTCTGATATCTGTCAGTGGCATTCTAATCTCAAGTCCGTGAGCAGTTGATGTTTTATCAACGTTTAGATAAATATCACCCTCTAGGTAGTTGATAATATCTATCATACTCATTGTGTTGATGGCTGGCTCTCCTTCAGTCTCTTTATATAGGTCTTTAACCATATCGAACGGTTGCACATTTGGATTATAACTCTTAAGAAGTTTCTGTTTCTCTTCTTCTCTCATAATGCTAGTGCTACCGATGTATGCTTTGTTTTTAATTTTATCTATATTCACTGGATTTCTGTAAGCATTGTATCCGCCAAAGAATTCATCTGCTCCCTCTCCTGAGTAGCAAAGTGGATTTTGAGAGGCTGCTGCTTTACAGCCAAGTGAAAATGTAACTGCTGAGGCATCACCCAAAGGCATCTCCATATTTTCCATTACAAATGGGATCTCGTCAAAGTACTCTTCTGGACCTACTTCTTTAAGCGAGAACTTTCTACCAAAGTGTTCTGCGGTTTCTTTGGCGAGGTCTGCTTCATTATATCTAACGCCATTGTAAACTGCTTTGTCGCCCAGCGCTGTTTCGTCATATCCTATAGAGCAAGCTGTTGTGGCATCAGTAATAGCCAAAACATATGATGAATCAACACCACCTGATAGGAATGAATACGCCTCTTCATCTGGCATCTTAACTTCCTTCACTATCTGTTCCATAGTGTTTGAAATCTCATCTGCCCACTCCTCCAAAGTCTTTCCTTCTTCAGGATGAAACTCTGGCTTAAAGTATCT
>JAFWIO010000079.1 GCA_017514785.1 Eubacterium sp. | reverse complement strand
TGCTGACATCCTACTATTCCCTGACATTCAAGCAGGTAACATCACATATAAGAGTTTAGTTCACACTGCACCATGTAAGAACGGAAATATCCTAACAGGTACAAAAGCCCCTGTTATTCTTACTTCACGTTCTGATGAGTTTGAAGCAAAAGTTAACTCTATTGCACTAGGTGCTGTTGTGGCTGAGGCTATGAACAAATAGATTTTAATTAGCGCTGTCTTTACAGCGCTATTTTTTTATAGGAGGAAATTATGAGTTACAAGATTTTAATTATTAACCCTGGTTCAACTTCTACAAAGATTGGTGTATACGAAGATGAAATGCAGCTTATGGAGGAGACACTTCGTCACACTACAGAAGAGATTGCACAGTACGATACAATCTATGACCAGAAAGATTTCAGAAAGAACGTTATTCTAGATGTATTAAAAGAAAAAGATGTAGATCTTAATAGTATTGACGTTGTTGTTGGTCGTGGCGGTCTACTTAAACCAATTCCAGGTGGTACATATGCTACTACTCCTGAACTATTGGAAGACTTAAAGATTGGAAAGCAAGGACAGCACGCTTCAAACTTGGGCGGACTTCTTGCATATGATATTGCACAGGAGATTGATGTTCCATCATATATCGTTGACCCTGTTGTTGTTGACGAGTTACAAGATGTTGCTAGACTATCAGGTCATCCTTTGATGGACAGAGTTTCAATCTTCCACGCACTAAACCAGAAGGCTGTTGCAAAGAGATACGCAAAAGAAACTGGTAAGCCATATGATGAACTAAACTTGATTGTTGTTCACATGGGCGGCGGTGTTTCAGTAGGTGCTCACAAAAACGGACAGATTATTGATGTTGCTAACGCACTAGACGGTGATGGTCCATTCTCTCCAGAGAGATCAGGCGGACTTCCATCAGGACAGCTTATGAAGGTTTGCTTCAGCGGTGACTACACTCAGGCTGAAGTTGGAAAGATGATAAACGGAAACGGTGGTTTCAATGCATACCTTGGAACAAACGATATGCGTGAGGTTGTTGAGATGGCTAAAACAGACGAAAAAGCCGCTTTGGTAAGAGATGCATTCCACTATCAACTAGGAAAAGAAATCGGTTCTATGGCTGTGGTATTAGACGGTAAGGTAGACCAAATCATCCTAACAGGTGGTATTGCTTATAACCAGATAACTTGCGACTACTTCAAAGACCACTGTGGATTTATCGCTCCTATCACTGTTTATCCAGGAGAAGACGAACTTCTTGCTCTAGCACAAGGTGCACTAAGAGTAATGAACGGCGAAGAAGAAGCTAAGATATATTAAACATTTTTAAAACAAAAAGAACCGGCCTATACAGTTATAATAACTGAATAGACCGGTCTTTTTTATTGAAAAATCTTACAATAAACTATTTTATTTTAACCTTCTTAGGTTTTGACCATTTGCCGAAGTACATTACACTGTCAATCTTCTTAAATGCTCTTGCCCTTACAAAGATTTTCTTTAATTTCTTAATCTTCTTTTTAGAAACTGTAAACTTCTTCTTGTTAGCATTTATTGTCTTCTTAACTACTGCCTTCTTATTCTTTTTGGCATTTTTCTTAGACTTATAAACTCTAACTTGATATCCGTCAGCTATCTTCACAGTCTTCTTCAAAGTAATCTTAATCTTCTTAGCAGATTTCTTCTTCACTGCTTTCTTAATAGTTACTTTGCTAACCTTAATCTGATTAATCAATTTAGAATTATCCTTCTTTGTAGGCTTAACAGTTGGATTAACTGGTGCCTTTGTAGTTTCATCAGGCTTAACTGTAGGTTGGTCAGTTGGTTTCTCTGTAGGTGCCTCTGTAGTAGGATCTACTGGTGCTCCTCCTTTACCAATCTTATAATCTCCGTAAAGATTATCATCTACACCGTCAGTTATCATACCTGGGTTGTGATCAGGCTGCTCATCATCATTAGCACCCACCATTCTCTGGTACGCTCTAATGTAATCTACATACAAATCAGCGCCTGTGAAATCATCACCAGGTTTATTTCCACTATCAAATGTACCACCACATGCTAAGTTAATAATTGCGTAAAATCTCTGGTCAAATGGTGCATAACTGTTGCCCATATCTGAGTTAGATTTCCACTGATCTTTTGTACATTTGAAGAATGCTAAACCATCACAATAAACTTTAATATTGTCATTTTCCCAAACTACACTGTATACATGCCAATCTGTAGTGTCAGTCTTCTTCTTTCCATTAGCAGTGATGTCTAGCAAATCACTTGTATTCAAGTTGTCAGGCCAAGCTCCACCGTAGTGCATAGCACCAAATACTTTATTAGGAACTCTTCCTCTGCCTTCTGCTATATCAATCTCTCCTGAGTATGCCCAAGCACCATATAGGTTGTCGTTTGGAAGCATCCATACTGCAGGCCAAATACCATTTCCACTAGGGAATTTTGCTCTCACGTCCACACGTCCATACTTAACTGAGAAGTTGTTCTGTGTAGTAATCTTTCCAGATTGATACTCTGCTGTTCTTCCATTAGCATGAGCTGTATCACTTTTTGCGTAGAATGTCTTTTTGTCTTTCTTCATATGAATATTAAGGAATCCATCTTTTACAGAAACTGCGTCTTTAGAGTAATACTCTAACTCCTGATTTCCCCAACCATATGTATCAATATTATCTTCTTCTAATAAGTATCCTTCTATTACATTCCACTTGCTTGTATCAAGTGAACTTCCGCTAAACTCGTCGTTCCAAATCATCTTATATCCAGCAGGAACATATCCACCAGAATTATCTGTATCATCCACAGTCAATTCTACTTTCATGTCATCTGGTAGAGAAGGCTCTGCACTTGGATTTCCCTTTAACTGGTAAGTAACATAGTTTCCGTCAATCGCTCCACCTGCTTCGCCATTCTTAGGGAATCCTATTCTTATTTCATAATCTTGACGAATTGGTTTAAACCAAAGTCCATATACATGGTCTACAAAGTATCCCCACTGATTGCTTAGAGATGCGCTGTTGTATCCACTTCCCTCATATACAAATCCACTAGAAGCAATATCATTTAGCGCAACCCAGTTGCCATCTACTTTTACTTCATAAGTGAATAAATCTATATCTGATTTTAATGCTTCTGTTCCACCAATTTTTGGAAGTGGGAATCCCAAAGATCCATCTTCTCCAGCATTGATGGTAGTCCCCTCAAACGGAGTTAAATTCCAGTTATTTCTTACAGGTTTGTTGAAAGTAACTTCCATGTCCGCGTGAATAGATGAATCATTTTTCTTCTGTAGTCTAAGTGTAAATGAGTGGTCTATTCCCTGGAACCAGAATCCTCCAGAACCATCTGTATAAATACCAAAGTTAGTATCCCAAATAAATCCTGATGCAGCGTTTCCTAAAAGTTTAACAAATCCTTTTCCGTCTTTGTTATCAACTAGTACATCCATATCATCTTTTACTTGGTCATATACAGCTGATCCGCCATTAAATGTCCACAAATGCCAATGCGTAGCTGAACCACCAGTAGAGTCTGCTGTCACAGAACCTTCTGAAGTAGAAATGCTAGTAAGGCTAGTAGGTTGCAATACATTTAATGTCCATGTGTATTCCAAATTTACATTGTTTGTTTTGCCGTGGAATTTGATTTTTGTTGTTTCAGGTAATTTCATCCAAAGAATCCATCCACCTACTGTATCTGTCCACTGTTGCCATTCCCAGCCCCATGTGTCATTGAACTTGAAATAATCTACTTTATTAATATCCTTATACTCTCCGCCAGTAGTCTCTTGCATCGAAACTTGTAATTCCAAATCACTCTCATACTGCGCAAAAGAATCCTTTGTTAAAGCAGCTCCATTTATCTTTGGCATAACTGTACCAAAGCTAGTTCCTGCCACACCTGTCTTAGTTTGTGTAGGACCATTTCCTCCATCATAATAATCCATTGAAGTAATGGCTGTAGCCGCTTTTGCTTTTGATGGCACAAAGATAAGACTAGTTACCACTAAAGCAATAGCTAGTGCAAATGATAAAGTTCGTCTTGTTAGTTTTTTCATAATAACATCCTCCGCTATTTAATTGTTAACCGTTCTATATTTGCTCTCGCAAACTTTTACCTTATAAGTGTAACACTAAAGTGTGATTATGTGAGGTGGTTAAAATCATTAAAGTGTCCATATTTACGCACTCTGGTAACATAATTATCACACAAAAAAGGACTGCACTTTCGTGCAATCCTCTTTTATTTATAAAGCATTATGTATTTTTATTTGTTAGCGATAGCTGTTTTAATCTGCTCTGTAAGCATTGGTACTATCTTATTAAGATCTCCAACTACACCGTAGTCTGCTACCTCGAAGATAGGAGCATCTGGATCTTTGTTGATAGCGATTATTATATCAGCTTCTTCCATACCTGCTACGTGCTGGATAGCACCTGAGATACCGATAGCGAAGTAAACCTGTGGACGAACTGTTTTACCAGTCTGACCTACCTGAAGGTCTTTTGGCATCCAACCGTTATCTACTACAGCTCTTGAACATGAAACTGTTCCGCCAATAGCATCAGCTAAGTCCTGAAGAATGCTGAAGTTTTCTTGTGAGCCAACTCCACGTCCACCTGATACTAAGATCTTAGCGTCCATGATGTCTTCCACATCTGATACAGCCTTAACGATATCAAGAATCTCTACAAACTTATCGTTCTTTTCGATAGTTGGGTTGAATTCAACTACTTCTGCCTTCTTGCTATCATCTGGCTCGTTCTTCTGCATAACACCTGCACGTACTGTAGCCATCTGTGGACGGTTGTCAGGACATGCGATAGTAGCGATTGTGTTACCACCGAACGCTGGACGTGTCATAAGAAGTTGATTGTGCTTCTGCTCTTTGCCTGGAATAGCAACTAGAGGGAAGTCACCAATCTCTAACTGTGTACAGTCAGCTGTAAGACCTGTAGCTACTCTAGCTGAAACTGTAGGACCTAAGTCACGACCGATAGCTGTGGCACCTACTAGCATAATCTCTGGTTTGTACTCTTCGATTACTGCTGTAAGAGCTTGAGCATATGGCTCTGTCATATATGTTTCTAGTGCAGGATCATCTACTACGATAACTCTGTCTGCACCGTATTTAGCCAAATCATCAGCTAAACCTTTTACATCTTTACCAAGAAGAACTGCAGTAACAGTTTTCTCTTCAAGATTCTCTGCTAGTCTTCCTGCCTCACCAAGCAACTCAAATGCAATAGGGCTAAGTTCGTTATCTACTTGCTGAGCGAAGACAAATACGCCTTTATAATCTTCTAAATTAATATTCTGCATAACTTTCTCCTCCCTATATTACGTGCTTAGTTAAAAGCTTATCCATAATGTAGTCTACTGACTCATCTGGTGTATCTAGTTCTACTTTTTCTCCAGCGCCCTTACGAACTTTATCAGATGCCTTAGCAATCTTTGTAGGAGAACCGTTAAGACCTAGGTCTCCGTCTTCTACATCAATAAGTTCTGCTCTAGAGTAAGTAGTAATTTCTTGTTCCATTGCGTCAAAGATTCCACCTGGTGTCATATATCTTGGCTCATTCAATTCTGAAAGAGCTGTGATTAGACATGGAGTCTTTGCCTTAATGCTGTGATATCTGTCTTCATACTGTCTCTGAACGATTACATCATCACCGTCAATCTTAATATCTTCTGCATATGAAATAACAGGAAGATCTAAGTGCTCTGCTATCTGTGGTCCAACCTGAGCTGTATCACCGTCGATAGCCTGACGACCTGTAATGATAATATCGTAGTCAAGGTTTCTGATAGCACCAGCGATTGTTGTACTTGTGGCCCAAGTATCAGCACCACCTAGTACTCTATCTGTTACTAACACGCCCTTGTCAGCGCCCATAGCCAAAGCTTCACGAAGAACTTCAGCAGCCTTTGGAAGTCCCATTGTAAGAACTGTTACTTCCGCATCATACTCATCTTTTAATCTAAGTGCAGCCTCTAGACCTGCCTTATCATCTGGATTCATGATAGCAAGCATTGCTGCTCTATTTAGCGTACCATCAGGATTGAACTCAACGCCACCCTTTGTATCAGGTACTTGCTTAATACAAACTATAACTTTCATCTTGAGTTCCTCCTTACTTTAATAGATTTGCTGAGATTACCATTCTTTGAACTTCTGATGTTCCTTCGTAGATCTCTGTAATCTTAGCATCTCTCATCATACGCTCAATATCGTATTCTCTAATGTAACCATAACCACCGTGTAACTGAACTGCCTTAGTTGTTACTTCCATAGCAACTTCTGCAGCACATAGTTTAGCCTGAGCAGCTTCTACTGAATATGATGTCTTACCATCTTTCTGGTATTCATCTTTCTTAAGTGCTGCCTTGTAAACTAATAACTTAGCACATTCAACCTTTGTAGCCATATCAGCTAGCTGGAACTGTGTGTTCTGGAAAGCGCCGATAGCTCTACCGAACTGTTTTCTTTCCTTAACATACTCAACAGTTCTTTCTAGCGCACCTTCAGCAAGACCTAGAGCCTGTGCTGCGATACCAATACGTCCACCGTCAAGTGTGTGCATAGCAATCTTAAATCCTTGACCCTTTTTGCCTAGGATGTTTTCTTCTGGAATTCTGCAGTCTTCAAAGATTAGCTCGTATGTTGATGAACCTCTGATACCCATCTTCTTTTCTTTTGTACCAAATGTAAATCCTGGAGCATCTTTGTCTACGATAAATGCAGAAATTTCTTTCATCATTCTACCGCGCTTCTCAACTTTACCAGTAACAGCGATAACGATATATACGTCAGCTTCCTTACCGTTTGTGATGAAACACTTAGAACCGTTAAGAACCCATTCGTGAGTCTCTTCATCTAATACTGCCTTTGTCTGCTGTCCCTGTGCATCTGTACCAGCACCTGGCTCAGTAAGACCAAAAGCACCAATCTTTTTACCTGATGCTAGATCTGGTAAATATTTCTTTTTCTGATCTTCAGTACCAAAGCTCATGATTGGATCTGCACAAAGTGATGTGTGTGCAGAAACGATAACGCCTGTAGTACCACAAACCTTTGACAACTCTTCTACGCACATAGCGTATGTAAGAATGTCACAACCCTGTCCGCCGTATTCCTTAGGAATTGGAATTCCCATGAAACCGTACTTGGACATTTTCTCAACTGTCTCTTTTGGAAATCTTTCTTCTTCGTCGACTTCCTGAGCGAGATCTCTTACTTCATTTTCAGCGAAGTCTCTGAATAGAGTCTGCGCCATTTTATGCTTTTCGCTCAAAGTAAAATCCATAATACTTTTCCTCCATAAATACTTTATACTTTATAAAAAACAACTTTAAGTCGTTAATTATTTACTGTAGTCGTAGAAACCTTTACCAGTTTTTCTACCTAGGTTTCCTTCTTCTACCATCTTCTTTAGAAGTGGTGCTGGTGCATACTTGTCATCACCAGTTTCTGTGTGAAGTACTTCCATAATTGCAAGACAAACGTCTAGTCCAATCAAATCACCCAAAGCCAAAGGTCCCATTGGATGTGAAGCACCTAGCTGCATAGCTGTGTCGATATCTTCAGCTGTAGCTGTGCCTGCTTCAAATACTCCAATACCTTCGTTAATCATTGGGATAAGAATTCTATTTACAACGAAACCAGGAGCTTCCTTAACCTTTACAGGAGTCTTTCCGATTTCTTTAGAAATCTCGATAATCTTTTCTACTAAGTCATCAGGTGTGTTTTCACCAGCGATAACTTCTACTAACTTCATTCTGTCAGCTGGGTTGAAGAAGTGCATACCTACCATAGGTCTGTCTAATCCTTCACCAATCTTTGTGATTGAAAGAGATGATGTGTTTGATGCAAAGATGCAGTCAGCTGGAACGATGTCCATCAACTCTTTGAATGTTGTCTTTTTGATTTCCATATTCTCAGGTGCTACCTCGATAATAAGTTCAGCATCTGTACAGATATCTTTAAGACCTGTTGTGATTTTACCTAAAATCTCTTCACCTTTCTCAGCTGTAATCTTTTCTTTACCAACTAAGAAATTGATGTTCTTTTCAATCTTTGCTTTACCGCCATCAGCAAACTCCTGCTTGATGTCGCAAAGATAAACTTCATAACCATCTGTCATTGCAAATGCCTGAGCAATACCTGAACCCATAACACCTGCGCCAATTACTCCTACTTTCATTTCATTTTCCTCCGTTTAATTACTTGTTTTGGAAAGGAACTACTTTAAGTTTCTTTTCCTTATCTTTTTCTAGGAAGTTACCCATTCCCATCTTTTGATCTTCTGTCTCGAAACAACTTCCAAATAGTTTCTCTTCGATAACGATTGCCTGATCCATATCTACATCTAAACCATCGTTAATAGCCTTCTTACAAGCTCTAACAGCAATAGGTGCCTGCATAGCGATACCACTTGCCATTTTCTTTGCAGCAGCCATAAGTTCTTCTTGTGGATAAACTGCATTTACAAGACCAATTCTGTAAGCCTCATCAGCCTTGATATTTCTGCCTGTGTAAATCATCTGCTTAGCCATTCCCGGACCAACTAGTCTAGCAAGTCTCTGTGTTCCACCAAAACCAGGTGTGATTCCTAGACCAACTTCTGGCTGACCAAAGATAGCGTTCTCTGAACAGATTCTTATATCACAGCTCATTGAGATTTCGCATCCGCCGCCTAGCGCAAAACCATTGATAGCAGCGATTACTGGAATCTCAAGAGTTTCCAACTTTCTAAATACATCATTACCCTTTTTGCCGAAGGCTTCTCCCTCTGCCTTTGTAAGTGCAGACATTTCTCCGATATCAGCACCTGCGACAAATGACTTGTCTCCTTCACCAGTTAGGATAAGTGCTCTTGTCTCGTTTGAATCTACACTATCAAGTACTTCGTTTAGTTCATCAAGCACCTGAGAGTTAAGAGCGTTCAAAGCCTGTGGACGATTAATTGTAATGATTCCAATATAATCTTCTTTTTCAAATTTAATGAATTCCATTTCAATCTCCTCTTAATTTATTGGCGTTTTTACATCCTATAAAACGCCATAAAACCACAGTAGTCTCCCACTGTGGTTTATTGCTTTTTTAATTAGTCTCTTTCAACGATTGTGGCACAACCCATACCACCACCGATACAAAGTGTAGCAAGACCCTTCTTAGCGTCTCTCTTTTGCATCTCGTGAAGTAGAGTTACAAGGATACGACATCCTGATGCACCAACTGGGTGACCAAGTGCGATCGCACCACCGTTTACGTTTACTTTGTCCATGTCGAAGTTAAGGTCTTTTGCTACAGCAACTGACTGTGCAGCGAAAGCTTCGTTAGCTTCGATAAGGTCCATATCATCAACAGTTAAACCTGTCTTTTCCATTACTTTGTTTGTAGCAGCGATTGGTCCAACACCCATAATCTCTGGTGCAACACCACCAAGTGCGCCACCTACGAATGTAGCCATTGGAGTAACTCCAAGTTCCTGAGCCTTCTCCTCACTCATAACTACAACAGCTGCAGCACCGTCGTTGATACCTGAAGCATTACCAGCAGTAACAACTCCGCCCTCTTTACCTGAACAGCATTTCAAGCCTGCAAGTGTTTCTACTGTAGAACCAGCTCTTGGTCCTTCGTCTGTATCAACTACTACTGTCTGCTTTCTCTGCTTAACTTCAACAGGAACGATTTCGTCTTTGAACTTACCTTCGTTCATAGCCTTCTCGCATTTCTGCTGTGAGTTTGCTGAGAACTCATCTAGTTCTTCTCTAGTTAGATTCCACTGCTCTGCTACGTTTTCAGCAGTGATCATCATATGATATTGATTAAATGCATCTGTCAAAGCGTCGTTTACCATTGTGTCGATCATTGTTGAATTGTTCATTCTGTAACCGAAACGTGCTTTTGTAAGTGCGTATGGTGCCATTGACATGTTCTCCATACCACCAGCAACAACGATATCAGCATCGCCAGCTTTAATCATCTGTGCAGCCTGGTTAACAGCATCTAGACCTGAACCACAAACTACGTTGATTGTAACTGCAGGAGTCTCAATAGGAAGACCTGCGTTGATTGATGCCTGACGAGCAACGTTCTGTCCCTGAGCCGCCTGAATAACGCAACCCATGTATACGTGATCAACTGCATCCTTTGGTACGCCAGCTCTCTTTAGTGCTTCTTCTATTACAATAGAACCAAGCTTTGCAGCTGGTGTTGTGCTTAGTCCGCCACCCATTTTACCGATAGCTGTACGACATGCACCTGCTAAAACTACTTTCTTTGACATAATACTTTTCCTCCATTTTTGTCATGAAAATTTGTAAATTATTTTTCCTACTTTATAGTAGAAAGGCATAACAAGCCCACGATTGTTATAATTTTAACAAAGATTAAATGTTTTGTCTAGTGCTTTTTTAATTTAACTAAGAGCAAAAAAATGACAAGGGAACAAACTATTTTAATTGGTTCCCTTGTCATTTTTAGACCATTTTTTATAGATAAAATTTATTTAAAACAATTAACTATTTAACTTTAACCTTAACTGTCACTGTCTTGACTGCATTCTTATAAGTCTTATTGCCTGAAGCATATACTTTTATTTTGAGCTTATATGTACCTTTCTTCAGTTTCTTCTTAACAGTTAATCTTCCTTTCTTTTTAGAAATTTTGAAGTACTTTTTAAACTTAGCTTTCTTGCCCTTCTTAACTTTGTAAAGCTTATAAGTAACTTTGCCTTTTGTGCCAGAAAGTTTCATTAGTTTCTTTCGTTTTACTACTGCCTTCTTTTTCTTAAGTTTCTTATATTTTACTTTAATTGTTTTACCTTTAGCCTTAATCTTTTGGGCTTTTTTATTAGTAGGTCCCGGTGGATTGTCTGAAGCCTTCACTTCTACTGTAAATGTAGTTTCTGCTCCAGTATCATCATATACTCGAATTAAAGCATTTCCTACCTTAAGACCAGTCATTTCATATTCAGGACCGTTTGATACTGATACTATATCCGGATTCAATGATTCAACCTTATAACCTGATTCTATAGGTTCATCTTTGTAGTCATATACACAAACGGTATTCTTTTCACCTACTTCCATAAAGCCGTCACCCACAAAGTATTTTCCTGTTTTAGTAACATTTACTTTAATAACTTGTGTGCCAAAGCCTTCAATATTTACTTTTATATAACCTGTTCCCGGTTTAATAGAGGTAACTTCACATTTAGAAGAATCTGATTCATCTGGTGTAAGCTTAAATAACGCTTTACTTTCTTCTGTTTGATCCCAAACGATTTCTGGATCTTCCGGAAGCAAATCTAAATCTCCCTTAAAATATGTAACAATACTCTCACTGTTATCAGGATATACTGGTGCTATTTCTACATAATCACCAGTGTTAAAATCTACATTTAGGTTAGGCATTTCTGTACAATATCCTTTAATTGGAAAATTATCTCTAGACACGATAAATGGTTCTAAATCCAAATTCTTTCTCACATAACTGTCGTCAGAATAGTCATTCCATTCTCCTTTATATTTAATGAAACTTTCATTTGGATTAACTATTCCCTTGGCATATTTTTCAAGACCTTGAAGCTTAGCTGCTTGTTCAGCCATAGAAAGTTGGAAATTAATATTATAGTTACCATCTGCCATTATCTCTTTTATCACTATTGAATAGTGCTGTCCTTTGTTAAGGATTACTGGATTATCCAACGCAAGTTTATGAAATCCACCATACTCATAAGGCGCTGTTATACCGGAAGCCACTTCCACACCATCTTCTGGTCCCTCAAAGTCTTCAGGAAGAACATATACGCTATAATCTACAACTGTTCCTGGATTTGCTGTGACAAAGGAAATTTGCTCTAATTTCTCTGTTACTTCTGCTTCAAATACATTAGCCATCTTTGCTTCTTCCGGAGTAGATGTTTCTTCCACTCCTTCCACAGGCATATAATCATATTGATCTATATAATATGATTTGCCAACATTACTTTTATCAAATTCTAGAGCCTCTGCTACACACAAAGTCTGATCATAGTATGATAACCAGAAGTATCCTGTGCCAACTCCGTCTTCATTTTTAATTCCCCAATCTCCTCCACCTTTATTAGGGAAGCTTTCTTCGCCAGAGCCCCAGCTATTTTTTACTAACCAAGCTCCGTCTTCTGGAGGTTCATGTCCTTCCACAAAATTATTTTTAGAATAGTTATCATCCCATCCTACTATTGTAACTGCATGATTGGCCTCTTCATTTGCATCATATGTGTAGTGGGCCCAGTTTTTACTTATATACTTAGAATCCCCAGTTTGATTAGGTCTAGAAGTATCTGCACAAAAAGCTATTTCTACTGCCCTCTTGTTCATAAGTTGATCTTTAATTGCTAGTGTACCTTCTGGATTATATGTGTATTTTTTATTGTCAATATCTTCGTCATCTATGGTTGCTGGAGATGGAAGAATAAATGATTCTTTCAACACATATGATTGTTTAAATCTGAGTTCTTCTGGCATATCCCAATCATCTTCATCACTGTAGCAGTAATTAATCCACTCGCCATTTTTCTTACGTTTATCAACCCATTTATTTTTGCCATGATATTCATAAATATCTGATGAAACTCCATCAGGTACGTCCCTATCTTCTAAGTTAGGTCCTATGCCAGATGAAAACATACTGGATGCATATACAGGAAGTCCGCCTTCATTAAATTTTTCTACAGTTGTTTTGCTTTCGTCAAAATATTGAAAGCCCTCTCCGTATTGAGAATCTTTCTTATCACTTATTGGCTTAACTATAAAATTAACTAGATGTTTTTCAGACAAATCAAGCGTATTTTCATTGTATCCATCTTCCTTTGCTAAACCAGAACTTAGAATACTACTCTCTGCTGCCGCAATAGCTGCAAATCCCCAACATGTTCCAAACGGATTCTGAAACTTAACAGGTGTAATATAGTTTTTACCATCCACATTTCTTAACGTATAACTGGATGGAGCATCTGCCATTTTGCTTTTTAAGGCTTTTCTACCAGCCTTATCTCCTTTAGAAAAATCAAAAGCATCACTTTCTCCAATAGATGATCCTTTTTTCATTTCTTCAATACTAGGTTTTGTTGCATTCTTGTTCTTAGCTTGAACATTGTCCATGGCTGGAAACATTCCTAATACTAATACTATTGACAAAAATAAACCAATAATTCTTTTCATTTGCGCACTCCTTTTTTGTTAAACTTTAATACAAACATCTACCTATTCTCATTATACTATATTCTAATAAAAGTTAGAACAAAAAAGACATTCAGTGCAAACCGAATGTCTTATCTATTCTTAAATACTATATACTTTCATATCTATCTTTACCCTGACATAAACATACGTATAACTCTGTATTAGTTAGCGCCATATATGGTGCTACATATACCACAGATAAGATTCCGCATGTCATAGCTGCCAACAAAATCCAAGGGAAAAATGATAAGTCCAAAACAAATGTATCCATCTTGTTTCCGTCCATTATCTTCTTAGTCATACCAAATGCTTCACTCACTGTGAGCTCAGGATTTTCTGCCAAAAGATATGGAATCATTCTATATTCGTAGGACTTTATAATTCCTGGAACAATCAACAACAATGCCCATAGGAATGTAAACAAATCTCTTAAGAACATTATTGCTACTATTCTTATGTAGCCTTCGGCGAAGGTTTCTACTACTGCTCTCATTTTTGGTTTGCTTTCAGTTCTGTTCCTTAGATACCATTTCATACATCCTACATGAATAGGATTTAAAACAAATATCTTTAAGGCAAAAGCCAAAAAGAAAGAAACCATTAGTGTCATAAGGAATAATCCCCAAGTAGATCCAGGATAGCCAGGCATAATACTTCTAACCATAGCGTCCACTTCTTCTTTATATCTTTTAAGAGCAATGTCAGGTCTGTATCTATATAGATTGATTCTGCTTTCAACATCTATATCTGTATCCCCATCATTTTGAACAACTTGAGTGTTTCTATAAGGATTAACTAAATCTCTCGCCTGGTTTGAAACATATGAAGTGGCAGCTGTAGGAGTAACAAGTGTAAGAATCAATGTCACTAAAACAGCCCAACCCCAGTTCTTTCTCAGAATCTTTTTTGCTCTAGTCTTTAATGAAATTCGATTAAAGTTCATTATTTAACCTCGTAAATCCATCCTTCAGGAGCTTCGATAGTTCCCATCTGAATTCCTGTAAGTGTGTCATATAACTTCTTGATAGTTGGTCCCATCTCTTCCATTCCACTTGGGAAGCAAATTTCTTT
>JAFWIO010000078.1 GCA_017514785.1 Eubacterium sp. | reverse complement strand
TTGTTAAAGACTTTATTAATTGTATAGACATGGGAGTTGATGTCACAAAAGTAGAAGAAGTAAGCCTAGATACATTACGAAAAATGGCAGATAGAGCAGATAGGCATGATTTTATTGTTGATGAAACCATTTTGCTTGATGAATTGAAACTAGATAGCATATGCCAACGTTGGGGTCTTAGAGATTTTATACAAGAAAAAATAATTCGACCTAAAAAGAAGGAAAAAATATATGAGTTAGCACATAAATGTATGTCTGATGAAACTATGATTCCTGAATTAGATCGTATATATGAAAAACCAAATACGACTGGCATGTTGGCACATCCAGTTCACTATATGATATCAACCGATGACTTTGATGTTATGTCCAACTCATTGGTGACATTGATTAGTGCTTTATATGAAAATAGAAGAGTTAAAAGTAAAAGATATAGTTTCACTAGTTTTACAGGTGGTCGTAGTGACCCAAGTATGCATTGTACTAAAACAATGTTTGAATCCTCAATCGGTGGGACTTTAGTTATTGAATTTGCTCTACCAGAAACTGAAGCAGATGTTATGTCTGGTGAGTATGACTTTATAGAAGATGTATGTAAACTTATAAACAGGTATAGAAACAAGGTTCTTACTATTTTGTGTTTTCCAAAGGAAAGCAAAAAGAGCAAGGGTATGGCATTGGGTTGTTTGCGCAACATGTCCTTTGTAGAGATTGAAGAAGATTTGGTAGATGAAGAAAAAGCAAGGGCATATTTACAAGAAAAAGCTAAGCAAAACAAAATAAGAGTTGATAAGAAATTGTATCAAAAGCTTGAACCAGATCAGAAGTACTATGCCAATGAGCTTAATGATATGTTTGATCTCTGGTACCAACTAAAGATGAAGAACACTGTATATTCGCAGTACAAGGACTTTGACGTAGTAGCTAAAAAACAAAAGGCAGAAAAGGAAAAGGGCTCAGCTTATGAAGAGCTAACTGCAATGATTGGTTTGTCAGAAGCCAAGAAGATTATTAACAAAGCATTGAACTATTATAAGGCACAAAAGTTGTTTGAAGACAAAGGAATTAATAATAGTGACCCTGCTATGCATATGGTGTTTACCGGTAATCCGGGTAGTGCAAAAACTACAGTAGCTAGACTGTTTGCTAGGATTATGCGTGAGAATAAAGTTTTGGCAAGGGGCCATATAGTAGAAGTAGGTCGAGCTGATTTGGTTGGCAAGTTCGTAGGTTGGACTGCGCCTACCATTAAGAAAAAGTTTGCTGAAGCTAAGGGTGGAGTTTTATTTATAGATGAAGCCTACTCTTTGGTCGATGACAGAAGTGGCTCCTATGGTGATGAAGCCATTAACACTATTGTTCAAGAGATGGAAAACCATAGAGAAGAAGTAGTTGTTATCTTTGCCGGCTATCCTAAGAAGATGGAGAAGTTCCTCGACAAAAACCCAGGTCTTCGTTCTCGTATCGCTTTCCATGTACCTTTTGATGATTACAGTACTGACGAGTTATGTGATATAGCTAAACTTATGGCCAAAAAGCAGGATCTAACTCTTACGGATGATGCACTTGAGAAGATGCATGAAGTATTTACTGTTGCTAGAGAAGATGAAGAGTTCGGCAACGGTAGATTTGTTAGAAACATATTGGAAGATGCAAGGATGGCGCAGGCAAGTCGCTTGGTTGAGATGGACTTTGACGAAGTCAAAAAGAAAGATGTTCACACGATTATAGCTGATGATATTGAAATGCCTGCAGCCATTGAGAAGAACCAAGAGAGAGTGAATATTGGTTTCACTTCCTAGAAAGGAGTAAGTATGTTACACGTAGACATTGAAAAAATGATTATAAAAAGACCTGTTGATATTGTTTCTAGAGAGATTGACAGTGTTGCTGTTGATGCAATGAAAAGCATCAAGGAATATATGATTGA
The DNA here is from genome assembly GCA_017514785.1 of Eubacterium sp. Classification (GTDB taxonomy): domain Bacteria; phylum Bacillota; class Clostridia; order Lachnospirales; family Lachnospiraceae; genus Eubacterium_G. Next base: position 1,100 of record JAFWIO010000078.1, on the reverse strand, counting down.
TAATGGAGATGTAGATGATCATCCTGAAAAGAATCATTCAAGATGCGCAATCATCAGTCCATGCAGATATTCTTTTGTGAATGGAGAGCCGAGCGTAGATGATAAGGATCGTATTAATTATTTTCCAGAAGACACTCTTGAGTTTGATAAGTATAGGCTAAGGCTTAACTACGACTATGGTGGAGAAGAATTATTCTTCATCAAAGATATCTCTCTAGGAGAAGCTATGAGTATAGCTGCCACTTATTGGCAGAATACCTTTATTTACAAAGATGCAAAAGGATGTCGTGAGATTTGTTCTAAACCGTTCATAAGTGCAAATGGTGACTGCTATGAAATCTCTGATGTTGTTAATGAGTATTTGGTTTTTGATGAAATGTATTTTAGGATAGATGACTTTGCTAGAATCTTAGCTTCAAAAGTTAAGACATGTGAAATCTTTGGATCTGATATTGGAAATGCTTATCCGCCAAAGGAAGATTATGACCTTTATTATTTCTCTAGACCGTATCCATTGAATCCTAGTATTCCAAACTATGGTAATTTGCAAAGTTATAAGTATTTAATCCATCAGGAGGTTAAAAATGAAAACAGGTAAAATTTTAATAGAATGTGAACCTCAAGGTAAAAAGCTTGTAATACCAGAAGGTATTACTCATATAGATGAAGCTGTTTTTGACAGAGACGAGTTTATAGAAGTAGAAGAACTAGTGCTTCCTGATTCTTTGATTAAGATTGGCACTGAAGCATTTTATGGCCTAGATAATCTTAAACAAATAGACTTTGGGAATGGCCTAGAAGAAATTGGTGATGGAGCTTTCGCATCTTGTCGTTGCTTAAAGGAAATTAAACTTCCTGGAACCATATCTTGGATTGGCGAAAATGCTTTTGAGCATTGTGATGCGCTAGAGAAAGTTTTTATTCCATCAGGTAAGAGTTCAGAAGGAATAGGATATATAGAACAAATATGTGAAAAGGCATTTAGCAGTTGTAAATCTTTAGTTGAATTTAAGTGTGAAAAGAGAGTTGAAGACTGGGGCGAAGAAGTCTTTGCTTACACTGCCTTTGAAGAGTTCGTCTGTCCGGACATGATGGAACGT
>JAFWIO010000077.1 GCA_017514785.1 Eubacterium sp. | reverse complement strand
TAATTGAACTTGTGAAGCTGGCAGCGCTTATCATTAACCTTACAAAAGCATTCGCAAGTGCTAAGCGCGTGAATGAAGTTTTGGATTACGAAGTTGAAGAAAACGAAGGCACTGAAAAACTTGGCATGAACGAGATGATTGTCTTCGACAAAGTTTCCATGACATATCCAGGTGCTAGCGAAAATGTTTTAGAGAATATTTCCTTTGCCGCGGGCAAGGGCAAGAAAATTGGAATTATTGGGGCGACTGGCTCTGGTAAATCAACTCTTGTAAACTTGCTCCCAAGATTTTATAAGGTGACTGATGGAAATCTAAAAATCGGAGATAAGAATATAGATGAATACGAACTAAAAGATTTGAGGAGTATGTTTGGAATTACTCCGCAGGATGTTCAACTTTTTAGAGGAACAGTTAGAAGCAATCTTAAGTTTGGAAATGAAAAAGCAACAGAGGCTGAAATGGAACAGGCTCTAAAGTTAGCTTGCGCTTATGATTTTGTAATGGAAAAAGGCGGACTGGATACAGAGGTGTTGGACAATGGTTCAAACTTCTCGGGTGGTCAGCGTCAAAGATTAACAATCGCTAGAGCATTGGTTAGAAATCCAAAGGTTTTGATTTTGGATGACTCTTCATCTGCGCTTGATTATGAAACAGATGCGCTTCTAAAAACAAATTTGAAGTCACTTACAAATACCACGATGTTTATTGTGTCTCAGCGCACTAACTCGATTATGGATTTGGATGAGATTCTAGTTTTAGAAGAAGGAAGACTAGTTGGAAAAGGTTCGCACAAAGACTTGCTTGAGACATGCGAAGTGTATAAAGAAATCCACGAGTCGCAGTACAAGCAAAATATTTATACGGACCAGATAGGAGGTGCATATGAGTAGTAAGTATGCCCTTCAAAAACTGGGCCAAAGATTAAAGAAATATAGAGTGATGCTAGCCATCTCGATTATTCTTTCGCTTGTCTTTGTCGTGGCCACATTGTATGTGCCAAAGATTATTGGTGATGCAACTGATCACATCATCGGCAAAGGAAAAGTTGAGTTTAAGGAAGTTACAAAGACAGCAATTATCATTTTGGTAGTTGTGATTTTGGCATGCTTTATTCAGTGGGTAATGGGAGTAATCAATAACAAGATTACTTACAACTTGATTCGAGATATTAGACAAGAAACATTCTGTAAGATTCAGACGCTCCCAATCAGTTATATAGATAGACATTCGAAGGGTGAGTTGATTAGTAAGATTATTACTGATGTGGATCAACTAGCTGATGGTCTGTTGATGGGATTTACTAGTTTCTTCTCAGGAATAATGACAATACTTTTGACGCTCGTGTTCATGGTGCTTATCAATTGGAAAGTGGCATTGGTGGTTATCGTTTTGACTCCGCTTTCAATTGTGATTGCAAGGTTCGTTGCAAAGCATACATACGACATGTTTAGAAAACAGTCGAAAGTGCGTGCTGAGCAAACAGCGATTATCGAAGAAACTGTAAAGGGCGCAAAACTTGTTAAAGCATTCTCGAGAGAAGAAAGCCAACTTGAAAAATTTGACGAGACAAATGAGAGATTAGAGAAGTGTTATACAAAGGCTACATTCTATTCGTCGCTCACAAATCCAACTACAAGATTTGTGAACAATTTGATTTACGCTGGAGTGGCAGTGTGCGGCGGTTTGGTTTGCGTGGCTACTGGAGTGGCTGGACCAAATGCTGAGATTACAGTAGGTTCTTTGATGGCGATTCTTACATACGCAACCCAGTACATGAAACCATTCAATGAAATTTCTGGAGTAATAACTGAACTTCAAAATGCATTGGCTTCAGCTGGTCGTGTATTTGAGTTGATAGATGAAGAAGTAAATATTAAGGACGATGGAAAGATAGTTTTAGAAAATCCTGATGGACAGGTAAGTGTAGAACATCTTTACTTCTCGTATGAATACAAAAATAGAAATCAAAATCCAGAAGAGGATGAAGTTAGAGAAGAGCCTAAGAAGATATTGAACGATGTAAACTTGGAAGTGCAGCCTGGAGAGACTATCGCTATAGTTGGTGAAACGGGTGCAGGTAAAACTACTTTTGTAAATCTTCTTATGAGATTCTATGAACTTGATAGTGGAAGTATAAAGATAGATGGCGTGGACATTACAGATATGACTAGAGAAGGTCTTCGTGCTTCATTTGGAATGGTGCTACAGGACACTTGGGTTAGAAATGCTTCTATTAGAGATAATATTAAGTTTGCAAAACCAGACGCGTCTGATGAAGAAATGATAAAAGCATGTAAGGAATGTCATGCACATAACTTTATTAGCAAACTTCCAGACGGTTACGATACTATAGTGGCAGAGGATGGAGAGAATTTATCTCAAGGTCAAAAACAGTTACTTTGTATCGCACGCCTAATGTTAGACTTACCACCAATGTTAATTTTGGATGAGGCTACATCTAGCATTGATACAAGAACTGAAATGAGAATTCAAAGAGCGTTTGAAAAGATGATGAACGGAAGAACTACATTTATCGTTGCACATAGATTGTCTACTATTCAAAATGCAGACAAAGTTCTTGAAATGAAGGATGGAACTTTGAGAATAAAGAATGGATAAAAATAATATTAATTTAGTGCTTTATTTTTCTAATGTTATTTTAATGTTTCGGTAATACAATAATCACATACTTATCAAGATGGTCTAATAGAATTACATTAGAACAAAGGAGAAGTGTTATGAAAAAAGTATTATGTATAGTTATATCGTTAGCAGTGCTAATATCTAACTGCGTTATTGCATCAGCAAGTACTATTCATAATCCAGTAAAAGTTGGCGATACGTCAGTGTGGGATTGTATTTGGTTAGGAAAATACCCTCAGTCAGCAATAAAATCGAAAACCTTCAAATATGATAATTCTGAAATGCATAACGAGTTGATGGGTAACGCGTTATACGATAATAACAACAAGTATTTGGCGTGTAGGTTATATGAAGGAGATTTAGAAAACTATAAGGAAGATTTTTATAAATATGATCCGGTAAAGTGGAGGGTTCTAAAGGTAGAAGGAAATGCAGCATTGCTTGTGTCAGATAAAGTGTTGGACAGGACGGTTTATACGTACGGAAGGAATAAGGATTCTGAGTATTCGGAGATAGATCCCGAAAATGTTAATAGTGTTAATTGGGGTGGTTCGCATATGAACAGTTATATGGATACATTATCAGTGAATATTGCTCCAAGTAACAAGGAGTATGAAGCGATAATCAAACATCCAATAACAACAGTATATCCTTCGATTTATCAAGGCAAGACAATAACAGAATCGTTAAATAGAGATAGACTATTTCTTTTGTCGTATGATGAAATAAACGATGGAGAATATGCATTTGATTTGAAAAAACCAGAAACAGTAAAAGCGGAGTACACAGAGTTTGCAAATCTAAGAAAATTAGGAGGTTCAGTAAATAAAAAGTATGATACAAATAATAGAGGATACTATTTGCTTTGCAGAGGATGGATTATCGATCAGAGTGGAAATCTTGGAAGACAGGATGAATTATATGTTAATGGTGTAAGACCTGCTATGTGGGTGGATTTGACGAAGGCAAATTATCAATATGCTGGAACAGTCAAATCAGATGGAACAGGAATAGAACTTTTATATAAAGTAAAAAAAGGAAAAATTAAAAAGGCTATAAAAGCTTCTAAGAAGAGTAATAAGATTAAGGTTAACTTAAAGCCAACATGGTTTGCCACAGGACAACAAGTAAAAGTATACACAACAAAGAAAAAGGCTAAATCAAATAAGAAAGCAATATTCAACAAGAAGACAACAAAGATAAATAACAAGTTTAAATCCAAGAAATTTAAAAACAAGAAAAAATTATATGTTAGAGCAAGGGGATATGTGAAGAAGAATGGAAAGACAAAATATGGTGCTTGGTCTAAGATAAAGAAAGTGACAAAGAAATAATAGTTAATTATTATCTCCGTCAGAGTGAAAACTTTGTCGGAGATTTTTTGTGCCATAAAAAAAGTTATTTATGTTATTATATTAGCAGTAAAAAGGAGCGGAAAATGAAACTAAAATATCTTATATGTTTGGTGTTAGTAGCATCAGTTATTCTAACTGGATGCGGTGGCACAAAGGAAACAGCAAAGAAAGAAACTACAAAAAAAGAAACAACTACACCAGAGCCAACCACCAAAGCACCATTTGAAATAAAAATGCACTTTGTCGGAGATATGCTCTGCGCCACAGACGAGAGAACTCATTATGAGAATTGTTTTAATGATGTAGCTGATGTGAAAGACCCATCATACTTTTTATCGGAAGTTAGTTTCCTGTTTAAGAATGATGATTTGACTATAGCCGATGCGGAGAATGTTTATTCTGATAGTAAGAATTTGCAAATTTCCGAGAAAGGTCAGAGTGCAGATCCAAACATCGAAGCATACTGGTTTAAGACCAAGACAAAGAACGCCCGCATTTTAAAAGAGGGCGGAATTGATTATGTTTCAATTGATAACAATCATATAAATGATTATGGTCCACAGGGTTATAAAGATACAAAGAAAGCCTTGGATAAAGTAGGAGTAGACTGGGGTGAACAAGATAAGATTGTCTACTATGAAAAAGATGGATACACAATTGGAGTGATTGGAATCACGATGTATCAAGAAGGTGCAGTGCCAACTATTAAGAAGCATATTAAGAAGGCAAGTAAGGAGAGCGACTATCAGATAGTTTACTTCCACGGTGGAACAGAAGCAATTCATAAACCAGAAGAGTGGAAAGTAAATGCTTGTCATAAGTTGATAGATGCTGGAGCTGATTTGGTGATAGGAGATCATCCTCACGTTCTTCAGCCGCTAGAAAAATATAAAGGTAAAACGATTATTTATTCTATGGGCAACTTTGTCTTTGGCGGAAACAGACATCCAGAGAATAGAACAATGATTTATCAACACACTTTGACAATTGATGATGGAAAAGTTTCAAAAGAGAAGGGCAAGATTATTCCTTGCTATGTTTATACAGGACCAACTAACAATTGGAAACCTAAGATTATTACAAACAAAAGAGAGAGAAAGAAAGTTAAAGACTTTATGAAAGGAAAGGCGGACTCACCACTATGATGAATAAAGAACTAGTTAGAACACTTAAATTTGTATTATTTTCAGTATCAGCGGGAGTTATAGAAATAGTTGTTTTTGCTCTGATGTACAACTTGATTAAAATCCCTTGGTGGCCAAGCTACCTAACAGCACTTGTTTTATCAGTGCTTTGGAATTTTACATTTAACAGACGATACACCTTTAAGTCTGCAAACAATATTCCGATAGCAATGCTTAAAGTGGCGGCATTCTACGCAGTATTTACACCTCTCTCAACGCTTGGTGGAAACTACTTAGAACAAACCGTAGGATTGAATGGTAATATTGTAACGTTAATGGTTATGGCCTGTAATCTAGTGACAGAATATTTATACGATAGATTTTTCGTATTTAGAAAAACAATAGATACAAATGATGTTGCAAATAAAAAGACTAGTGATAACTAGTCTTTTTTTATTATTGTTTTACTTCGAGATTTAATTCCTCAATTAACGTTTTTACATCATCAAATCCGTATCCTAGTTTGTCTGCTTGGTGGGCATCTGACCCGATTGTGACTTTCTTGCCACCTAGCTCAACATATCGTTTTAAAATGTCTGGATGTGGATGAGCAAAGTCAAATCCTTTGGCGAGGTTGGATGTGTTTATCTCTAAACAAATATCTCGCTCGATTAAAAGATTTAGAATATTATCTATTACTTCTTTTTGATCTACCATTGGATTATAGTTTGCATCTCTGCTAGGGCAGTAGCGAACGATGTAATCCAAGTGACCTAAAGTATCTACATGAATAAAATCTTTTAACAACTCGTAAGTCACATTAAAGTAATCGTCTATTATCTCAGCTTCAGACTTACCGTCCCAAAAGCCAGGGTAGTAAGGATCTTCGCCGTTTAGTTCGTGGAATGAACCGATGACAAAGTCGAAATTATTATTCTTAATAAATTCCTTTGCCTCGGAAATGTTTTCTTTAGTAATTCCAATCTCAATTCCCTGGAGAATCACAATCTTACCAGAATATTTTTCACGCAAAGAAGATATGGTCTCGTTATATTTGTCCATATCGATAGTAGAAGTGTTTCCCTCAAAATACCAACCGATATCGTGGTGTTCGGTGAAACAAATCTTTTCCATATTTAGTTCAATGGCGCGCTTTACTTGATTCTCGGTTGGCTCTTTAGAGTCAAACGATAAATCACTGTGCACGTGAAAATCTGAATACATAATATCTCCTTAAGAATTCCTAAATAAGTATAACAATAAAACGAGAAAAATGGTACTATTATAAGTGCAAAAAAT
>JAFWIO010000076.1 GCA_017514785.1 Eubacterium sp. | reverse complement strand
TTAGTCCAGTAATTGTATTCATAAAGAATCCCAAGAACATAACTACTATACCGATAATAGCTGCGATAATTTGCATTTCTGTAATTGATGAGATAAATACACCAATTGCAATCAATGCAGCACCATAAAGTACAAAACCTAATATAGTTGTGTAGGCTAGTTTAAATGATACTGTACCAAAGATTGAAAGAATCAATGGATATGTACACATAACTAGCACTGGGATTGCAAATATTGTAAGTAATGCCAAATACTTTCCTAGCACTACTTTGAATAGCGATACTGGAGAAGTCAAAATTAACTGGTCAGTTTTTTGACGTCTCTCATCTGCCATTACCTTCATTGTCAAAATTGGTACAAATAGCGCAAGTCCCATTGCACCATAGAATACTGGCGGCTCCATGTTTGGATAACCTTGCATCATGTTATATAGTACAAAGAATATCGCGGAAATGAGTATTGAGGCTGCGACAAATATGCAACCAATTACTGATGAAAAATATGATTTTAACTCTCTCTTATAGATTGCTTTCATCTTCACTCACCTCCTCTTCTATTACTGTCACTGTTTCAGAAACTTCACCATCTTCTGTTTCAGTTATAGTTTCTGTCAATTGAACATCTATATCATCTTTATCCTTTTTCTTTGATTTCTTTTCAGGAGCTTTGTAGTCCTCTGTAATCTCTAGGAATACATCCTCCAAAGAACTCTCCTTATAGTTCATTCCAACAATAGGAAGTCCCTTTGAAGCACAGATTGCAAATAGTCCCGAGCGGATATCTGCATCTGAATCTGTTTTTACTGTTAGGACAATACCTTCAGCAGCTTCTTTTACACTATAGTCTTTTACAGAAACCATATCTTCTACTAATGTTTCAACCACTGTTTTATCACCCTGGATAGTAACCTCTAAGATATTTTCTTTAACGATATCTTTTGATAGTTCTGCCTCTGTACCTTCAGCCACTAACTTACCTTGTGAAATTACATAAATATAATCACAAACTTCACTGACTTCTGGTAGTAAGTGAGAACTCAAAATTACTGTATGGTCTTCACCTAAAGATTTAATTAGCTCTCTAATCTCAACTATCTGTTTTGGATCAAGGCCAACTGTAGGCTCATCCAAAATAATAATCTCTGGCATATCAATAATAGCTTGAGCAATGCCCACTCTTTGCTTATAACCCTTTGAAAGATTTCTAATTAGTCTTCCAAACACTTCTTTAATGCCTGTTTTTTCTACAGCAGCCTCTATAGCAGCCGCTCTATCTTTTTTAGCAATACCTTTTAGTTCTGCTACAAACTTCAAGTATTCCTCTACTGTCATTTCGTTATATAGAGGTGGTTGCTCCGGCAAATAACCAACTGAAGCCTTAGCCTGCTTACTCTCTTTTAAGCTATCGAAACCGTTCACTTTCACAGTTCCGCTAGTAGCTCCAATGTAGCCTGTAATAATATTCATAGTAGTAGATTTTCCTGCACCATTTGGTCCAAGAAATCCGTAGACTTTGCCACCCTCTATTTCAAGATTAAGTCCATCTACTGCCACATTAGAGCCATACTTTTTAACTAGATTTTCAATCTGTATTACGCTCATTTTCTTTCCTCCGTCAAAATTTATTATTTCACACTATATACTATTTTATTCAAAAATATGTTCATTTTGTGAAATAAAAAGGACACAAAAATATTTTTTGTGTCCTTAAATATTACTGAATGTTTTCTTTTGCAACTTCAACTAGTTTTGCAAATCCATCAGCATCATTTACAGCCATATCTGCTAACATCTTTCTGTTGATATCGATATCAGCTTTCTTTAGTCCATACATGAACTTGCTGTATGATAATCCATTGATTCTTGATGCAGCATTGATTCTTGCAATCCATAACTGTCTGAACTGACGTTTTCTCTCTTTTCTTCCTGCGTATGATGTAGCTAAAGCTCTCATTACTGACTGCTTAGCAACTCTATACTGTTTTGATCTAGCTCCTCTATAACCTTTAGCTAGTTTCAAAACTCTTTTATGTTTTTTCTTCGCGTTTAATCCGCCTTTAACTCTTGCCATTTTAATTTCCTCCTAACTTCAGATTATAGATATGGTAATATCTTCTTCATATTTTTCTCGTTTGTCTTATCAGCTGTAGTAGCCTTACGTAGGTTACGTTTTCTCTTAGCTGACTTCTTAGTCAAAATATGTGACTTATAAGCTTTGTTTCTCTTTAGTTTGCCAGTGCCAGTCTTTTTAAATCTCTTGGCAGCTGCTCTGTTTGTTTTAATCTTTGGCATAATAATTCCCTCCTAATATTTCACGCCCTAGCGCTTCTTCTCTAAAAACATAGTCATGTTTCTACCTTCAAGTTTTGGTTTCTTAGCGATTTCTGCAATATCCTCTAATAGTTCTGCAAACTCATCAAGAACGTGCGCATTACTACTAATATGAGCCATCTCACGACCTCTAAATCTAAGTGTAACTTTAACTTTGTCGCCCTTTTCTAAGAACTTTCTAGCATTGTTAGCCTTAGTCTTCATATCGTGGATTTCCACATTAGGTGAAAGCCTAATTTCTTTAGTCTCAACTACGTGCTGTTTCTTTTTGGCTTCTTTTTCTTTTTTCTGCTGTTCATATTTGAACTTTCCGTAATCCATGATTTTACAAACAGGTGGGTTTGCTTTTGGTGAAATCTTAATCAAATCAAGATCTTCATCGTAAGCCATCTGCTGTGCTTCTCTGGCTGACATAACGCCAACTTGCTCACCGTCTGATCCAATCACGCGAACTTCGTCATCTCTGATTTGCTCGTTAATCTGTACTTTGTTAATTGTAATGCACCTCCAAATTAATTTCCTTTTTTACAAATAAAAAAGTGGATAATCACAGAGATTATCCACATAAATACAAATTCAAAACACTAATATAGCGTTTAAAAATTATGAACCTCGAATCACTCCTCGTGTCTGGGTGAGAGTGGATACTCTGCTTTCTTTTTACAACGTGTAGTAATATACCATTATTATGGTACTTTGTCAAATAAATTCGGGACTATTTTTGCCCTTGATTTCTCTCCTCTTCAGGAATCTCTTCTCTTATCTCTTTAGACTCAATTTCCTTTGTGATTTGAGAAATAAACTCAACTAATGGCTTAACTCCTTCGTCGCCGGCGAATCTACTTCTAACTGAAACTGTGCCGTCAGTCTGCTCTTGTTCACCAACTACTAACATATATGGAAGTCTGTTAAGTCTAGCCTCGCGAATCTTGTAACCGATCTTTTCAGATCTGTTATCAACTGTTACATCTACGCCAGCTTTCTTAAGCTTAGCTGCAACATCGTTTGCATAGTCTTCGTACTTATCTGAAATAGGAAGTACTCTTACCTGCTCTGGACATAGCCATGTTGGGAACTTACCAGCATAGTGCTCAATCAACCACGCCAAAGTTCTCTCATAACATCCCATCGATGTTCTGTGAATGATGTAAGGTCTTTGCTTGTCACCATTCTCATCTATATAGTACATATCCATCTTCTCTGCAATCGCATTATCAAGCTGGATAGTTACCATTGTGTCTTCTTTTCCATATACGTTGTCAGCCTGGATATCAATCTTAGGACCGTAGAAAGCAGCTTCACCGTCTTCTTCAGTGAACTCTACTCCTTTTTCTACAAGCAAGTCTCTAAGAACACCTTGTGAGTGATTCCAATATTCATCATCGCCCAAATATTTTTCTCTGTTCTCTGGGTCCCATTTTGACAATCTATATCTAACATCGTCCTGAACACCTAGTACATTAAATACATAATCTACTAGTTCAAGACATCTAGTTAATTCCTGCTTAACCTGGTCTGGTCTAATCATCAAGTGTGCCTCAGTAATTGTAAACTGACGAACACGAGTCAAACCATGCATCTCTCCAGAATCTTCATTTCTAAAGAGTGTTGAAGTTTCTGAATATCTAATAGGAAGATCTCTGTATGATCTTTGCTCATTTTTATAAATATAATACTGGAATGGACATGTCATAGGACGAAGTGTTAATACTTCATCATCCTTCTCTTCGTCGCCCAATACAAACATTGACTCTTTGTAGTGATCCCAGTGACCTGAAATCTTAAACAAATCATTCTTGGCCATTAGAGGTGTACGTGTACGCTGGTAGCCCCACTCATTATCCTCCAAATCTTCAATCCATCTTTGAAGCTTCATAATCATCTTTGTTCCCTTAGGAGTAAACAAAGGAAGTCCCTGACCAATAACATCAACTGTTGTAAATAGACCCATCTCGCGACCAAGTCTGTTGTGATCTCTTCTCTTCGCTTCTTCTAGTGACTCAAGATAAGCTGCCAATTCTTTTTTGTCGTCGAAAGCTGTACCATAAATTCTTTGTAGTCTGGCTTTGTTTTCGTCGCCTCTCCAGTAAGCCATAGATGATGAGATAAGTTTAAAAGCCTTAACCTGTTTAGTACTCATTAGATGAGGTCCTGCACAAAGGTCAACAAACTTCTCACCCTGACTATAGAATGAAATGGTAGAATCCTCAGGCAAATCTTGGATTAGTTCTACTTTATAATCCTCTTTTCTGTCTGCCATATATTTGATGGCATCCTCGCGAGGCAAAGTAAACCTCTTAATCTCTGCGCCCTCTTTAATAATCTTCTTCATCTCTGCTTCTATAGCATCTAAATCGTCACGAGTAAATGGCTCGTGCTCAAAATCATAATAAAAGCCTGTATCAGTGGCTGGTCCTATAGCCAACTTAGTTTCAGGATAAAGACGCTTAACAGCCTCCGCCAAAATATGACTAGCGGTATGTCTGTAAGCCTTTTTACCTTCGTCATCATTGAAGGTCAAAATATTTAATTTACAGTCTTTGTCGATGGTGGTTCTTAAATCTACTACTTCACCATCTACCTCTCCTGCACAAGCTGCTCTACCCAAGCCTGGCGCTATATCAAAAGCTATGTCTTTAACAGACATAGCCTCAGAATATTCTTTTACTGATCCATCTTTTAATGTGATTTTCATATTGTCTCCTTAATATTTAGAATAAAATAGTTGATCCCAAAATACAGCAATACATGGATGAGTATGATAGTTAACAAAGTGAATACTGTTATTATGTCCAATTCCAATATAACTGTAATCATTGCTCAACATATTTTCTCTATGTTCTTTTGAGTCCATAAATGCTTTAAAGCAAGTATTCATAAAGTCTTCTCTTTGAGTAACAGTATCAGTTACGAAACTAATATTCTCTCCCACTCTGCTGGCAGTTGGTAAATTGAATTCAGGAATTATAGTACTGAATGATCTACCATCAGGTCTAGCATGAGAAAAGTTTTTATCTAACTTTATACCTAATCCTACCACTTCTATTTTGGCAGGTCTTAATTCTCCCGCTCTAGCATTAGCTGCTCTCATTAGTCGGTTTAATATTTTAAGTGGTTTAACTTTACGCTTGATTCTAAGATTATTAATTCTTCTTAGCATCTCATAAGCATCTTTTTGATTCTCAATCTTTTCTGGATTGATTAAGTTAGTTATTTCCACTTTGCAGTTGTACTTCTTTTTGCCCACTTTGGCATAAACTGTAGTTTTACCTACTCCAACCGCGGTAATAACACCCTTCTTCGAAACGGTGGCAATCTTTTTGTTTTTAGATTTCCATTTCGGTTTTTTCTTTGAATTTTTCAAAGACAAAGGAAATGTGCTTTTTTTCTTATTGATAAAACTCTGACCAATATCGTTGTACTCGATACTGTGTATATCAAGTTTTAAGCTCAAAACATCTAAAGAAGTCTTTTTAAACTTCTTGTTTGGCACATAAACATTTCTAGTGACAGTAATTCTACATTTGCCAACTCTGTTGCCGCGCTTAGCAATGATGTAGCACTTACCTTTTTTCTTTCCAGTAACTTTTCCGTTTTTAGAAACGGTAGCAACTTTCTTGTTAGTACTACTCCATTTTGCTTTCTTTCCGGTACTTGTCTTAAGCTTGACGGTGTAGCCGCCGGTCATCTTGTAATATGAATAATTAAGCTTTAACTTTGCAGCCTGAACATCCATACTACCAAAGATTGGAAGCATAAGAACAATCATAATAAAACTCGTCCACACACACATAAATCTTTTCATAATCATTCCACCTCCGTATTGGTCTAGGTTTATTCAGTTATTAATTATTATGAACTGTATATGTTTTCTTTACGTCAGAATTCTTATAAACATAATTTTGAGTTTTCTGCAAATAAACAGCCTCTTTTATTTCTGCTTTAGAATAATCCTTCTTTACATCTTCAATTGTATTATATCCGTTATCACCTTTAAGTTCTGTAAACAAATCGTTATAACGTTCTTCCATTTCTTTCTTAGAAACTTTTATATCTTCTTTAGAAACAATTGCCCACATAACTAAAGTTGACTTAACTTGGTTCATGTATTCTTTCTCTAGAGTTTCTTTAGTATCACCATTCATAGCATAGTATTCATCTAGAGACATGTTCCACTGATCAGCATTATATGCTGCGTCAGCTTCCTCTTCTTCTTTAACCTTACTATAAAGCTCTGGTGGCCAACTATTCATTGTGGCATCATCCACAGCCTTCTGCCAAAGATCAGCTGTTGCGTTATCTACCAATTCCTGTTCCATAATTGCATAGAATTCTTCAACAGTATTAGCATCTTCGCCACTTTCCGATTTTACCCACTCGTTAGTAACTGTAGGGTGTTCTACTTTACTAACTTCTATAATTTTTAATTTGACGCTGACCTCGTCAGTATATTTCTTTTTGTCATTTGAAATCTTGCTTGCTTCAGCTCCACTAATCTTAACCGTAGCAGTGTCGCCTTTTTCTTTTCCAATTAAAGCATCAGTGAACTTCTTATATACTGCGTTATCTTTCTGATCTGTTTCAGCTGCAATATTATCCTGCGACAAATCTTTTACTTTTTTACCTTTAATATAACCTGTGTAAGAAAATTCAATCTCATCACCTTTTTTAGCCGGACGATTAACAGCCTCAGATTCAAATGTTTTTTCTTCTAACATCTCGTCAAACTTCTTTTGGTCGATGTTATATTTAAAGCCTGTATATTTTCCAAGTTCGATGTACTTATCAACATCATAACCTGCTTCTTTTTTCACATCTCTTCCGCCGCAACCACAACCGGTAGCTAGCGCTGTTATCAATGATACTGTTAAAACAATAGATATTATTCTTTTCATTTTTTATTTTACCTCTTAATTCTCTGTAGTATAGTTTGGAGCTTCCTTAGTGATATGAATATCATGAGGATGACTCTCTTTAAGTGAAGCCGCTGAAATCTTGACGAACTTTCCAGTCTCTTTTAATGTCTCGATATCTTTTGCTCCACAGTATCCCATTCCTGAACGAAGACCGCCCATCAACTGGAATATTGTATCTTCAACTGTTCCTTTGTAGGCCACACGACCTTCCACTCCTTCAGGAACTAGTTTCTTTGCATCACTCTGGAAGTATCTATCTTTACTTCCGTTTTCCATAGCTGCGATTGAACCCATTCCGCGGTAAACTTTGTACTTTCTTCCCTGGAAGATTTCAAAAGCACCAGGAGCCTCATCACAACCTGCAAGCATTGAACCCATCATGCAAACGCTTCCGCCTGCGGCAATAGCTTTGACAATATCACCTGAGAACTTAATTCCACCATCGGCAATAATTGGCACGCCATATTCTTTAGCTGTATTATAGCAATCAATAATGGCGCTAACTTGAGGAACACCGATACCTGCTACCACACGTGTAGTACAAATAGATCCAGGTCCAATACCAACCTTAACTGCATCTGCTCCCGCTTCAATCAAATCTTTTGTAGCCTCACCTGTTGCCACGTTACCAGCTATGATTTGAAGGTCTGGGTACTCTGCTTTTATTTCTTTAAGAGTCTTAACAATGTTTGCTGAATGTCCGTGAGCTGAATCAATTACGATTACGTCCACAGCTGCATCCACTAATGCTTTAACTCTCTCTAATACGTTATTTGTAATGCCAACTGCAGCACCACAGAGAAGTCTTCCCTGCTCATCCTTCGCACTCAAAGGATACTTAATCTGCTTTTCAATATCTTTTATTGTAATCAAACCTTTAAGGTTATAATCGTCATCTACTATAGGAAGTTTTTCTTTCTTTGACTTCGCCAAAATTGATTTAGCTTCATCTAATGTCACACCCTCTTTTGCTGTGATTAGATTTTCTGAAGTCATTGAATCTTTAATAGGCTTACTAAAGTCAGTTTCAAATTTCAAATCACGGTTAGTGATAATACCAACTAACTTTTTACCAACAACAATTGGCACACCTGAAATCTTATATTTACCCATCAACTCGTCAGCGTCCGCCAAAGTATGATCTGGGCTTAGTGAAAATGGATCTGTAATAACACCATTCTCTGAACGTTTAACTATATCAACCTCATTTGCCTGTTGCTCTACTGTCATATTTTTATGGATGATACCAATACCACCCTGTCTAGCCATTGCTATAGCCATTCCACTCTCAGTAACAGTATCCATACCTGCACTCATAACTGGAACATTAAGCTTAATCTTTTTAGTAAGATTGGTTGTTAAATCAACCATGTTTGGAGTAACCTCTGAGTACTGAGGCACTAGTAACACATCGTCAAATGTAATTGCATCGCCAATAATCTTGCTCATAAAAACTTCCCTCTCTTTCTATCTTTTCATAATATTAGGGCGCACATTGTACATAGCATCCAGCATTTTTTCATCTGGCTCAAATGTAATCATGAGCGCTCCCTTAACACCTTCCACATCATCAATGATGATAGCGTAGTGGTTATCTTTATTATTTGTTGCAGTATAGTCCATCTTTGTTAAATACTCTGACTTAGATAGAACTTCCTCGCTGTACGCAGGCGCAATCAAACTAGCTTTTCTAATATCGTAAGTCTCGCCTGGTTTTCTTTTTCTTTTGCCGAGGATTTTATCAATAGTTAATTCGCCATTAACCAATGAATATTCCCACTCGACACTTGTATATACAAACGCTAAATATGCCAAATAAATAAATAGCGCTGTAACTGTTATAGTAAGAATTAGTTTAAGAACTGGCAATAAAAGTATTCCAATAAGCACAAGGAAGATGGCACCAATTCTGATTGCCAATCCTCCTAGTGATAGTTTCCTCTTTATAATTTGTTCTACAAATACGTCTGCCATTAAACTCTCCTATTCCACAGAAGTAATGTAATAGTATACAGGCTGACCACCCATATAACATTCAACTTCTACATCTGGGAATTTCTCTTCTAGTTTTTCCACTAATTTATTAGCGTCTTCTTCTTTCACGTCTTCGCCGTAGTAAACGCTAATCATTCCAGAATCTTCATCTACCATATTTTCAATCATTTCTATAGTAGTAGCCTCTAGGTCTTCGCCTACAGCTAGGATACCGTCATCGCCAATACCCATGATATTTCCTTCTTTAATCTCGTGATCATCTATAACTGTATCTCTAACAGCATAAGTGATTTCACCTGTAGCAACACCACTCATACTCTCGATCATAGATTCTTTGTTATCTTCTGGACTCTCGCCTGGGATAAATCCTAGCATAGCTGCGATTCCCTGAGGGATAGTCTTTGAAGGAATAACAATAAGTCTCTTATCTTCCAATAGAATCTCTGCCTGCTGTGCAGCAAGAATAATGTTTGTATTATTTGGAAGAATAAAGATGTTATCTGCATTAACTTTATCAACAGCATTTAAAATATCTTCTGTACTTGGGTTCATTGTCTGACCACCAGAAATGATAGCGTCTATCTCTAGACTCTTGAACACTTCGTCCAAACCTTCACCAACAGAAACTGCGATAAAGCCATTCTCTTTTCTAGGTTCATCTTTCTTTGCTTCAGCCTTCTTCTCGGCTTCAGCCTGTTCTTTTGCTCTCTTTTCAGCATTTTGAATTAGACGCTCATGATGTTCTTCACGCATGTTGTCCACTTTCATCCTCGACAAAGAACCATAAGTTAAAGCTCTAGTGAAAGCCTCACCTGGTTGGTTTGTGTGAACGTGAACTTTTACGATCTCATCATCAGCAACCATTACGATTGAATCACCGATTGAATGCAAGAATTCTTTGAATTTGTCTTCTTCGGATTCATCCAATGGATTATCAAGATTTATAATAAATTCAGTACAGTAACCGAACTTAATATCTGCTTCTTCAACTTCAATGTCATCAAGGTTAGCTCCGCTGCCTTTTTTTGCAACACCTTCCAAAGTATAATCAATTTCTTTACCCTGGAGAGCATCATATGCACCCTTAACTACAGTCATAAGACCTTCTCCACCAGAGTCTACCACTCCAGCTTCCTTAAGAACTGGTAGCATCTCAGGAGTTTGACTTAGAACGTAATCACCGTGCTTGATAATCTCATCAACCACAAAGATTAAGTCTTCACTCTCTGCTACTAATTCTTCAGCCTTTTCAGCCATACCCTTAGCAACTGTAAGGATAGTACCTTCTTTAGGCTTCATTACAGCCTTATATGCAGTCTCTACAGCCTTATTGCAAGCTCTAGATAGTATTTCTACATTAATCTCTTGTTCTTTCTTGATTTCTCTAGTAAATCCTCTAAACAACTGAGACAAAATAACACCAGAGTTACCTCTAGCACCACGAAGTGATCCAGATGAGATAGCTTTAGATACTGTCTCCATATCTGGTTTATCAATGCCACCAACTTCCTGTGCTGCTGACATAATAGTTAGTGTCATGTTAGTACCTGTATCTCCGTCTGGAACTGGAAATACATTTAACTCATTGATATATTCCTTGTTTGCCTCAAGATTTTTCGCGCCCGCAATAAATGCCTTTTGTAGCAATTCGGCGCTTATACTCATTAATTCCACGATAATTCCTCCTAAAGTAATTACTATTACTTTATTCTATAATTAACCTTTATTAGTCTATTACTCTTACGCCTTCAACAATAACGTTGACTTTCTTTACAGTCATACCTGTAAACTCTTCAACTTTATATTTCACACTAGAAATAATATTGTCTGCTATTGTGACAATATTTACACCGTATGAAACAATGATATGAAAGTCTATAGAGATTTCATTCTTTTCATCAATTTCTACATTGATACCCATTGTAGAACTTGTTCTCTTTAGTAGTTTTACAAGTCCATCTTTTACGCTTACCATAGCCATGCCCACGATTCCAAAGCACTCGTAAGCTGTCTCACTAGCGTACTGTGCAATAACATCAGGGCTAATTAATACCTGGCCTAAGTCTGTATCTAATTTACCTTTCATGACTTATCCTCCTATAAATCATAGTCAATATATTATACTATTTTTTAGGTAAAAATTAAAGTGAAAAATCGTATAAATAAATAAAGTCGCCAATATCAAAAATTGGCGACTTTATTTGAATTTTTGTCCATTTTACTTAGCAAATTGGTTTGTTGTTCCATATACTTTAGTGCCATCTCCCGTCACATAAAATGGAGTAACCGTCCATGATGAATCAGTGTTTTCATCCATATTTCTAATTGTATACGTAAAGAAGTATTCCGATTCATCTGCAAAGACTTTATTTGGGGTTATTGAATCGTCTCCAGCCTTTATAACTCTATATACTTTATCAACATCTTTCTCCCTATTACTTATTGTTTTATCGCCATACTGACCTTCAAATTCAAATCCCGCTGATTGATAATCTAGTACATCTATCGAGCTTACAAATCTTATTGCACTACTATCCAATTTCCACTGACATTTAACTGTAAGCATCTTTTCGTCGACAAACTTAGCATATGCTTTTCCCGTCTCTTCCATATGTGGTTCTGTGAACTCTTCATCTTCGAACCAGCCGGCAAATAATTGTCCATCCTGTTTTGGATAACTACTGCTATTCTTATATGGTGTCACATCGTAGTATGGTTTGCTAGTAGAATCTTCAATAAACTCAATATATTTAATGCTAAATGATGTTCCCTCGTTAACATTGTCTAATTGGATTTTGATATCATTGGTTTGGGAACTATCATATCTGAGATATCCTAGCTGAACTCTCTTGTAAGTACTTAAGTCATTACACTTTTGGAGTTCAAAGTTAAACTGCTTGTTATTTGCCCATAACAATACATATTTGCTACTTCTACTAGCCTTAGATGCGTAATAAGTAACAACCACTCTATACCTTGTATTATTTTTAAGATTTCTATCACTTAGGTAATCGCTTAGCGTTAGATATGTATCCCACGCACCATCATATCCCGATGCAGATCTAACTTTGATTAATGTGTCACCTATTTCGTCGCCGTCGTTCACATCTGAAATATCTTTATAAGACAATGCTCCCCATCGTTCACTTTCTGGCATAAATGCCGCACTTAAGGTCCAAGGACCAACAGTTGTATCTTCATTATTAGGAACAGCATTCCATCCTGGCTCAATCGGTGTAAACTCTGCTGACGTTATTTTTATTTCTGTACCTACTGTTAGTTCATCCAAGTCGAAGTCAATATTGGAATTCTCTCCTGAATAAGTAAACTCTGGAATATTAATTGTGTTCTCACCTATAACAAGTGGCTCTTCAACTATTATTGAATTATCTACAACAATATGAAGCTTCTTTCCGATAGCTGTTGCTTTGTTAGATTCTACTTTTATAACACCTGAGTAATTCTCTTTTATTGCAAGATCGTCATTATAGTTTTTAAGTCTGATATTTGTTGAATAAGGTCTCTCATCACCATCCCATGTTGTTGTGCTAGTCACCTTAACTGTAGTATCTGATAGTTCTTCACCTTCGTTTTCAACTTTATATTCCATTTTGCCATAGTATCCAGTGTTAGGACCATACATTGCAAGAAGTTGTAATTGACCTGCTGAATGGTAAGTTGCCTGTCCACCTGAATCTGGATTGAAATTAGGTACAGGCGTCCACTCTCTTAACTGTTCTTCAAACTCAACCTCGCTTATCGTAATTTCTGTATTCTTAGGCATCATTCCTAAGTAGAAATAAACATCTCTTGGATTATGACTTGGTGTAGTCGAATAGGAATTAAATTCATCATATACAAACTCATCTGTATAGACAACATTTTCTCCTTCATCTATATCGATTCTATATTCTGTACCTTCAACATTTGTAATTAACGTGCCTGCCCTCGACGAATTAAGTGTAATCTTTGCCTTATATGTTCTATCATTAATCATCTTGTCTGAGCTGTGATTGTTAAGTCTTGCGCCAAGGCCATATTCTTTGTCGTTGTCGTCTGAACGAGGTGACTCCGTCAAAATCATCTTTGTATCGCCAATGTCACTTCCTTCAGATTGCTCGTAGTTCATTCTCGCATAATCACACCAGTCATCCTTGCCATTATACAAGTCCCAAGCACCAACAGTTGTCCATACATCTGGTTGAATTCTATTTAGGCCATCAGCCTCATAATATCTAACGTAATCTACTTGCATTGATTTTGGTAGATTCTCAGGGAGCTGATTATGTGTGAAGTTGCCTCCAACCGCCAAATTGAGCAATAAGTAGTAATCGTTGTTCATAGCAGATGGATATCTAGATGGAGATTTCTTCTTATCATTTTCAATTATGTACTCGTAAACTTTCTCTCGATCTAAGTAGAAAGCAATTGTATCGCCATTTCTATTTACTCCATATTTATGATATTGACTAAAGTCAATGCCACTCATCTTAGCATGGGCCTCTTCGTCGTTTTTACTAGTGTGATGCTCATCATTGCTACCCCATGTTGAATTGTAGAAATGTACTGTGCTCTGGAAATAATCATTTGTATTTGCTTGTTCAAGAATATCTATCTCACCATTTCTAGGCCAAGTAGCTTTCTTTTCACCGAGCATCCAGAACGCTGGCCATAAGCCTTTTTCCACGTCGAATTTCAAGCTAGCTTCCACATATCCGAATCCTGCAGAGAACTTACCTCTTGTATTAATACGTCCTGAAGTGTAGTCGTACTCTAAAGCATCTTCGCCGGTGCCGATAGTTGTTTTTTCTTCCCTAGCCTCAATCTTAAGAACACCATTACCTACAGATACATTATCTTCCTGATAGTTTTCTTTCTCGTTGTTACCCCAGTTGATTGGGCCATCTGAACCAGATCTATTTCCTTCTTGGATAACCCATTTGTCTTCATCCAACTCAGTACCATTGAACTCATCGCTCCAAGTTGCGCCATCATCTTCCACGTGCATAGTGTCAGGTGACAAAACTGGATCTACTGGATCTACATCCGGATCATCTTCAGGCTCAACACCATTTAGAAGGTCGATACTCTTTACTTTAAGTTCAGTACCTACATCTATCATGTCTAACTCAAATGAGATATCCATGCTGTACTGATCGTTATATGTGAATTCCTCAGTCACAAGTTCATTATCGCCCTCTTGAAGTGTGAACAATTCGGAGTGGTCTCCTATTCCAACTCTAATGTATGAATCCTCGGCCGTTGCCTTCGTCGAATTAATAACAATAGTACCTTGAGTATGAGTTCCCACTTCTAATCTATTTGATGCATAATCTCTAATTCTAGCCCATGATGCTTCAGCACCAAGCCAGCCAGATTTAGAGCGAACTAAAATGGTAGTATCAGAAAAGTCCTCGCCAGTGCCAATCGTCTTATAACTTAAAGCACCCCAGTGTCCGTATGTAGGATGAGCAGCATCGAATAATGCAAATAATCCCCAAGGGCCTACACCCTCTGCACTGTTATTATTCTTTACTGGAGTCCATTCTGTATCTTTAACAGCAGTAATACTTGTTATTTCAAATTTTCCTGCTGGACAACCTATAGTACCTCTACTAAAGTTAAACTCTAAGTAAAGGTCAGAATCACCATGCGAACATACTCTTCCTTCACTCGTTAATGTATTAGTAGAAGGTGATATAGCTCGTCTTTCACTTGGAATTGCATAGTTGCCTAAGCCACCCGAAGTATGGCAATCAACATAGAATGTTTTGTCACTTTCATTTCCAGTGAAAGTATATTTAAATGTGACGGATAGATCATAGAAATATCCTGCTTGTATATTTAATGCCTTCGTCAAATCAAGTCTAAAACTAAATCCATCCCAACCATATGTAGTGTTGAAAACAAATCTTTCAGCACTACTTGCTCCAGAATATGAACCTAGTCTATGCATTGGGTTTCCACCGTCATACCATTCAAGATATTTGTATCCCCAAACACCTTGCTGATCATCTACTTCTTCTACATCTGTCTTGTCCCAGCCATCATCTCCCGCAGCTTCGTGTGCAGCATCATCGTAGATCTTAGCACTGAATGTTTTGTCTACTACTACGCCAGTGTCTGTAAAGGTTGCCTGCGTTATTTGTAATGTTCCAGCCTGGCATCCAGAAGAACCACCAGTCGCATTGACACCCATATCAATTGTTAGAGTTAGTTCTGATTCATCATCTACACAGATTTGTCCCGAGAAAGTTACTGGACTGGAAGCACTATTAATGGTCGTTGACTGTTTAGATATGTTATAGGAACCTAAACCTCCCGAAGTCAAAAAATGGATGTTAGTGGCATTCGCACCTGTATGTGTGACCCTGAAAGTCGCATCATAAACGTGGTACGCTTGTAAACCACAAACACCCTTAATATCGTTTGTTTTCAGATGGAAACCATCCCATCCATACTTCGCTGTAGTAAACGTGAAACCTTGTACTCCAGACGCACCTGAATAAGTACCAGCCATACTTTTCCACTCATTTTGTAACAATTTATATTGCCATACACCTTGAGCATCTCCGCTAGTATTTACACTTGTCTGATTCCAAGTAGTTCCTATTACTGCGTTAAATGTTCCGTCTGCATTAACACTCACACAACTTGCACCGATAGGTGCTATCAACAATGCAAACGAAAGAATAATAGATAATACTTTCTTCATATCTTTTCTCCCTTCGTCTGTATGTATAACTGTTTTTCTAGCCTCATGACGAAATATTTAGGTTATAAATATTTAGTTTTCCACATTATAATTATACCAATTTTACATTATTTATGTAAAGTAAATTATGATACAAAAAAGACTGTTCCAACCCTTTGGAACAGTCTTTTTTTATTTATTGAAACGGCAATTTATGCGCGCTCAACCTTACCAGATTTCAAACACTGTGTACAAACGTACATTCTCTTTGCGTTTCCATCTGTTTTAACTCTAACTTTTTTGATATTTGATTTCCACATTCTGCTTGATCTTCTGTGTGAATGAGACACAGCTTTTCCAAAATGAGCACCCTTACCGCAAATTTCACATTTAGCCATAATAGCACCTCCTTTTAAGATATTAAATCGAACTTACTCATCGATTTGACACGAAGAGTATTTTATCAAAAGCAATTATAAATTGCAAGTACTTTTTAACCTAATACTTTTTTTGCAATATCTACCGACATTTTTGCATCTTTTGAGTAATAATCGGCACCAATCTGCTTTGAATAATCCTCTGTCAATACTGCTCCACCTACCATTACCTTTACGTCATCTAGGTCTTTTAAAAGATTGATAGTATCTTGCATAGCAGGCAATGTAGTAGTCATAAGCGCTGATAAACCAACTAGTTTTACATTTTCTCTCTTTGTAGTATCTAATATTTCCTCAGGAGCTACATCGCGCCCTAAATCTATAACATCATAGCCATAGTTTTCTAGGATAACCTTTACAATATTCTTTCCTATATCATGAATATCACCTTTTACTGTGGCTACTATTATTTTGCCTTTGCTCTCGGTTTTCTCTCCAGTGTTTGCCAAATGAGTCTTAATAATACCAAAACAGTCCTTTGCAGTGTCCGCAGCCATAATTAGCTGAGGCAAAAATAGTATTCCTTTCTCAAACTCTTCTCCTATCTTATCGAGAGATGGAATCAAATACTCATTTATAATTTCCATAGGAGTTTTAGTCTCAAGTAGTTGTTTAGTGATGTTAACCGCTTTTTCAGACAATCCCTTCTGCATTGCATAAAGAATTGCTTCTTTTGGATCATCTATCTGCTCAGTCTTATTATCATCCTCTTCTTCTGTTTCAATATTTGCGTATTCGAAGAAGTCGAAACTATCTACATCAATCTCTTCTAGAGAACCATAGTTTTTAACAGTGTCTGTCATAGCAGGGATATTTGGATTGATAATAGGTAAATCCAAACCATAGTTAAGAGCCATGTGCAAGAATACTTGGTTAACTCTAGGTCTGTTTGGCATACCAAATGAAACGTTTGAAACACCTAAAACTGTTCGAAGCCCTAGTTCATCCTTCACATACTTTAAGGCTCTTAGCGTATCTTTGGCAGCATTTTGATCTGTAGCCACTGTCATAGTTAGACAGTCTATAATTATATCTTCTTTTGTAATGCCGTAAGACAATGCTTTATCCATTATCTTCTTTGCAATATTAATTCTATCTTCCACTGTCTTTGGAATACCGTTTGAATCAAGTGTAAGTCCGATAACAGACGCACCATACTTCTTTACAATAGGAAGAATGGAATCTAGCACTTCATCGTCACCATTTACTGAGTTAACAATAGGCTTACCGTTGTAAACACGAAGTCCAGCCTCTATAGCTTCAGGGTCCGACGAATCAATCTGAAGTGGCACATCCACTACTGCCTGCAAAGCCTTAATAGTTTTAACCATCATCTCAGGCTCATCTATCTCAGGGAGTCCAACGTTTACATCCAAAATGTCTGCTCCAGCATCCACCTGCTCAATAGCCTGCGACAAAATATAATTCATATCCTGCTCAATCAAAGCCTGTTTAAATCGCTTCTTTCCTGTTGGATTAATTCTCTCGCCGATAATCTTTGGAGAATCCACCTTCACTGTCTTTGTAGGTGAGCAAACATTAAGTGTACTAGCATGTTCTTCTTTTTCTACTTCTGCGCTCTTTAATACTTTTGCAATCTCTTCTATATACTCAGGTGTAGTACCGCAGCATCCGCCAAAGACCTTAACACCCATCTTTCTCATTTCTTTATAGTGTGTAGCGAAATCCTCTGGTTTTAGACTGTACTCATTTGTTACAGGGTCAGGAAGACCGGCGTTAGCTTTCACAATAACAGGAATACTTACTTCACTCACTATCTCTTCTACTATAGGAAGTAACTCTTTTGGTCCAAGTGAACAGTTAACACCTAAAGCATCTACACCCAAGCCTTCTAGCGTATGACACATAGATGCAATACTTACACCAGTAAATGTTCTTCTGTTTTCTTCAAATGTCATTGTGACAAATACTGGCTTGTCACTGTTTTCTTTTGCAGCCAAAACTGCAGCCTTAGTCTCAAGCAAGTCTGTCATTGTTTCAATAACAACTATATCTGCATCATTTCCAGCTAGCACTTCTTCTTTGAAGATGTCGTATGCTTCCTCAAAACTTAAATCGCCCAGCGGCTCTAAAAGTTTTCCAATAGGACCTATGTCTAGTGCTACCTTTGCACCAGACGCTTTAGCATTATCAACTGCAGCGCCAATAAGCTCGCTAACACTGTAGCCAGCATCTTTCATCTTATATCTGTTGGCACCAAAAGTATTAGCATAAACTATCTGCGCACCGGCATCTTTGTATGCTTTATGAATGCTAGTGATAAGTTCAGGTTTTTCAATATTCAAAACCTCCGGTAAAGTATCACCCATCTCACCACTTTTTTGGAGCATTGTTCCCATCGCTCCATCTAGCAATATGTAGTTTTCATTCAATAACTCTTTAATCATCTTTTATTCCAATCAAGCATGTAACTGATTTAGTAGGCATAAGCATAGATGCTTCGTTCACATGAACTCCCACTTGTCTGCTTGCTTCTAACATATCCAAAAAATCTTTTTGTTTTTCAATAGGAAAGTCTCCGTAACCTAGTCCATATCTAAATGTTTTATCACAACCGTCAAAGTTTTTCATTATTATTTCTTCTGCGCGGTCACAAACTTTTTCAATAAGGAAAGATGCCATTTTATCAATCATCATAGCCTCAGCCATAGATGTAACTTGCTTCTTTCTAATAAGAGCATCTACCTCGCCACCTAGTGTAGCACAAAGGCAAGCACATTTATTATACCCTTCTAAATGCTCTTTAATAGTTTTTCCTTCTAACTCAAATCCAGAATCCACTAAAGTTTCATCTTTGTAATCAAACACTCTGTAGACAAAACAAGCATTTATTACTTCTTTTAATTCTCTTTCACATACTAAAAGAAGTTCTTTTACACTTTCATCAAGAGAATCATTTTCATATCCTAATGTTTTAAGAACTTCTTTGTAATCGTTATCTGAAATTTGAATTGTGTGTTTATTCATTTTATTTAAACTTCATTATATTGTTAACTGCTTCTGTAATCTTTCTAGCAACGTAAGCGTCGTTCATAGTATAAATATGAACTCCGTCCACTCCGTTTGCTACCAAGTCCATTATTTGATCTATCGCATATGAAATACCAGCATCTCTCATAGCATATTTATCATCGCCAAAGCGCTGTAAAAGTTTTGAGAGTTTGGCCGGAATACTAGCACCACACATTGAAACCATTCTCTCTATCTGGCTTTTGTTAGTGACAGGCATAATACCTGCTTCCACTGGTACATCTATTCCTACGCCTCTTGCCTCATCCATAAATTCATAGAAAGAATTATTATCAAAGAATAATTGTGAAATCAGATGGCTAGCACCTGCATCCACTTTCTTCTTTAAATTCAAAACATCAGTGTGTAAGTCTTCTGCTTCTTGGTGTACTTCTGGATAACATGCTCCAGTAATATCAAATCCCATATCTTTACTCTTAATGTACTCTACTAAGTCAGATGCATATTTGAAATCGTTTTCAATTTCAATATCAGGATTAACATCACCGCGAAGCGCCAAGATATTTTTAACATCGTTAGCTTTTAACTCTTCTAAAATCTTATCAACTGATTCTTTCGTGTTGTAAAGACAAGACAAATGCGCAATAGTCTCTATTCCATATTCGTTTTTAATAAGAGAACACAAATCGGCTGTACTTACTCCATTTGTTCCGCTTCCACCAGCACCATAAGTCACGCTAATGAAATCAGGATTTAATTCTTTTAAATCCTTTAGCGTAGAATAAATGGTTTCAACACCACTCTCTTTCTTGGGTGGGAAAACTTCAAATGAAAATACAGTCTTGTTCTCGAACAGTTCTATAATGCTCATTAATCTTCCTTATTTTCTACATTAGTATCTTTGTCTTTTTTACCGAATTTGTCGCCTACTTTGTCGCCGAATTTATTGACAACATCAGGAACCATATCGATAATCTTTGAAATACCGTCAGCATCTTTAACGCTGATGATTTTGGATGAACCCTTCTTAAGAACTAAAACAGCATTTGGTGTAATCTTTCCACCTACACCACCTGTACCGTTTTCGCCTTTAGAAAACATTCCGATACCCATACCAAATGACACATCAGCCAATGGTAATAAAATAGTATCGCCTAGTTTGATAGGTTCACCTACCACAGATTTAGTTGTGATAAAGTGCTCCATAGCTTCAACTAATTCTTCACTAGTTTTTTTGTTTTTGTCTGCCATCTTGAGACCTCCTATTTCTTAAAAAACTTAATTGTTTTCAATGTATCTGGATCTAGTATAAATTTAA
This sequence comes from Eubacterium sp., assembly GCA_017514785.1. Lineage (GTDB taxonomy): Bacteria > Bacillota > Clostridia > Lachnospirales > Lachnospiraceae > Eubacterium_G. The sequence goes on along the minus strand of JAFWIO010000076.1, from coordinate 136,694 downwards.
CTCCATTAAATACTAAAAAGCATATAAAGATGCGACCTCTGTATTCAAGTCTAGCATCTATCATTTCTTGTTCAAAGTGAGGAAATGTTTCAACATCCTCAGGATCTATATGAAACATATCATATGCAATAGCCACTCCGCCCAGGGCTTGTCCTGTCAAATGCGGTTCGGCTAAACCAAAATCTATTCTTCCCTTTATCTTTCTTGGGAAAATATGTTTAAGAACCTTTATAACCAGCTTCATTGCCTTCTTAAAAGCTCTTTTAGTTGATTTGCGTTGTATAAATTCGATATACTTTCTAATCTCATTTACAATCGCCTGAATCTTTTTCATGGCCGTTTCCGCTGCCTTAACAGCTTGGGCAATTGAACTTAGTGTCTTGGACCTTGTTCGAATAGCGACCACTTTGATTTTCCTCGACAAAGGAATTTTAGGTTTCTCTTCTTCTTTTTTCTTTTTCCTTTTAAATTTAACCTTAATTCTTTGCCATCTGCTTTCTTTAATTCCAGTATCTATTTTTTCTATATCTGGAATCTCAGCATCAGGATACTCAACCGATGTAAACTTAGGATCTAGCATTTCGCTTTCGCTAAAGTCCGATTCTCCATCCACCAAATCTATTAACTCTTCATCTTTTTCTTTTCCGTAGATGGCTTCTAGTTCTAATTCGTTTTCGTATGATACATCAGCTAGCGGTGGTTCATACTCATCTTTTGGCTTTTCCTTCTTTTCTTTGAGTACATTAAATCCAAAAATTCTTAATTCCTGTTTTAATTCATCATTCTCATAAGAAAGTAAAAACCTAACTGGAAAGAATAACCAATGAACTTTGAAGTGAGTGTTGAACTCATCATCACTGTAGTGAATATCACCTCTATAACAAATTGGCACAAATAAAACGAGCAATACTAATCCTAGAATTACCAGTAATATTATTCCTATTATTTTTAATATTAATAATAAAACGCTTAACATCTAATACTGCTTGTCCCTTATCTGTACTTAATAACTCTAATCTCGTTTTTCTTTTCTTCTCTATCTAATATAAAATCTTTCACATTTACTGTGTCAGTCTCTCTAAAGCACTCAATTATTATATCTAGCATTAATTTGTTCGCCTCTTCGTTTCCTTTGGCGAGGCCGATTATAAATAAATCTTGTCTCTTATAATATTGCTGCTTTAAAACTTCCACAGGGAATGTTTCTAAAACGTCACGATCATTGCGCGGCAAAGCAATCACATAGGTACTTGGTGTGAATTTGCCGTCCTTAATCTTATAAATGATTTTGTTCTTTTTCTTAGCTATCTTTTCGCCAAGATACAAATCATAATACCATTCCATAATGCTTTCCTATTTCATAATGTCTGAAAAATCAAATGTCGCAAAATAATCTTCTGGAGTCTCAGCTCTGCGAATTAATTCAACAGATCCATCTTCCTTTAGAAGCAACTCCGCACTTTTTAGTCTTCCATTATAATTATAACCCATTGCGAAGCCATGTGCACCTGTATCGTGAATATAAATAAAGTCGCCCTTTTCTATTTTTGGAAGTCTTCTATCCACACAGAACTTGTCATTGTTCTCGCAAAGTGAACCAACTATGTCATACTCATGGTTAGCCGGAGCATCTTCTTTGCCCATAACAGTTATGTGATGATATGCATTGTACATAGCTGGACGCATTAGGTTTACAGCACAAGCATCCACACCTATGTATTCTTTGTAGATGTGTTTCTCGTGAACTGCCTTTGTCACAAGCGCACCATATGGTCCCATCATAAAACGTCCCATCTCAGTGTAGATCGCAACATCATCCATTCCTTCTGGAACTAGGATTTCTTCGTATACCTGTCTAACACCTTCGCCTATAGCCATTATGTCGTTTGGCTCCTGCTCTGGTGTGTATGGAATTCCAACACCGCCTGATAGATTTACAAATGCGATATGAACACCGCACTCGTTCTTAAGGTCAACTGCTAGTTTGAAAATATCTCTAGCAAGCATTGGATAATAATCATTTGTTACTGTGTTACTAGCAAGGAATGCGTGTACGCCAAAGTGCTTAACGCCCTTCTCTTTAAGGATCTTAAACGCATCAACAATCTGGTTAGGAGTCATTCCGTATTTTGCATCGCCTGGGTTATCCATAATGCCGTTGCATACTTCATAAACTCCACCTGGATTATATCTACAGCAAACTGTCTCTGGAATGCCGCACTCTGCTTCCATATCTTCTATTAAAGTAATGTCATCTAAGTTAATGATTCCACCTAGAGCATTACAGTATCTAAACTCTCCCGCAGGTGTCTCATTAGATGAATACATAATTTCATCGCCGTGGAAGCCTAGCTTTTCTGCTATCATAAGTTCTGTCTCAGATGAACAGTCCACTCCGCATCCTACTTCTTTAAGTTTTTGAATAATGAATGGGTTTGGCGTAGCCTTCACTGCAAAGTACTCTCTAAAGCCTTTGTTCCAGGCGAACGCCTCATTCACTTTTCTTGCATTTTCCATAAACCCTTTCTCATCATAAATGTGAAAAGGTGTAGGATATGTTTTTTCTATTTCTTGTAACTGCTCAAGTGTTACAAACGGTTTCTTTTCCATTAATGTTTCCTCTCTATCTATAATCTTCCATAAATATCTGACATATATCTTAAGTATCTCATATGCTCTGGTGTAAACTCGCTGTCTGTCATACGCCATCTCCAGTTTGTACCTAAAGTAGATGGCACATTCATTCTACCCTTCGAGTCAATCTTTAGAACATCCTGCATCTGGAATATAACTAAGTTGGCTACACTCTTGTACGCTTCTCTAAACATGTGATCAACAATTCGCTCAACTGATGCATGTGAATCTCCAATAAACTCTCTCACATATTCAAGCTCCCACCACTGCAAATCGCTAAAGTATCCAACTAAAGTGTCATTGTCGTGTGTTCCACCGTACACTACCATATTTGAATTGTAGTTAAATGGTAGGTGTGGGTTTTTTCTGTCACCGTCAAAGGCAAATTCTAAAACCTTCATCGATGGATAGCCTGACTTTTCAATAACCTTTTTAGCTTCCGGCATTTCTACGCCCAAGTCCTCGGCAATAATTTTCTTATCGCCCACTGACTCGTTAAATGCCTTGATAAGTTTCATGCCAGGGCCTTTTAAGTATTTGCCATTAACAGCATTTCCATCTTCTGCAGGGATAGAATAATATTTAACTAATCCTAAGAAGTGGTCAATTCGAATGACATCATACATCTTGGCCATAAAGCTCATTCGTCTTCTCCACCATTTAAAGTCGTCCTTTTCCATCTTCGCCCAGTCGTAAAGTGGATTGCCCCACTTCTGACCAAACTCAGAAAAGATATCTGGTGGAACTCCTGAAACTACTTCTGCCTTCAAGTCTTTGTTTAACTTGAACTGTTTAGGGCTAGCCCAAACTTCAGCAGAGTCCATAGCCACGTATACTGGAATATCTCCAATAATTTCTATTCCTTTGTCGTTGGCATACTCTTTTAATGCATACCACTGCTCAAAGAATTTAAACTGAAGGAACTTATAAAAATCCATGTCCTTCTTTAGTTTTTTCTTATACTTAGCGAGCGCCTCTTTTTTTCTAGACTTTATATCCTTTGGCCACTCTTGCCATGACTGATGCTCAAAGTGTGTTTTGCAAGCACGGTACAATGCATAGTCTTCTAGCCAATCGTTTTCCTTTACAAATGTTTTGAACTCTTCAGTCTTAGCATGGTCGCTGTTAGCAAACGCCTCTCTTAATACTTGATAACGATTCTCAAACAACAATCCGTAGTCAACAAACTGATCTTCCAAATTCCATTTAAAGCTCTCGACAAAGTCCTTTGTGATTAGCCCTTCTTCTATTAAGAAATCCAAATCAATAAAATATGGATTTCCTGCGAACGCAGAAAAAGATGCATATGGACTGTCACCATAACTAGTTGGTCCAAGTGGCAAAACCTGCCAATAATTCTGACCCGCTGCTTCTAGGTGATCTACAAATTCATATGCTTTGCTGCCAAAAGTACCTATACCATATGGTGATGGCAAGCTACTGATTGGCATCAATATTCCTGCTGATCTTTTAAATTCACTCTGTGCCATATTGTTCCTTCTTATTTATGTTCATGTGTGAAGAGATGGTCTTCACAGTATTCTTTATTTCCACTACATTTCGAGCAGAATCTAAATGAAAGATTAGGATTATCTAAATCCGTTCTTCCACAGACTGCACATTTATGTCTAGCACCGTTCTTATATCTATTGTGAGCCTGTGCTTGACTTACTTTTTGCTTGTACTGAGTCTTTCTTTTTCTCTGTTTAAATGTAACTCCACCAATACCCATCTTCTTTCTTGTGAAGAAGAAATAAACTAGGAAGTTCATTAGTGAGAATATAATCATCGCCAAAACTAAGATTCCATAGATGATTCCCTGACTTCTAAATGTAGTAAAGACCTCAATACCCATAAATATTACATATACCAAACCTAGCCATTTGATTTTGATAGGAATAATGAAGTATAAAAGCAATTCCTGATTTGGATATGTAGCTGCAAATGCCAAGAAGATGGACGCATTAATATAGTATGTAGAAGTATACATAGCAATAATTTGTCCAAGAGCCACTGCTCTAGTATCACCGCTTAGCGCTACACCTTGATTCATAATAGGAATACCTGAGTATAGTAAGATGAAGTATAAAATAAATGCTCCTACTATTGTGAATAAGAATCCCGAGAACAAATAAACATTATATCTGTATGAACCCCAAGTTCTCTCTAGTGTTCTTCCCAGTGAATAATATAGGAATAACATAATAATAGTGAATATTCCTAAAGATTCTGGCATAGTTACAACCCATGTTATTATTCTCCATACTTGTCCATGTACTATCGCGTATGGGTTAAATGTTAACATTGCATATAAATCTTTATTAAAAAAGTAAATCAAATAACCTAGAACATATCCGCCAATGAGATATATTGTTAGGTTTTTGATAGCATATTTTCCAAATTTTTGTTCAAACTTTGAAGCCATTTTAGTCCTCCATATATATTAAACCATATTAAAGTATAAAGACTTAAAAATGGTTTGTCAAACGAACTTTTTACTATATGAATGTAGTTGAATTTTAAGGGGTTTTGTACTATAATTTTATCGTTTTAGACACTAAAACAAATAGTTTTTGAGAGGGAAAATTATGAGCAATAATAAGACTTACAGTTTAGGAATTGATATCGGTTCTACTACTGTAAAAATTGCAATTCTTGATGAAAACAATGAAATATTATTCTCTGACTATAAGAGACACTTTGCTAATATCCAGGAGACTTTGGCGGAGCTTTTAAAGGATGCTAAAGATAAGTTGGGTGAAGTTACACTCTCTCCTATGATTACTGGTTCAGGTGGACTTGCTTTGTCAGAGCATTTAAATGTGCCTTTTGTGCAAGAGGTGGTAGCTGTTTCTACTGCTTTGGAGGATTACGCACCACAAACTGACGTGGCTATCGAGCTAGGTGGTGAGGATGCAAAGATCATCTATTTCACAAACGGCGTTGAACAGAGAATGAATGGTATCTGTGCCGGAGGTACAGGTTCTTTTATTGACCAGATGGCATCTTTGCTTCAGACTGATGCTTCAGGTCTTAATGATTATGCAAAGAATTACAAATCAATATATGCTATCGCTGCTAGATGTGGTGTGTTTGCTAAGACTGACATTCAGCCACTTATCAACGAGGGTGCGACAAAGGAAGACTTGGCCGCTTCTATTTTCCAAGCTGTGGTAAATCAGACTATTTCAGGTTTGGCTTGTGGTAAACCAATCCGCGGAACTGTTGCTTTCCTTGGTGGTCCACTTCACTTCCTACCTGAACTTAAAAATGCGTTTATTAGAACGCTTAACTTAGATGACGAACATATAGTTGCTCCAGAGCACTCACACTTGTTTGCTGCAACTGGTGCTGCTATGAATCATAAAGACGATGTAGCTGTAGAAATTGGAGATTTATATAAGCAGTTGTCAGAAGGTATCCAGATGTCTATGGAAATCAAACGTATGGATCCTTTGTTTGACTCTAAAGAACAATATGAAGAGTTTAGAACTCGTCATGAGAAAGCCAATGTGAAAAAGGGCGACCTTGCTTCATACAAGGGCAAGTGTTTCTTAGGAATTGACTCTGGTTCTACTACTACAAAAGCCGCTGTTGTGGCTGAAGACGGTACACTTCTTTACTCATTCTATTCAAGTAACGAAGGTAATCCTCTTCAAACAATAATTAATGCAATAAAAGATATTTATAAGATATTGCCTGAGGGCGCTGAGATTGTACGTAGTTGTTCAACAGGTTACGGTGAAGCTTTGATTAAGGCTGCTCTTCTTCTAGACGAGGGAGAGGTTGAAACTGTTGCTCACTACTATGCAGCTGCTTTCTTTGAACCGGACGTAGATTGTATCTTAGATATTGGCGGACAAGATATGAAGTGCATCAAGATTAAGAACAAAACTATCGACTCAGTTCAGCTTAATGAGGCATGTTCTTCTGGTTGTGGTTCATTTATCGAGACTTTTGCAAACTCTCTAAGTTATTCTGTAGAGGACTTCGCCAAAGAAGCATTGTTTGCTCCGAACCCAACTGACCTTGGAACAAGATGTACAGTATTTATGAACTCAAACGTTAAGCAGGCACAGAAAGAAGGCGCTACTGTCGCTGACATTTCTTCAGGTCTTGCTTACTCAGTTATAAAGAATGCTTTGTATAAGGTTATCAAAATTTCAGATGCTTCTGACTTGGGCGACAAGATTGTTGTACAAGGTGGTACTTTCTACAACGACGCAGTCCTAAGAAGTTTTGAAAAGATAGCTGGTACACAAGCTATTCGTCCAGACATTGCTGGTATTATGGGTGCCTTTGGCGCAGCCTTGATTGCAAGAGAAAGATATAATGGTCAAGAAACTACTATGCTTTCTATCGATCAGATTAATGAGTTTTCTTACAAGACTTCAATGACAAGATGTAAGGGATGTACAAACTCATGTCTACTTACAATCAATATGTTCTCTGATGGACGTAAATTCATCAGTGGTAACCGATGCGAGAAAGGTATTGGCGGTGTCAAAAATAAGGAACAGATTCCAAACTTGTTTGAGTATAAGTTCCACAGAATGTTTGACTACGAACCTCTAGATGAGGACGAAGCCCCACGCGGTGTAGTTGGAATTCCTAGAGTTTTAAATATGTATGAGAACTTCCCATTCTGGGCAGTCTTCTTCAAAGAACTCGGATTTAGCGTTAAGCTTTCTCCTGAGTCTTCACATAAGATTTACGAACTTGGTATTGAATCTATTCCAAGTGAATCTGAGTGTTACCCAGCTAAGTTAACACACGGACATATTAAGTGGTTGCTGGACGAGGGATGTAAGTTCATCTTCTACCCTTGTATTCCATATGAGCGTGACGAGACACCGGATGCTAACAACCACTACAACTGTCCAATGGTTACATCTTATGCTGAGAATATTAAGAATAATGTTGAGGAATTAGAAAACCCTGACATCAACTTCCTAAACGCGTTTATGGCTTTCTCTAACCAGGAAGTTCTATCAGAGCGTTTGGTTGATATCTTTACTACTGACTTCGGTATTGACGCAGATGAAATTAAGAAGGCCGTAGAAAAAGGTTGGGCTGAACTAATTGACTCTAGACAAGATATGATGCGTAAGGGTGAAGAAACTCTTAGATATATTGAGAAGAACAATCTTCACGGTATTGTATTGGCTGGTCGTCCATATCACGTGGATCCTGAAATCAACCATGGCATTCCAGAGATGATTAATTCATACGGTCTTGCAGTTTTGACTGAGGACTCAGTTGCTCACCTAGGTGAAGTTGAAAGACCTCTTATAGTTTCAGACCAGTGGATGTATCACTCTAGACTATATAAAGCTGCTGACGTAGTTAAAAAACGAGAAGATTTAGATTTAATTCAGCTCTTCTCCTTTGGTTGCGGTTTGGATGCGGTTACTACAGATTGTGTAAGCGATATTTTGACAGGTTCAGATAAAGTTTATACAGTTCTAAAAATAGACGAAGTTAACAACCTTGGTGCAGCAAGAATCAGAGTTCGTTCATTGCTAGCTGCTATTCGCGAGCGTAGCGAACTTAACTACCAAAGATTTATTAAATCTTCTGCTATCGAAAAGGTTGAGTTTACAAAGGAAATGTTTGACGACAAATACACTATTCTTTGTCCTCAGATGAGTCCAATCCACTTCGGTATGCTTGAGGCTGCTATCAATTCATGTGGTTACAACTTAGAAGTATTAGATAGTGAGCGCTCATGTATTGATATGGGACTTAAGTATGTAAATAACGATGCATGTTATCCATCTCTTATCGTTGTTGGTCAGATGATGGAAGCTTTGCAATCAGGTAAATATGACCTAGATAAAACTGCTCTAATCATCACTCAGACTGGTGGTGGATGTAGAGCTACTAACTACATTGGATTTATAAGACGTGCTTTGGAGAAGGCTGGCATGGAACAAATTCCTGTTATCTCACTTAACCTTCAAGGTCTAGAGAAAAACAGCGGATTTAAGATTACTCCTAAGTTTGGCGTGAAAGTTCTCCAGGCTGGTTTGTACGGCGACTTATTTATGCGTGTAGTTTATAGAACTAGACCTTACGAAGTTAACAAGGGTGAGACTGATGCTCTTCACAAAAAATGGGAAGAAAAAATCATCAAAGAACTTTCTGATAACAAGTTTGGTATCAGACGCTTCAGAAAGAATATGAAAAAGATCGTTGAAGAGTTTGACGCTATCCCTGTTAAAGATATTAAGAAACCTAGAGTTGGTATCGTGGGTGAGATTTTGGTTAAGTTCTCTCCTACTGCTAACAACGACTTGGTTAAACTATTAGAAGAGGAAGGTGCTGAGGCTGTAATGCCAGACTTAGTAGACTTCTTCCTATATGGATTTAGAAATGCTAAATACAAGTTTGAGAAACTTGGTTTCAATAAGAAAGGCGTGCTAATCAATAACCTTGCTATTAAAGCAGTCGAATGGATGAGAGGCACCGCTAAAAAAGCACTTATTAAGAGTAAACACTTCTCTCCTACTTCTGACATTTGGGAGATGAGTAAGATGGCTCAAGAGATAGTGTCTGTTGGTAACCAAACTGGTGAAGGATGGTTCCTAACAGGTGAGATGCTTCACTTGATTCACGACGGTGTTCCAAACATCGTTTGTACACAGCCATTCGCGTGTCTACCTAACCACGTGGTAGGTAAAGGTGTTATCAAGCGAATTCGTGCACTAAACCCTGAGGCAAACATTGTGGCTGTGGATTATGACCCTGGTGCTTCAGAAGTAAACCAATTAAATCGTATAAAACTAATGCTGGCAACAGCTAACAAACGATTGAATGACTAAAAGTCAATAAAAAAAATAAGAGGTTTGGGAATTTTTGTTATTCCCAAACCTCTATTTTTTTATGTTTTCTATTTGCCAGTCTATTGGCTCTATTCCATTTGCTTTTAGAAACTCGTTACACTTGCTAAAGTGTTTACAACCAAAGAATCCTCTGTATGCTGATAATGGACTTGGGTGTGGTGCCTCCAGCACTAAGTGTTTTGGATTATCTAGCATAGCTTTTTTCTTTCTAGCAGGCGCTCCCCAAAGAAAGATTACAATTGGTCTATCTTGTTTATTTATTTCTCTAATAACTGCATCTGTAAATTGCTCCCAGCCTTTGCCTTGATGTGAGTTTGCTTGGTGAGCGCGAACTGTTAACACTGCATTTAAAAGCATTACTCCTTGATCAGCCCACTTCTTTAGATATCCATTGTTCGGAATATAGCATCCCAAATCATCATTCAGTTCTTTGTATATATTTTGAAGTGATGGAGGAATATCATTGCCAGGCAATACTGAGAATGATAGGCCATGTGCTTGGTGTTCGTTGTGATACGGATCTTGTCCAATCAACAGCACTTTCACTTCGCTTAAAGGTGTGCAATGGAAAGCATTAAAAATATCGTTTGCCGGAGGATAAATAGTTCTCGTACTATATTCCTCTTTTACAAACTTAAATAATTCTCTATAGTAGTCTTTTCCAAATTCAGGCTTTAGGGCTTGCTCCCAGTCACCAGTTAATGCTGCCATACTCTCTCCTATTTTATTATTTCATAAATGAATTGTTTGTCGTTAAAAACTTTTACTGCCGCTTTGTGTAGTTTTATATCAAAGCTATTTCCACGCATCAATTCTCCGTCCACATTAAATGATAGTTTCTGTTCCGACTCAATGTGAACGCTTGACTCTTGGTATCTATTAATGGCCGAATACTTTTCGTGCTTTCCTCTAGCCAGAGCCAAAAGCATTGGAAGTATTTTAATCTTTGGCATCTTCTTCGCCAAATAAATGTCAAAAAATCCATCATCTAATAGTGCATGTGGAGCTATGTGATATCCACTACCGTAATACTGCGCATTACAGATAGCCAATATTGTAATGTCATCTTTAATCTCACTCTCGCCTATTTTAATCTTCACATTCTTAGGCAAATATTTAAAATATGTATAAACGAAACTTGCATTAAATCTTTGGCTAGTTGGAATCCATTTCTTTTCACGTGTAATCGCAACATTCTCTGCCACATCTGCATCTAGTCCCACACAAGCAACATTTATAAAATATCTATGGTTAATTGAACCAATATCAACACTGTGAATCCCATCATCTAGTTTCATTAGTGTTCTAGAAAAATCATTTCCACTGCCAGCTGGAATATTAGCTAGAATCTTATTATTGCTTCCAACTATTCCGTTTAGAGTATCGTTTAAATTTCCATCACCGCCGACAGAAAAGATTACACACTCCTCATCTGGAAATTCTTCTGCTATTCTTTTTGCATCGCTAGGCCTTTCGGTATATGTAATGTCGTAATTTATTTTACGCTTAAAACAAGCCTCTCTGATTTTTGTTTCCACGAGAGACTTGTTATCTTTTCCACTTTTTCCATTAATAATAAAATGATATATCATTACTTTTTAATTCCTGCTGAAGAATCAATGTAATCTTGTACACCGTCTTTAACTATTCTTACCGGAACACCTTTGCTGGCTAGAAAATCTTTCACATCACTTATCTCTAACTCTTTAAAGTGAAATAGTGAAGCTGCAAGCGCCGCATCTGCTCCACCAGTAGTTAGCGCATCATAAAAGTGTTCTTTGTTCCCTGCGCCACCAGATGCAATTACTGGAATACTAACTGCTTCTGAAATCTCGCGAGTTAGTTCAATGTCGTAACCGTCTTTCACTCCGTCGCAGTCCATACTTGTAAGAAGGATTTCACCTGCGCCCAAGTCCTCTGCACGAACAGCCCACTCTACCGCATCTATACCAGTGTCCACTCTTCCGCCATATTTATAAATGTTCCAAGTTTCACCGTCTTCGTTTCTTTTGGCATCAATCGCAACTACAACGCACTGACTTCCAAACTTCTTAGCAGCATCGCTAATCAAATCTGGATTTTCAATAGCAGCTGAATTGATTGCTACTTTATCAGCACCGTTTCTTAAGACTTCTCTAAAGTCATCTACAGTTCTAATTCCTCCACCCACGGTAAATGGAATGAAAACTTGCTCTGCTACGCGGCGAACTAAATCTACCACTGTGTCTCTGTGGTCAGATGAAGCTGTGATATCCAAAAATACCAATTCATCTGCGCCGGCAGCATTGTAAACCTTTGCCACCTCCACTGGATCACCAGCGTCTTTGAGATCGACAAAGTTAGTGCCCTTCACCACTCTGTTATCATCTATATCCAAACATGGGATAATTCTTTTCGTAAACATTTTATCTCCTAATCTATTTCAACAAAATTCTTAAGTATTTGAATTCCTACATCGCCACTCTTCTCTGGATGGAATTGGCAAGCAAAAATATTGTCTTGCTCAATAGATGTGTGCATCTGCGTAATGTAATCAGTAGATGCTGTAACTACCGCATCATCCTTTGCCTTGGCATAATAAGAATGGACGAAATAAACATAAGGGTTTTCCATTCCCTTAAATAATCTTCCATCATTCGAAAGATCCAGCGAATTCCAACCGATGTGTGGAATTTTAAAACCTACTTGATCTGGGATATGCAAAACTTCACCTTGCACTATTCCTAGACCTGTCTTTCCAGGAGATTCTTCGCTTTCCTCAAACAAAAGCTGAAGACCTAGACAAATAGCAAGCATAGGTTTCTTACTTTCGACCACATCGTAGATAGTATTCACTAGTTTATATTCTTTTAACTTATCCATAGCATCGCCAAAAGCTCCGACTCCTGGCAAAACAATTTTGTCTGCGGCCAAAATCTCATTTGGATCTCTAGTGGTCACAGTTTCCTCGCCAATAAAATCGAAGGCATTTTTTACACTATGAATATTTCCTGCATCATAATCAATAATTGCTATCATAATTTTCCTCTAATTATTTGCATCAAGCTCGAACCAAAATTCTACGCCGTCTGTATGGTTTATCACGCCACATTCTTTGTCGTGGTTGTCTATAATGGCTTTGACTATTGAAAGACCAATACCACTTCCACCGTATTCGCGGGTTCTTGCTTTATCAACTTTATAAAATTTTACCCAGATTTTCTCTAGTTCATCCTCTGGAATAGGCTTTCCTGAGTTGAAAACCGACACTCTTACTATACCATTATTTTCAGTCACTTGCACCTTAATGATGTGCTTATCATCGACATGGTTAACAGCATTGTTTAAGTAGTTTGTAATGACTTCTTCTATGTAGAATTCGTCGCCCCAGACAAATTGCTTATCAGGTGCAACCACTTCTATCTTAATATTATCTTTCTCCGACAAAATCTGTCTGCGAGAAATCAATGTGTTTATCACTTCAACTATATCAAAACGTTCTATGTTAAGATTAACGCTGCCAAATTCAATCTGATTTAAAGTCATTAGTTTCTGAACCATCTTGTTTAGTTTGTTTGACTCATCCACTATCACATCACTGTAGTATTTAATGTCTTCTGGATTATCATTAATTCCATCCGACAAACCTTCAGCATACCCTTGAATAAGCGCAATTGGTGTCTTTAGTTCGTGAGAAACATTTGAGATAAATTCTTTTCTTAACTCATCCACTTCTTCTTTCTGCTTGATGTCTTTTTCTAATTCTAAGTTTGCAGTTTTAAGTTCTGTGATAGTGCTCTCTAACTTTTCAGACATCTCATTCATGCTATCGCCCAAAACTCCAAGCTCATCATTATGATGTCCCTCGTACTTAACATCAAAATCTAGTTCTGACATCTTCTTAGAAATGGCTGCAAGTTGAAGCATAGGAATTGTATATTTTCTAGTCAAAATAATCATTAGAATTGTAATTACAATAATAAGAGCTATAGCAAGTCCTGCATAAAAATGATTGGTAATACTTAAACTTTCTTTGAAGTTCTCGACCGATAGGCGCACAACCAAATCGCTGTCATTAGAAAGGCTAGAGACTAGCTCGTAATGATAATTATTGTTGGATGAATCTACAGTATACAAAAGACTGTAGTTATCATTCTTCTCAACTACAGTAGATTTAAACATCTTGTTGTCGCCAAAGCCAAAGACCAAATCTCTCCATCTTTGACGAAGAGGAACTTCAGAACCATATGTAAACAGTACTGTTCCGCTGTTATCTATCACGATGGCACTTGCTCCGGTTTTTTCTAAGATACTGTTTAGTTTAATTAGATCTGTCGATTCATTTATAGCCGCGTCAGTCTTTACCACATCATCAAAAGCCTCGTACACTTTTTTTACTGCTGACTGCTTTTGTTTTGTGTAGTATTTCTCCAAAAAGAGCGAGCCAAAAACGCCTGCGAAAATCACAGACAAAAGCATAACTGCCACTATAAGTATTGTCATCTTGTACGAAATTGAGTGCGTCAAAGGGACAGTTCTATTCGCTTTACGGTTTTCTTTAGACTTCAAATTTATACCCCATTCCCCAAATAGTCTGGATATAATCTCCACAATCACCTAATTTCGCGCGGAGCTTTTTAACGTGTGTATCGATAGTTCTGGCATCGCCAAAGTAATCGTAATTCCAAACGTTGTTTAGAATATTCTCACGAGATAATGCGATACCTTTATTCTTAATAAAGTATTCTAATAGTTCAAACTCCTTGAAACTTAGTTCAATAGATTTGCCCTTAACCTTAACTGTATGAGCAGCTTGGTTTACTTCTATATCTCCAGCTGTCATTGTTTCATTTTCGTCAAGGTTGTTTGTTCTTCTAAGGATTGCATTAACTCTAGCAACCAAAATCTTTGGACTAAATGGTTTTGAGATGTACTCATCAACACCTAGATCAAAGCCAAGTAATTCGTCGCTCTCTTCGCCTTTGGCGGTGAGCATAATGATAGGAACTTTAGAGAACTGTCTAATCTCCTTGCACACTTCCCAACCATCCATTTTTGGCATCATAACATCAAGGATAACTAAATCAATATCGTTATCCTCAAAGAATATATCAATAGCCTCTTCTCCATCGGCCGCTTCTTTCACTATGTAATTTTCACGTGTGAGAAAGTCTTTCACTAGCTTTCTCATTCTAGCTTCATCATCTACTACTAAGATTTTTAAATCTGCCATAGTTTTATCCTCCGTATGTTTATCTAGTAGATATTATCTTCTAAAATTGTGTTCATTATATGAACACTAACTACTAAATTATAACATAAAAATAAGCACATCTATAATGATGTGCTTATTTTAGTGGACTAGGCGAGAGTCGAACTCGCGTCCAAAAATTCTTCCGCTGTGCTTCTACGAGTGTAGTCTATCATTAAAATTCCCTAATTCAAACGGAGATAGACACCCAAGTGAAATAGGTAGCTTCTAGATACGCCCAAATGCTTTGAAGCGAAAGCATCCGTCGTTTCCTACATAATCATAAAACCTGAAATTAAAGTGTAGGTGCATTAAAGTCAGATTGCTACGAATAAATTACGCAGCGATTGCTAATTTTTTATCAGCGTTTAAATTTAAAATTGGCATTTAACGCATCCCATACGACTCGCTTCCCCAGTTTCCAAATCCCTGTCGAAACCAGTACTAGCCCTTACTGGTTGATATGTAATTATCAAAATGCAAGACCTATACTAACGCGATAGTTAGTATAGGTCAAGTTGTTTTTCATTATTTCTTCAATTTTTATTCGTTAGTGTATTCGTTTAGGTTTTTAGGAATATCCATCCAAAAAACTACACCATCGTCCACATTTTCAAATCCATAATCACCATTGTGAACTTCCATAACACTTTTAACAATAGATAGGCCTATTCCACTACTCTTCATCTTGTTCTTTTTATTCTTGTCATCCTTCGAGTAGAACATATCCCAAATCTTATCTTTGTATTTATCTGGCACATGATCACCATTGTTTCCAACTTCCACTCGGATACTATCAGTATTATTATTAACCTTGACTGTAATCTTACCTGGTTCTTGGCAGTGCTTGATAGCATTTGAAATATAGTTGCTGACAGCCTGTGAAATATATCTAGTATTGATTCTAGCGATACAGTCTTCGTCGTAGTCTTGTTCTAGCTCAATATTTTTCTCGACAAATAATTCTTCGTAGTTGCCAAGTGTGTCGCAAACTATTTCAGCCACATCAGCTTCCTCAATAGAGAACTCCTTCTCATTACTCTTTGTCGCGTACATCACTATCATGTCATTGATCATATCAGTCATTCTGTCAGTCTCTTCAGTGATAGATTTGATGTATTCTTTTCTCTTCTCCTCATCGTCAATCAAATCAAGCATCTCAATCTGACTAGAAATGACCGCCAAAGGAGTTTTAAGCTCGTGAGAAATATTATTTATAAACACACGTCTCTCTTCCTCGGCTAATGTTTGATTACTAAGTTCATCCTGCAAATCAGTCATTTGAGTTCTGATTTGTGTAAGCATCTTATTTATACTGTTCGCCAAAGAATCCACTTCTTTAAAATCATGTTTAGTCTCGACATTAAGTGAGTATCCACTATCAACAGCATTACTAGCAGCCTGCTCTATCTTTCTGATAGGACGCGTCAAACGACTAGCAATATAAAGCGAAATTAGGATTCCTGCAATTAAGACAAATGCACCTACTATAAAGAAGAACCATCTATAGTAATTAAAGAATATGCTTGTCGCCTCTTTACTCTCGTAAATGTAGATGTAGTAATCTTCATCATCCTGGAGCTTTTTACCGTATCCAATAATTCTTTTGTTTGTCTCTTTGCTCTTGTATTTATATGAAAACGATCTCATATTTGCAACGATGTCGTTAGCAATGCGAGTCTGCGCATCTATAGGTTTTTTCTCCATCTTCGTAACATAGACACGCTCAAAACTACTATTACAAATAATAAAGGTGATTCGCTCATCTTCATATTGTGAAATAGCTTTGTTGTCGTTATTCAAGTTAAGTACATCTGTTTCCTGCAACTTCTTGTATGCATCTGAAATCATTCCCTTTTTTCTTGAGTAATAATAGTCATCTGCAAACAATGCAAAAACAGAAAAAATGGCCACAGTTAACACTAAGATAGTTAGTGTCATCAGTATGACCATTCGTCCCCTAATAGTTTTAATCATCATTTACCTCAAATATATAGCCTACGCCGTAAATTGATCTAATGTATGGACATTTCTTGCCCATCTTATTTCTAATCTGTTTGATAACCGTATCGACAGTTCTAAATGTTCCATCGTAATCCTGTCCCCAAACAGCATCCAAAATCTGTTCACGTTTGAGTGCCACACTCTCATTCTCTGCCAAGTAAACTAGAATATCAAATTCCTTTGGAGTAGTTGGCATTAGCTTATCATCAATGTATGCCTTTCTAGATGTGACATCCAATCTAAGTTTTCCTGCCTCAATAGGTTCCATCTTTTCTTCGATATGTCCTGTTGGAATATGTGATGCACGTTTAAAAATAGCATCAATACGAGCTTTCAATACCATTAGTTGGAATGGTTTCTTAATATAGTCATCCACTCCGTTGCTAAAGCTCTTGATTTGCTCAACATCTCCTGACTTAGCAGTCATCATAATAATTGGAACATTGGATACTTCGCGAATCTTCTTCAATACTTCTTGACCATCAATACCAGGTAGCATGATGTCAAGAAGGACTAAATCGATGTCTTCAATATACTCTTCGAACTGAGCGACACCTTCTTCGCCGTCCACTGCTTCTAAAACTAGATAATCATTAAACTCCAAAAACTCTTTGACTGTTTTTCTAAGCTTATCGTTATCTTCCACTATTAATATGGTTTTGCTCATAACAACCTCCACATTTTTATTCCGTTCACTCTATCATTATTATTTTAATATAATTTTTAATTGTATTCAATAAATTAGTATATGTATTCTAATGTTCCTTTGCCGGCCTCGGATGTCACCTTAGCCTTTGCACCCATAACCCAAGGGAACTGTGGACCCATATGACCTAAGTCAGCGTCAAAGACCACTGGCACATTCAAATCTCCTAGAATAGACATGACAGCATCTTTATACTCATCATAAGTCCAGTGATCATACATACATGGTCTACCAAAGACAAAACCCTTGGCATTTTCAAAATAGCCTAGTTCTTTCATCTGCCATAGATGTGTAACCATATCCACATCAGCCATAGCAAAGCTCTCCAAAGCCCATACGATTCCATCATCTGCGTACTTTTGGATGAAGTCCTTTGTGCCATCATACTTTGTGCCAATAAGGAATACCAAAACATCAAGACAACCGCCTAGCAGTCTTCCTGACATCTCAACTTTTTCTTCATCTTTTCCGTTTACCCATATAGTTTCTTGATCATTAAAATATCCTTCCAAGCCAGTCTCATATTCGTGTCTTTCTGTCTCATGAAAATCATAAGATTCTAACTTTTCTACACTACCATCTAAAACACCTAGAGAATCTTTTACGCATTTCTCCCAAGGCTGCATTCCAAACTCTCTAATACCACAACCATAAATAGCTGCTATGTCGCATTTTGTAACGATTGGATAAAGCAAAGTCATATTATCAGAATAACCCTGGAACCATTTAGGATTATTCTTTAAGGCATCCCAATCAACATACTCTAGCATCTCAAATAAGAAGTCTCCGCCTCCGGCAGAAACGATTGCACTCACCTTATCATTCTTTATAAATGCATTGAACTCATCAGCGCGTTGCTTTCCGCTAGCGCTCACTCCTCTTTCATCTGCTTTAAACACACTATCAGAGAACGCCACTTCATATCCTGCGTTTCTAAGATTGAGTGCACCATTCTTTGTTCGCTTTATTTTGATATCTTCTGTAACACCACCTGATGGAGCACACACTCCTATGATGTCACCTTTTTCTATGTTTTTTGGAAATATCATACTGTCGCTTCCTCTCCTAACTCAACTGAGTAAATAATTTTTTCAGCTACTTCTGCATTTGTTATTTGATTCACTGCTTTTTCATAAACATTTAACTGATTTTTATACTCTTCAACGAGTGTTTCTTTTTTATCGACTTTGTCAGTTTTGTAATCCACAATTACATACTTTCCGTCTTCCACAAAGCAAGCATCTATGATACCTTGAACAATCATAGTCTCATCAGTCTCAATGCCTTGAACTTTTTCTATAAAGTCGCCATCCACCTGTAGCAAGAACTTGCGCTCGCGGTAAAGTTCGTTTCTATCGAAAGCTGCTTTCATGCGCTTTCCAATACCACTTGTGGTAAACTCTATTACTTTATCTTCTTTGACGGAAGTTCTCTCCTCTTCTGTCAATTTGTTTTCACTCACTAACTGATCTAAGAATTCTTTGACTACATTTTTATCAGTCATATCCTTAGAATAATCTAATAGTTCAAAAACTTTATGATAAGCATTACCTAAATCTGCACCTGTTAATCCTGTATCTTTATCTTGCTCAACAAAGTTCGGCTTACTCTTCGCACTTCTATCTTGAATTAAGTTTTCTGCGTCATCATCTGTAAACTCTCCGCTCAATCGTCGCTTGATTTCAGTAACACTCATCTTTGCACGAAGTTTTGCCTCTTTTCTATAATCATATTTATATTCAAAATTCTCAATAATTTTATTTGTTATTTCTTCATCAGACTTCAACTTCAAATCATCCATAGATTCATCTTCTACTAGACCGACAAATGGATAACTCTCAATGGTTGGATACATTTCTACCCTGTAAAACTCTTTATCTACATCATTAGGTTCGCTCTCCGCATCTATTAAGTCCGGAACTTCGTCATATATCTCAGTACCTAAAACCGGAGCAATCATTTGATAGAAATCAGTAGTAGCAAGTATTGAACCTTTTTTGTTTGCATTGTTTATAGGTTTAAAGTCTTTTTTCTCTATTTTTTTTGCAAGCTTAATTGCAGTGATAACTAGTTTCTCTTTTGCTCTAGTCATGGCAACATAAAGAAGTCTTAATTCTTCTGCTTTTTCCTGTTCATCTTCAGTTTCCACAATATATCTTTCAAGTAATGTATCCGTCTTAGTCTTGTTTTCTGTATCTAAAGAATCTAGTCCAATATCACCATCACTATTTACTAAATAGTTGTTTTCTTTGCTTCCGCCTCTACCTCCAGGAGCCACATTAGATAGGATTACGACAGGGTATTCCAAACCTTTACTCTGGTGAATACTTGTAATTCTAACCACGTTATCATCTTCATGCACATTTGATGCCTCACCTATCTGTTTGTCGTTATCAATACTCTTATTCACATAACGAACAAAATTGAAAAGCGATCTGTAAGATGAGTTTTCATATTTATACGCAATCTCTTTAAGCATATCCACATTAAGAATACGCTTAGCACCTGCCGGCAAACTTCTAATATATAAATCAAAGCGACTAGAGTCTAGGAAATAATTGATAAACTCATACACTGACATATATTTTACTTTGTCTCTGTAATCCTCTAGCGACTCCAAGAAAGCATTTACTTTATCTTTTAATTTTTGATCTGTTCCCTCTTCGGCATACTTCTGAACCGCATGGTACATAGCATCCTTTGGCTGTACCAATCTGATATAACCTAGTTCGCTCTCGTCAAAATGATAGAACGCGCTAGTCATAACCCCCGCCAAAGGAATATCTTGCATAGGGTTATCAATAACTGACAAGAAATCTAGAATACATTTAATTTCAGTTGATTCATAAAAGCCATCTCTCTTCTCACCATACACAGGGATTCCGTACTCTTCTAAAACTCTTAAGTAAGTATCCACCACTGTCTTAGGTGAACGCGTCAAAATAACTATATCGTTATATCTAAGCGATCTTTTATTAGCCTTTTCATCAGTAATTTTTAGACCAGTCTTCTCATCCATCATATTCAGAATCTTTCTTGCAATGATGTTAGCCTCAACCTCATGTCTTGAAAGGCCATCCTGACTAGGCACACAGATAATTTCAGCTTTATTGTCCTCTTTGCCATTGTTTAAAGATTCATTATAATTCTCAGCACCCTGAACCAATTTTTGACCATCGCTGTAATTTATTCCACCAACATCTTTTATCATAATCTCTTCAAAAATAAAGTTAGTGAATTTAATAACCTCTGGTCTACTACGGAAGTTTTTACCAAGGATAATTCTAGTATGTTCATCATTTTCCTCTTCAAAATTATTTAGCTTTTCAAGGAAAATCTTAGGCTCTGCTGATCTAAAACGATAAATACTCTGTTTAATATCACCCACCATAAATACATTGTTGATACCTTGTCCTTTAGACAAAGCAAACAACATATATTCCTGGATGTAGTTACTATCTTGATACTCGTCTATTAGTATTTCTTCAAAGCCTTCTGCCATCTTCTTTGCTGTATCACTGGCAGTCGGTCCATCTTCTCCCGGTTCACAGAGAACATCAATTGCAAAATGAGCTATATCGCTAAAGTCGTACGCACAAATACGCTTCTTTTCATTCATACATTTTTCAAATGACTTGATAGCAATTTCAAGTAGAACATTAGCTGTCTTTTGACTCTTATTTACATCCTCCATAGCATCTTCTACAGAAGGGAAATACTTTGGCTTACCATTTGTTCCAACAAAAGATCGGATGTATGTTAACAGCTTATTATGATGTTCTTTCAAGTCTACAAAATAGCCTTTAGTCTGAGTTACTGTCTTTTGTAAACCATAAGATATAATGGCGTCTCGGTATTCGTTGTATGTGGAAGCTGCCTCTAACTTAGTTAGTATACTATTAGTTTTATCTATTATTTCTTGCATGATTTCTGTAGGCGTTTCATTTTCTTCCACATCATTTAGTGCTGTCCACAAATCATCACTAAATTCTTTATACTTCTCAAATTGGGCAACAAATCTTTTTACAAATTCTTTTTGATTAAAGTCATCTTCTGTCTCACAATAATTTCTATCAATGGCATCAGCCAACCATTTAAGAGGATATTCTTGGTTTTTTGCTTTATTAACTATGAGAGATACTTTACGGACTACATCCGTAGAAACATCTCCCTTCGCCAACTGAGACATAGCGTTCATGAAATCTTGATTATCCTCTTCAAACATTTCATCCACCGTCTCTTCTATATAATCTTCTAAGAGCAAGTCTGACTCTTCCTTCTCCATCAATCTAAAGTTTGGATCAATATCGAGTTTTTCAAAATTGGCAGACACCACCTTCTTGGCGAAACTATCGATAGTCGAAATGTTGGCAGTATGAACTAGAGACAACTGTCTCTTTAAATTTTCATCCTTCGGATTCTTATATGATAGTGTATAGAGTTTCTCTCTAATCTTTTCTCTCATCTGCGCTGCAGCAGCTTTTGTAAATGTAACTATCAAAAAACGGTCAATATCAACTGGATGATTAGGGTCAGTCACCTTTTTAATAATGCGCTCGACTAATACAGCGGTCTTACCAGAACCAGCTCCGGCAGCCACTAATATATCTTTTCCACTCGTATTTATTACTTTTTCTTGATCTTTAGTCCATGGAATTTGCGTCATCTTCTTCTCCATTCAATATCTTAATGACATCTTGTGCCTTCAAATTCTCAGCCTTTTTAAATTCAACATTACCCATTTCTTTTCTGCAAACACCTTGGTAAGAACAGTACTTACATGCTCCATCATAAGGCTCAACTTTTATATAGCCATGTTTTATGTCCCCTCTTATCTCATCAATTTTATCGTCTACATAATCTAAGAGTTTCATATAGTTTTCTGTGTCAAACATAGCCTCTTCTGGTTTACTAGAAGGCAAACTAATTGTTTCTTCAGGTTTGTTGTCTTCGTCAAAGACCTTTATAGCTTCTTTGTTTAACAAGCCAGACATCTTGAAAGCGTTATTAATATTTTGTTCTTCTATTTGCTTGCCAGACGTATCACCAGTTCCGTTAGATTTGCCCACATAGTTTTCTCTCGCTCTGAAATAGAAAGCACCTGCAGGGATAACATTCTTGCCTGGATTGTTTTCAATCTCTCTTTGCAATGCATCCTTTAGATATACGAATACCTGCATATTCTTTCCATACATCAACTCGCCAAAACTAAAGCCAACACTACTTCCAGTTTTGTAATCTATTACTTTTATGTAAATATCATTACCATCTTCATATCTATCAACACGGTCTGCCTTACCACCAGAAACACGCTCCTCCAAATATGACACTTCAAACTTACCTCTTTGAAGATGTTTAATAAGCGCATTCACACTTTCTTTTGCAATGTTAGTTAACTGGTGTTTTAAAAACTCTTTTGATGAGTCAGTCTTGATAAAATCACCCGCTCTTTCACACTCGAAAGCTTCTTTTGCGGCAGTATCAAGTATTTGATCAATCTTCTTTTGGTCAACATTCTTTAAATCAATTTTGTTTTCATTTACTGACTTAAAGAACCTCTCCAAAATATCATGCTCAATATTTCCCTTTTGCAAGTTATCAAACTGATAATATTCACGTTCTTTTAGATTCAATCCGTAATTCAAGAAGTGATTATATGGACAATTAATAAACTGCTGGGCTTCGGTTACTTTTATATCCTCTTCAGGTTTATATAAATCTTTAGCTAGCGAAGTCTCAATACCACGCTCTTTATATTCAAATTTTAACCCATCGTTCATTAGATGGACTGCATCTATTTCAACTTTGTTCTGAAGCATATAATTCTTAAGTGACGAATATAGCTTCTTTTCATTTTCATCTTGAGAATACTTGATTACTCTTCCTTTCTTCGCCAAGAAATCCAATGCTACATTTGCATTTACTATATCTTCTACTTTGCTTTCAGTTTCACTATCCAAAATGGTACCAGTCTCTTTAAGAATTGCTCTTAACATATCAACAAAGTATGATTGTTTAAGAGGTTTGAAGTCTTTGTCCTGGTTGCTAAATGAAACAACAAACTTCTCTGTAGGTTTAGTGAGAAGCATATACAAATAGAACATTTGCTTAAAGACATTATCCTTAGTAGTAGGCGCAAATTCGTATCCATTCTCTTTTAGTCTTTCTCTATCTGCATCATTCACTATAGTAGCTGGATTAGAAGTATTTGGAATGACGCCATCGTTTGCTCCTAACAAGAAAATGATTTTCTTTATATCCTTAAGACGAGTTCTCTCGATATCACCCACCATAACATCATCAATTCCCGGAGGAATGATACCAATCTTTAACGACTCTATAGAACTAACAATCAATTTTTCAAAATCATTTAAAGTGATTTTTTCATCGCCCATAGTATTCTCGATAGTTTCAAGCAATCTAACGATGGCAGAATAAATCTGACTGTACTCTTCTTCTAAAGCATAGTTTCCTTCTTCGTGGAATCTCTCTACATATTCATCCACGCGCTTATCAATATTAAACGCAACGAGAATATCATAGACACTCTTACAGTAATCACTAACTGTAGAATTAGAATTTCTCATAACGCTCATGTATGGTTTGAATGTTTCGTAGATATTTTTTCTTATCTCATTTACTCGATCTAATTTGTATCGATTATCTAGCGGTCTCTTCCACTCCTGAGCGAAACTGTTAAATGATGTTCTTTTAAATGTGATAATATAGTTTTCAATAAAGTCAATGTCACTCTCACTGATAGGTGTAAGTCCTGTTCTCAAGACATGGAAAAGCGAATCATACGAGAAATTCAAACGTGCTAATCTAGCCAAAGCCACCACCAAATCTGCAAAAGCATTCATACCTGTTCTGCGCTTATAATCGATAAATACAGGTATTTCATATTTGCGTGTGATTTTGTCTAAATATGGATAATAACTCTCTAAATCAGCCGTTATTATGGCAAAATCCCTATATCTGTAACCTTCAGTCCTTACTAATCGCTCAATACGCTTAACAACGGTTAAAACCTCGTTTTCTAGCGAATCTGCTTCATGAATTTCTATAGAATCTTGCTCTTCTTCATACTTATCTGCACTTTGTCCAAATATAGTTCTAGACACAAATGAAAGTGCATCATTATCCTGAATTCTTCTAGGATGACCATCTTTGTCTTCTATTAAATCAATATCTCCCTCTAGTCCGTTTTCTGCGGCAAAACGTCTTAGATGTTTAACGGTATTCTTTCCTAAATAGAATAAATCATCACTTCTTAGATCCGATGTGTTTTTATACTCATCTACAGGTATGGTGGCTGTCACTGTGACATCCTTTGCCTTTCTAGTTAACCCCTCTATCACTCTTTCCTGTATAGGTGTAAAACCTGTAAATCCATCTATGTAAATATAAGTATTCTCAATAATATTTGAATTAGGAATACACTTCATAAATCTATCTAGCAATTCATCAGTAGTTAGATTCTTTTCTGTTACATAACTATTAAAACGTTCTCTCACCTTGAAAACGTCTTCCAATTTCTCGCTTAATAGATCATCACTCTTTTCAATAATCTCTCTTAGTTTGTCCTGACTTATGTTGTACTGACCAAGTTCGTTAATGACAGATTTCATCTTATCTGTAAAACCTGGCATATTCACTTTGCCCTTGAACACTTCTAGATCATCTTTGCAATCAATCAAACATTTTCTAACCAATATAGTCTTAGCTAAATCAGTCATTAATTTGGCTTCGCCAAAGCCCTGTTCATCTAGCACTTCATAGGCCAAACGGTTAAAACTTGATACTTCAATATTAAAAGCACCATGGTTAGGATGCTTATCTAGAATCTCCTTTTGAGCTTCCAATGAGTATTGATCTGGCACCAAAAGAACAAATCTACTATCTGGATTATCAGTAGATTCTTTTATTAACTTTTGTTGTAATTCATAAGATTTTCCGCTACCTGCGGTTCCAATAATAAAATTTAACATTCCGTGCCCTCACTGTTTAGTATTATACCATAAATAGCCGTCCAATAAATGGTACATTTGATTTGTTTATTAGATGAAAATGTATTATTATATTCTTTGCGTAAAGGATTAAACATATGGAACATTCAAACAAAAAAGCGTATATAAAAGGATTAGAAACAGGCATACCAATTGGACTTGGTTATTTTGCTGTGGCTTTTGCGCTAGGCATCCAAGCCAAAGCAGCCAAGATTTCTGTCATTAAGTCTGCACTTATGAGTTTTGGACTCCACGCATCTGCTGGGGAGTATATTTTTATTACTCTCTTTGGCGCAGGCACTACTATTCTTGTGATGGTTTTGATGGAGTTGGTAGCTAATGCTAGATACCTTTTGATGTCATGTTCTCTTAGTCAAAAGATTCCTGAGGACACTCCTGTATGGAAGCGACTTATTATGGGATACTTTATTACTGATGAGATCTTTGGCGCAGCCATCGCTGTGGAAGGAAAGCTAAATCCGTACTACATTTTCGGTATGGCTACTGTGGCTTCACCTGGCTGGGTAGTTGGTACTGCTCTGGGCGTTGCGCTCGGCAATGTTTTGCCGGAAAGTGTTATTAGCGCGCTAAGTGTTGGTTTGTTTGGTATGTTTATCGCAATTATTATTCCTGAGGGAAAGAAAAACAAAGTGATAGCTGCTGTTATCGTAGTCAGCTTTGTAGCAAGCTACTTGCTTTCAGTTATTCCTATTGTTAAGGGAATTGATAGCGGTATAAAGATAATTGTTCTTACCGTTGTGATTGCAGGAATCTTTTCGATAATTAAACCGGTGAAGGAGGCTCAAGATGAACAGTAAGTTTTATATCACGCTCCTTCTAATGACTATCGTCACATACTTGATTAGGGTTTTGCCGATCACGTTAATTAGGAAAGAAATAAAAAATAAATATATTAGATCGTTTCTATACTACGTGCCATATGTCACACTTTCAGTTATGACATTCCCAGCTATTATAAATGCAACACAGTCTTGGATTTCCGGCACACTTGCTTTGGTAGCAGCCATCATCGTTGCTTGGAAAAAGCCAAACCTATTTATTACAGCTGCAGTCAGTTGTTTAGTAGTATTTATCACAGAGTTATTCATATAAAAACACCAGTTGAATTAACAACTGGTGTTTTATTATTTATTGTTTAGTCATCGTCTTCTGCGTCTGGCTGTTCTTGATCTTGTGAGTAGTAAACTTTTACTTTGTCGAACTGTTCTCTTGTGTCAAATGACTGTATAACTTTAGTGCCCTTTGTAAAGATTTCTGAATCATTCTCAATCATATCTTCACTTTCAATGTCCACTAGTTCACCATTGTCATAGAACAATACATGTGTTTCTACTCCCTTTAGGTCAAAGTCACCTTCATTCTTAGATGTAACTTTAACAATGTTTCCAACAGTCTTTTTCTTGTATGTAATGTTTTTAAGACCCGGTTTAACACTAGTAGCTGATGCCACTGAAATCTTATAGTCATCATCCTTCACCTTAATACCCTCTGTATCAAAGTCTAGACAAACTACAGACTGTGAACCTGGATCCATAAAGATAGATTCTCTTTCAGTTCCAACATTCGCATTGGCTCCGTCAAAGATTTTGCCAACTACTGCCACTGCAGCATCAGCTTTTCCAGTATTTTCAAGCACTAATACCATGTTGTAATCATCATTTTCAACAGTAACATACTTCTTCACAACTTTTATGTCTGAAGAACTAACATCACTCTTTGCTGTCTGAGCAGCTGTCTGTGTAGCCTGAGTAGGTGCAATTGTTGGTGCATTTGTAGTCGCTTCTTTACTAGTGCTTCTTCCAAGAACAAAAGCAAGTACTACTATTAAAGCCACCACTACCACACATAGTGCGATAATAATTCCGTTTTTCTTTTTCATAATATCCTCCTAAATAATTTATTTAAAAAGTTCTTTAATTAAGTACTACTTTAAATAATCTAGCCAAGCTTTGGCCGAGGCATCTGATGGCATCATAAATCCGCCTCTTGGTGAAAATCCAAATGAGAACACCTGTGGTCCATCAGGGCTACAATTTCTCTTGAACTGTTGCGAGAAAAATCTCTTTATAAACACTTTTAGCCAATGCTTAACAACATCTATCTTGTACTGCTCCATAAAGTTAACAATAGCATCCGACTCCACTTCACTTGGAGTTTTACCTAAATACACTATCTCATACAAGAAGAAATCGTGCAGCTCATATGGTCCTACTATATCTTCTGTCTTTTGAGCAATCTTATCTTTTTTGCTTGGAAGAAGTTCTGGACTAACCGGCGTATCCACAATATCCTTAAGAATCTTACTTAGTCGCTCATTCTTAATTCTATCTGCCTCGTAATTTACCACTTCTCTAATCACAGTCTTTGGAATGTTTGCATTTACACTATACATAGCCATGTGATCACCATTGTATGTGCACCATCCAAGAGCAAGTTCAGAGAAGTCTCCAGTTCCTACCACCAACGCATTATTGTCATTAGCCACATCCATCAAAATCATTGTGCGCATTCTAGCCTGCGCATTTTCAAATGTAGCATTCTTATTTCTAATACCGTGTTTAATGTCTGCGAAATGTTGCTTCACTGATTCTGTGATATCAATTTCTTTCTTTGTAACGCCGTAAAATCTCATCATCTTACTAGCGTTATCGTGTGTTCTACTAGTTGTTCCAAAACCTGGCATAGTAATTGCGATAATATTCTTGTGATTAATCTTTAGTTCATCACAAGCATTCACACATGCAATTAGCGCCAAAGTAGAATCAAGTCCACCAGATATGCCCACTACCAATTTGTCCGCTCCGACAGTCTTCATTCTCTTTACCAACGCCTTTGACTGAATCTTCAAAATGTTTTTGCACATCTTTACTTTGTCGCGCTCATCATCAGGGATAAATGGGTTAAATCCCAACATATCAGATGGCATTGACCAATAATCACCATCTAACATTACAATTTCAGGGCGTTTGTGTTTTGAAGGACCCTCTTCAGACTTTGCAATAGTCTGTCCGTACTGATTGCGAACTAATGCATCCTTCTTTTCATCTATATCAACTTCTGCTATTATTGCTTGATTCTTAAATGGAGTAGATTTCTTATAAACTGTGTACTCACTTGCTATAGTGCTCTCTCCGGCAAAGACAAAGTCTGTACTAGACTCTCCATCACCTGCTTCAGCATAAACTACCTGAGCATTTGAATCATAAGCAACATTTTGAACAAAATCTTCTGTGTCTTCATCCACTACTTTTCTTCTAGCACCTAAGTGCGCTACTATATCTACTTCATCGCCTCTGTATGAGCACTCGTAATATCTACCTTCTCCGTCAT
Organism: Eubacterium sp.; assembly: GCA_017514785.1. Classification (GTDB taxonomy): domain Bacteria; phylum Bacillota; class Clostridia; order Lachnospirales; family Lachnospiraceae; genus Eubacterium_G. The sequence goes on along the minus strand of JAFWIO010000076.1, from coordinate 107,915 downwards.
TTCCAATTCCAACACCTAGAATAAAACCTAGCTGTCTTTTGAAATCAATTCGTAAGTTTTCACTTATATCTAAATCATAACCACCGGACATGTTATCAATTAGTTTTCCGGATTTATTTTTTAAATTGAAAGGTAAAAATTCGATATTCTTAACTTTTCCTCTTAGTCTATATCTGAACCATCTAAACTCATCTCCATATGCATCCCAGAGTGTTTTGTTCTTGATATCGAAACCACAAAGTTTACCCTTAAACAAAACTGCAGCCACGTTGTAAATGTCGTGATCCATCATAACAGGCAAACCAAAAACAATAGCAGCCTTGATATCTTTAGTCTTCTCTGCTATCACTTCTAAGTTTTCCATTGCACTCTCTAGCAAAGCATCTTGGAAGAATAAATCTCCACAAGTACACCCCGTCAAAGAAAGCTCTGGAAATACAATTAATTTTGCACCTTTCTTTCCTGCATTCTTGGAAATTCTTATAATCTCTTTTGCATTTGCTTTTGGGTCGGCCACTGTAATATTTGGTGTAGCCGCGCATACTTTAATCTTTTTCATAAATGCCTCCGAAATTCATACTGTATTAATTCTATCATATTTAAGAAAAAAGCACGATGTTTTAATTCCATCGTGCTTTTATTATTAGTCTATAACATCGCTCATGTCATACATTCCTGGGCCTTTGCCGGCCAGGAATTTAGCTGCGTCTATTGCGCCTTTCGCAAAGACCGCCTTTGAGTATGCAGTGTGCTGGATCTCGATTACTTCGTCGGTGCCGGCATAAATAACATCATGCTGTCCTACGATAGTTCCGCCTCTTACGGCTGAGATTCCAATCTCGTTATCTGATCTCTTCTCGCGTTTCTGACTTCTGTCAAAAACATATTCATATCTATTATCTTTTGTCTCGTTGATTACATCCGCCAAAGCCAATGCTGTACCACTAGGTGCATCTAGCTTTTGGTTGTGATGTTTCTCAACTATCTCTATATCATATCCTCTGTCAGCCAACACTTCTGTAGCCATCTTTAGAAGTTTCATAAGTGTGTTGATTCCAAGTGACATGTTTGCAGACTTTAGAACTGCCACATCTTTTGATACTTCTTCTACTTTTGCTAACTGTTCATCTGATAGGCCTGTTGTACAAAGAACTACTGGGATACCTTTTTCTTTGACGAAGTCTAGTAGTGCGTCTACAGCCACTGCCACAGAAAAATCTATGATAGCATCTGCCTCCACATCACAGTCCATGATATTTGCAAATACTGGATATCCAAAGTTTTCCTCTGTATTTAGATCTATACCAGCTACTATCTCGATAGCGTCATCTTTTGCCACTAACTCAGATATAACTTTTCCCATATGGCCATTACAGCCATGCATTATTACTTTTGTCATGTTCGCCTCCTATAGAATACCGTAGTCTTCCATTGCCTTTCTTAGACGCTCTTTGCCGGCGTCTGTCATCTCTGTTAGAGGTGCACGAAGTGAGCCTGCATTGTAGCCAAGCATATTTACACCAGCCTTAACTGGGATAGGGTTTACTTCGCAGAATAGTGCGCCAATCAAATCGATAGCATCTAGCTGAAGCTTTCTAGCCGTTTCAACATCACCGTTTAGGAATGCTGTTGTCATATCGTGAACCTGCTTTGGAGCCACATTACTCCATACAGAAATAACACCGATTCCGCCAAGTGACATTAGAGGCAATACCTGATCATCATTTCCTGAATAAATATCAAGACAACCATCAGCAAGTGATGCAAGTTTTGCAACCTGTGCGATATTTCCAGAAGCCTCTTTAATAGCAACTACGTTTTCTACTTCTTTTGCTATTCTAACTGCAGTCTCTGGCTGGATATTTGTGCTAGTACGTCCTGGCACATTGTACATAATGATTGGAATATCAACAGCATCAGAAATTGCTTTGTAGTATTGATATAAGCCTTCCTGTGTAGCCTTGTTGTAGTAAGGTGTTACACAAAGAAGTCCATCTGCTCCTAGCTCTGCAGCTTTCTTAGATAGATTTACTGCTTCTTTTGTGCTGTTAGAACCAGTACCTGCTACCACAGGGATTCTTCCAGCCACTTTATCGATACAATATTTGATAGTAGCTAGATGTTCGTCATCATTCATAGTGGACGCTTCACCTGTAGTTCCACATACGATAATAGCATCTGTGCCACCTTCAATCTGCATCTCGATTAGTTTTCCGAATTCGTCAAAGTTAACATCTCCGTTTTCTTTGAATGGTGTAATAATAGCTACACCTGCTCCTTTGAATATAGACATTTCTATGTCCTCCTAAAAATATATTTTAAACAATAGTGTACTTATCTTGTAAAAAGGAAGCTCAAACTGGAGCTTCCTTTTTCAAAAATTAATAAGTAGCTCTCCATCCTTTTGATGACAGTCATAAGATTATTTATCTTATGCCCAGGACAACCTTCCTACCAGTTATCCTTCGGCGCTCTCTCCTTTCAGTTATACTCAACTGCTTAGGTGCATCCTATAACTTACTCTTATCAAGCGCAGCCTCTACTATGTTTAATTCCTTTTAATCTTAACATTCTACTACTAGCATGTCAACCAAACGACACTCACATTTGCAATAAAAAAGGAGCCTATCTCTAGGCTCCTTCTTAGCTTTATTTTTTAACTTTAACTTTCTTTTTCTTACTCCACTTGCCATACAACTTAGAACCATTTACTAACTTATAGGCTCTTGCCTTGATGTAGTATTTAGTGTTCTTGTCTAGCTTCTTAAGAGTAACTTTTGTCTTCTTAGTATATTTATCCCAGTATCCGTCAAACTTCTTGCTGTCTGAATATCTGATATGGTATCCCTTTGCACCCTTAATCTTCTTAAGAGTAATCTTAATCTTTCTCTTCTTCTTATTCTTAGCCTTTTTAATTTTAACCTTGGCAGGTTTCTTAACTGTAGGTTTAACTGTTGGTTTAACTGTAGGCTTAACTGTTGGTGTTGGTGCTGTAGTAGCCTCTGTGAATGGCTCCTGAGTTGGATCCTCAGAATCTCTTGGGTTTACAGCCTCACCAGATTTGTAATATGTTTCTGGGTTACCATGTGAAGCATAAGCCTCTCCTGACTGAGATAATTCACCAGTATTATAGTTATATAATCCTCCGCCAAACGTAGCTGAGTTGAATGAGAAGAATGAATGTCTTTCAACATATTCTCTTTCATCTAGACCTGGTAGTAAGTTTTCAATAAATGATGATGTTCCTGCTTGAGTAATACCATTTCCTGATGTTGAATACTCAGTAATCCAAATAGGTTTGTGATATCTGTCCCATGCATCATCAACCACACTTGATAGGAACCAGTCAGCCATAGCTTTTCCACCGTTCCAGTCAGCTGGGTAACAGTGTAGGCAAACTACATCTACATCATTATTAACTCCTGCCATAAACTGAACCATCTTACTATTTTTGCCCCAGATAGCATACGCTGGAGAACAAATTTTAATCTTGTCTTTAAAATCTGTAAAGTTAGGCCATAGACCTACAGCTGTGGCTGTATCCATGTTACATCCACCTCCACTCCAGTCCATATCTGGTTCGTTGAAGCCAAGGATATATTTATACTTGGAATTGATAGCTGTTTGAACTTTGTTGCGGATAGTAGCCACATTTGTATCGCCCCATACCATCGGAACATACTCTATATCAGTATACTTTCCTCTATAAGCACCACGTCCCCAGTTGTAATACCAACCAAGTCCCATTGCTTGAGGATCAATATTGTTTGAGCCCATACCGGTTTCTACTGCCAATCCTTTTTTAGTTACACCAAAGTTAACTGTAACTGTGTAGTGATTTGTTCCATCTTTAAAGTTAGCTCTAACCCATGCCTTATGGAAGTTAACTTTTGTTGTATAGAACTCATACTTTGTGTCTGTAGTAGTTTTTACCAAACTACCATCGACAAATACATCGTAGTTTTTAACTGCCTTGATGGCCGATGCATCTTCCCAGGTTATATCCATATAACCTGCCGCCTTAAGAGATCCATTCTTAGGCGCTGTGATAGCAAAATCAGTAGCAGCTTCCGTTTCCTTTGGCGTAGCAAAATATAATCCGCCCACTGCCAATGCTAACGATAATGCAATTGCTAAAATTCTTTTTGTGATTTTCATAGTGTCACCTTTATCCTTTATAAATATTCTTCCCCACGAATATCAATAAACAACATTAATTACTTTTTAGTCTTCACTGACTGTCTAGCACTCCATGCACAGTAATAATTTTTGCCTAAGAATTGTTTGATTGCTCTTACTCGTACATAATATCTTTTCTTTTTCTTTAGTTTCTTTATTGTTCCGTTCTTTTCGTCTGATGTAGCTGCTCCTACTGTCTTAATCTTTGTCTTATATTTTTTCTTCTTACTAAACTTCTTGCTTAGCGAGTACTGAATCTGATACTTAACAGCTCCGTCCATCGCTTTGATTGAATACTTGAACGCTTTCTTTTTCTTTGTTAGTCCGTAAAGTGTAGTCTTTTGTGATGCAATACAAGCTGCTGGAGTTGTGCTGTAGCTACAACCTGATGGTACGCCATATGTTTTAGCTGGATATCCTGCTGGATTTCCAATCTGTGCATATACTTTACCGATAGTTGTAAGTGCACCTGTTCCGTAATCAAATAGACTAGATGAACTTGCGTCTTTAGAATTAAGGTCTGGTGAGAACCAAGAATATCTTTCTACATAACTTCTCTCATTCAAACCTTTAAGAACTATTCTCATGAATTCCTGAGTCTTTGCACATCCTGCTTTGTCGTTCTTGTCAAACTTCCAGATAGCGAACTCTGTAATCCAAATTGGTTTTCTATATTTGTTATAACACTCATCTATCTTTTCTAGATAATCAAGCGCTGTATCTTTGCCGTTGTAATATTTATTATAGTTGTGTACTGCAATAAAGTTGGTTGCTGCCTTGCTAGAATCAGGAAGCATTGACCAGTATGTCTTCCACCAGTCTGACCACTGTGGATAAACTGATACTGCAGGAGAACCTAAAAGCACATTTCCTCTATTAGGCATTAAATCATTTCTCCATCTTCTAGTAGCAACATCTGCTTTGATGTTTGACTCCCAAACTAAGTCTGGCTCGTTGTATGCCAATACATATTTGTAAGCATGTTCATTAAATCTAGCGAAACAGTCTGAATATGCTTCACTTGGATCATTCCAAAACATTGGAACATAATCTAAACCGTAGAACTTAGTGTTCTTAAATCCAGTTTCTTCAAATGATTTTGTTCCCCAGTTGTAGTACCAACCAATGTTCATAGCTGCTGGGTCTACTGCTACACCCATATCTTTTGCATTAACGCAGATACCTTTTTTAGTAACGTAGAACTTCACAGTATCCGACTGAACCTTTGTACCGTCTGTCTGTTCAGCCACTATGTATGCAGAATGAGCACTAACACTAACAGTGTAAAAATCTACACTCATGATTCCTGGTGTACCAGCATTCACAGTCTTAATAGCCTTAGAATCTACATAAGCTGTATACTTGCTAGCATTTTCAAGATCTCCGTGCCATTTAAGGTCAATGTGACCCGCACCAATCAAACTATTAGCTGCAGGAGCTGTAATAGCTTGACCTTTCCACTCATCAGGAGTTCTGGTATCTCTAGCAGCTACAGGTGTAACTACTAATCCTGATACAAATAATGCGATTGATAGAATAATTGTTATAACTTTTTTCATTTTTCCGTTCCTTTATTTTTATTTTTTATTAAAAAAAGCGTGGGAAAACAACTAAGTCTCCCCACACCACTATTTACTTTTTTATCTTACGTAAGATACTTTCTTTGAGCTCCATGAACCAAATATCTTATTACCTACTGAATCAAGATTATAAGCTCTTGTTTTTACATATACTACCGAGCCCGACTTTAGAGACTTAATAGTGTATGAGGAGGTATTTGAAGTATTCTTGGTTTTTGTCTTAAACTTTGATTTCTTTTTAAATTTGCTACTGTATGAATATGTTACTTGATATCCTCTAACATTTTTGTTTGTACCAAATGTAACAATCACTCTCTTCTTCTTTTTACTCTTAGCTGAAGCGATTGATGCTTTACCTGGAGCTGGAGTCTTAGTCCAAATAGCTCTCAAGTTCATATCTTTAGTTAAGATAGTTGAGAAGTTAAACTTCTTTCCAGTAGCCATATCTGTATATCCAGCCAATGTGTTATATGCTTTAGAAAGTTTAACACTATTAGCAGATTCTTCATCATTTACATACTTTGTGGCCTTTTGCTTACTTCCGTCATAGTATTTAACTGTGTACTGCTTTCCAGCCAACATCTTCATATTCTTGATATGAATGTTACCTCTCATCGATCCCTCTAATGGATATGAGATAAGGTTAGCACCAAGTGCAAACTTGATACCTACATTAGTGAAAGAACCTTTATGCTTTCCACCACCCCAGTCATCTGGTGACTCAGGAATTTTAAATGTGGCAACTATATGGGAATAACCCGCTTCTTTCTTTTTAACTGTTATGAAACCATCTTTAGATATTGGGTCATCATCCTGTGTAACACTCTCGAATGCCGCTGATGGTTCACCGTTTGAATTGTAATCATATGCCTTAAGCAAAATATGTTTTTCTGCTGGTTGATATGTAGTCTTGCCAGTAATGGCATCATAAATAACTGCACTAAAATCACCCAACATATCAAATTCCATTGTATAGTAACGACCAAACTCAACTGTAATTCCAGTCATAGTTAATGTCATTCCCCATGGGTTATCTGCAACTAGAATAGATGGGCCTCCTCGTGTCATCTGACCATATTCGCCGTCCCATCCTGTAGCCTTACAGTAGAAAGTAACTTCACTAGAATCATTTTTTAATCCTTCTGTTCCGTTAATCCAACCTTCTGTTGCGTAATCAACGCCCTTTACAAAGGTGACTTTCTCTCCATTCTCATTTAAGAAATAAGAACCATCTGAATTAGTTCTATATACTTTCTTTAATGAATCTTCCCATGAACCTCCGTCTTCTCTAGTACAAATGGAAAAACTACTCCAAGATGCATTAGATGGTATTACATTTGATCCATTTGGTGCGTGTGACGCGCCAAAAACTGAACCAGATAGTCCAAATACCATAGATAGAGAAAGAATGCTAACTACTAGTTTCTTCATTAAGTTTTTACCCATAATAACCTTCTTCACGACAATTCTCCTTTAAGTTTTAGATGAAATATCATCCAAATCTAATCCGGTCACACTTCCCTACAATTATACCAAAATATAGGGATTTTTACTAATATTTTCTACATGTATATAGTAACATAAAAATAGCACAGAAAGGTGATGATTGGTCACCTCTCTGTGCATTTAAAAATGAAAAATTATTTAACGTAAACGCTCTTTCTCTTACTCCACTTTCCGTAAACCTTGTTTCCACAAGAATCTAGGTTGTAAGCTCTAGCCTTAACATATGCTACCTTTGATGACTTAAGTCCCTTGATTGTATATGTTGATGTCTTTGATGTATTCTTAGTCTTTGTCTTATATTTAGATTTCTTCTTGAACTTCTTATTGTGTGAGTATGTTACTTGGTAACCTCTAGCGTTAGCATTCTTCTTAAACTTAACAGTAATTTTCTTTTTCTTCTTACTCTTAGCTGTGAAAGATGCTTTCTTAGGCTTCTGAGTTTTAATCCAAGTAGCCTTTAGGTTAGTATCTTTTTCAATAAGTGTTCCAAAACTAAACTTAGAACCTGTAGCCATATTGATATAACCAGTCTGTGTATAACCCTTCTTCTTTAGGGCAATATTCTTAGCCTGACCATATTCGTTAACATATCTGCAGTCTTTTTGAACTGATCCATCAAAATACTTAACAGCATACTGTGTACCAGCAATAACCTTCATATTTGTAACGTTAACATATCCCTTTAGACCGATTTCTGATGCTTTAAGCTTAGCAAGTTCTTCAGGAGTTACTGTAGGATCCTTCTCTGCAGCTTCTACTTCATCTTCATGAGTCTTTAGGAATGCGCCCATAGCGAACTTAATTCCCATGTTTGTGAACATACCTGCATCATGTCCACCACTCCACTCATTCTTAGTGTCAGGAATCTTAAATGTAGCTTCGATATGAGTCTGAACAGCTTCTTCTCCAGTAGGAGTTTTAGCTATTGTGAATCTACCATCTTTAGCAGCTTCTTTGCCATTAACTTTGAATGACTCAAATGCGGCTGATGGTTCGCCCTTTGACTGATAGTCATAAGCTTTAACGATACAATATTTGTCTGATCTTTCTTGTAATCCTGTCTCAGCATTCTTACCCTGTAGATCAGATGAAATGTCAAATGACATTGTATAGTAACGACCATACTCTACTGGAATCTTATCCATTGTTAATGTAAGACCCCAAGGGTTGTCGCCAACTAATTTCTTTTCTCCGCCGTATGAAGTAGCTGCGTATTCGCCATCCCATCCGGAGTTTACTACATAAAATTTAGCTGTACTTGAATTGTTAGGCTCGATAACTCTACCTTGAGTATAACTCTGCCATCCATTGATTTCTTCAACTTTAGCATTATACTCTGCTTCTGTCATTTTACCTGCTTTATAATCAGCTAATGCCTGATCCAATGCTTTCTGAATCTCAACATCTAAAGCTTTACCCCAATCTGTCTTTGGTCCAGGTGGGTTATAGTTTAGATCGTCACGTACTGAGAATGAAACCCATTTGCCACCTGCTGGCATTACATCCGAACCATTAGCTGCGTGTGAACGTGCAGCTGAAACTGGTCCTGCAAAACTGAACATAAGAGATAGAGATAGAACACTAACTATAATCTTTTTGAAAATATTCTTTTTCATTTTTCTATCCTCCGTATCAAAGTTATTTTTTAAAGAGCCCGTTGTCTTAAAACAGCGGGCTCTTGATAAACTTAATTATTTAGTAAGTTTTTTCTTAACTGTCTTTGACCAAGCACCCGTCTTATATCCAGCTGCCATAGCTCTAACTTTAACTTTAACTTTCTTACCTTTTTTGAACTTCTTGTTCTTGATCTTCTTAGAATTCTTTGTAGCCTTATAAGTCTTGTTTCCAACCTTAATCTGGTATGACTTAGCATTTGCTACTTTCTTCCAAGAAACTTTAATAGTTTTCTTCTTTACGCTCTTAACCTTAACCTTAGTAACCTTAGCTAATGTCTTAGCTGGTGCTGGTGAAGGCTTAACTGTAGGAGCCTGTGTAGGCTGTGGTGCTACAGTAGGAGCTGCTGGTGTAGTTGTGTATAGTGGTGGCTCTGTAGGATCAGTTGGCTTTTCTGGATCTAGGTCTTCAACCTTAATATCACTAATTGTAACATTACCTGACCACATCTTCTCTTCTTCAGTTACCTGTGGAAGGAGATTTCCATCAAAGTCATATGCGCCTGAACCATCTTCTGCAGGTCCAAAACAACCTAGCATGAATACAACTGATAAGTCATGTCCACCAACATAGTCAGGGAATGAATATGTGAATTCTTTCTCCTGAGTTCCAAGAACGATACACTGTTGGTCACCTGTAAGTGCTCCAGCAACATTATCATATGGACTCATTTCATGACCATCAACAGTAGTATTGAAAGTTACATAACAATATTTTTTCTTGTTAGCTTTAGCCTTAAATGTAACTTTGTAATTGTGATCATAATTCATACCATTAAATTTAGCTTTAGCCTGAATAGACCAAGGGTTGATTCTCCAAGGATCAGTATCCCAGTTTCTGTCCCAACCAGTGTTTTGAATATCAACAGTGGCACCAGTATCAGCTGAAGCTGACTGTGTCTGAGTTTGATACAAATCTCTTTCCCAAGTGTTGATTGATTCACCATTTGTTGCCATTGTTACTTTGTTAATGTAACCGACATTTCCCCACTCAGTTTCCTGAGCTGATGAGTAACATCCACCTTGCTCAAAATCCCAACCTGCTGATCCTAGATATGACGCAGCTTGAGTATTCTTTGTGAAGTAGATTCCTGCACCTAGTGCAACTACCATTGCTAATGAAATGGCAACTGCCAATGTTTTGCTGAATAATCTTTTCATTTTGTAACCTCCTTAATAAAAATAATTATTCTTATATTTAAACGTTCATCTAACCTATTAATATTATAGCATAAACGTTATCACATACAACTTGCTTATCACAATTGCGATTTAATTACTTTTTGATTTTAATCTTCTTAGTGTTAGACCAAGGACCTGTACCAGCATTATTTATTGCTGCTACTCTAAAGTAATAAGTTTTCTTTTTCTTAAGTTTCTTTACTTTGAAAAAAGTCTTAGTAATTATCTTTGTCTTGCTCTTCTTTGTGAACTTTTTATTCATTGCCCAGTTAAACTTATACTTCTTAGCGCCTGAAACTGCACTCCATGAAAGTTTAGCTGATTTCTTCTTAACATTTTTACCTTTTATAGTAGTCTTACCAGGCTTAACAGCTGGCTTGACTGGAGCCTTAGTAGGCGCTACTGTAGGCGCTTGAGTTGGCGCTTGTGTAGGCGCCTGCGTAGGAGCTTCAGTAGTAGTTTCTTCTGCTCTATCAATAACGAAGCCTCTTGTCTTTGTAAGTATTACTGTAGTACCATCTTCAGCATATAGATTGAATGTAATAATATGCTTTCCTTCATCTAAACTTGATACATCAATCTCTCCACCATTTTCAACTTCAATAGGATTATCATCAAGAGTTATATCCATCTTTGGCATAGCATCTAATGTACCTTTATCCCATGAAATAGTTGCTGTATCTTTAGACTTGTTATAAGAAGCTGCGTACTTAACTCTAGTATCCCAATTGAACATTTCGCTATCAGAAATAGTATTAGCACTATATCCTGCTGGGTTTGCTATCTCCGAATATGCTTTTCCTAATTCTGTGTACAATCCAGAAGTATACTCAAACATTGATGTTCCACCTGAACCATCAAAGTTATCTATAGCATTTGCGCTCTCAACATCATATGAGAACCAGCAATATCTTTCTACATATGGAAGAGCTTCTAATTCGTTTACAACTGTTTTCATAAACTCTTGTATTTCTGCTCTCTTCTCAGCATTCTCATAACTCATATCTGTAGAATCACTCTTTGAACCAAATAGGCCAATCTCTGTAACCCATACTGGCTTATGATATGTATTCCATAGATTCTTAACGGCATTAACTAATCCCCTAGAATTCATTTTGTTTTGATAACTGTGCAAACATACTGCATCGCAATCATCAACACTTTCAATATTTACTGGGGTATAAGCTGGGTCACCCTCGTACATATAATAGTAATCCCATGATCCATCTGGTAACCAACAAATAGTGTCTCCCTTGATGAATGATTTCAACCATTGAGAGTTTCCACCAGGTGATGCAGGGGCTGGAGATACTTTTCTCTTGTTCATAGGAGAAATGTACTTCTTCCACATGTCTGTTCCTTCAAAGAATGCCATATTTGCTTGACCTGCAATATCAGGCTCGTTAAATCCTAAAATATAATTTGAATCATTTTCATATTCTGCAACTTGCTGTTGAATATCTTCTTCTGGTCCACCCCAAATCATTGGCATATGCGCTACGCCATCGTCGATATTATTGTGGAAGCCAAAAGAATTCCAATTGTAATACCATGAGCAATTAAGCTTCTTTAATTGCATCTTATTGCCCATGTCATCTCCCATAGCCAATCCTTTTTTAGAAACATAGAAAGTTCTAGGGTTAGATACTATAGTCTCGCTACCTTTAGTAGCTTTAATTGTAATTTCATGTTTAGCAACTTTTGTTGTATATACTTCTGACGTTGTAGTAGAACCAGAACCTCCTGATGGGTATTCTCTTCTAGTTTTTCCTGCAAAAGTCTCTCCATCGATATCTAGATTAACTATGCTATTACCATCCCAATACACTGGTTCATTGTCTAGGAATACTTCATAAAAATATCCAGACAAAGAGTTATCAAACTCTACATCAATGTAACCCGCTCCTAACAAGTTTCCTTCTGTAGGAGTTTTGATTGCATTTGCTTTCCAATCACTTATAGCATCTGCTTTAGCAGTCTGCACAAAAGTAAGGCCACTTACTGTAAGTGCCAAACTCAAAACAAGTACACTGATACTTTTAAATACTTTTTTCATATCGGTTCCTTTCCGATGATTTCCGCTCCCTCATCTTTTAAAATTATATCACGATAGAAAATCTCTATCAATTACAATAAAGTGCTAGTTTTTTAGAATGTCCATATTTTTTTACCAAACTAATAAACCAATTATCCGCTCTATCTATAGTGTAAATGTAACACCACATCGTGATATAAAAGTGCAGATTAGCAATAAAAAAAGACGTGCTAGCATTTGCTAACACGTCTTTTTTTATTTAAAGTTTTCTTTACTTAACTTTAACTTTCTTTGTAGCCCATTTTGTCTTGTAAGCCTTGTCAGCTGAGATACCTCTAACCTGAACTTTTTGCTTACCTTTCTTCTTAGCCTTGATAGTGATTGATGTCTTAGTAGTTTTCTTCTTAACTTTTCCTACCTTGATCTCGAAAGTCTTGATTCCAGTTGCTTTCTTCAAAGTAACTTTAACTTTCTTCTTACCCTTAGCCTTAGCCGAGAATTTAACCTTTGTAGGTGCAGCACCTAGTGAGTAGTTCTTAACTTCAATATCTGTAACAGATGAGAAGTCACCATCACAGTCAAGTGTACCAAGCTGGTTACGTTTAATCTTAAATTGTTTTTCAAAGATACCATATCTTACAGCTGCGTCTACATCTGAACCATCTCTGTCACCAGCGTCTCCGCCTAGACCGAATGTAATCTGGTTAGCTGGATTTGCTGCCTTGAATACCTGCTCAACTTTAACTGTTTTTCCCTTAGGAAGTTTAACCCAGTAAGCTTTTGCAATAGTTTCTTTTGTTGCCATCTTAACATAGATATACTTATTAGCCTTTGTAGACTTAATAGTATATGACTGAGCATAAGCTTTGCCCTTAACTAGATTAATTGGCTGTGAAACCTGGCATCCCCAGACACCGCCCCAACCAACTGATGTCATTCTAGCAGTAAATGCTTTTGCTGTGTTAGTTCCCATTGCACCTGTAGCACCTTCCCAGAATGTTCCGTCGTTAGCTCCAAAGTAACCCTTCCAAGCATCAGCAGCTGAAGCTGAAGTAGTTAGTCCGATTACTAATGTAAGTGCTAATACTACAGAAGCAATTTTCTTTGTGAATCCTCTCATGATTCTACCTCCTTAAAATAAATAAAAAATAAATTATTAACTATATTAAACACGCTTAGAATATTCACCCGTACGCGTATCAATAACAATCTTTTCGCCTTCTTCCACAAACAATGGAACGTATACTGTTGCTCCCGTTTCTACTGTGGCTGGCTTTGTAGCATTAGTAGCTGTGTTACCTTTAATGCCTGGCTCTGTTTCTGTAATAGTAAGTTCCACTGTGATAGGTGGCTCTATTGCAAATACATCACCGTTGTGTGAACAAATCTTAACTGTCTCACTCTCTTTGATAAATTTAAGAGCGTCTCCTACTTTGTCTGCCTCGATAGCGATCTGCTCATATGTCTCACCATCCATGAAGTGATATAACTCTCCATCTGTGTAAAGGTATTGCATATCCTTACGATCAATATGTGCGTTTTCGAACTTCTCTGTTGGTCTGAATGATGTTTCTGTAATACCACCAGTCTTAATGTTCTTAAGCTTAGTTCTTACAAACGCTGCACCCTTACCTGGCTTAACGTGTTGAAATTCTATAATCTGATAAATGTTACCATCGTACTCGATAGTTAACCCATTCTTAAAATCACCTGCTGAAACCATATTAATTTCCTCCTCACCGGTCTTTTTTAATCCTAGAATATTATAATTTAGATAGGGGTTATTTTCAACTAGAAATTATTTTTAATACGGTCTCATTTTTTTAAAAGTATTCCTTTTTCTTTCAACTGTATAGTAGCACCTAATTGTGTCAAAATTATGTAAAATCAGAAAAAATGGATGCTGCATTTAGCATCCATTTTTCTTGCTTTATTTTGTTATTATTCCCTTCTTTACCAGTTCGACTACTATTCGATAGCACGTCAAAATCCTATTGTTGCTATCCACATTCACTGTGATATCCGCCGCTTCTCTGTAACGAAGTTCTCGCTCATCCATCAGTTTCTTTATGTGGTCAAGATTCATATTGCCATTTAAGAGCGGTCTAGTAGTTCTTCTACTCACTCTTTCAAAAATAGTTTCTGGATCTGCATCAAGTCTCACTATAGCACCAGTCTCTTTTAGCACGTCTGAATTTTTCTTTCTTATAACTGCTCCACCACCGCATGAAATAATTTGGTTTTTGGTGCGGGCGATTTCTTCTATAGCAACTGACTCAGCATCTCTAAATTCATCCTCGCTCATTACTTCAAACATCTCTGTGATTTCTTTGCCGAACTTGTCTACTAGGTATTTGTCTGTATCTATTTCTTTGCAATTAAGTATCTCCGCCAAAGCCTTCGACACCGTAGTCTTTCCTGTGCCCATAAAACCGATGATGGAAATGTTGCCGGTCAGTTTTCCAGTTCTGTTAACATCAACCAATGTCTCTGCAATCTTGAAAGGCACCTGCCCCAAAGAATTCATCTGCTCGATACATTCTTTTCTGAGTTCGCCTTCGAAGGTCTCGTCCTCGCACAGCGATGCAAAGGTAAGTACCGAATGAGTTTGAGTGAGCGCGACTCTTGTGACTGCACCCAACTCTCCCATCGAGATTGCAATGATTGGGTTCTTTAGTTTTTCGTCTGCATCTTGTGATGCATTATATATAGAAAAAACATCTCCCTTATGTCTTGGCATGCAGGCAATTTTGCAAACGTCTGCGCCGTTATCTTCCATATTTTTTAGGATGCCAAATATCTCATCTCGCTTTGGAGTTTTATTGAAGTCGTGATATGAACCGATGATCTTAAGGCCCATAGCATGCATCTCATCAATCAAATCATCAAGACCCGGAACTCCACGCTTGCCGTACATTTCAATGTCCACTAGTTCTACATTATACTTCTTTGCTTCAAGTGAAACATAGTGATAATACTCTTTGTATTTTTCGAAGTTTACGTGGCGACTTCCGCCCTCCTCTTTACTTCTGAAAGTAAAAATAAGAGGATACGACTTGAGCATCTTGTGCACATACTTTAATGCATATGCAATCTCAAATGTATCCTTCTCTTCATTCTCTATTTTTAAACAGTCAGCTCTCCATTCTACAATGTCTGGATTCAAGCGCTTAATCACTTGTGCCTGCTCTTTAATCTCAGCGAGATTAGCTCCAGTCACAGACACACAAATCAAAGGCTTTTTGCTATTTAATATAACTTTTCTACAAGCAAGTTCTTTCATTTTTATCCTCCGAGAACTGTTAGTATTAGTATAAATTTATATCAACTTTTAGTCAAACATAAAATTGCGTCCGCAAGAAAAAAGCAAGGGTACGAACGATTGTTAGTGAGACCCTTGCTTTTTTCGCATCCCCTTGCCTTTTCTCCCCGGGGTAAGTATAATTTTCTGTATGATTAAAGTAGATAAAGATTTAGAAAAAACAAAGTTGACTGGATTAATAGGATATCCAGTGGAGCATAGCAAATCACCTTTAATGCATAATACGGCGTTTGAGGAGTTAGGCTTGGACTATACGTATGAGTTGTTTGAGGTGAAAGAGGATGAAGTGGCTGAGGCTTTTGCTGATTTGAAAGAATTGGGTGTGGCTGGATTTAATTGTACTATGCCTGATAAGATTAAGGCTTTTGAATTGGCGGATGAAGTTTCACCTGAAGCTAAGCTTATTGGTGCTGCTAATACTATTGTGAATAAGGATGGTAAGTTTGTAGCTTATAACACTGATGGTATTGGTTTTGTAAATGCGCTAAGAGATAATGGATTTGACGTCAAAGACAAAGTGATTACAATTCTAGGATCTGGCGGTGCTGCTTCTGCTATCATCGTTCAATGTGCATTGGATGGCGCGAAGGAAATAAATGTTCTTTCTATTAAAGATAAGTTCTGGGATAAGGCACAGGAATTAGTAAACAATATTATAGAAGAAACTCATACAAATATTAATCTAATTGAGATGACTGATGAGGCTATAGAGAAATGTATTCTTAAGAGTTCACTTCTATGTAATGCTACTCCTGTTGGTATGGCACCAAATGAAGATGCCTGCCTAATCAAAGAGTCAGGCCTACTTAGAACAGATTTGGTGGTAGTTGACATCATATATAATCCACTAGAAACTAAACTTTACAAGATGGCAAAGGTAAACGGTTGCAAAGTCTTAAACGGAATTGAAATGCTAATCTACCAAGGCGCTGCTTCTTTCGAATTATGGACGGGCGAAAAATTCCCAATCGACATAGTACGAGAGAAAGTTTACAAATCAATAAAAGAGAATTTCGAGTAAGCTTAGTAGGTGGCGTGGCGAAAACAATTAGAAAAATATATATGATAACAAAAAATAAAAACAGTAAGGTTCTCACTAACAATCGTTCGTAACCTTACTGTTTTTATTTTTTATATTATTTATCTTTACTTTTCTAATTGTTTTCGCCAACGCCACAAAATAAACTTTTCTGGAATTCTCTTTAAAATGATTTGAATCTCCTCATGTTTATCGATCAACTTTACCATAACAGTTTGCAACCCTGTCTTCTTAGCTCCCCATATATCTGTAAAGATTTGATCACCCATAAACAATGTGGACTTTGTATCTGTGCCCATTAGTTCCATAGCTCTTTTGTAATTCTTTGTACTAGGCTTGTGAGCATTGAAGATATATTTTGATCCAACCTTATCTGCAAATGGTTGAACACGTGGCTCATCATTATTTGAGACGATGCATGTATCAATTCCCATATCATGCACTTTTTTAAACCAATCAATTGCGTGCTGGTCAGCTGGTGCACCGTGAGGAACGATAGTGTTATCTACATCTGTGATGATACCTCTTATACCTTGGTTGTAATACATCTCTAGGTCTATGCTATCGATGCCATCCAAGTACTCATCTGGATATAAATTCTTAAACATGTTATCACCTTACTTAAGCAGTTTGTTAAGCTCTTTCTTGAAAGTATTAACATCTTTGAATTCTCTATAAACAGATGCAAATCTAACGTAAGCAACTTGGTCTAAGTCTTTAAGTTTTTCCATAACTAACTCACCAATAGTGTTACTAGAGATTTCTTTTTCTTCCATACTAAATATTTCGTTCTCAATTTCTTCTACCGTCTGAACAATTTGTTCATAAGAAACTGGACGCTTATTACAAGAACTGATAATACCTTTCTCTATCTTAGATCTGTCGTACTGCTCTCTGATATTATCTTTCTTAATTACTATAATAGGAATGCTTTCAACCTTCTCGTATGTAGTGTATCTCTTGTTACACTTCTCACACTGACGACGACGTCTGATAGCATTGTTATCCTCTGCAGGACGAGAATCGATAACCTTTGTATCGTCTGCTCCACAATATGGACACTTCATAATTATACCTCCGTAAAAGTAAACTTTTTCCTGATATAAAAAATGGGGCACAGCTATCTGTGCCCCATAGAAATTTATAGATTATTTATTCTGAAGGAAATCTGGAATCTTGATAGCTTTTTCTTCCACACCTGGTGCTTCTTCTTTAGCTTCTGCCTGAGGAGCAGCACTCTGTGTACCTGCATTAAATGATGAAGCGAAAGGCTTCTTTGCAGCTGGCTTATTGAAACCGAAAGACTTCTGAGCTTTACCGTTATCAGGATCGCCAATACCAGTAGCCATTACTGTGATTGAGCACTCATCTGGGTATGTGTCTTCATATCTAACACCGAAAATGATATTTGCATTTTCACCAGCAAGCTCCTGAACATAGCTAGCAGCTTCGTTTGCTTCAAACAAGCTAACATCACCAGTAATGTTAATAATAACATTCTTAGCACCTTCGATAGTTGTCTCTAGAAGTGGAGATGTGACAGCAGCCTGAACAGCTTCTGCAGCCTTCTCGTCACCACTAGCTTCGCCAATACCAATGTGTGCAACACCAGCATCTCTCATAACTGTCTGAACGTCAGCAAAGTCAAGGTTGATCAATGATGGAACATTAATCAAATCTGTAATACCCTGAACTGACTGCTGAAGTACTTCGTCAGCCTTCTTAAGAGCTTCTGGCATAGTAGTACGTTTATCAACAATCTCTAACAACTTATCATTTGGAATAACGATAAGTGTATCTACGTTTTCTTTTAATCTCTCAATACCTGAAATAGCATTGCTCATACGAGTGTTTGCTTCAAATCTAAATGGCTTTGTAACAACACCAACTGTAAGAGCTCCCTGCTCCTTAGCAACACGTGCAACTACAGGTGCAGCACCAGTACCAGTACCACCGCCCATACCACATGTTACGAATACCATATCGGCACCCTTAAGTAGTTGAGCTAATTCCTCTACATTCTCTTCAGCAGCTGCTTCACCAACTTCTGGCTTAGCTCCTGCACCAAGACCCTTTGTGACTTTCTCACCGATCTGTAATGTAGTAGGTGCTTTACTTCTCTTCAAAATCTGAGTGTCTGAATTTACAGAAATAAATTCTACACCACCAATGTTTTCATCAATCATTCTGTTAACGGCATTATTTCCAGCTCCGCCAACACCAGTAACTATTATCTTTGCTACTGCATCACTTTCATTAGTTGTAATTTCTAACATCGTTTCATTCTCCTTCATCGAATAAAAAAATTTTTCCTCATAGTATAAGGGCGCATAGCCACTCATACTATGTATATTCTACAATTCAATTGATAAAATATCAACAAGAAATTTACAAAATATAGGTTTTTTTTGACATTTTTTACTATATTTTGTGTATATTTAGTGCTTTTTAGTCTTTTTCAATATATATTTGCCCTCGTTATTGACAAATCTCATATCCAAAGTACCTTTAAGTTTTTTGAGATTCTTACTCATATCATTTAAGTCAGACAACTTCTTCTTTAAGTTAGTTGTCGTTCCAAGCATAACTTGTACTTTATTTATTACTATCGTTACTTCACAATCTTTATTAACTATTATTTTCTTTACAACAAAGTCATAATCATCAACACCATTTGCCACCTGCAAAACAGCATTGAACTGTTTCTTGTTAGTAACGCCAACCTTCTTATAAAGATTTGCATTTGTGACATTTAGCCCTACTACTTTTGGGATGCCCTTTATTTTGTCGCTTGTATTTTTGAGCATCTTGCCGTCTTCGTCGAAGAAGTATAACTGGCTGTCATTTTTTATATAACCCTTGAACTGTTTTTCGTGGGCTACTATTTCTACTTTGTCGAAGCCTTTAAGATTTACATCGTAGTCTTCAAACAAATCCATGTCAGGCTCCTGACCAATCTTGTCTCTGAACCAAAGAGTGAATGCATTACCTCTGCCATCGTAATCTAAGTAAGCTTTTACTTCCTCTGCTGTAAACTCATTTAGATCGGATTTGTATGAAACATATTTAAGTTTAAATCCAAACACAATAAGGCAAACAATTCCAGCTATAACTGGAATTGATACAAGTACTACTTTTACCCAAGTTCTTAATCTTTTCTTTTGTTTTTTAGCCATACTAAACCTCTGCGTTTAAACTAACTTATTCGTTGTCTCATTGCATTCGTTTTAGACACCGAGAAAACTAATCCCATCTCGGTTATCAAAAATGCCAGGGACGTTCCACCGTAACTAATGAACGGCAACGACACACCAGTATTTGGCATTGAGTTTGTTACTACTGCTATATTTAAAAGTACCTGGATTGAAATATGTAACATTACTCCAATCACTAACATTGATCCAAACACATCTGATCTTGGTGTGTTTGTCACAATTGATTTCATTCTGAAAATCATAAAGATAAACAATGCCACAACACAGACCGCGCCAAACAAGCCCATCTCCTCACAGATAATCGAGAAGATCATATCGTTTGTTGACTCTGGAAGTGTACCAAGTTTTTGTGCGCTGTTTCCGATTCCTTTGCCGAAGTAACCACCAGAACCAATTGCGTATAAACCTTGCATGATTTGGTAGCCGCCCTCGTCAGAATATTGTTCAGGGTTTAGCCATGTCATTACTCTGGCAATTCTAAATCCCGAACCTTTAATAAGCATTATTATGCCTGCTAATCCTGCTATACCGCCAAGTGCTATAAAGAAGTATTTATAAAACTTTCTACCTGGTCCTGCTATCACTATCATCAATGTTCCAATAAGTCCAACGATAATGGCCGAACTCATATTTGATGTAAGCACATATAGCATGATAGCTGCCACTGCAGTTCTGGCAAAAATCTTTAATGCCACAACTGGGTTTTCCAGTGATTTGTTTTTACATTTCGATATCATAGAAGCTGTCACAATGATGACAGATATTTTTACTAGCTCTGCTGGCTGGAACTGGATGAATCCTAAATCCACCCATCTTCTAGCACCGTTTAGTTCTAGTCCAAGTGGTGTTCTTACCAAGACGATAGACGCCAAAGACAAATAATAAATCCAGTCTGCAAATTTTTCGAAGAACTTGTAGCCTAGTTTCATTACAACAACCAAACCAACAATACCGATTGCTGTTGCAAACATTTGTCTTTTAATAAAGAACAAAGAATCATCGTGAGTAGATGTGGCAGAATATGAACTTGCACTATAAAGTAATACATATCCTATTAATATAGTAAAAATGCATACAATAAGTAGATTGTAGTCCATATGTGGATTACTAGTCTTGTCCTTATTCTTTTTTGGTTGCGCTTGCTCTTTTGCCATCTTAAGCCTTCCAATTATTTCTCTAGTTTATTTACACAATCTTTGAAGATGTCTCCACGTTGTTCGTAGTTGTCAAACATTCCCCAGCTAGCACATGCAGGAGATAATAAAACTGCATCGCCCGGCTGTGCATTTTCATAACATTTCTCTACTGCTTCTTCTATAGAAGTAACTTTGATTACATTGTCAAAGCCTTTTGCCTTTACAGTCTCTTCTATTTGATCTGCAGTCTGTCCTAAAAGGACTAAGCATTTTACTTTTCCATCTAACGCATCTGTCCATTCGTCAAAGGAAACCTTCTTGTCATATCCGCCAGCCACTAGAACTGTGGGTCTAGACATAGCCTCGATTGCCTTGATAGATGCATCTGTATTTGTACCTTTTGAGTCGTTATAATAAATAACATCATTAACTGTGTTAACATATTCGATTCTGTGTGGAACTGCCTTGAAGTTTTTAACTGACTCGCGGATTTTCTCAACTGGCACTTCCATATTTATTGCAATGGCAACAGCTGCCATTATATTTTCTAAGTTGTGAACGCCCACTAGTGTGGTCTCGTTTTTGTTGCACACTTTGATAGGTGAATCATTCTCGTCCGGGTCAAAGTAAACAATGTCCTCGCCATCTAGATAAACTCCGCAAGGAACTTTCTGCTTTGAACTAAACCAAACAATTTTATTAGTTAAATCCTTCGCTCTGTCTCTAAGGATTTCATCTTCGTAATTTAAAATGACCGGCTCATCCACATCTTGGTTTTTAGCAATTCTTAATTTACAGTCAGTATAAATTTCCATTGTGCCGTGGCGGTTCAAATGATCTGGTGTGATATTTAAAATCGCACTTACATCAGGGTTAAATGAATGAACTGTCTCAAGTTGGAAACTACTTATCTCTGCTACTGTCACTGTCTCATCTGTAGATTCAAATGCTGTAGTGGTATAAGGTATTCCGATATTTCCAACCACCTTAACATCGTCAAAGTGAGACGCCATAATAGCACCAACTAAAGATGTGGTGGTAGTCTTTCCGTTTGTTCCTGTAATTCCAATCACGCGGCCTTTGCCTGCCACGTAAGCAAGTTCTACCTCACTCCAAATTGGAATACCTGCCTCAGTTGCTTTAACCATAAAATCAGCCTCAAGAGGAACTCCAGGGCTTGCAACCAAAACATCAATATGATTTTTTTCAAAGAAATCTTTTGAGATTTCTCCACTCAAAAATGAGACGTTGTCCGTACTCTCCAACTGTTTGGAGACTTCGTCAAAGTCTGTGTTTTCATCGCTGTTATAAAGAATCAATTCTGATCCAATTTTTACAAGTAAGTTCGCTGATGCTATACCACTCTTGCCAGTACCTGCAACCAAAAACTTTCCATGTTTTAGTTCCATAACTACTACCTTTTCCTAATTATTTTATTGCCAAGAAAGCTACTAGACAAAGAACAAGTGTTATGATTGTAAATCTGTTTACAACCTGAGTCTCGCTCTGTCCACCTTCTTGATAATGGTGATGTAGTGGTGCCATTCTAAAGATTCTTTTTCCTTCACCATATTTTTTCTTTGTGTATTTAAAGTATGCTACTTGAAGCATAACTGAAATTACTTCTATTAAATAGATGAATGCAACCAAGATAATAATAAGTGGCATTCTCATAACGCAAGCCATTCCTGCCACAAATCCACCTAATGCTAGAGAACCAGTGTCTCCCATAAAGATACTAGCTGGATATGAGTTCACTGTTAAGAATCCTAAAAGTGAACCTACTACTGAACCACTCATTGCCATGTAGCCGTTTCCTGTAAAGCCAAGTCTTCTAGCAGCAATCATAAAGAATGATGCTATTACTATTGTTACACTAGTAGCCAATCCATCTAATCCGTCTGTGAAGTTGGCTCCGTTTACAGTTCCAACTACCACGATAAATACAAATATAACAAATAACCAAACTGGCATCTTCCACTCTACTCCGTATGCAAATGGAATAGTGATAGATGTTCCAATCTCTTTTACTAGATAAACGCAAAATGCTGCTGTCACTAAAATCTGTGCAGCAAACTTTTGAATTTCTGATAAACCTTCGTTTCGTTTTTTAACTACGATAATCAAGTCGTCAACTAAACCAATCAAACCAAAACCAAGTGTTAAAAGTAAAACTGGAATAATGTCGTAGCACTTAAGTGCGAAGATTAAGATGCAAGACACTACAGTTATAGCAAATAAGAAAATAACTCCACCCATAGTAGGTGTTCCTGATTTTTTCTGATGAGACTTTGGTCCCTCTTCTCTTATGGTCTGACCAAACTTTAGTCTTCTAAGCAATGGAATAACAATTGGGTTTAGCGCCAAAACTATTCCAAAAGAAACTAACACTGAAAGTGTTGTTATTAGTATTGAATTCTCTTTCACAAACTGTACTACGTTCATTTTCCTCTCCTAAAAAATATATTAAACAAAGAATTATTCGCCCAAAGTTTTATCTTTGACAACTAGTGAACCATCATCGCCCTGGATAATTCCGTTTGAATAGAATTCCTTAGCCAATGATTTTTTCTTTGCTTTTTCTTCTATCTTTTCTGTTTTTTCAATACCCATATAAGGTAATACTTGCTTCATTATATTAGTCCACATTTCTGTATTGTAAGCTGTAGCTTGAGTATTATCTCTTGGACTATCCATAAGAGTATAGCACACTACCTTTGGATTTTCACAAGGAACTGTGCCTAGGAATGACAATATATATTGACCTTTCAAACGTCCCACACCGTTTCCTGATGTGTTAACCTTCTCGGCTGTTCCTGTCTTACCTGCCACTGTATATCCATCTATGGCAGCTGTTGTTCCTGTACCAGTTAGCACTACTTCTCTAAGAGCCTGTCTTAGGAATGTTGTTGTGTTTCTAGTACATGTCTGTTTAACCAATGTCTTTGCATAACTCTTAACTAAGTCACCATCTTTATTAACAATCTGTTTTGCAATGTGTGGTTCATAATAGTTACCACCATTGATTACAGATGAAAATGCTTGAGTCATTTGAATCATATTAACTGTTAAGTTCTGTCCAAATGAGTTTGTAGCTAGTGTAGATAGACTCATGTCTTTGTCGTAGACTAATCCTCTTGTTTCATTTGGAAGTTCGATACCAGTCTTTGTGCCAAAACCAAATCTAGTCTGATACTCTGCCATCTTCTTTGGTCCTAGTTTAAAACCAATCTGCATCAATGCATCATTACACGACTGCGCCAAAGCATCCTTCAAACTTAAAACTCCGTGACCACTCACGACGTGACACTTGATATCAAATTCACCAACCTGTTGATGACCATCACAGCCAAATGAACTACGTTTTGTAATCTTGCCCTCTTCTAAAGCCGCTGCAATAGTAAAAGGTTTGAATGTAGATCCTGGTTCATAAGAATCAGAAACGCAGTAATTGTTCCAAATCTCATTCATCTTTTCAGACTGATCTTTTTGAGACATGGAATCTATCTTTGCCTGGGAGTAATACTCCTCTAGATTGTATGGATCATTTAGGTCAAATACTTTGTCATCCGACATCGCCAAAATATCACCGTTGTTAGGATCTGCTATCACTACAGCAATTCTCTTTGGATGATATTTCTTCATATATTTGCGAACAGACTTCTGTACAATTCTTTGGATGTTTGAGTCGATAGTTGAAACAACTGTGTTACCATCTTGTGGGTCTCTAATGACTCCTTCCATGTTGTTGTCAGAATCCATGTAGCCGTACTCTCTTCCGTCTACACCTTGCAAATACTTCGAGAAACTGCTCTCCATTCCTATATCTGCCACGTTGTTGGAGTTTGCAAAACCTATAGTACTACAAGCGAGTGTTTTGTTTGGATACATTCTCTTGTACTTTTTCTCAAACCAAACACCCTTAGTGTTTTGAACTGCTTCTTCGTCGTTGTCGTCTTTTATGTATTCGCCTTTAATGTATTTTTCAAATTTTTCGATTTCTTCATACTCTAGGTTTTTAGCAACAACCCAGTAACTGTTATCTTTACGCTTTTTGATTTCTGTTCTAAGTTCGTCTTTGTCGAAGTCTAAGTATTCGCTAAGTGCTGAAACTGTAGGCTCTAAGAATTTCTCGTCACTCATAATTACTTTTGAGTCAAGAATTAGGTTATAAACCATAACGCTAGTAGCCATTACGTTTCCGTTTCTGTCTTGGATGTCGCCTCGCTTGTAAGGTATTGTTCTACTAGTAAAGCCCTGTTGGGACAAAACTTTGATTGAATACTCATCACCTTTTGTGATGTTGATATACAAAATTCTAAAGCACAACGCAATTAAAGCTAGCACAACTATCCCTATGATAACTGCTAGCTTTTTTTGCATTTTGCCATTAAATATTAAATTCTGTTTTCTATATCCTCTTGAAGGATCTACGTGTTCACTCATAACTATTTAGTAGGGATATCTCCATACTGTACAGTATAGCCTTTATCGCTTGATTTGTATATAGACAACTGATTGCCCTTAGCCTGGCGCATACCCAACTTCTTTGTAGCTACTTTGTAAACATTTTCTGAATCAACATAAGTATTAATAGAATACTTTAATGCATCGTTCTGAGATTGAATTGTGCTAATATCTGTCTTGATTTTAGCTATGTTATTTCTAGTTTCTGAAATAGATGAGTGCAAGAAAAGGTATGCCATAATAACGCCACCGCATAAAGCTGTAACAATAGTCACAAACAAAACGCTCTTGGCGCTAAAAGCATGAGCGTTCTTCATCTTCTTACGCTCAGAAACTCTTTGATTTCTAATTTGTGGACGATCTTGTATAGCAGGCTCCAACTGTCTAGCAGTGTTTCCCATTATGTACTGATCTCTTCTGTAAGTTCTTCTCTCCATAGCTTTTCTCCTCTTAGGCTCTTTCAAAGATTCTTAGCTTTGAACTTTTGGCCCTTTTGTTTATTTCAATCTCCTCCGCCGATGGGGTAATAGGTTTTCTAGTTATTACTTTTCCTTTTGACTTTTTGCCGCAAACACAAACCGGAAAGTCTGGTGGGCAAGTACAAGGATTTTCGTTGTTTCTAAAGTTTAGTTTTACTATCCTGTCTTCTAATGAATGGAATGTTATTACACAAATTCTTCCGCCTGGGTTTAAGTGATCAATCATCTTGTCTAGCGTTTGTCTCAATATATTCAATTCATTGTTTACTTCTATTCTTATTGCCTGAAATGTCTTCTTGGCAGGATGTCCTTTTGCTATTTGATACTTTTTAGGAACTGAGTTCTTTACTATGTCGCTTAGCTCCTGTGTAGTAGCTATAGGCTTGTCTTTTCTTCCTTCGACGATAGCCTGTGCTATTCTTCTAGCGTACCTTTCTTCTCCATAATCTCTTAGCATTGCTACGAGTTGTTCTTCTGTGTATCCGTTCACAACGTCCGCTGCGTTTAAGAGTTGTCTCTGGTCCATTCTCATGTCGAGCGGAGCATCTTCTTTATAAGAAAAACCTCTCTCTAGATTATCGATTTGATATGATGAAACTCCTAAGTCTAAAACTATTCCATCTATCTTACTTATCTTTAAATCGCTAAGAATTGTTTCTATTTCACTGTAATTGCTTCTTACTAATTGAAACTTACCATCAAACTCTTTTAGTCTTTCACTAGCTGCCTCTATGGCATCTCCGTCTTGATCAACACCAATAAGTACTCCCTTGCCAGTTAGTCTTTTTAGTATTTCGTGCGAATGTCCTCCGCCACCTAGTGTTCCGTCAAAGTAAATACCATCCGGATTAATGTTCAAGCCTTCAATGGTTTCGTCTAACAGCACTGATACGTGTTTGAAATCCATAAGACTCACCTCGCTTTATATTCCAAGTTCTGCCATGTACTCGGAAAGCTCTTCCATGTCGATACCGTCATTAGAATCTCCGGTGAACTTATCGCTGTTTTCTTTCCATTTATCTACATCCCAAATTTCCATTCGATTTCCAACTCCGACCCAGACAACTTCTTTGTCTAGTAGGGCGTATTCCCTCAAAGCTGAAGATACTAGGACACGTCCCAACTTATCAGCTTCGAGGTTATTAGCGCCCGCGAGGAAAAATCGATTGAAATTTCTAACTTTCATATTTGTCATAGGTAGCTCTTCTAGTTTATTAACGACTTTCTCCCAAGACTCTCTTGAGAAGGCATACAAACATTGTTCGCCCAATCCCTTAGTAACAACTACCTGGTTACCAAGTTCATCACGAAACTTAGAAGGGACTACTACCCTTCCTTTTGTATCCATTTTCTGTTTATGTTCGCCAATAAACATACTGTTTCTCCTTGGGCAACAAATCTGATAATTTACCACTATCTACCATTTGTTACCATTCTTTACCACCCATACCAAAAGTTTATACTATTTTTTCCACTTTGTAAACCCCTTTTTTAATATTTTTTTAAAAAGTTTTTTAGGCTCTTTTGCCCATAAAAAAAGGAGCTCCGACGAATCGAAACTCCATTTCTTTATTTTTTTCTTCTATATATAGTAAAAAACTTAATTTTCCACTTATCCTAAAAATCTACCCCAATTTACCACTTTGGGTATTTTTAAGCTTTTTCACTCTTTATTTTCTTCCTTATTACTATTTCTGCCACTATTGCTCCTACTACTAGTACAGCTGATAGTACTTGCGATACTGGCCAGCCCCATGGAAGTAATAGTTGGTCCGATCTTAAGCCCTCGATAAAGAACCTACCAAGTCCATATCCACCTAGGTACCAAATGAATACTTCACCTTGGAATGCTTTCTTTTTTCTAAAGACTAGTATTAGGATTAGCACTAACAAGTTCCATGTAGATTCATAAAGGAATGTTGGATGAACTTGAACATACTTTAAATCTATAACAGACTTTGGTGTAATCTTTGCCATTCCTTTTAGGACTGATGATGGGACTTGGCCTATTGCGAATTCTTTGCCGAAGAATAATCTCATCGCAAATGGATTGCTATTTCCTGTCACTCCGCCGTAAGCTTCTCTGTTAAAGAAATTTCCCCAGCGGCCAATGATTTGTCCAACTAGTAATCCTAAGATGGCTGTGTCTGCAACCTGTCCGAAGTGTTTCTTTTTAACTTTGCAAAAGATGATAGCTGTAATAACTGCTCCTATCACTCCGCCATAAATAGCAAGACCTCCACCTCGTATGTTTATGATTTCGCCAAAGTTAGCACTGTAGTAATTCCATCTGAATATTACGTAGTAAAGTCTAGCGCAGACCACTCCTACTATTATCACGAATATCGCTAGATCAATATATGTGTTGTAATCTTGGCCGGTCTTTTTTGCTTCACGCAAAACTAATAAGATGCCAAGCAACATTCCAATTGCGATTATTAGCCCATAAAAAGAAACCTCAAACCCAAAAACGGAAAACGATTTTGGGAGTGAGTTTATCTTAATGTGTAAATTTGGAAATTCAATTGCAGTTGCAATTTTTGATATCATATATCAATCTCCTTTATACGTTGAAGCGGAATGTAATAACATCTCCGTCTTTAACTACATATTCTTTTCCTTCTTGTCCTACTAAGCCTTTTTCTTTGGCTTTGGCTATTGAACCAAGTTCAATTAGGTTTTCGTATGATACCACTTCAGCACAGATGAATCCACGCTCGAAGTCTGTATGAATCTTCCCTGCAGCCTGAGGTGCTTTTGTTCCCTCTTTAATAGTCCAAGCTCTAGTTTCATCTTCACCAGATGTTAGGTAACTAATAAGACCTAGTAACGAATAACTTGCCTTTATAAGTTTATCTAAGCCTGACTCTTTAATTCCCAAGTCCTCTAAGAACATTTGCTTTTCTTCGTCGTCTAATTCTGAAATCTCCTGCTCAATCTCAGCACTTATAACAAACACTTCCGAATTAGTTTGCTTTGCGTACTCACGTACCTTTTGAACCTGTTCATTAGAAGCACCATCATCTGCTAAATCATCCTCTGATACATTGGCCGCATAGATTACAGGTTTTGCTGTTAGCAAGTTATACTCTGCCATCCATGCTTCTTCATCTTCATCATCTAGTTCAAAGTTGATAGCAAGGTTTCCTTCTTCTAAATACTTTTTGATGCGCTCCATAAAGTCTAGTTCTTTAGCGACTGTCTTATCGTTCTTTGCAGCACGCGCTGCTTTAGCGATACGACGCTCTAATATTTCAACATCAGAGAATATCAACTCATAGTTAATAGTCTCGATATCTCTTAGTGGATCTATGCTTCCATCTACGTGTACGATATTGTCATTCACAAAACATCTAACTACGTGAACAATAGCGTCCACCTCGCGGATATTTGCAAGGAACTGGTTTCCTAAACCTTCGCCCTTTGACGCGCCCTTAACCAATCCAGCAATATCAACAAACTCGATAACAGCTGGAATACTCTTCTTTGAATTGTATAAAGCAGTTAATTTATCAACACGCTCATCCGGAACTGTAACTACACCCACGTTTGGATCTATAGTACAGAATGGATAGTTAGCAGACTCTGCTCCTGCTTTTGTTAATGAATTAAATAGGGTACTCTTTCCTACATTTGGCAACCCTACGATACCTAATTTCATATTGTCCTCCTACAAACGTCTTTTATTTAAAATCTTTTATTAATTTAACATTATTCACATCAACTTGGTCTTCCCAAGACCTACAAATCTTTTGCCATTGTTTTTCACTAACTTGGAACTGTTTAGTGTTTTCTGGCTTTCCAACTTCTGCATAAAGATAGTTGATTTTGTCACCTTTTCCATACTTCATTGAAAGTGTGCTTACATATTCAAAAGCATTCTCTCTCATATGAAGTTTTGCAATCTCTGCATCATCTGCTCCGCCTGAAGCCTCATTAAGAATAAGTTTATCTTTCATCAAGTAATAAGTATTTCTGCTCCAGCCTTCTAGCACTCTCTTTATACCATCGCCTGTGTATTGATAAACAGCAATCACATAGTTGTTTAGCTTATCTTTCATATCGATAAGTGAAACCAAAAGTTCTTCTGTTCCATCTCTATTTAAATCAGAAAATGTGTATCCGATTCTTTTTGGAAGATTCTTTTCCTTTGCCACTTCGCCAAAGCCAGTCGATAATTTCTGTTTTGTTTTGATACCCTTCTTATCATTTCTCTGGCACGCAGTAGCATACTCCCTTAATTTTGAGCCAAAGAGCGACTCACCTTTTTTCCATGCTACAGTGGAGGTTTCCTGTTCTGATTTTTTCTCACTACAACTGCATCCTGCCACTAATGTGAGCATTGCAAAAACTAATACTAAACTTAAGATTCGTTTCATAGTTTTTCTCCTAATTAAAACTGTTCAAATTTACTTTTAAATGCTTTAACGTTCTCTTCTATGTCTGAGCCAAAGACCGCTGAGCCAGCTACTATTACATTGGCACCTGCCTCTAGTGGAATGCTTACGTTATCTAGTTTCACTCCGCCGTCCACTTCTAGTAGGCAATCGTAACCTTCTCCTTCTATCACTGCACTTAAGATTTCAATCTTTTCTGTGCACTCGTCTATATATGACTGTCCGCCAAAACCTGGATGAACTGTCATAACAACAATCAAATCAACCATTGATACATATGGTGCAATATCCTCAAGTGGAGTTTCTGGATTAAGTGCTAAACCTGCTTTTTTATCCATCTTGTGAATAGCCTCTATAGTAGCTGCAACATCTTCACAAGCCTCCACGTGCACGGTAATATAATCTGATCCAGCCTCGGCAAACTGTTTCACATATCTGATAGGTTCTTGAACCATCAAGTGAACATCCAAGACTTTGTCTGTAGTCTTTCTAATATCTTTAACTACTGGAATTCCAATTGAGATATTTGGTACAAACATACCATCCATAACATCAACGTGAATCCAATCACTTCCTGCTTTGTCGGCCTTTTCTATATCGCGTCCTATATTTGCAAAGTCCGCCGATAATATTGAAGGTGCTAATTTAATCATACTTATTCTCCTGCTCTTTTAATTCTTCGTAAAAAGCTTTGTAGCTTTCATATCTACTCTCTGCAATCTTGTTTTCCTCTAGTGCATCTTTCACTGCACAGTCTGGCTCATTTATATGAGCACATCCAATAAATCTGCATTCGTTTGTGTAAAGTGAAAACTCTGGAAAACAATCTTCCAATTTTTCTTTTGTCATACCCGGAATGAAAAGCGATCCAAAACCAGGTGTATCAAACACGTAAGTGTCATCGTCAGTTTTAAATATTTCAGAATGGCGTGTAGTGTGTTTACCTCTGCCAATCTTTTCACTGATATCGCCAGTCTCCATTACCGCATCTTCTTTAATAGCGTTTAACATAGAAGATTTGCCGACACCAGATGGTCCGGCAAATACAGTGCTCTTGCCCTTTAAAGCTTTCTTCACTTCTTCCACTCCTTCGTTTTCTGTGGCTGAAGTAAATAAAACTTTGTAGCCTGCGTTTCTATAAATAGATGCGAGGTCTTCGGCGAAGTCTTTATCTGCAATATCTGTTTTGTTAAAACAAATGATCGTCTCGATGTTTTGGTACTCCATACAAACGAGAAGTTTATCAAGCAAATTCACGTTTGGGTTTGGAGCTTTTAGTGCAAACACTATCATCGCTTGATCTATGTTTGCAACGGCAGGACGAATTAGTTCATTATCACGCTCGAGTATTTCTGTGATGTTACCTTCTTGGTCTTCCTCGTGAGTAATCTCGAACTCAACATTATCGCCCACCAAAGGTTTTATGCTTTTGTTTCTAAAAATGCCTTTTGCCTTACACTGGAAAACTCCATCGTATGAGTCCACATAGTAAAAGCCAGCAATTCCTTTAATAATCTTTCCCTGCATATTCACCTATTTAAGATTGACTGTATCTTCTATTACAATCTTTCCATTTACTAACAGTTCGATTTGGGCTGGGCCCTTCTTCTTTCCGGAGAATTTATATACGTAATCTCCCGGCCACTTAGCCACATTACTATACTTAGCATTAACGCTTTGCGCTGCACCATTTAGCAATATAGTGACATTACCAGACCTAATCTGCTTTCCACTTTCATCTACCAAATCTTCTTTGGCGAAGTTATATACGGCAGAGTATTTTCCAGCCTTTGGTCCCTTGCTGACAATCAAACCAATAGATGTGCCAACTGGAGCCTTTGTTCCAGGCTTAATAATCTGTCTGATAACTTTTCCTTTTGCTATTTTATTATCTTCTACCTCTGTGATAGTGCCTACACCAAAGTTAGCCGCTCTGATTGCGCTCTGTGCTGCAGCCTGGCTCTTGCCTACCACATTAGGTACTGTAGATAGTTTTTCTCCACTACTATTCTGTCCACGACTGACAATTAGTTCTACTGTGTCGTGCTTGCTGACTGGAGCCTTTTCAGTTGGGCTACAATCTATAACTTGCCCAATCTTCTTCGAACTGAACTCATATTTAATCTTCCAGTTTAGTCCTACCTCATCTAGCTTTCTAGTTACGTCTGCTAGGTCTTTGCCGATGATGTCTCCTGGAACATTTATCTTTTCTGGTCCCTTACTCAACGTCAAATTGATAGTTGAGTTTTTCTGAATCATCTTTCCTGGGTCTGCACTTTGACGAAGGATATAATTCTGAGGATATTCATCAGAAAATTCAGAATCTGAATTGTAAATGAAACCTAGTCCTGCATCGTGCAATGTATCTTCTGCTTCTTCCTTAGTAAGGCCAACTACGTTTGGCATCTCAACCTTGTTAGGGTCTGTAGTTACCTGCTCTTGGTCATCACTCTCTGGAAGTGAAATGCTACCACCTGTGATAAGACTTGTAACGATAATGGCAATGATAATAAGTGCTAAAATACCAACACAAATACCACCGATTGTTAGAAGTTTATCCATCTTTGGATTAACTACGTCAATATCGTCTTCGTCGTCATCTTTCTTTGGCGCAGCCGGAACTACACCTGGAATCTTCTCGCGCTCATCGTCTGTAATCATGATGGTAGATGTAGTATCGTCCACCTCATCCATAACGACAAAGTCCACATCAGGTTCCACTAAAGATCTCTTAAGGTCTGCAATAAGAAGCGCAGTCTTAGGATATCTATTGTTTACGTTTCTCTGTGTACATTTAAGGATAATTTTCTCAAGACTGATTGGAACATTATCCAAATATTCTTTAACACTTGGCACGCTGTTTTGGATGTGCATCAAGGCAATAGATACTGTTGATTCCCCGTCAAAAGGAACCTTGCCTGTTAGCATCTCAAACATAGTTATACCAAGTGAGTAAATATCACTCTTCTCATCTACGTACTGTCCGCCGGCCTGCTCTGGTGAAATATAGTGAACAGAACCCATAGCATTTCCACTCATTGTGTTGGCTGATGCGGCTCTTGCGATACCAAAGTCTGTAACCTTAACTTTTCCCTCACGAGAAATCATAATGTTTTGAGGCTTGATATCTCTGTGGACTATTTGATTATTGTGGGCACACTCCATACCGTTTGCAATCTGGATTGCGATGCTTACAGTCTCCTTGAAAGACAATGAACCTTTCTTTTGGATGTAAGATTTAAGAGTAATACCCTCTATTAATTCCATTACAATATAGTACATGCCGTTGTCTTCTCCAACGTCATATACATTCACAATATTTGGATGAATAAGGCTGGCAGCTGACTGAGCTTCGGCTCTAAACTTAGAAACGAAGTTTTTGTCTTTGCTGAACTCCTTCTTCAACACTTTGATAGCGACATTTCGATTAAGCTTATGATCAATAGCTTTGTAAACGTCAGACATTCCGCCTGCGCCCACACGACTCACTATCTCATATCGATCATTTATAAAACTACCTTTACTTAACATACTCTTCTCCTATGGTCTAACCAAGACGGCTGAAATATTATCTTTTCCGCCATTCTCGTTTGCTTGTGCAATAAGTTTTGAAACTGCAAGTTCTAAGCTGTCGTTGTCTTTTACGATGTCTCTTATTTCTTCGTCGGTCACCATATTTGTAAGTCCGTCTGAGCAAAGTAAAAGTATATCTCCAGGGATTATTTCTACTTCAAAGATATCAGGGGCAGATGAACCACTTCCCTGCACTCCGATAGCCTTTGTGATGACATTCTTCTTCAAATGGTTTCTAGCAGCATCAGGAGCTAGCACTCCCATTCGCACCATGTCTTCCACCAAAGAATGGTCCTTAGTGATTTGTTCAATGTTTCTATTTATTACATAGAGACGGCTGTCTCCAACATTTGCAATATAAGCTTTTTTGCCCACAATAACGCAAGCTACAAAGGTAGTTCCCATACCGTTGTAGTCCTTATTAGAATTGGCCATTTCAAATATCTCTTCGTTAATGTTTTGAATTCCTGCATTCAAGATATTATTTGGGTCAATCATATGTGTGGAACATGCATATTTAACAAACTTTTCAATAGCTGCCTTAGACGCAACGTCTCCAGCCTTGTGACCACCCATTCCGTCAGCCACGATGAAAAGATTTGGAAGCTTTCCAATAGATTCAGTCGACACAAAAATACTATCTTGGTTGATAGTACGCATCAAACCGACGTCTGTTTGCCCGAAAGCTTCAATGTTATTCTCCATTTGCTTCATTTTTTAACTCCCTGTTTCTTAGTTGTCCGCAGGCACCGTTAATGTCCCTGCCCATTTCCCTTCTTATTGTAACATTTATATGGTATTTTTCAATCGCGCTACAGAAGGCCTCAATTCGCTGTTTTGTGCTCTGTTCAAGCTCTCTTTCGTCCACCGGATTCATCGGAATCAAGTTGATGTGGACATTTTTACCACCTATCAATTTGCCAAGTTTTACAGCGTCTTCTGGCGAATCATTAACACCATTTATCAAACTGTATTCAAAGCTCACTCGCCTTCCAGTTTTCTCAAATAAGTACCAGCAAGCATCTAGTTCTTCTTGTATAGTGTATTTGTTTGCTATAGGCATTATTTTCTTTCTAGTCTCGTCGTCTGCGGCATGTAGCGAGAGCGCCAAAGTAACCGGAAAACCTAAGTCTGCTAGCTTCTTTATTCCATCCACTAGTCCGCAAGTTGAAAGTGTAATGTTTCTCTTACTTATGTTTGTGCCATTGTCATCTGAGATTACTCTGATAAACTGCATTACATTGTCAAAGTTATCAAGAGGCTCTCCACTTCCCATCAAAACGATGTGTGATACTCTCTCGCCCATGTCTTTTTCTATAGCATATGACTGACCAAGTATCTCGGATGTAGTTAGATTTCTATCAAGTCCATTAAGTGTGGATGCACAGAACTTACATCCCATTCTACATCCAGCCTGCGATGAAACACACACAGTGTTTCCATGCTTGTATGGCATCATTACACTCTCGATTATCTGTCCATCCTCTAGCTTAAACAAATATTTCCTAGTTCCATCTATTTTTGAGATAAGGCGTTTGTGAATTTCTAGCGTTTTGATTTCAAACTTTTCATCTAGCCTTTCTCTTAAGTCTTTTGAAATGTTTGTCATCTCTTCAAACGACTCTACTCTGTCGATGTGAAGCCATCTAAAGATTTGTTTCGCGCGAAACTTTGATTCGCCCATCTCCAAAATGATTTCTTCTAGATTTTCTAAATTGTAAGATAAAATATCTAGTTTGCTCATATCTATTCCTTTATGAATTCTGAGACAAAGAAGCCATCCATATTTCCACTTGGTAGGATTTGGATCATGCCATCTATCTCTTTAATGTTAGATGGAAGCTTATCCACTGATAATATGCTTTTTAAGTCGATGTCTTGTTTCTTTAAACCAAGGTCTTCTATCCATCTAGCATTAACTTCGTTTTCGTCTTTATTTATAGTGCAGGTAGAATATATTAATTTTCCACCTTTCTTTACATATTTAGAAACAGTTTCTAAGATTTCTCTTTGCAAACTTTGAAGCTCACCCAACTGTTCTTTTGTCATTTTGTTTTTGATATCGCTCTTGTTTGCAATTACTCCAAGTCCTGAGCAAGGAAGATCTGCCACTACGATATCTGCCTTTTCTACTAGTGACTCATCTAGCACTTTTGCATCGTGCTCGGATACTTTTATATTTTTGTAATCGAGCCTTTTAATGTTTTGCTTAATTAGTTTTGTTTTGTTTTCTGATAAGTCTCTAGCATCTACTGTGCCTGAACCATCTAGTAGTTCTGCTATGTGTAATGCCTTTCCACCAGGCGCTGCACACACATCCACCACGTAATCATCTTTCTGTGGAGCTGCCACTAGTCCAACTAAAACTGAGCTAATGTTTTGAACTGTAACCATTCCCGCTTTGAAGATGTTTAGTGAATCTAGCGTGTCGTAGTTTGAAATGTATAACACTTCATCTACTAACTCTGAGCGTCTAACTTTTACATCATTGTACTCAAGGAAGTTTATTACATCTTCCACCGATGCTTTAGATGTGTTCACTCTAATAGTTGTCTCGTGAGATTCATTTAGCCCATCTAGAATTTCTTTGGCGGAGCCGTATTGCTCGTCAAAGAGCTCAATCATCCAGACTGGAACTGAGTATTCCACGGATAGGTTCTCTGGGTACTCTGTTGGATACTTAATGTTATCCATCTCACGAATAATAGTTCTTAGAACACCATTCACGAAACCTTTAAGATGTACGAA
This sequence comes from Eubacterium sp., assembly GCA_017514785.1. Taxonomy (GTDB): domain Bacteria; phylum Bacillota; class Clostridia; order Lachnospirales; family Lachnospiraceae; genus Eubacterium_G. Next base: position 71,384 of record JAFWIO010000076.1, on the reverse strand, counting down.
CTTACGCTTCTGTACAATCTTTACTGCCTCGCTCACTACTGCTCGCTCTGGCACGGAGTCCATATACTTTAATTGATACACGGACATGCGAAGCACATTTCTAATGACTGGTTTCATCTTAGTTGTCTTTATATTTGAAAACTGATTAATAATATAATCAAGTTCAATTTGCTTTTCTAATGTTCCCTGGAAAACGCGTGTAACAAAAGCCCTGTCTTGCTTTACTAGAAAAATGCCATTGCTCATCAAGCGATTAACTCGGTCGTTAAACGCGACATGGCTCATCTTTCCCTTTTCAACATCTAGGAGAAGATCTAATATTACGTTTCTAGTGTTTACTTTGTTTTCCATTTATTGTCTCTCTAATAATATGAATCTATCGTTTTGATATTTCATCTTGTATGTGTTTTTGATTAGTTTATACACAGGGTAATTGCCCAGTTTATTTATGACCAAGTAATCTGCCTCGTTAGACTTGATAAGTTGGTACCACTCTTCCTTTGTCTTGGAATCATACGACGAATGCAAATCCTGCGTGTGATAATACTTGTAGCAAGGGTCGATGTCTGTTGCCAAATAAATGTATGGGTTGTTGTTGACCGACAAAACTTTTTTGTTTTCAGGAATATGAGTTCCTATGTCTTCGGCGCGCTCGACAAAGGCCTGGGCTGTGTCTTTTAAAAAGTCGTTATATCTCTTGAATGACAAAAAGTTTGTCCCGATAAATATAACTAACAAAACTAATGCATAGCCTCTTACAAACCACTTCATTACGCCGTAGTCTTTCACAGCTAAAATAAGTGTGATAACAATAGTTGGGACCCAGATGTATAAATAGTGTGGGAACAATGCGCTTGTTAGTTGCATCACTACTGCCACTACGGTTTGAATTAGAAGCGAAACGTTTAGCCACACATCTTTCTTCTTAACAATCATCGCGATTTGAAGAACTACTGCAAAGATAAGTGGCAATAAATATCTTGCTGTGTGTCTTAGTAGTCTTCCAGTATCTGGTACTAGACTTCTTGACTTCATGTATTTGAAATTAAAAACGAATGTGGCATAAATCATATCGCTAAATGCACCGTTTATAGCAAACCAAATTAATATTGGAATTGTTATTATTAGTACACCGACAGTAAATGCCAATAAGTTTTTAAGTATGTTTTTCCATGCTTTTTGCTTTAGTAAATATATAAAAATTATTATTGCAAATATCAAAACTGGAGTGGCATTAGTCAATCTTGAGAATGCTGCAAATGCTACTGTTACCCCGTAGAGAATTGAATATTTGAAGCTGTGCTCTTTTTCTTTGTAGGCGAAAAATCTAACTGCGAAGTATGAACTCCAAACAAGTAATGGTAAGATCCACTCTTCTACTGTGTTTCCACCTTGCCCTGTCATAAAGAACGAACAGACTGGAAGTGTTATAAGCGTTAGCAAACCAGACTTTTTGTTTGCAAGAAAAATGTTCGCAATTTTATACACACCGTAAAGTGCTACTGTTAGGAAAATGGCTTGGAGCAAAAGTAATGTGTAATTGTTTTTTGTTAAGCCGAATCCTAACCATTCTATAAAAACTATTACTGGACCCTTGTGGTCGAAAAAGTCTTTGTAGGGAATTAGTCCATCGGCTGTGAACTTACCCATCGTTTTAAATATACTTGAGTCATATCCATAGAAAGTGTAAAGTGGCGATGTGCTCCAAGAGAATATTACGAGAAAAATCACTGCACTTACAAAGAACAGTGATGTTAATAGTATTTTGTTTACGCTCTTACTCTTAGCCAAGTTTACTACCCTCTATGCTTCTGCCATTTAAGAAGTCAGATGCTTTCATGCGTTTCTTGCCTTCTAGCTGAAGTTCATTTACTTTAAGCGCCTTACTTCCTGTTGCAATAACAAATGAATCTTTGTCTTCGCTTATCACTGTGCCAGGAACACCGCCTGCGTCCACTACATCCGCATCCCAAATCTTCATAACCTTGCCATCTAAATATGTAAATGCACTAGGCCATGGATTAAGACCACGGATAAGTCTCTCTATGCTTTCGGCATCCTTTGTAAAATCAATGTGACCCAACTCTTTTGTCATTTTCTTAGCGTAAGTAGATTTTGAGTCATCTTGTTTTATAAATGTTGCTTTACCAAACTCTAGGTTTTGAAGTGTCTTTAGAATTAGTTCTCCACCTAGCTTTGCTAATTTATCAAATAGGCTCCCGCCTGTCTCTTTTGGATCTAATGTGATTTCGTCCACATCTATAATGTCTCCAGTGTCCAAACCTTCGTCCATCTTCATAGTACAAACGCCACTCTTCTCCTCACCGTCTATAACTGCCCACTGGATAGGAGCCGCTCCTCTGTACTTTGGAAGAAGTGATGCGTGAACGTTAATACAACCATACTTTGGCAACGTTAAAATATCATTAGACAAAATCTGTCCAAATGCGATAACAACTATCACATCTGGATTAAGTTCTCTTAGTTCTTTCACGAAGCTTTCTTCTTTTACTTTGTCAGGCTGATAAATAGGAATATTTAGTTTTAATGCAGATTCCTTAACCGGTGTGTAGCTGACACTCATACCTCTTCCTTTTGGCTTATCTTTTTGAGTAACTACAGCCACCACCTCGTGCTCTGTCGCTATTCTTTCAAGCGCTGGCACTGAGAAATCTGGCGTTCCCATAAATACTACTCTCATTCTGCTTCAACCTCTTGTAATTCTTCGTTATCGTAGAGTCTTCCCTCTACTTTATCTACATAGACAACACCGTTTAGGTGATCGTACTCGTGCTGAATAGCTCTTGCTAGAAAACCTTCTGCTTCCATCTCAAACTCTTCCATGTCCGCGTTAAAGGCCTTAACTCTTACCTTTTCAGCTCTGGCTACTTTTCCTGATTTGCCTGGGACACTCAAGCATCCTTCAAATCCCACCTGAACTCCATTGCGCTCAAGTATTTCTGGATTAACAAAGACAAACGGTTTGTTATTTCCTTCTTCATCGCCCACGTCCACAACAAAGATTCTCTTTAAGATTCCAACTTGTGGCGCAGCAAGTCCAACACCATTTGCTTCATACATAGTGTCAAACATATCGTCTATTAAAATTCTAGTACGGCGATTAACATCCTTTACTTCCTTGCATTCTTTGCGGAGGACGTCATCACCCAATTCTCTTATGTTTCTAATAGCCATGTTTCTCTCCTTTATGACTTAAAATCAAACTGAACATTTACATACTTTAGTTTGTCTGATTTATTAATTACATCTTCTAAATAGTTTTTCAAATTGATTAAGTTTGTAATACTTGTACCCTTTATATAAATGATGCTTCTGTGCACATCGTTGATAAACGAAATTTGTGGAATAGATGGTCCAATGATAAACAATTCATTGTACTTCTTTTCCTTAACCTGTTTTATAAGGTTTGCAATCTGCTCTGTGGCCACATCTAGCTTTCTCTTATTTTTATCTTGGATTAAGATGCTAACCATATTTACAACTGGTGGATATTGAGAAAGTTTTCTGTATGGAAGTTCATTCTCAAAGAATGACTCGTAATCTTGCTTGCAAGCTGTCTCAATTCCGTAGTTGTCTGGCGAGTAAGTTTGAACTACTACTTCGCCTTTGCCTTCGCCTCTTCCAGCACGTCCTGCCGCCTGGCATATAAGTTGGAAAGTGCGCTCTGTTGCTGTGTAGTCTGGCACATACAAAGACATGTCAGCAGCCAACACTCCCACCAATGTGACATTTGGAAAGTCATGACCTTTCACGATCATCTGTGTTCCAACCAAAATGTCTGCATCTCCACTCTCAAACGCGGACAAGATTTCTGCATGTCCATCTTTAGTGGATGTGGTGTCTCTGTCCATTCTTAATACTTTGGCCTGAGGAAACATTTCTTTAATCTCATCCTCTATGGCCTGCGTTCCTGTACCCATTCTTGAAAGGTATTTGGAACCACATTTTGGACAAACCTTTGGAAGAATCTTTTCTCTTCCGCAGTAGTGACATTTCATAGTGCTTCCACGATGAAGGGTTAAAGTTACATCGCAGTGGTCGCACTTGATTGCCTCTCCACAATTCTTACAAGAAACAACTCTTGAAATTCCTCTTCTGTTTAGGAATAACATAGTTTGTTCTTTTCTTGATAATCTATCTGTAATCAAATCTCTTAGTCTTTCGCTAATGATTGATTTGTTACCTTTTTCGTGCTCCTCTCTCATGTCGATTATCTCGACATCAGGCACATCTCCTTTTTCTCTCTTTGTTAATTTATGAAGTTTGTAATAGCCTTCTTTTGCTCTGTAGTACGACTCCATAGATGGAGTGGCTGAACCTAGCACTACTGTGGCGCCGTTGTCTAGCGCGCGCTTCTGGGCTACTTCTATTGCGTGATACTTTGGAACTGACTCTGACTTGTATGAAGTCTCGTGTTCTTCGTCTATCACTATCAATCCCAAGTCAGGGAATGGAGTGAACAAGGCCGATCTTGGTCCAATCATAACTGAGATGTCTTTATTTCTAGCTCTCTCGAATTGATCAAACCTCTCACCCTTTGAAAGTTTTGAGTGAATGAATGAAACGTTGTCTTTAAACTTCTGCGAAAAACGTTTCATTGTCTGGAATGTAAGAGCAATCTCTGGAATAAGAACTATCGCTTGCTTACCCTTCGCCAAACAGTGGTCAATCAAGTCCATATAGACTTCAGTCTTTCCACTACCTGTGATTCCATGGATCAAGTGAACATTCACTCTTCCATCTTTTTCAAAGGTCATAGTATCTTTAATAGCTTCTGATACTTTTTCCTGCTCGTCATTAAGCTTGATATTATACTCACCCAACGATTCGTCATAAGGTGTTCTGTAAGCCACCTCTGACTCTACCTTTATATCCCCCAACTCTTCCATAGTCTTTAGAGTACTTGGAGAAATATTTAGCTTGTTTTTAACTATATCTTTTGAAATCTGCTTTGAAGTCTTAAGCTCCTTAAGAAGTCTAACTCTTGCCTTTGCATTTTTCTTAGTGTACTGCTCAATCTTCTCATCCACGTTATCTATATTTAAGACAACTGTCTGATTTTGATTTTGCCTAACCTTCTGCTTTACAGGAAGCACTGTTTTAAGCGCCTGATTCATAGTAGATGCGTAGTGCTCTTTTATCCACCAAGCAAGACCAATCAACTCCTGCTCTGCTTCCACATCAGAATCGGCCACTGACTTTATACTCTTAAGTTTTGATTTATCAAAGTCAGTATCTCCCACCACATCAATCACAAAACCCTTAATCTCGCGATTGCCCTTTCCAAAAGGAATGATGACTGGTGTTCCAGCTTGTATCTTAGATTCCAAACTTTCAGGAATAATATAGTCAAAAGGTCTGTCGATTTTGTCTAGGGAAATATCAACTATTACTTTCGCAAATTTCATATAGTTAATCCCTATTTATTTAGTTCTACGCTCCTTAAGCAGTTAACTAAAAGCATTGTTACTGTCATTGGTCCAACGCCGCCTGGCACTGGAGTGATAGCTGATGCTATTGGCTCAACCTCGTCAAAGTCCACATCGCCGCAAAGTTTACCGTCTTCATCGCGGTCCATTCCAACGTCTATAATAATTGCTCCTTCTTTGACGAAGTCTTTTGTCACAAACTTAGCCTTGCCCAAAGCTGCCACTATGATGTCTGCTCGCTTGCAAACTTCTGGCAAATCTTTTGTACGAGAGTGAGTAACTGTAACTGTAGCGTTTTCTCTTAGCATCAAGATAGCCATTGGCTTACCAACGATATTACTTCTTCCGATAATCACGCACTCTTTGCCCTCAATATCAAGGCCGCTTCTTTTTATCATTTCAATAATGCCCGCCGGTGTACAAGGAAGGAATGACTCCTCACCTATCACCATCTTACCTACGTTTACTGGGTGGAAACCGTCCACGTCTTTCATAGGGTCAATTGCAAGCAATATCTTGTTCTCATCTATATGTTTTGGCAAAGGAAGCTGAACTAAAATTCCGTTGATGGCTGGATCTGTATTTAGATCGTCCACTAACTTAAGCAACTCTTCTTCAGTAGTTTCTTCTGGCATTTCAATCTTCTTTGAGTTAATGCCAATGTACTCGCAAGCTTTTTCTTTGTTGCGAACATAAACTGCTGATGCAGGGTCCTCTCCCACTTTTACTACAGCAAGAGTAACTTCTACGCCTTCAGCCTTTAACTTCGCTACTTGCTCTTTTAATTCGTCCTTTATTTCTGTTGAAATCTTTTTTCCATCTATTATCATTTTGTTCACCAGTCTTTCTTAATTTTTTATTCAATATGGATTAGAACAATCCAGTAATCTTTCCGTCGTCTGTCAAATCAATTCCAAACGCTGCTGGAGTTTTTGATAGTCCAGGCATTGTCATAATAGTTCCTGTAATGGCAACTACAAATCCAGCACCTGCAGACATATACACTTCTCTGATGTTGATTGTGAAGTTTTCTGGACGTCCAAGTTTTTCTTTATCGTCCGACAAAGAGTATTGAGTCTTTGCCATACAAACTGGACAATCACTGAATCCAAGTTCCTCTATCTTTGCGATAGCCTCGTTTGCCTCATCAGAATATGTAACACCGTCTGCTCCATAAATCTTTGTAGCGACAGTCTCTATTTTTTCTTTGATAGACATATCATCTGTGTAAAGTGGGTGATAGTTAGAAGGTTTAGTTTCGATAGTCTCGATAATCTTTTCTGCTAACTCGATTCCACCTTTGCCGCCGTCTTTAAATACTTTGGCTGGGGCGAATTCACAACCACGCTCCTCACAGAAGTTTTTAACAAATTCTAATTCTGCATCAGTGTCTGTACCAAACTGGTTTAGTGTAACTACTACTGGCACATCGTACTGCTGTATATTTTCAATATGTTTTTCTAGGTTTACGATACCTTTGGCGAGGGCATCTAAGTCCTCAGTCTGCAAATCTTCTCTAGGCATTCCACCGTTGTACTTGAGCGCACGAACTGTTGCAACCAAAACTACTGCATCCGGTTTAAGTCCTGCTTTGCGACATTTGATGTCTAGGAACTTCTCAGCACCTAAGTCTGCGCCAAAGCCTGCCTCAGTAATCACATAGTCTGCCATCTTTAGAGCTGTCTTTGTAGCACGGACTGAGTTACAACCATGAGCGATGTTAGCGAAAGGTCCGCCGTGAACTAACGCTGGTGTATGCTCTAGTGTTTGAATTAGGTTAGGTTTCATAGCATCCTTTAGAAGCGCTGCCATAGAACCAACCGCCTTAATGTCTTTCGCTGTAACTGGCTTTCCATCATAAGTGTATGCAACGATAATCTTTCCAAGTCTATCTTTTAAATCTGCATAGTCATTTGCCAAACAAAGAATAGCCATAATCTCAGAAGCAACTGTGATTACGAAGTGGTCTTCTCTTTCTACTCCGTCCACATCACGGCCACGTCCAACTATGATGTTACGAAGAACTCTATCGTTTATATCCACACATCTCTTCCAAACAACTTTTTCTGGATCGATGTTTAGTTCATTGTCCTGCTTGATTGAATTATCTAGCATAGCAGCACAAAGGTTGTTTGCTGAAGTGATAGCATGGAAGTCACCTGTAAAGTGAAGATTCAAATCTTCCATAGGAACTACCTGAGCGTATCCGCCACCTGCAGCTCCACCCTTAATACCAAAGCAAGGTCCAAGGGATGGCTCGCGAAGTGCGATAACACACTTTTTATCAAGCTGTCCAAACGCTTCACCAAGTCCCACTGTCACAGTAGTCTTACCTTCTCCTGCTGGAGTTGGATTGATAGCTGTAACTAGAATTAGTTTTCCATCTTCGTTGTTCTTAATTTTGTCGTAGTAATCATTTGAAATCTTTGCTTTGTACTTTCCGTAAAGTTCCAAATCATCTTCTGTTAAACCAAGTTTTGCTGCCACATCTTTTATTGGCATCATTTTTGCTTCTTGAGCAATCTCAATATCTGTTTTCATCGTTTCACCTTCCTAAAGATTTTTCCTCTTAAATATGGTTAAAAGGCAAAGGATATCCTTCGCCTTTTTATTTTACTGACTTAGCATTTCTTCGAACTCTTCTAAGCTCATCAAAACCTTTCTAGGTTTATTAGTCTCTTCTTGTCCTACCACACCGGCATCGTATAGCTGATCCATAATTCTGGCAGCTCTGTTGAAACCAACTCTAAACTGTCTTTGAATCATACTAGTTGAGCCTTTGTCTTTTTGGATACATAATCTTCCGGCATCGCCAAAGAGAACGTCTCTCTCATCTCCGCCGCCTGCAGCTGCCTCAGCATCAGATGTAAGCTTTGCATCTATGCCTTCTTCGTATTGGGCTTCACTACTGTTAGCTTTAATAAAGTCTACTGTATCCTTAATCTCTTTCTCAGAAACATATGCGCCCTGCAAACGGATAGGTTTAACATATCCTGCCGGGTAGAACAACATGTCACCAAGACCGAGTAGTTTCTCAGCACCATTCATATCGATAATAGTTCTAGAGTCTGTACCAGAAGCCACTGTAAGAGCAACTCTTGATGGTACGTTGGCTTTAATAAGACCTGTGATTACATCAACTGAAGGACGCTGTGTAGCAATAACCATATGGATACCAGCTGCTCTTGCTAACTGTGCCAAACGACATATTGCTTCTTCCACTTCCTTTGCAGCGACCATCATAAGGTCAGCCAACTCGTCTATAATAATCAAAATCTGTGGCATCTTCTCAAGAGGTTGTCCATTCTCATCAGTTACGCCAGCTTTTACTTTTGCGTTATATCCTTCAATATCTCTAGTTCCGGCATCGGCAAACTGTTTATATCTGTTTGTCATCTCAGCCACTGCCCAGTTAAGAATACCTGCAGCACGCTTAGGATCAGTAACTACCGGATATAGCAAGTGTGGAATTCCGTTGTATACCTGGAACTCAACTACCTTAGGGTCGATAACGATTACACGAACGTCATTAGGTGTAGTTCTATATAGCACGCTCATCAAAATTGAGTTTGTAAATACCGATTTACCAGCACCTGTTGTACCAGCTATTAGCATATGAGGCATCTTAGCCACATCGCCTATCACAACCTTACCTGCTATGTCTTTGCCGGCAGGGAATGCTAAGTTAGACTTGCTCTGCTTAATCTCTGGAGTGTTTAGAAGGTCTTTTAGGTAAACCATATCTCTTCCGCTGTTTGGAATCTCAATACCAACAGCAGCTTTACCAGGGATTGGTGCCTCGATACGAATATCTTCCGCAGCCATTGCCAGTTTAATATCATCTGCAAGGTTTGTAATCTTATTAACACGTGTACCTTGCTCTGGTTGTAATTCATATCTTGTAACAGCAGGGCCCTTACTTACACTTGAAACTTCTACGTTTACGCCAAAGTCTGCAAGCACATCTTTTAGTTTGTTAGCAGTCTGTGTAAGTTCTGCTCTTGTTACATCACTACCACCTGCTTCGCCATCAGCTAGCAATGTCATTGGTGGCTTTTTATATTTAAATACTTTCTTTGTAGGTGCAATTACTTTTCCTTCGTCAGCCAAACGTTTTTGTTTGTCTGTCATCTCTTCACCTTCAGCTACCTCTGTAGGAGCGTCCGCGTCAAATGGCTTTCTCTCCATAGCAGATTTAGCATCGGCACTAATCTCCTCACGAGGCTTTGGCTCATACTCGCCATTTAGAACCTTGTCATCATCAGCTGGCTCCGGAAGCACACCGTCTTGATTTAGTTTTTTCTGTTGTGGATCTTTGATTTCAATTACTTCATCAGACTCCTCAAATTCGCTGTCATCTATCACTGGTTGGTCATCCAAACCTGCAATCTTGATTTCAGCTGGCTTCTTTTCTTCCACTGCTGGTGCTGGTTCTGGAGCTGGCTCTGCAGCTTTCTTTCTACCGCGCTTAGGTTTTTGATCACTCATATCTGTAGCGCCAAAGTTTACACCACGTCTTGTGCTCTCTCTATCTTCACCCTCTTCTGGCTCATAACTTTCTGCAAACTCTCTTCTAGCCTTAGCATCTTCCTTAGCTTTATCAAGAGCGCTCTTGCCTCTGTTTTTGAGATACTGAGAAATAGATTTTTCAGTAAGCATAACTACAGAAACGATAAGTAGTGCGATTGCAATAAGCACTGCTCCTACCATTCCAAGTCCTGCGTGGAAAGCACCACCTAAGATACCACCGATAGCACCACCGCAAACTTCACCTTCTTTGCCGAGGTCGTAAAAGTATGAGGCATTTCTATCAACATCAGCGTATGTGAATAGGTGGAAGAACAATGTTAGGTCGATAAACAACAATGCTGTTCCTATCACTCTAAAGATAACTGTTCTGTTTTTCTTTTTATTGTATGTAAGTAAGGCTACGATTATGATTAAAACTATTGGGAACAAATATCCCATAGTTCCAAACAATCCTAGCATAATGTCCTTAAAGAAGTTTCCTACTACACCGCAGACACCAAAGTTAGAAAGAAGTAAGAATATTCCAATAACGATTGAAACCCAAACGCCAACTTCACTAAGAACTTTTTTCTTCCTTAGTTTGTTTTCTTCCTCTCTTCTTTTTTTCTCAGCATTTCTTCTTCTAGTCTCTGCCGCCTTCTTTGCGCTAGCACTCTTAGAAGCTGCTGACTTTGTGTTTTTCTTTGTAGTAGTTTTCTTTTTACTACTTGACTTTTTGTTTGCCATTTCCAAACCTCACCAATTTATATTATTTATTACTAATTACAAAATGTCCTATTATTGCTGCAAGACCAATAGCCGCACAGTAATATGAGAAATATTTGAATTTCTTTTTCTTAACAATAACTAGCATAGCTTTTATACAAACGTATCCAACTATGGCTGATACTATAACTCCCACCACATAGCACATAGCTGGTGTAGAAGTTAAGTCCTCTTTCATATCAGGAATCTCTAGTACTACTGCACCTAGGATGGCTGGTATAGACATTAAGAATGAGTACTTAACTACAAAGTCTCTCTTTAGTCCGCAAACCAAACCTGCTGTGATAGTTGTTCCTGATCTAGAAATACCAGGCATTGTTGCAATACCTTGGCACACACCAATGAACAATGCATTTGCCCATGAAGTGTTCTTCTCTGTCTTGTTTCCATCTTTTAGTAAGTCTGAGACAAATAACATAACAGCTGTCACTAGTAGGCAGATACCAGGGATTAGCAAAGTAGCTCCTGATTCTTCTACTAGGTCTTTCATAAGTACACCTAAGATAGCTGTAGGGATAGTTGAAACAATAACTAACACTACAAATCTTCTGTAGGCTGTTCTTATAATTTTTCTAAAAGGTTTCTTCTTTCCACCGATAAGTGTTACGAAGTTAAGAATAATGTCTGCGCAAATACCAAAGAACTCTTTTATTAGCTCAATAACATCTTTATAGAACACTGCAAATACAGCTATCAAAGTTCCAAGATGTAAGAAAACATCAAATGAAATTGAGTTGTTTTCAAACCCAAAAAAGAACTTAGCTATAGCCAAATGTCCTGAACTACTGATTGGCAAAAACTCTGCCAAACCTTGTATAATTCCAAGTATAATTGCCTCAATAATTGTCATTATTTTGCTCCTTTATATTTTGTCCCACAATCCCCTATATTTTACCATATTTTTGAGTGTTTTGCGATACAAAAAAGCAACAAAAAAGCCGATATTTTCGGCTTTTTTTAATATATTTATCTATTTATTTTTACTTGTAGTTTTTCACATCATCATAGGCTAAATCACCGCCAAAAATGTCTAGCGCAGAGCCTATTGTAAAATCTAGTTTTCCATCACATGAGTCTTTAAATTTCTCTATCTGTTCTATGCTAGAAATACCTCCAGCGTAAGTGATTGGCTTTCCATTGTAACTAGCTAGAATCTTAACTAGTTCTTCGTCCATTCCTGCACGTTTTCCTTCTCTGTCTACTCCGTGCACCAAGAACTCATCACAGTACTGCTCTAGCTTTTCAAACAGTTCCGGAGTTACCTTTTCCTCGGTAAAGTTTTGCCATCTATCTGTAACTACAAAGTAGTCATCGCCTCGTTTTCTACAGCTTAAGTCTAGAACTACTTTGTCTGGTCCTACCGCTTCTGCTAGTTTCTTTAAGTGGTCATAGTTAATGCGTCCTTCGAAGAAGACGTATGATGTGACAATAACATGAGTAGCACCCGCTCTTATAAACTCTGCAGCTGTTCTATTATTTATTCCACCACCTACTTGCATAGCATCAGGATATGCTTTTAAAGCCTTAAGCGCCTGCTTCTTTGTAACTTCGTATGTAGGAGAATCTAGCGAGTTAAGCATAATAATATGTCCGCCAGTTAGTCCGTCTTTTTTATATCTTTTGGCATATTTCTTTGCACTTTGTCTTGCAACAAAGTTTTCCAATGCCTTGGACGAATCCTTATTTAAGGATCCACCAACTATCTGTTTTACTGCTCCGTTGTGAATATCAATACAAGGTCTAAATTTCATAATGCTTCCTTACTTCTTTTTATCTGGTTTATAGTTCTTTAAAAATATATTTGAAATGATGGTGCATGCTGCAAATGCCACAAAGATTGCTCCAACTAATGTTAGAAAAATAGGCATTGGCAAAACACCAACCACGCAAACAACTATAAAGAATGCCACAAACAATACTGTGTTTACTTTGTTTAGGATTAATCCTATTTTGATTTTTTGATCTTCTGTTAAATTTGCCATAATACTCTTGCGATTTAAATAATCAAATCGCTTTCCTCTATCTTATTATTGAAAAATGATATTATTTTTAGACATGGCTTTCTTAGCACTAGTCCTATAAATAATCCAACTAAAATGAACAATGCAAATATACCAATTTGCTGCAAGTAATGTGCTGTGTTTACTCCTGCCACTGTCTCACGAAGTGCATCAACACTGTACTTAAATGGTAAGAATGGTGCCATCGCTCTGAATGGACCAGGAAGCACTTCAATAGGGAATGTACCACCCGAACCAGCTACTTGCAATACCATTATTATAACAGCAATCGCTTTACCTATTACACTAAATGTCACTGTTAGCGAATAAATTAGCATCGTGTATACAAAGCTTGATAGCATACACGTCAAAATAAATAGTATTGGACTATCGCTTTGAATCTTTAAGAAGAACAAATCTCCTAGCGCAATGATTAGCGCTTGCAACTGTCCAATTATAAAGAACGCTAAATATCTTCCAAAGTAACACTGTGTTGTATTTGGATTATCAAGTTGTTCTTTTTCTTTTCTAGAAACTTGAACATTTAGTACTGCTACTAGCACTAGCGCACCTACCCAAATAGCAAGTGTTGAATAGAATGGTGCCATAGCTGAACCGTAGTTCTTAATTGGATAAACTCTATGTGTATCATACGATACTGGTGAAGAAACAAACTTGCCCAATGCATTTGGATCCTTCACTATAGGGAGAATAATATTTTCAATTACATTATCGCCCTTAACATCTTTCACTTTTGTTACTACTTTGTCGATTCTCTTATCAACTGTAGTTAAAAATGTCTTTAAATCTTTTAGCGCCTTCTTAAGGTTTGCTGTAGTATCAAGCGCGCTGTCCAAAACATTATCTATCTGCTCTGGTCCTGCTTTAAGCACGTTGATAAATTCTGTGACATCGTCAAAGACTGAGAAAGCCTTATTCACTAACTTATCGATTTTAGGTTTTAGCTGAAGATAAGAACTCTCTGCCTTCGCCAAAGCCTGGTCAGCATCTGCAATAGCCTGCTTAACATCTGACTGTACATTCTCAGGCACTTTTCCTGTCGATCTAATCTTCTTTACAGCAGAATCAATAACACTTATTAATGCTTCCTGCTTTTTGTTTGCAGCCTGTAGTTTCTTGATTGCTTTTGAGCAATTAACTCCTAAGTTAGACTGCATATTCTCTAAGATTGAGATTACTTTATTATTTACAGAAATAATTTTCTGATTAGTAACTTTAATTCTCTCTAGTTTGTCTGCCGCTTTCATTGGGTCGTTGTCTGAATAGCCAAAGGCCTCATCTGCTTTATCAGCGACATTTGTCATGTATGTTCCGCCAGCACTCATAATGCCCTCAAGTGATGCAGTAATATCAGAGGCCGTACCCTTTGTCGCGGTCAAGATTGATTTTACGTCCTCGTTAAAGACACCAGCCTTACTCAAACTCTTCTTAACAGTTGGCATAAGTTCTTTGTTGGACTGTACCAAATCGTCTATCGAATCAAGAGTATCCATCAAAACATCGACTGAACTCTTGAAAGTTTTTATATCTTTCTTTGTATCTTTCAAGTCAGATACTACTTTGTCTGCTAGCTCGCCTTTTTTGTTTGTGATTTCGTCGCTAGCCAAACCAAGCGCTGTACCCAAAGTTTTTCCTAGGGTATCAACATACTCTGTACCGATGCTTTCTTCTATCGCCTGGACACCTTTGTCGGTGATTTTTGTTGCGATAGCATTTTTCTTTTCGTTTGCATAGTACTGAAGTTTCGCCTGCTTGAAATTACCAGAAACTATAGACAAAAGATTTTCACTGAAGTCTTCTGGAATAATAACAGCTGCGTAGTATTTGCCATCCTTTACTCCACGTTTTGCCTCCTCTTCACTTACGAAATCCCATTTCATTTGAGGCTTGCCCTTTAGACCGTCGATAATGCTATCACCTGCGTTTATCTTTACAGTCTTGTACTGATAGCCAGCGTCTTTGCTGCAGACGGCAAATGGCAATTCACCAGTGTTTGCGTATGGGTCCCAGTTAGAAGCGATGTTAAACCAAGCATATAGTGCTGGGAGAATTGTAATACCGATAATTACAACAAATATAATCATGTTCTTTGAAACATTTTTTATATCGTGTTTAAAAATGTTAAATAATTTTTTCATCTTCTTCTCCTTGCTCTTCTTCATCTTCTAACAGTCCAAGTAGTTTTGCGCACTGATGATATCTGTATTCAGATCTAATCATTAAAGCCGCGCAGTAAATGACTGAAATTACCCAGAGTATTAAGAAAAACACTTTGCTCTCTAAGCTGAACATAAGTGCCAAAAATATAATTCCAGAAACAAGAATAAAAAGAGGTCCGTACTTTTTGTACTTATCTCTTCTTACTCTTATCTCTTCGAACATTTCAATCGTCTTTTTAGTGACTTCATGTTCGTCTATTTTGTTGTAGTCAAATTTTTCGTTCATGTTTTACTCGTCAAACAACGGTGTCGAGAAATATCTCTCAGCAGTATCAGGAAGTACTGTCACCACTGTTTTACCTTTTCCTAATTTCTTAGCAAGCGCAATGGCTGCCGCCACATTTGTGCCACTAGAAATTCCGCACATCAAACCTTCTTTTCTTGCAAGGTCTTTTGCGGTGTTTATTGCTTCGTCGTCTGTAACTATATAAACGTCATCATATATGTCTTGGTCTAGGTTTCCTGGGATAAATCCATCACCTATTCCCATCTGGAGGTGAGTACCAATGTTACCACCAGCAAGTATTGCTGCGTTTTCTGGCTCAACAGCCCAGATAGTAATGTCTGGATTTTGGTTCTTCAAAACTCTTCCAATTCCAGAAAGTGTTCCACCAGTACCAATACCAGCACAAAAGCCATCAATTGGTCCCTCCACCTGCTCCATTATTTCTAGACCAGTGTGGTGAGTGTGCGCCTTTATGTTGTTTGGGTTAATGAACTGCTGAGGCACGAATACTTTGTCGTCCTCTTCTTTCATCTTCATCGCAATATCTAGGCACTCTCCCATACACTTTCCGATGTCGCCGTCATCATGTACCAGTTTTACTTCTGCTCCATAATGCTCGACCAATTTTTTTCTCTCTTCGCTGACAGAGTCAGGCATAATGATGATAGTCTTATAGCCTTTAACTGCTCCCACCAACGCTAAACCAATTCCTTGGTTTCCGCTAGTAGGTTCAACTATAATGCTATCCTCACTTAGTTCGCCCTCTTGTTCAGCTTTCTTAATCATCTGCCAAGCAGTTCTTGTTTTAATAGAACCACCAACATTCAGACCCTCGAATTTTACAAGAACCTGTGCAGAATCTTCATCTACCATTTTGTTAAGTCTTACCATTGGAGTATGGCCAACAAACTCCAAAACATTGTTGTAAATCATTTTTTTACCTCATTGTTTAGTATCAGATAGTATTATTTAATTTTAGCTTTCTTTATCTTTGACCAAGGACCAAATACTTTCTTTGTACCATCCATATTGTAAGCTCTTGCTCTTACAAATAATTTCTTAGCCTTTTTAATCTTCTTGGTCTTCTTAAATTTGATAAGCACAGATTTTGTAGACTTCTTAGCACTAGCTGAAGAATTTTTCTTCTTCTTAGAAAATGCTTTGGCAATTGCTTTCTTATTCTTCTTTGCATTCTTTTTGCTATTGTAAATAGCTACTTGATATCCTGTCGCATATTTTAGTCTCTTAACCTTAACTTTAAGCTTCTTGGATTTCTTTTTCTTAACTGCTTTCACTACTTTTGTTTTGCCTAGTTTGTATTGAGCATTAGTTAAGAGTTTATCCATATCTGCTTTTGCAGCCGAAACAATTGCATTAGCATCATTTTTAACTTTCTTAAGTCCTCCATTACCGTACTTAATCTTATTAATCTTTGATGTAGCATTTGAAACAATAATACTTAATAGATTTCTTTCTGCTGTTCTGTAATCTGCTGAGTTCTTATAAGTTGAAATCACTTTCTTAGCGTCTTTTTTAACTTTCTCTGCAAGATTTTCAGGCATATATTTATCTAGCATTGAATTTAAAGTCATCATTGCGCTGTTAATATCTGCTGCGTTCTGCGCTCTACTAGTATTGTATGTAAATGCATAAACCGCATCTAATAAAGCAATATGCGCAGGACCACTAATCTCTCCATTAGAGAAGTGATTCGATATTCTTATAGAAAGATTATCAGCATATTCAAGATTCTTTAAGATTTGAGCATATATATCCTCGTTAATAACACTTAATGTTCCAACCTGGCCAAATGCTTCATCTTCTCCATCAAACTGGAAAATAGGTGTAACGGCATATGAGCCCTCTTTTGTCACACTTAAATCAAATTTGTCATTTGAGTTATTTGTTAGTGTGGCACCAGTATCATCTGGATAAACTGAGTATCCCTTGATAGCAGGAATCAATGAATCATCCATTTCTTCTAGTTCTTTGACGCTTAATGCATCGCCGAACTGATCATAGAATACTGTAAACTGTTTCAAATCTTCAAGAGTATATGCACCGTCTTTGATTATTCTCATGGAAGGTTCTTTGTTAACTTCGTCAAAATCCATACCGACTGATTCTACTCTCTTAGCCTTCTCTACAGTAACCTCGATATCCTTTATCTTGCCTTCGTATTCTGAAGTATTCTTTGGTGCTACATGAACAGCATATTCACCTGGAGTATCAGATACAAATTTGACTATGTCTTTAGTCTTTCCAGTTTCCGCATTTACTTCTTGCTCAGTAACAATAGATGCACCCTTCACATCCTCATCCAAAGTAAACTCGAGTGCTGGTTTATCTCCAGGGAATTTAGAATTAAAGTAAGTAGTATAGTCAATACTTCTCATCAAATCGAGATCTGCACTTCCACCCAATTCATTAATCTTTATTACGTTAGGATTAATAGGCTTAATAACAAGCTGGTAATCTTCTTTCACTTCAACTGTTATAGGTTTAATGTCATAGCCATCTGAAATGGCTTCAATCTGGTAACTACCTGGGGCGTAAGCAAAGAAACTATTTCCTTTAATCTCTGCATTTGAAGTTTCATGTTTTAGTCTAAACTCTACACGTGGTTTATCTCCAGTCCATTCTTCATTGTTCTGATTATAGTATTTTAACTGACTTCTAAGGTCTTTTATTTCTACAACATCGCCTGTTTTTGCAATCTTTAATTGATTACTATTTAATGCAGGTTCTTCGAAGGTGATTTCATCAAGCCACATATTTTCTGCCACTCTAAGTTTGATAGGCTTGATTTCAAAGTCTAATTCATTTCCTTCTTCATCCAAAGCCCTTGCAGAAACCTTATATCCACCAGCTTTATAAACCGACAAGATATCATCTTGATCAATATCAGCATCATCAGTTTCATGACCACTGTAGTCAGTTACTTCAAATTTGAACTCTGGTTTTTCACCATTCCATTTTTCACCATACTGATCGTAAATAGAAATATAACTCTTCAAGTCAAAGCCCTTAACTTGCTCTTTCTTAGTAATAGTTAAATCATTCTCATCCAAATCAGATGGTTTATTGAATTCGATATTATCAATTATTGGTTCTTCTGTTGCTTCAATTATTTTCCAATCAGAAGTTACTTTATCTCTTCCTGAATCGTAACAGAATGCTCTTACTTTGTATTTGCCTGGCTCTGTGAATGTGGTTGTGCCATCTGGCTCTACTTCTATTCCATCCACATCATTGTCTTCCCAAAGAAGTTGAATATCCTTAGCCATTAATTCTCCATCGTATGCTTCGGCATCCAAAACAGAGTTCAAGTTAACTTCCTTAGTGTATACACCTTTATAATTGCCATTAACTTCTATTAGCTTCACAAACGATGATGAATCACTTGGATTAAACTTTATAGATGGTGTGAATACTTTATCCAAATCCTCTTTCGACATACATGGCTCATCATTTATCAAATTTTCATTTGAAATGATTTTTGCATCGTCATCAAACTCCCATCTTACGTACTGTGAAGGTTGAACGCCGTCAAAGGTACCTCTCTTATCAACTTGAATCCATTGACTATCTAAGTCCTCATCTGTCACTAAAGTGAGAACTCCGCTCTTAACTTCTCCATTCTTTACGCCGTCCTCATCTCCGTCGCTTCCATCTTCAATTATCTCTTTATCATCATCAATCAGATACCATGATCCCCAATCATCTCTAAATCCATAGAATTCTACTCCATAAGTATTTTCACCCTCTAGTTCAATGCTATCTAAATAAACCTTTTCTCCTGGTTGTACATCGTATTGTTTGTGGTTATCTTTCAAACTAACAGAGTTAAGAGGATAAAGTGCCAATACTTGATCTATAGAAGAAGTAATGTTCTTGGATGAAGATTCAAGCATATGCGCTTTCTCCATCAATGGTAACTCAGTAGACATCTGCGTCAAATTACTCTTGCCACCAGTAGCTCCTGATGGGATAGAGTGAGAACTTCTATTATCCTCTGCTATTGCACTGTCTATTTCTCCCCATCTTATCTTCTCTCTCTTAGACCATGCCGATTTATCACAATATGCTCTATACTTACCTTTTGCTGCATCGTAACGAGCAGTATCTCTGTTAACTACAGCACGATTATAAAGACTGGCAAGGCCACTACATCCGCTCTCGTTAGAACCATCTGAACCATCAAAAATAACGTTCATCCATTGCTTGTCGTATGTAGAAGGTTCAATACCACCAGTGGATCCGTTAAAGTAATCTCCACTCATAGCAAAAATAGCTACCTTATAATTCAAAACAACTGGCTGTTGGTAACTCTCGTCTACGTTGCTATTTTCTACACTCTGTGTAACCTTTGCCACACTGTGTGGAGGAAGTGTCATTTCTGTATTTACAGTTTTTGTTTTAGAAACAGATTTAGTCTCTGTTTTACTTTTAGTAGTACTCCAAAGTTCATGCCAAGAATTACTGATACTTAAAGTACAACGTGGGAACATACAGTCACCATCTCCAAATCCGCCTATATTCCATTCAGTACCAATCTGTTGTTCCATTCCCCACTCATAAGTATCTTCCTGAGTGATTGAACTTTCTTCTGTACTTGTGTTTTCAAGTCCTGCAGACTGTGATGCCTCATGTGGTGTTGCATTTTTAAGGTATGATCTAGCACCGTCTTGTGTGTCTGTAGTAAAGTTAATACCAGCTAAATCAGTCACATTTCCTGCTTTACCCATAAGTATATCTTTTCCGTTATCGTACTTTTCAGCAGCCTCAATATACTTCAAATTTTTAGCAGCAACAGGAGTTAAGTCAAAATCATATACAGCCAATCCAAATGACACATAATCGTAATCACCCGATGCTCCTGCTCTATTAACACTTGTTACAATATTACAAAAACCACTACCTGTTTTATCATCTGCCAAATCAGGAAGTCGGTATAAATTGTCTGTTTTATCTTTACTATTTCCTAGGAAATCATCAACAGAGTTATCATTATCGTCCGCACAGTTTCTCAATGATTGTCCCATCATTTTTCGAGCATCTGCCAAACTAGAAATAGCAGATATACCCTCTCTTCTCATCTCATCCCAGTTAGTTTCTCCATCATGTCTTAATCCACTACTAGCTAGTTGTGATGCAAGGTCTCTAATTGACCAATCATATTCTGAATAACTATCATCCACACCTGGTCTATCAAATGAAAAGTGTTTGTCAAATGAATTGCTATCAGTCTTGCTATTACTCATCATTCCGCTGCCTTCTATGGTAACTAGTTGATCTGCTTGATCTCTGAAAAAGCTCTCAGCTATTACACCCCACTTAGGGAAAATATTATTAACAGCTATTCGCTCAAGCGTAGCATCATCTAGTTTCATAGTAGACTTACCACTAGGGTTGATACTGGTATTCTTACTCATGTTATAGTAAGTGTAAGGCTCTATTGTAAATGACTTGATACCTGTTCTTTCTTTTGCTGGCACAGTGTCATTAGGATAATAATGAACACTAGTAGCTCTAGGTTTTTTAGCGTCTGCTTTTACGTATGTCATACTTGGCACACAAAAAGATACAGCCACAACAAAAACTAGTGCAACTGTCGCCACTCGTTTCATGATACTTTTTAGTTTTTTCATTTTAATCTCCTCCATTTTTTATCCGTTCATTTCCGTACAACACATTCGTAATTATTATAACATGCTTTGGAGAGGAACAGAAAAACAAAGTGTTCTCACTTGAAATCGTTCGAACAGCATTGTTGTAAATCATTATTTAAACTCTTTCCTTTTAAAACTTTGATATCCCAATATTAACAAGCCAACTGCCACTGCTACACCTAATGCGCACCAAATAAGTCCTGATGGAATCACTTCAGATGACAGTATCTTAGCTGTTTTGGAATCAACATTTATCTTAATATATGCATCACTTGAAACAAGTGTGGCCGCACCAATTCTATCTACTGTTTTTTGGCTAAGGCCAGCTAGTAAACTACCTAGGCTTAAAACTGGACCAAGCACTACGCCGTACATAAATGCTGCAAACAGCGATAATCCATCTGACACTATAAGCATACAGATAATAAAGATAACTGCAAACATACTTAATCTTCTAATGCCGTCAATTACTTCTACCGTAGGATAAATCTTTGACGCAAACTGATGGTTGATTAGGGCGTACACTATCTTTAAGATTTCTGACACTAGTAAAAATGCTAAAGCACTTCCAAGTGTGACTATAAGTTTGCCAAAGTAAATTTGTTTGCGACTGAATCCACTACCAATCAAGTTTTTCATTGTGTGGAATTTGTATTCTTTGTGCGTGATGTCTGAAGTCAATATGATAGCCAAGAAAGGATAGAAAAGATTTACCATATTGTAGCCCCATGATGGTTCACCTTTCACAAAGTGATCAATCAAAATACCTAAGCCAAAAGCAACTACCAAAATGCCAAGCAATACATACAACTTAGGTTTTCTATATATAGAGTTAAACTCTGCTTTTAATAATCTACTCATTTTGACCTCCTTTCGCCATATCAACAAAGAATTCTTCCACATCGATAGCCTCTGCTTGCATCTCTGCTTCTGTCACTTCACGGATTAGTTTTCCGTCTAGGATAAATCCGTAGCATGAACAAAGTTTGTCCATCTCTCCTAGGATATGACTAGAAATCATAATGGTAGTGCCATTAGCATTCATATCTAATAGCATCTTTCTTATTTCAACAATCTTAATAGGGTCAAGACCGTTAGTTGGCTCATCTAAAATAAGCAATTTTGGATTGCCTAAAATAGCATTTGCGATACCAAGCAACTGTCTTTGACCTAGAGAAAATCCCTTTACTTTGCTGTTCATTCTATCTGTCATTCCAACTTTTTCCATAGCCTCTTTAATGGCAGCATCAGGATTTTCTAAGCCGATAAGTTCGGCTCTATACTTAAGGTTTTGATATGCTGACATATATTCATAAAATGTTGGATTTTCAATAATAAATCCAATATCTTTACGAACTTTGGCGACGTCTTCGTTCTTCGCGCCAAAGACTTCCATAGTACCTTGATCTACAGGACTCATACCCAAAATCAAGCGCATAAGTGTAGATTTACCAGCACCGTTTCTACCAATCAAACCGTATATACTGCCCTCTTTCACGTGGCATGATACGTTGTTATTAGCTGCATAGTTTCCATACATCTTAGTAAGATTTTCAGTTCTAATAACATCTGGTCTATTATCGTCAGCCATAATTTTATCTTCAAATGAGAAATTATCAATTCTTTTTAGAGTTTCATCTAGAATCTCTTGCTCTCTTCCAGCGTTTTCTACTGTATCCAAACCTTCTGCCTTAAATGCAAAAGTCTTCTTAACGCCGAAGAACTCTCTAAAGACTGTCTTAATATAGTCTATGCCGTAAACTAACTCTTGCTTATCACCACCTACTGTAGTTACATAAACAACTTTCTTTACTTTAGATAGACTCTTACAATCTCCTTTTTCATTATATTCAAAAGTAAGATCGTGCACACATACGTTTTCAATATATGCTTTTAAAACAGCTGGGAAACTATAATCCCAGAAAGGCGCTGCTATCACTACAGCCTCTGCCTCTTTAAACTGCTTTGCCAAGTCAAATACTGGATCAGAAAAATCTTTAGCATCCTGCTTAGCAATTCTAACTTTTAATGTTTCTTTGTCTAGGGGTTTTATATTGCCACTAGTCAAATCTACTTCTTCTACTTCGCCGTTCCATTTTTTAACAACGGCATCTGCTAGAAGTTTGGTGCGCGACTCATCTCTGATACACGCATTAACAAATAACAGTTTACTCATTTACTAAACCTCCTGCCCTGGTTGTGGTATTGCCTCTTTTTTTGCCTTACTAGCAAATACCAAAGCACAAATAATTAATGCTAACTGCACTACTGCAAAGCATACTGAAATCCAGCTTGGTAATGAAGCACTTCTCAAACCAGTAATTACTGTTCCAATAATTGTAATTACTGCAAATACTTTTAAAGCACCTGTCTTTGCCGAATTCTTTGCTGCGCGGATGGCAAAAACACCAACCAATACTACAAAAATTGCAAAGATAACATCAAGTGTGATAAATGTACCCTTCAAATAATTATTAACTTGAACAGGAGTCAAGTTTTGATCTTGGAATTGTTTAATAGTCTTTTCATCAAGTTGAATTACCCATCCTTTTGTAGTTGCAACTCTGACTATTCTATAAATACATCTAGCTACTGCTAATACGATTATTGCGATTCCTACGCCCTGTAATTTTTTACTCATAATTACCTCCTAAATATACCCGTTTCTCATTATGTTCCGTTTACATGCGTCTTAAACATTATAACATATTTTTCTTCAGTCTAGTAATCATTAAATGCAGATGCGTCACTCAGAGTTTGCAGAGCAAACTCTTTCGTATCGCGCAACCGCGATATACAGAAAAATAAAAATAGGCACAAATGAAAATAAATTCTCATCTGTACCTATTTTTATTTTTCTGTGCATCTGCATTTTTAAACGCGTATTTTAATGCTTATTCTGCATCTTTGATTGAGAAACTAATGCGTCCCATTCTATCCTTGCCTAGGCATTTACATTTAACGCGGTCACCTAGTGTTAGGTAATCTTCTACGTGGTTTACGCGTTCTTTAGCAATCTTAGAAATGTGAACCATTCCTTCTTTGCCTGGGGCGAATTCGATAAACGCACCAAATTCTTTAATGCTTACTACAGTACCTTCTAGGATTTGTCCTTCTTCGAAGTCTGTAGTTATGATTTCGATATATTCTTTTGCTTTATCGATAGCTTCTTTGTCGACGCCGCAGATTGAAACCATACCTTCGTCTGTGATGTCAATCTTAACGCCTGTCTCTTCGATAATAGCGTTGATAGTCTTACCACTCTTACCAACAACATCACCAATCTTCTCTGGGTCAATCTGCATTGACTCAATCTTTGGTGCGTATTCGTTAAGCTCTTTACGTGGCTCTGCGATAGCTGGCTTCATACATGTGTCCATGATGAATAGTCTAGCTTCTCTTGTACGCTTGATTGCGCCTTCTACTATCTCACGAGTAAGACCGTGAATCTTAATATCCATCTGGATAGCTGTGATACCTTCTGTTGTACCTGTAACCTTAAAGTCCATGTCGCCGAAGAAGTCCTCAAGACCCTGGATATCAGTTAATAGTACATAGTCATCATCAGTCTCGCCTGTAACAAGACCACATGAGATACCTGCTACCATAGCTTTAATTGGAACACCTGTTGCCATTAGTGACATACATGATGAACATGTTGATGCCATTGATGTAGAACCGTTTGACTCAAATGTCTCTGATACAGTTCTGATAGCATATGGGAATTCCTCTTCGCTAGGAAGTACTGGCATAAGAGCTTTCTCAGCCAAAGCACCGTGACCAATTTCTCTTCGTCCTGGACCTCTTGATGGTCTAGTCTCACCAACTGAGTATGATGGGAAATTGTAGTGGTGCATATATCTCTTAGTTGTTACGTTCTCATCTAATCCATCGATTCTCTGTGACTCTGACAAAGGAGCCAAAGTACAGATGTTACAGATCTGAGTTTGTCCACGAGTAAACATAGCTGAACCATGAACTCTTGGAATTAAATCAACTTCTGCAGCAAGTGGTCTAATCTGATCTAGTTCTCTTCCGTCAGGACGCTTGTGGTCTTTCAAGATCATCTTACGTACAGTCTTCTTCTGATACTGATAGATAGCTTCACCTAATACTGCTAGGTAATCTTCGTTTTCTGCAAAAGCTTCCTCTAACTTCTCAGTGATTTCTGAAATGTTAGCTTCTCTTGTTTGCTTGTCATCAGTAAATACTGCTACTTCCATCTCTTCTGGAGTAACGATTTCTTTGATGGCGTCGAATAATTCTTCAGGGATAGCCTGACTCTCATATTCGTGTTTTTCTTTACCAACCTCAGCACAAATCTTTTCGATAAATGCGTTAATCTCTTGGTTGATATCATGCGCCATATAAATAGCTTCAATCATCTTATCTTCTGGGATGATATTAGCACCGGCTTCAATCATAATTACTTTTTCTTTTGTAGACGCAACTGTAAGCTGTAGGTCACCTTCGTCCCACTGTTTCTGTGATGGGTTTACAACAAACTCACCATCCACTAAACCGATCTGTGTCATAGCACATGGTCCGGCAAATGGAATGTCAGAAACGCAAGTTGAAATAGCTGAACCAAGCATTGCTACAATCTCTGGTCTACATTCTGGATCTACAGATAAAACAAGGTTGTTTAATGTAACATCGTTTCTGTAGTCTTTAGGAAATAGAGGACGCATAGGTCTGTCGATAACTCTAGCTGTAAGAACTGAGTTTTCTGAAGCCTTACCCTCTCTCTTATTAAATCCACCAGGAATCTTACCTACTGAGTACATCTTCTCCTCAAACTCTACTGATAGAGGGAAGAAATCGATTCCTTCTCTAGGCTTCTCTGAAGCCGTAGCTGTAGATAGAACTGTTGTGTCTCCATAGTGCATCATTGCTGCACCGTTTGCTTGTTTAGCGACTCTGTCGATATCGACTGTTAATGTTTTGCCGCCAATCTCCATACTAAAACTTTTCATTTCTTCTTCCGGCCAACTCTTTTGGCCTCTCCTTTTCTTAATTCTTTAACTTTTATGTAACCTTACATATACTAGCCTAAAATAAGGGAAAAATCAAGGTTTAATCGAGTTGAAAAGGTTATTATTTAGGGATATCAATCCCTTGTTTTTTTAATGTATTAATTACACGGTCGTAATTTGGAGGAATATTAAACTTTAGATCTTCTTCCTCGGTAGAAATACAAAGAAGGAAACACTCTGATGAATATTTAACTGCACCATACTGTTTATAGTCATCTTTTAGAGCATTTACTATTTCTTTCAAATCCTTTTTTCTGTCATAACCGTGGTCTCCTCCATAGTTTTCTTCATTTTCATATACCATATAACTTTCATAGTCTTTCGGATTAGTGTTTCTTAATACTTTATAGTTAACATCTTGTTCAAACATTCCCATTGAACTTCTCGGCATAGAGTACTCTCGTTTCAATGTACTTCCATCTTTTAATTTATACGTAAAAGTAAAATATTCATTATCCCAAGTGCTTTCTTCATCGTCAAATTCATCAGGGTATTCTTCCTTATCTGGTGTATTATAGTTATAATCATCATCAGCATCAGATGAGCCTGATTTTGAGTTCTTGTCTGCATCGGGTGAATCTGATTTAGAACCCTCATCAAAATCATCTAATAGTGATTCATCTAGTTTATAAAAGCCAGATGGATATTTATCTTCAATAGTTTCAATGATTCTATTATGGATTTCTAGTAAATCTTTCTTATGCTTTTCATCAGAATATGAAACTGAATATTCATCCTCATCAAAAGTGTCAAACATACTCACAGTGACAGCTTCTACATCTTCTATCTTTGGCACTTTTTTAACATAACCGATAACATCATACGAAATAGCAAAATAGTATCCTACGTTGACTACAACGAGCGCTATCATAATAATTAATACAGATTTAAATTTCTTTAAACTCTTATTTATAATTACTTCTAATACCAAACCAGATATAAAAACAGCCACTAATAAACCGAGAATATAATTAGCAATTATTAAACTTCTCGACTTTTCGGTCAATTCTGCAAAACTGTATAACATCGTTCCACCCAAAATTCCTGCAGCCCAAATCACAACTATTTTAGCACCTACTTCTAAACCTTTTGCTACGTATCTATTCTCTGCTTCCTCAGATTTTCTCTGGGCAGATGCTCTTTTCAAAAGAAAAATACCAGCAATTATTAGAATTATCCAATAAACAATGTAGAATAGTTCGCCTTTGCCGCTTACGGCCAGTCCAAAAGAAACGACAGGCGAAAAGATTGCTGAAATCATTGGCGGCAAATTATCAACATAGCCTGGTAATATCCCTGTTGGCATACTCATTAATAGGAAAATTAAAATAGGTGTTGCACAATTCAACAAAACGACCATGGCAATAGCTGTAAATGTTTGTCCAGTATACTGGAACATTAAAGCCGTTATTGTAATATGGCTTATAACCATGATAATCATCAATCCAAGTACATGCATCACTCCTAAAAATCCTGACCATGAAAATGTCAAAACTCCGCCTAATATTAATACCAATATCAACGGAACAAGCACTTGAACGATTATTGCTAAATACTTTGACATAACTATTTGCGACTTCTTCAAAGGAGTACTCTCTATGAAGTCTTCTTGGCGTTTTTGATGCAAATATCTAAACGTCATTGAAGCAATAATTGTAGAGAAAATGAAAACTATAGATACAATTAAGTATGAAGCAATCCCCACACTAATCTCTTCGTAGAACTCTTGAAAATCATCTACAACGTCAAATACAAACATTTTTTTATTTAACCTTATAATCAATTGCAATATAGGAAGTCCTATCACAAGAAAGCATAGGTAAATAATATTAATAGACATGTTTCTTTTTATACTATGTTTGAACAACACAAACATCTTTTTTCTTTCTCTTTTTGAAGTTTTATTTGCCATAGCCAGCCTCCTCCATTTTGTTGATGAAGACTTCCTCTAAGGAAGTACCGATGGTTTCTATATAATCTGGATTCATCTCTTTCAACTTATCTTCTATTTCTTTCAGATCACCTTTTGCCATCAAAACAAAATAGCCACCTGTCTGACTTACAACTTCACAGTTAAGTTCTGCAAATACCTTTGGATCAGGCACATTTGAAAAAGCTATTTGAATCTTATTAAGGCTTTCTTTGAGACGTTCTTTGTCTTGGTTTTCAACAAGTTTTCCATTATGTAGAAAAATCACTTCATCACAAACATCATCCACTTCTCTCATATTGTGACTCGCAACTATACATGTTGTGTTATTTTCAGCAGTACACTCGACCATAATTTTCTTTATAGTGTTTCTAATAACTGGATCTAGACCGTCAAAGATTTCATCCATAAAGAAATACTTAGGCTTAGTAGAAAACGCGATAATGAGCGAAGCTTGACGTTGCATACCTTTACTCATGTTGATTATCTTCTTATCTCTAGGAAGACTTGTTATCTCAATTAAATGCTCATAAGTTTCATCACTCCAGTTTTCGTACATACCCTTCATTAACTTTCTTGTGCTATCAAGCGTACTGTCATAATAATAAAATGGAAAGTCTGGAATAAAATAGCAAATCTCTTTTATCTTCGGATTATCATATACTTCTTCACCATCTATTAGAATCTGACCTTCTTCACATCTATAGACGCCCGCAAGACATCTAAGCATTGTACTCTTTCCACTTCCATTACTTCCAGCCAGCGCACAAATGCTTCCATCTTTTATTTCTAAATTAATATTGTTTAAAGCTTTGATATCGTCAAACTCTTTAGTGACTCCTATCAATTTAATCATCTATTTACCCTCCTTCACCACTTCATTTACAATGTCTATTATTTCATTTTTACTAAGTCCATTTTTATATGCTTCACTAATTCTCTTTTTGGTTTTTTCCTCTTCTCTAGTTTTTATGGCATCAGATTGAGAGAGTTTGTCTGATACAAAGCTCCCTTTTCCTACTACAGAATATGTAATCCCATCCATCTCAAGCATTTTGTACGCTTTTGAGACAGTATTCGGATTAATACCAGTTTCCACCGCCAAAGACCTGACCGTAGGTAATTTAGTATCTGCTTTTAAAACCCCTAGTGCTATCAACCTAACAATATCGTCATATATTTGTTGATATATTGGAGTCCTAGATTGAAAATTAATTGTAATCATCTTTTCTCTCCAAAAATAAATTGTACTATTTGTATTAGTACAATTTAATAATAAACAAATCTTTCTATATTGTCAACAAAAAGCTCCCAAGTGAACAATCACTTAGGAGCCTATATTTATTAATCCATTTCTTCAATTCTTCTGTTAATATAATCAATCAGAGCATCTACTGTACCATCAATTCCAAGTCTACTACTGTTTATACAAAGGTCATATGTTTCTGGATGACGCCATTTAGAAACTGTATGGCTGTTGTGATATGCCTTTCTTATGCCATCGCGTCTTAGCATCTCACGAACTGCTTCTTTTTCATCCATTCCGTCTGTTCTCTTAAGTCTTTCTATTTTCACATCTTCATCAGCCAAGACAAAGATAGAGATTACACTGTTATGGTCTTTTAGCACGTGCTCTGCGCATCTTCCGACTACAACAAAGGACTCACCTGATTCTGATTTTTCCTTAATATAATCAAACTGCATCTGGGCAATATGATCTTGGAGTGAGTTTGTATGGCCACGCACTCGTCTTGAACCAAACCATCCTCTTGGTTTCTCATCCAGTTTACGTACTTCGCCAGACTCCATATTCTTCTGCTTAGCAATTTCATCTAAGATGTTTTTATCATATAATTTTATGTCGAGTTTAGCCGCAAGCTTTCTTGCAATCTCATGACCGCCACTTCCAAACTCTCTTCCTATTGTTACGATTACTTGTTTTGCCATATCTCTTCCTCCGTCTACTTAGCTATGCTGTTAATAACTTCCGTAATCTCGCGATTATATCTGATAAAGATTACACCCATTGAAACTAATATTACAATTACTGTGGCAGGAACTGCACTCTTACAGTATTTGCCCCAGCCTATCATGTAACCGTGTTTAGCTGCCACTGAAGTACCAACTACGTTTGCACTAGCACCGATTGGTGTAGCACTACCACCAACGTCAGTACCCATTGAAAGCGTCCACGCCAAAACATGTCGATAATCTTTTTGAACGGCTGTTGGCGCATGCACTCCGCTTGCTAGTCCAATGATAACTGGAACCATAGTTGCTGCAAATGGAATGTTGTCCACAAAGGCACTTGCTATAGCAGATAACCAAAGAACGATTGTAATTACAATATATGGATTTCCGCCACTGATATGACCAATACCATTAGCCATAACCTCAAGTACTTTTGTCTTTTCAAGACCACCTACTACTATGAATAAACCAATGAAGAATAGTAATGTTTTATAATCAACCTTCTTCAAAATAGTAAGTGCATTCTTACCAGCAACAATAAGTGTTAGTATTGCAATTCCAATACCGATAGTTGCTACTGTAAGTCCTGTCATTGAATGTGTTATAAGTAAAACTACTGCCAAGCCAAAAATGATTGAGCTAAAAACAAAATCTCTCTTGTTTACTATCGCTTCACTTGGCTCAGGAATAGTTGATGTATCTATAGTCATATGTTCTTCTTCTATTAGCTTCTTTCTGAAAATCCAGAAGAAATAGAAAATGATTAACACTAAACTAATTAATGCGATTAGTCCTGTGTTTGTGATAAAGTCAAAGAATGTGTAATGCATAGATGTTCCAATAATAATATTTGGTGGATCACCACACATAGTTGCACTACCACCTAGGTTCGCACAGAATATTTCTGAGAGAATCATAGGTACTGGATCTATCTTTAAAAGTCTTGCTAGTTCTACTGTGACCGCAGCTAAGAAAAGAATAACTGTGATACTGTCGATAAACATAGCAAGAATAGATGACATTATCATAAACGCCACAAACAAAGGAATAGGTTTGTAATGCACTAATTTAGCTAACTTTAGACATAGCCATCTAAAGAAACCAGAGTGTGCCATTCCCTCTACCATTATCATCATTCCTGCTATAAATATGATAGTGGCCCAGTTAATACCTGTCACACTCTCCGATGCGTGTCCTGTAACAATCCAAAACTGGTCTTTGATAATCGATCTTACATTCATCGTTTCGCTGAACGCTCCGTATCCGAGCTGTGAGAAAACAAAAAACATTATTATTGTAAGTACACCACATCCTAATGTGACATAGTGTCTTTCAATTTTGTCGATGACTATCAATACGAACATTGCGACAAATATTATAATTGCAACTATTTGTTCCGGACTCATCCGAATCACCCTCTTTTAAAAAAATTAGGGGAAGATAAAACCAACCCCTAATTTAGTATAATACATATTTAAATAATTGTTAATAAGATTATTTCATTCTAAACTTCTTAACTGCATCTGAGATTTCTCTTAGCTCATCTTCACTCAAATCTGGAAGTTGCTCTAACTTCTCAGTGAAGTTTTCGATAGAATCCCTAAACTGCATTTGTGTATATGCATTGTAGTAACTTACTACTACTCCAGTAACGATAGCTATCGCAAACAATGAGTAGACAGACAAAAACATCGTTAGAATCCTAGCTAGTGTAGTACTTACAATAACATCTCCATTACCCACGGATGATGCAATCATAAAGCAATAATAAATGCTTTGTCTGTAAGTATGGACAGCTGGATCATTTAACCAGATGATTAATGCGATAAGAAAGAACACTGCAAAAAACGCAACTATTATTTTGTAAGTGTGCGTCTTCCTTAAAACACCTCTTAGAAGTCTCCATTTTTTGAATCTCATAATCTTCTCCTACTTTTTAAACTTAACTTTTTTTAGTTTAGACCATGCGCCAAAGAATTTGGATGTACCAACATTCTTAAAAGCTCTTGCCTTAATATAGTATTTTTTGTTTTTCTTCAACTTCTTCAAAGTAAACTTAAGCTTAAATACATTCTTAGTCTTAGCTTTCTTAAGTTTCTTTCCAATACCATATCTAATCTGATATCCACTAGCTCCAGCCACTTTTTTAAGTTTAACTTTTGCTTTCTTTGCAGATTTCTTCTTAGTAAACTTTTTAACTTTAGTCTTTCCAACAGTAACCTTTGCGCTAGGCTTTTTAGTAGTTGCTTTTGTAGTAACCACTGGAGCTTTTGTAGGGTCTACTGGAGCCTTTGTGGTTTCAACAGGTGCTACTGTTGTATCTACTGGTGCAACTGTAGTTTCTGATGCCTTTGTAGTGGTAACTACTTCTTCAGTAGGTGCCTGTGTAGCGTCTGTTGGTGCCTGTGTGACATCTGTTGGCTCTTGAGTCTCTTCAGTTGTAGCCTCTTCGCTTGTAGCCTGAGTGACTGGATCTGTTTGTGGTGGAACATATCCTGAATAAGTTGGGTCTGCTATTTGCTCAGGAGTATTTGTTCCATCGCCACCTACTACTACAGTCTTAGTAAGAGGGAATGACTCTACATTATTTGAAATAAACTGTGAAGTAACTGATACTTCATAAGTTCCTGGTTTTAATCTTTTCTCGTGATATGTTGGATCAACAGAATCGTTCGCTCCACACTTCACGCACACGCCATTTACAAAGACATTAATTCTCTGTCCTGTCAAATCAGCGTCTCTAGACCAAGCTACACTGAATCCTCCTGCAGCCGCTTCTAATTCATTTATCACTAATCCCAAAGGTAGGTCTGGCTGATCTGGGTAATCGAAATCTTGCGCATTATCAATCACATCGCCCTTGATTGTAACTGAAGATGGAAGGCTAAGTCCTGGTGCTGCCATTCCTGATTCGCCGGTCGCGCTAACTGCTGTAGCGAAACATACATAGTTTCCTGCTGAAACATTTTTCATTATAGCAGTGTTTGTACCAATTCCATCTACGTATACTCTTCTGTAAGGCTTTCCTGTGTCCGCGTCAAAGACATATACATTATATCCAACTACTGATGTATCATATCCAGGTGCTAGAGGATTACCATTGCTGGCTGCCCATGCCACCTGTAAAACATTCTTTTGATTTTCTTCTGGCACTGTAGACTGATATTGAGGGTCTGCAGATGTGATAGAAAATCCATCTGGAATCTTTGGTCCATTGTACTCTGCCTTTGGAGTGTAATCCAAAGTGGCTCCTGTAATAGCAGCGTTTGCAGTATTTGACTTTGGTCCTTCACCCATTGCATTTACAGCAGCTATGGCGAAACCATATGTGCCACTTGATAAACCGCCCAAAATACAACCGTTTGTTACATTGCAAACTTTTGATACTTGTACTCCATCTTTATATACATATAAGTTATATGCATATACTGATGAATCGTAGTTAGGGTTAGTTGGTTCCATTACACTAGCCCAAGCCAAAAGAACTGCATTGTCGATGCTATATTGGTCTGTCTTCACCTGTGGGTTTAGTCCTTCTGCTTTCTTAGGAAGTTGAGAAGCATCTGGAACTGTAGTAGAAACTGCTGGTGCTGTAGTCCCTGCTGCAGATGTAGTAACAACTCCGCCCGATGTAGGATCTACTGTTTTGCTAGTAGTTTCTCCCGATGGTGTTCCACTCTCTGGAGCACTAGGGGCTTCAGTACTTTCTGTGTCCTCTGCTATCTCTGGACAGAAAACAATAATTAGAGTACTTCCGCCATTCCATGTGAGAGATACTTCATTATATCTTTTAGTTAGTACAGTGGCCGCATTTAAAATTCTAATTCCCGCACCTTCTGTAGTAACATCCTTTCCATTAACTGAAGCCTTCAACTGATCTGCACTCCATCCGCCGTTTGCTATATATAGTTCACTAAAAGCAACGTTTTGGAATTGAACAATCTCAATATTTCTCTGTTCATTATAAACAGCATACTGAGCACCTTTCAGTTTCTGATCGAACTCCGTATTTTTGTTATCTCTGATATCCTTGTAAGTTAAGCCAGAATAATCATTAGCTTTTACTCCACTTGGAGCATATGCTATTCCAGCAATAACTAAAGCTACCGCGCACAAAAGCGCAATTATTTTTTTATTTGCCTTCATCTTAAGACCTCCTGTAAGATATAATCCGCACTTTACCTAATGAGTATTATCTCACAAAATAATTATAAAAAAAAGAGCAGTTATTCTTTTAATAACTGCTCTTTTAAATTCATAATAATATTAAACTGTAGGTGTATCGTTTGGTGCTTCAGGCTCTACTGGAGCGCTTACTGTTGGTTCCTCTACAAAAGTAGGTTCCTCTGTTTCAGTCTTTGCCTCTTCGCCTTTGCAACAATCCATCTTCTTGTTAATCTCAATAATGTTCTTAACTCCAACAATTGTTAACATTATTAGTTCGTAGATAATTCTTACAAGAATTGGTCCAAGAATCATAATTAATAATCCTGTTCCAAGATTTGCTATACTTAGACTAGTATGTGCTTCACTTGATGAGTTAAACATAGTACCTGTAGTAGTGTAATATGTTTCCACTGTAAAGATTGTGAAAAATCCTCCGATAATACACATTGCTGTTGCAAGGATATACATTCCCTTCAACACGTAATCCACGATTAATGTCTTAAAGTTAAAGAAATCATGGAATCTTGAAAATACCTTACCAAACTTTTCCTTGTTCTTTTGTGGTAAGAAAAATACAATACCAACAATAGTTACAATTATTGATAAAACAATTGTTAATGCTGATGCTACACTTGGTGACATAATAACTTCCTCCTTATTATTAAATTGGTTTTCATTTACCTAGGTGTTATTATAAATGAAATTTAATCAGATTAAAAGGGCGTTATTCTGATTTCGCTTCGCGAAATCTATCATATCGCGCAATCGCGATATGAAGAAAAATAAAAAAAGACAGTTGGAAATAAATTTCCAACTGTCTGTTTTTTTATTTTTCTGAATAACTGCCCTTTTGAACGCGTTATTTTCGAATGTCTAATTTCTCAATTAACTCTCTGTACTCTTCAATATCATTAGCTTTGATATAGTCAAGTAGTCCACGTCTCTTACCAACCATCTTTAGAAGTCCTCTTCTTGAGTGGTGATCTTTAGCATTTACTTTTAAATGCTCTGTAAGTTCCTGGATTCTGTAAGTAAGAATAGCAACCTGTACAGCTGGTGAACCAGTGTCTGTAGGTGTCTTACCATACTCAGCAGTTAACTTAGCCTTAACTTCTTTTGAAATCATAGTATTTACCTCCTATTTTTATTATCCCCTTACACTAAAGCACCGGTCGGAGTGTCCAAGCACTTCGTGTAGGTTTTAAACATGCCTAGATATATTAGCATACGCCCCAAATAATGTAAAGGACTTTATTGCTTCAATAACTGGGACATATCTTTCATGATTTGTTCCTTTAATTCGTCCACAGACTGGAACTTTTTCTCCGGTCTAATAAACTCATAAAATCTAACTTCTATAATCTCACCATACAAATCATCTTTGAAGTTTAGGATGTGAGATTCTACTCTAATCTCTTTAGTGTCTTCCACTGTTGGGTTAACTCCAATATTTGTAATGGCTGGATAACTCATATGCTTTGAAACTACTACCGTTCTGTAAACACCGTTTGGCGGAAGTAGTTTATTGGAATCTGGAATGACATTGGCCGTAGGTAGTTCAATTGTTCTACCAAGGCTCTTGCCCTTCTCCACTTTTCCAGTGATTGTATATGGATGATCTAGCATCTCATTTACTTCTTCTATTTTTCCCTCGACTATCTTTTCTCTAATCTCAGTACTGCTGATGTCTGTGTCGTGGTACTGCTCTTTATCAATCACTGTGACAGCCAAATTATTTTTCACCTGGTTTTCTTTTAGGAACCAAATGTCTCCTTTAGCGCCCGCGCCAAATCTAAAGTCAGGTCCGCAGACAATCTCTGTGGCACCAATCTTTTCCTTCAAAACTTTTTGCACAAACTCTTCAGGAGTGAGTGATAAAAACTCCTTCGTCAAAGGCATACTCATATAGACATCTACTCCTAGCGAGTCGCAAATAAGTCTTTTTTCTGTCTCGGTAAAAATAGTGTTTTTGCTCTCGTCGTTTAGAAAAGCGTCCGGCGAATCAGCAAATGTAAGAACTACTTTCTTTCTACCATTTGCATTCTCTGCCATTGTATCTAAAAGTTTTTCGTGGCCTTTGTGAATGCCGTCAAACTTTCCGACTGTAACTATTGTATTATTTAGTTTTATTCCATCACTAAATTCAATAACTCTCATAATTAAATAAACATTTTTTCTGGTTTGTAAATTCTCTTGCCTGCGTTAAATTTATATAGTCCGATGAATGTCTCATCTTCCCTGTAAACTCTAACTATTTGTCCATCTTCGTGGTTCATTTTAAACTTGGTATCACCCGATGTAAAAATGTTTCCATTCATAACGAGTTTTTCTGCCTCGTCTGAAACCACACATTTTGAATAGCCATCTAGCACTTCATCGATTGGCAAAATCAAATCATCTAGTCTTCCCTCATCTCTTGCCTTCTCAATGTCTTCTAGTTTCACTGACTCTTCTACTTTGAATCTGTCGACTTGGGTACGAGTGAGTTTTTCCATACATCCGCCTACACCCAAATCTTTTCCAATATCGTGACATAGTGTTCTAATGTATGTTCCTTTAGAACAAGTGACATCCATAAACACTCTTGGTAGTTCGATGCCCTTTAATTTGATATCGATAATCTTACAGTGTCTGGCTGGGCGTTCAACTTCCTCTCCTCGTCTAGCTAAATCGTAAAGCTTTTGGCCTTTGATCTTTATTGCGCTAAACATAGGTGGAATCTGCTCGTAGTCACCAATATAACCTTTGATAGTTTTGATAACCTTCTCTTCATCTAAAGCATCAATCTCTTCTTCTGTTGCTTTTTTAACAACCTTACCAAAGATATCTTGAGTCTTTGTCTCGGTCCCAAGAAGAAGTGTCGCACTGTAAGTCTTATCCTTCTCAGATAAAACATCACAGAGCTTTGTTGCTTTTCCAACACAGACAGGAAGTACTCCCACTGCGTTTGGATCGAGCGTGCCCATATGTCCAATTTTCTTTTGTTTTAATATTCCACGCAACTTCGCCACCACATCGTGCGATGTGAAACCTGGCTCTTTGTATACGTTAATAACTCCATTTAACATTTAAAACTCTTTTTCTATTTCTGCCAAAACTTTTTCGATGACAGAGTCTTTGTCGCCCTCGATATCAAAGCCGGCAGCTCTTTTGTGTCCGCCACCGCCAAAGGTAACCGCAATTTTACTTACGTCTACTCTATCCTTTGAACGAAGACTTACTTTGTATTTATTATCTTCTAGCTGATATGCAAACATGGCAACTTCCACGCCTGACACATTTCTAATAGATGCAATAACTGCATCTAGGTCATTTGTAGTAAGACCATATTTTTCCATCAACTCGCTTGTGCAATAGCCGTAGATCACCTGTCCATCCATAGTTACAACCGTGTTTGTCTGAATCTTGGCTGTAATCATCATCTGGTTGTATGACTTCTTGTAGAATGTCTCTTCCAAAATTTCGTTATGGTCAATTCCAAACTCCATCATCTTTGCAGCAATGCGAAGAGTTCTAGGTTTTGTGTTTTGGAATCTAAACACGCCTGAATCTGATGCTATACCCATATACATAGGTGCAGCGATACTTGCGTCAAACAATTCGACATCTAATGTGTCAAACAATACTTCGCAGGCTGAACTAGCGTCTGCTTCCACTATGTTTTCGTCTGCGTAACCATCGTTTGACTTGTGGTGATCTAGACAAAAAGTTCTTTTTGCCTTTTCAAAGTATTCGACGTTCTTGCCAAGTCTATCGGCTGATGCAGTATCAAGCGCGATAAATAAATCATACTCTGTACCATCAAAATCACCAGTGTCCACTTCATCAATATTTTCAATGATTCCATACTTTGGATCAACATATTCCAAGTGAACTCTGACATCCAAGTCTGGTCTGTTCTTCTTTAGATAATTATAAAGAGACATGCAAGAACCTATAGCATCTCCATCTGGTCTGATGTGTCCTGCTATACCAATCTTTGTAGCGTCTCCAATAATGTCATTAATCTTCATCATTTTGAGCCTCCTCTGTGTCAGACTCATCATCTGAATCTACGTGCAAGTCATCAATCATCTTTGAAAGTTTCATTCCATACTCGATTGATTCATCGTACACGAATTCTAACTCTGGAGTGTTTCGAAGGTTGATTGTGTGCGCAAGTTCTTTCCTAATAAATCCCTTGGCACTTTTTAGACCTTCCATAGTGTCTTCTTTCGCTTTATCATCACCAAGCACACTGATAAAAACTTTTGCAGTCTTTAAATCAGTAGCTACTTCCACTGCTACTACAGTAGTCATCATAGCAATTCTTGGGTCTTTAAGTTCACGAATGATAACACCAAGTTCTCTTTGAACCTCCATATTTATTCGGTTGTTTTTAATACTACCTTTTTTCATAATTATTTCCTCATAAAACTATTAGCGAGCCGCTTGGCTCGCCAAAGTTTATTGTCTAGCAACCTCGTGCATTACATATGCTTCTACCATATCGCCTTCTTGTACATCGTCGAAGTCTTCGAATACAAGACCACACTCGAAGCCTGCCTTCACTTCCTTAGCATCGTCCTTGAAACGTTTTAGTGAAGCCAAGTCACCTTCAAAGATCTGCTCGCCTTCACGAGTGATACGTACTTTACATCCTCTCTCGATCCAACCGTCTTCCACGTATGAACCAGCGATATTACCAACACCTGAAGCCTTGAATATCTGACGAATCTCTGCATGTCCAATAACACTCTCTTCGAATACTGGAGCAAGAAGTCCCTTCATAGCTCTCTCGATATCGTCAATAGCATTATAGATTACATCGTATAGTCTGATATCAACTTTCTCATTACGAGCAGTCTCTTCTGCTAATGAATCAGCCTTAACGTTGAAACCGATAATAACTGCGTTTGACGCAGAAGCAAGGATAACGTCTGACTCTGAAATGTTACCAGCGCCGTCGTGAATAACCTTAACTTCAACTTCCTCATTTGAAAGTTTAGTCAAACTCTGCTTAACAGCTTCCACTGAACCCTGAACGTCAGCCTTAACAATAAGGTTAAGTTCTTTAAGTTCACCTGCTTCAATCTGTGAGTTAAGATCCTCAAGTGTAATTCTAAATTTATTCTTTTCAAGCATCTTCTGCTTGCTGTCCTCTACGAATGTAGCCGCAAAGTCCTTTGCCTCGGCCGAAGTCTTTGTCGAAACAAATACTTCACCAGCGTTTGGCACACCGTTAAGACCAAGAATCTCAACTGGTGTAGATGGGCCAGCTTTTTCGATTGCCTTTCCTCTGTGGTCAGCCATCGCACGCACTTTACCGTGTGTAGCACCAGCAGCCACGTGGTCACCAATCTTAAGTGTACCCTTCTGGATAAGAGCTGTAGCAACAGGTCCCTTACCTTTATCTAGCTTAGCCTCTACTATGATACCTCTAGCCTCACGGTTAGGGTTAGCTTTAAGCTCAAGCACGTCAGCCTGAAGAAGTACCATCTCTAGTAGATCGTCAATACCCTGTTTTGACTTAGCTGATACTGGAACCATCTCAACATTACCACCCCACTCAGTTGAAAGGAGTTCGTGCTCAGATAGACCCTGCATAACTCTATTTATATCTGCACCTGGTTTATCAATCTTGTTGATTGCAACAATGATTTCGATTCCAGCTGCTCTAGCATGGTTGATAGCCTCAATAGTCTGTGGCATAACACCGTCATCAGCTGCTACTACCAAAATAGCGATGTCTGTAGACTGTGCACCACGCATACGCATAGAAGTAAACGCCTCGTGTCCTGGAGTATCAAGGAAAGTAATCTTTCTTCCGTTGATTTCAACTACAGACGCACCGATGTGCTGTGTGATACCACCAGCCTCGCCTTCT
This sequence comes from Eubacterium sp., assembly GCA_017514785.1. GTDB lineage: Bacteria > Bacillota > Clostridia > Lachnospirales > Lachnospiraceae > Eubacterium_G. The sequence goes on along the minus strand of JAFWIO010000076.1, from coordinate 31,531 downwards.
ATCACGTTTGTCTCTCTAATAGCATCAAGAAGCGATGTCTTACCGTGGTCAACGTGACCCATAACACAGACAACTGGAGGACGTTTTTCCATATCCTTCTCGTCTTCTTCGTCTTCCTTTAGAAGTTCTTCAATGATGTCTACTTTTTCTTCTTTTTCGCAGATGATGTCATAGCCGATAGCAATCTCTTCGGCATCTTCGAATGAAAGCTCAGTGTTTACTGTCACCATCTTGCCCTCTAAGAATAATTTCTTGATGACATCTGATGCAGTCATCTTCATTCTCTCAGCTAGTTCGCCAATAGTGATAACATCTGGCACTTCGATAACTTTAATCTCTTCACGCTTCTCTTCTTTCTTCTTAGGCTTTGTAAGCTTCTGTTTTGAGAAGTCGCGAGCCTTTCTGCCACCTGGGCCATCCTCGAATCTTCTATCTGCGTTTCTGTTATCTCTTCTCTTATTATTTTTCTTTCTGCCTTTGCCTTTGGCTGGAGCGTCGTCTTTACGAACCTCCATCTTTTCAGGACGGTGCTTTCTACCTCTGCTTGGCTTATCACCATCGTCAGATGCTTTTCTTACAACGCCACCCTTCTTTCCATCAGAAACTGGGCCTGTAATCTTTCTGCCCTTTTTCTTTGGCTTAGCAGGTTTTTCTTCCTTTTTCTCCTCTAGAACTTCAGCAGCCTTCTCTTCTGTCTTCTTCTCAGTCTCTTTAGCCTTTGCTGCAGCCTCGTCAGTAGATTTTTTCTTTCTTCTCTTCTTTGTTGTTCCTTCAGATTCAGAAGAACTTGATTTCTTCTTGCGCTTTTTGTGCTCACCGTGATGCTTGTGCTCACCTGAACTTCTATGTTTACGCTTTTTCTTTCCGTCCTTTGAACCTTCGCCTGTCTTTAACACACCACGACTAGTGATAATCACACGTGGTTTCTTTTCTTCTTTTTCTTCATCTGAAGATTCTTCTGTTTTTTCTTCAGCTTCTTCAGCCTTCTCTTCCTTTGGCTCAGCCTTCTTTTTAGCTGTAGACTTTTTAGGTTTCTCCTCTTTGTCATCAGCTTTCTTTGCGGCCCCGCCAAAGTGCTTTCTAACTTTTTCTATGTTGTCATCTTCAATTGAACTTTGAGCTTTGACTTCGACGCCCTCACTTGCGAGGAATTCCACTACATCTTTACTCTTAACGTCCAATTCTTTGGCAACTTCATGAACTCTCATTTTTGCCATAGTTTATTCCTCCTCTTTTGCGTCTTCGTCCTTCTCGTCAGCCTCTTTGTCGTCAGCCTTCTCATCAACCTCTTCTACTTCATCGTCATACTCGCCGTCGTACTCTTCTTCTTCGTCGTACTCGTCCTCGTATTCCATATCGTACTCATCATCGTACTCGTCATCATACTCGCCATCATAGTACTCATCATCGTAGAAGTCTTCCTCGTCAAATACGTACTGGATTCCTTCTTCCTTAGCCTGAGCCTCACTCTTGATGTCGATCTTATAATCAGTAAGCTTAGCAGCAAGACGAGCGTTCTGGCCTTCTTTACCGATTGCAAGTGAAAGCTGTGAATCTGGAACGATTACTGTAGCTTCCTTGTTTTCTGGATCAGCCAAAACGTCGATAACCTTTGATGGGCTAAGCGCATTTTCAATTAAGATAGCTGGGTTGTTTGACCATGTAACGATATCTATCTTTTCGTTTTGAAGTTCATCAACAACAGCGTTAACTCTTTCGCCGTTAACACCTACACATGCACCTACTGCATCCACATCTTCGTTGTGTGAGTAAACTGAAATCTTTGAACGTGAACCAGCTTCACGAGCCACGCCCTTAATCTCAACTGTGCCGTCTGCTATTTCTGAAACTTCAAGTTCGAATAGTTTTCTAACTAACTCTGCATGAGTTCTAGAAACGATGATTCTAGGACCACGCTTTTCATTCTTAACATCAACCACGTATAGTTTGATTCTATCGTGTGGTCTGAAGTGCTCACCTGGAGCCTGCTCTTTGTCTGTAAGAATAGTGTCTGCGTTATCTAAGCTGATATTGATTGTTCTTCCATTGATTCTCTGAACAATACCAGTGATAAGCTGACCTTTCTTTTCGATGTATTTATCATACACACTCTTTCTCTCTTCTTCTTTAAGCTTCTGAAGGATACCGTTCTTTGCACTTGAAATAGCAATACGTCCGAAGTCCTTTGAGTCAACCTCTACTTCTACTGTATCGCCTAACTTTGCATCAGGATTGATTAGCTTAGCATCTTCAAGATTAATCTCTGAGATGTCGTCCATGCTCTCCTCAACTACTTCCTTCACTGAATAAACGTGATACTCACCAGTCTCTCTGTCGATAACTACGTGTGAGTTTTCCTCTTTCTTAAAGTTGTTCTTGTAAGCAACTTGTAAGTTAGTCTCGATCACGTCAAATAGAACATCCTTATCAATGCCCTTTTCCTTTGATAATGCCTCAATAATTTTCATAAATTCACTTGCCATTTTTCTTATATCCTCCTAAAACTCAATATATTCTCTAGCCAGAGAAACATCTGCTCTGTCTATTTTTATTTCATTACCTTCTTCTATTTCAATGGTAATAGTTTCTTTATCATAAGACTTCAAAAGTCCTACTATCTCTTTCTCGCCATCTATAGCCTTGTATAAATGGATTTCGCAAACTTTTTCTAAGTTTCTATCGAAGTCCCTATCCTTTTTCATCGGCCTGCCAAGTCCCGGCGAACTGACTTCTAAGATATACTGTTCATCGATAAAGTCCTTTTCATCAAGTTTGTCACTAAGTGGTCTCGAAACTGACTCTAAATCATCAATCGTAATACCACCTGGTTTGTCCACAAACACCCTTAAATAGTAGCTATTTCCTTCTTTGACGAACTCTGTGTCCACGAACTCAAAGCCTTTTTCGTCTATAAGGGGCATAACTAATTCTTCGGTCTTTGCCTCTACATCTTTACGTTTAGACATTTGTCCTCCTAATTCATAGAAAAAAGCGGCCCTTTCGGACTGCTTTTCGTTTCATCTAGTATTCTGTTCACAATAGGCATTATATAAGTATAAATGCGTAATGTCAAGGTTTATTTGACGTTCTCAAAGAGTTTAGCCTTCGAGTGTTTAACCTTAATTTCGTACCATTTAACACTTAGTGCTGGGAAGAGTCTTGAAAATTTATCCATAAATTTGGCATCTCTTCCTATTAAACCTCTTACTTTTTGCTTCAAGATCTTTCTAGTAATCTTTTCTGCTGCCTTCTCTGGTGTGAGTTTTATCTTTTTAAATAACTTTTTATCGATTGTTTTATATTGATTTCTGAAGTATTCCGTCTGTACAAATCCCGGAATCATATATCCAACATACATTTCACGACCAAGCTCAGCCACCAAGCTCTTTGAATAGGACAAAAGTGCTGCTTGGCTCTCCGAATGTGCAGAAGTCCCCAACAAAGGAACCAACGCGTCCGCACTTACTATATTCACAATGCCTGGCATGTTGGATTCACGAATTATTGGTAGCAATGCATTTACTGCGTATCTGTATGAATAATAATTTACGTCGAATGTTTCACGAATTACATCTTCTTTGTAGTTGGTGATTCGCTGAAGCATAGGGAGTGTTCCTACATTATTAATAAGGATATCAATCTTTCTACCCTCTTCTTTTAGCTCCATCGCCAAAAGATCCCAGTTTTCTTCCTGGCTCACATCAAAAGCTCTGTACTCAAAGAAGTCTGTCATATAGGTAAGGTTTGTTTTTACATAGTGTAGCTTTTCCTCTGATTGTCCAATTCCAATCACGCGACAACCATAGTATCTAACAAGCTTCTCTGTTAAAGCTCTACCTATTCCAGATGATGCTCCCGTTATTAAAACTGTTTTGTTTCTAATCCACTCCATAACTGTTTATACTTTAACATTTACAAAAAACTATTGCAAATATATAGATAATTGTTATAATAAGTCTTGGTCTTGGCTCGTTGGTCAAGTGGTTAAGACGTCGCCCTCTCAAGGCGGAATCAGGGGTTCAATTCCCCTACGAGCTGTAAAAAGCACTCCAGATGGAGTGCTTTTTTTATTTATTCACGCCAGTCTTCTGCTGGCATTCCAAGTGATAACATACATTCAACTGAATATTTATCTTCTATATTAAGTTTAGATTTGATCAAGTCTGCTGTCAGTTCACCAGTTTCATCAAGGTATCTACCTCTAACTTGAACCCAACAATTGCCAACACCAAGTTCTGTAGCTCTTAGTTGCATAATCATCATTGCAATTGAGCAATCTTCAATCCAAGTATCAGACAACTCACTATCACCTACCACTACTATTGCTGCATTTGCACCAGCTAGTATTTGTGATCCGTGGCTTCTTGTGTTTGAAAGGTATTCTAGGGTTTCTTTGTCGCGGACAGGTATTAGTTTTACTGGCTTTTTATTGCGTCCGCTTGGCGCGAGTTTACCTGCTTCTATAATTTGATTCAACACTTCATCTGAAATGTTCTCATCTGTATACTTTCTGATGCTTTTTCTTTTCTTTAATATATCTACTAAATTCACTCTTAATTCCTCCAAACTATAATAACTATGTCTATTCTATCATATATCTTGATTTTCTAATAAAAATAATATATATTAAAGATACAGGAGCTATCCCTATACGGTTAGCCCTTGCAGTTAATTCAAAGAATAACCGTGCTAGGCGCGGTTATTTTTTTTGCGTCTAAAAATGATATCATCCTATATTGTTTTAACAATACTCAACTCACTATGAAAATACTGTAGTGTACTAAATTGATATTTTCTATTGAACACTTCCTTCTTAACTCTCTTTAATCCTAACATATGCAATCTATAGTCTTCGACATATTTGCATGCATCATTATATATGCGATTAATATGGATGCATGTTTCTTTGTACTGATCATCATCAATAAAAACATCTTCATCACTAACAAAATGCAAATCATTTAATATTATTATTTTTGTAAAGTCTAGTCCTGGTCTATACTTACCATATTTATTCTTAAATCTAAATGACAATCTATGATTAATATAGCTTCTATAAGGGATACAAATATAATAACCTTTTTCACTTTTTGTCATAATGCAGTTGTACGGCCTCTCTTCTTTTGTAAGCATTTCGCTATACTTTTCTTTAGGATACTCCGCATAGAATTCCTTCTTTAAAGAAATAATTTTAAAATCTTTTTTCATAACTCACCATCCTTCCCAAATAAAAAAGGAGAAAAACTCCGGGTATTTACCCTCTGTTTCTCTCCCTTTTTTTTAATCATCACTCGGTCAACTTTTTGTTTACCGAGGAGTCAGAACCGTCACTCCTCTCATCTCTCCGGTTATCTTTTTGTTTAACGAGGAGTCAGAACCGTCACTCCTCTCATTTAAGTGATGATAGAGATTTGCATCTCTACTTTTATTATAAACATTATTAATGTTTTTTCAAGTGGTTATCACATTTATTTATAAATCAAAAATTGATAATTGGCTATCTTCTTTCATTCCATCCAATAAACCAAGTTTTGTCATAGTCTCCATTACTGTTTTGTTTATTCCACACTTTTCAATCATCTCTTTCTTGGATTCGAATGGGCCGTCCATCTGGCTGATTACTTCTTCTAGCTGCTCAGCGGCTTTATCTCCCATGCCCTCGATACTATCAAGCGATGGCATTATCTTTCCGTCAAAGATCTGGAAATCGTGAGCCTTTGCTCTGTAGATGTCTAAAGGCATAAACTCAAAGCCTCTTGCGTACATCTCCTGTACTACTCTCATGTCTGAGTATGTAGCATCGTCCTTTGGAAGAGATGTGTGGTTGTTAATTCTATTTTTTACTTCGTTGTATTCCATCTCCAACTTCTGTGGGCCCATGCACATTGTTTCGTAGTTGAACTGTTTTGCACGGATGCCAAAGAATGCTGCATAGTATGCAAGCGGATGGTAAACTTTATACCAGGCTACACGAAGCGCCATCATAATGTATGCGGCAGCATGCGCCTTAGGGAACATGTACGAAATCTTCTTGCATGACCAAATGTACCAATCTGGAACATCGTTGTCGCGCATGACTTGTTCTTCGTCTATCTCGTTTCCTTCTTTGTCGATGTAGTTTAGAAGGCCTTTTCCTTTACGGACATGCTCCATTATTTCAAAACTTAGGAGCGGATCGATTCCTTTGTCCATCAAATAAACCATGATATCATCACGCGTACAGATGGCTGATGAAATGGTACATCTTCCGTCTTTAATTAGAAGCTGTGCGTTTCCAAGCCACACGTTTGTACCATGAGACAATCCCGCCAAACGTACCAAATCGGCAAACTTAGTAGGCTTTGTGTCTACAATCATCTGGATAACAAAATCTGTTCCTAACTCCGGAAGTCCTAAACTACCTGTTGGACATCCATCAATATCGTTTGATGTGATGCCAAGCACCTTTGGACTCTCAAATAACGACATAACCTTTGGATCGTCAAAAGGTACGTCTTTACGTACGTCTGTATCGGTGTATTTTTCCAAACGACGAATCATAGTTGGATCGTCGTGTCCTAGCTCATCAAGTTTAAGCAAGTTACTATCAATAGCATGGTACTCAAAGTGTGTTGTGATAGTATCTGTGTTCATATCGTTAGCAGGTTTTTGGATAGGTGTGAAATCGTAAATCTCTTTGTCGCGAGGAACGATAACGATACCGCCTGGATGCTGTCCAGTAGTTTTACGTACACCTGTTATTCTATTTTTGATTCGCTCTATCTCTGCTTTTCTCTTTTGCTCGTTGTGCTCTTCGTAGTAATGCTTTACGTAACCAAAAGCAGTCTTTTCAGCTACGCCAGAAATAGTTCCGGCTCTAAATGTGTTTCCTTTGCCGAACATTTCCTCTGTGTATGCGTGAGCTCTGGCCTGGTAATCACCAGAGAAGTTAAGGTCGATATCAGGCTCTTTGTTTCCGCCAAAGCCAAGGAATGTCTCGAACGGAATCTCAAGGCCGTCTTTTTTCATCTTCTCTCCACAGTGTGGACAAATGCCGTCCGGCAAGTCAAATCCCACACCACCATCGCGGCGGATTTCAACGATATGACCTTGTAGTTCTTCTATCTTTTCTTTATCTACATCACCTGATGATGAGTATTCATTCTCAAATACTGATGTACGACAATGCTCACAATAATAATGTGGAGCCAAAGGGTTACACTCTGTGATGCTAGACATAGTAGCTGCAAAAGATGATCCAACAGAACCCCTGGATCCTACTAGGTAGCCATCTTCGTTAGACTTAGTAACTAGTTTCTGTGCCATTATGTACATTACGGCATATCCATTACCGATAATAGAGTTAAGCTCTGTTTCTAGTCTTTCCTCTACTATCTTTGGAAGTTTATCACCATACATTTCATGTGCTTTCTCGTAGCACATATTACGCAAGTTCTCTTCTGAATTCTCAAGCACTGGTGGACATTTGTCTGGGTGGATAGGTGAAATAGTTTCTATCATATCTGCAATCTTATTTGTGTTTGTGATTACTACTTCCTCTGCCACATCTGAACCTAAGTACTCAAACTCATCTAGCATTTCCTCAGTAGTTCTTAGATAAATTGGTGGCTGATCATCCGCATCAGAATATCCATTACCATACTGAATAATTCTTCTGTATAGTTCGTCTTCTGGATCCATAAAATGCACATCACAAGTAGCCACTGTCATCTTGCCCACTTTTTGTCCAAGCTTGTAAATCTTTTTATTAACTTCTTCTAGATCTTTTCTAGAATCAACTAAGAATTTCTTCTTATCATCTATCTCAGAGTTTCCAGTTCTCACCATAAACTCATTATTTCCGATTGGTTGAATTTCAAAGTAGTCGTAAAAGTCTGCTATTCTAGCAATCTCTTGAGCTGGCTTATCGTGAAGAATAGCCTGATATAATTCACCAGCCTCACACGCACTACCAATAATCAATCCTTCTTTTAATTTCAAATAGTCACTCTTCATAATTCGAGGACGTTTGTTTGCGAAAGTCTCGATATGTGAAATAGAGATAAGTTTATAGAGATTCTTCAAACCAACCAAGTTCTTAACCAAAATGATGGCGTGGTTTGATGGAAGTTTACTCTTAAACTCATCTGACTCAATACCTTTTTCGTTTGCCTCATCTAGATTTGTAATACCCTGCTCTTTCATTCTTGAGCATAGTTTCTGGAAAATGCGCGCAGTACACTCTGCGTCATCCACAGCTCTATGGTGATTTCCAAGAGGAACACCCAAAGCCTTTGCCACAGTATCAAGCTTATATCTAGCAAGACCCGTTACAAGGAATCTAGAAAGTCCCACTGTATCTATCACAGTAAACTCGCATGGAATATCCATACGTCTGCAGTTTGCCTCGATAAAACTCATATCAAAGTCTGCATTGTGCGCAACCATAATTGAGTCTTTGCAGAACTCCATAAACTTAGGCAATACTTCTTCTATCTTTGGCGAGTCCTTAACCATCACATCGTTAATGCCAGTTAAGTCCTCTATTCTAAATGGAATTGGTCTCTCAGGGTTCACAAAGGTAGAGAATCTATCAACTATTTCTCCATCCTTAATCTTTACAGCACCAATCTCGATAATCTTATCCTGTGCAGCGCTAAAACCAGTAGTCTCCAAGTCAAAGACCACAAATTCCGAATCAAATGTCTGACCTTTAGAATTTACAATCATACCCTTGATGTCATCTACCAAATATGCTTCCACACCGTAAATTACTTTAAAGTCACACTCTTCATTATTCTTCTTGCATTTTGCTTTTATACTCTCAAACTGATGATGTGCATCTGGGAAACCTAGAACCACACCGTGATCAGTAATAGCAATAGCCTTATGTCCCCAGTCGTATGCGCGCTGAACCAAATCTCCAGGATCAGTAACCGCGTCCATATCACTCATCTTTGTATGACAGTGAAGTTCCACTCTCTTTTCTACCGCGTTATCTTCGCGCACAGATTTAGCGAAACCAGGAATAACCTTAATTCCGCCCACACGAGTAATCTCAACTTCCCCGTCAAAGTCATCGTACAAAGCACTACCTAAAACCTGAATGAAAGTTCCCTTCTTAACAATAGATAGGAAGTCATCCTTCACGGCCTCGTTAGGTAGGAAAATTTTAACAGTGATACTGTCAGTAAAATCTGTAATGTCCATCTTCACGATGAACTTACCTGTTCTAGTTTCATTTGAATCTATGCCAAAGATTTGTCCTTTACAAATAACACGACCAGTGCCTTCGTACACATCTTTAAGGTCGTTAATAATTCTTTTGTTGTTAGCATCTTCCAAGTCAAAGTCTTTGCCGTAGACTACTCCATCTCTATCTTCGGCTGAGGCTTTAGTCACTTTCTTTACAACAATTTCATTTCCGTCTTCGTCGGTCTCGGTCTCTTTCTTCTCAGGCTCCTTCTGACTCTTCTTCATAATAGCCTGAACTTCGTTTTCTATCTTCTTTTTGTTGTGCTCCTCAAATCTTCTTCCTTGAGATTCTTTCATGAACACTTCCACTTCTATAGGCATTCCAAAGCGCTCGGCAAAGATGTGTTTAAGTTCTTCTACCATATCGTTTACTTTGGACTCAGCCACGATAGACTTAATAAAACTAATTTCTAGTTTGTCTCCGTCAAAGTGCATTGGAGCTTTTTTAAAGTTAACTCCCAATGTGTGATATTTCTCGCCGAACTCCATTGCTAGACTTTCTTTGTATTCCTCTAGCAAATACTCTCTTGTGTACTGGCTTGATAGGTTGTACTTTTCTATGATTTGTACTTCCATATGTTTGCCAGTCATAAGACTTTGCTCGATTGCTTTTTTCACATCATAAATAGCAGACTTTTCAATAAGTCTGCTACTTTCGATATACACTCTCATCTTTGTGTGATCTCTGTTTGTTGTAATCTTGATTACAGTCACATCTTCGAAGAGAGCTTTTATATCATCTTTTAATTTTAAATTTTGAAATACATCAAAAAACTTTTTCAATTTACTTTCCCCAAGTTTTCAATTCTTCCTCTAATACGTTTACAAGTTCCTCCTCCGGAACCTTTTTGATAATTTCGCCTTTCTTTATAAGTAGGCCTTCTCCTTTGCCGCCGGCTATTCCTATGTCGGCTTCTCTGGCTTCTCCAGGGCCGTTAACAACGCAACCCATCACTGCCACTTTTATATTAAGATCGTCATATTTTGTGACCATGTTTTCCACTTTGTTTGCTAGGCCAATCAAATCAATCTGCGTTCTTCCACAAGTTGGACAAGACACCACACTTATGCCTCCGCTACGAAGACCTAGAGTCTTTAAAATAAGTTTCGCACTCTTTATCTCCTCAAGAGGTTCACCCGTCAAAGACACGCGGATAGTGTCTCCAATACCCTGGTTTAGAATAAGTCCAAGGCCGATAGATGATTTGATGTTTCCTGATGTAATAGTGCCAGACTCTGTAATTCCAACGTGAAGTGGGTGATTAGTCTTTTCAGCGATAAGCTCGTGAGCTTTCACACACATCATTACATCTGAAGATTTTATACTAATGACTAGGTTGTCGTATCCTAAGTCCTCAATTATCTTTACTTTATCCAATGCGCTTTCAACTATACCCTCGGCAGTTACTTTGCCGTACTTTTCTAGGATAGGTTTTTCTAGTGAACCTGAGTTTACACCCACACGAATTGGGATGTTTCTTTCCTTTGCCACATCCACCACTGCTTTTACATTTTCGATAGAGCCAATGTTTCCAGGGTTTATGCGGATTTTGTCGGCGCCGTTTTCCATAGCGGCAATTGCTAGTTTATAGTCAAAGTGAATATCAGCAACTAGCGGAATGTTTATCTGCTCTTTAATTTTAGATAGGGCCTCTGCCGCTTCCATAGTTGGTACAGCGCAGCGAATAATGTCGCAGCCGGCAGCCTCTAGCTCTTTAATCTGAGCTACAGTGGCTTCCACATCTTCAGTCTTTGTGTTTGTCATAGACTGAATCATAATAGGATTTCCTGCACCTATTACTTTGTTTCCGATTTTCACTTCTTTAGTCTGATCTCTAAACATAATTAAAATATCAACTTTCTTATATCGTTAAATACTAAGAATACCATCAGTGCCATAAGTATTATAAATCCGATAAAGTGTATCATTCCCTCTTTGTCTTTCGGAATTTGTTTTCTAGTGATTGCCTCAATAATGTAGATTAATAATCTTCCACCATCAAGCGCTGGAATTGGAAGCAAGTTCATTACACCCAAGTTTGCACTTAGCATGATTGCTAGGTTTAGAAGCGCAAGCAATGTAATTCCAAAACCGTGCTGTGCGTTTTCTTTGTAGGTGTCACCAATCACGCTTACGATTCCTACTGGGCCTGAAACTTCGTTTGCTGAAACTCCACCAGTAATTAGCATCTTCAAACTCTTAAGAACAGTAAACACTTCGTATCTCATCTCAACCAAACTGTATTTGATCGTTCCGAAGAATCCCTGTCGTTCCCTAACTAGGTTATATGCAAAACCTGTAGAGTAAGCGTTTTGCTTGATAGGTTTAACTTTCACATCAAACAGTGTATTGTTTCTCTTTAAATCAAGTCTGATCTCGCTGCCATCTAGTGGATGCTCTTCCAAATATTTAGATAGTTCCTCGCCAGAACTAATCTTTGTGCCATTAATCTTAAGTATCTGATCGTTTGCTACCACTCCCGCTTTTGCCATAGCAGAGCCCTTTGTCACCTGCGAAATCACAGGGGCATTTGAGCCAGTACTATAACTTATTCCAAGCAAGTATTTATTTTCTTTGTCTGGCTTGTATGTGATAGTTTTTTTCTTACCATCACGCTCGTACGTCAAAGTAATTGGATCTTTGCCTATTGGGTCAGTATATTCTTCTACGTACAATTCTCTACCAATAGAAATCCACGCACCGTTAAACTTTGTGATTTTATCACCAGTGCGAAGTCCAGCTTTGTAAGCGTTACTAGGAGCCTCTTGTTTTATTTCTGCTGAAGGCGCTTTTTCACCTTGAACATATGTAACTGTAGATGGATCTGTTCCAGCAAACCCAATCACAATCAAAGATAAAACAAACGCTAGCAAAAAGTTAAATAGCGGTCCTGCAAATACAATTAAAAATCTTTGCCATCTAGGTTTAGAGTTAAACGAACCTTCTTCCATGTTGTCTTCATCTTCTCCTAACATGGCACATGAACCACCGATAGGTAGCGCCTTGATAGAATATCTAGTTCCACTCTTTGCCACACGGCTAAAGATTCTTGGTCCCATTCCTATCGAAAACTCGTTCACAGTAACACCAAATTTTTTCGCAAAAATAAAGTGTCCGAACTCGTGAATTAAAACGAGCAAGCCGAATATTAAAATTGCAATAATTATGCCAATAAATGTCTGCATTACTTATACTTCTCCTCTATCATCTCGTAAACCCACTTCTCAACTTCTAATATCTGCTCAAAAGTTGGGTTGTCTATCACTTCGTGTCTGTCCATGCAGTACTCGATAGTATCTGCTATATCTAAATATCCAATCTCGCGATTCAAAAACATAGCAACTGCCTTTTCGTTTGCCGCGTTAAAGACAGTAGGCATGGAATCGCCAAAGAAAGGATCATCCTTTGCTTTCTCATCACTTCTCTTAGCTGCAGAGTAAGCCAATCTTAATCCTTTGAAATTATCAAGGTCCGGTTTCTCGAAGCTGATTTCACTAATCTGTTCGAAATCCACTCTATCGCCAGCTAGATATTTTCTCTCTGGGTAATATAGAGCGTACTGGATTGGAAGTTTCATATCTGGTGTACCAAGCTGTGCAATAATGCCACCGTCTTCGTACTGAACCATCGAATGAATAAGACTCTGTGGCTGAACAACAACCTGAATATCATCAAGTCCAACATTAAATAGCCACTTAGCTTCTATCACTTCTAATCCTTTGTTAACCATTGTACTAGAGTCAATGGTTATTTTTTGACCCATTGCCCAATTTGGGTGTTTGAGCGCATCTTCCACCTTGATATCTTTCATCTGGTCCACAGTCCATCCTCTAAAAGGTCCGCCTGATGCAGTCAAAAGAATCTTATCAATTTTATTCATTTCATTTCCTTGTAGACTCTGGAATATCGCACTGTGCTCAGAATCTACAGGAAGAATCTTCACATTATTCTCCTTCGCCAAAGGCATCACCAAATGCCCAGCAGTAACCAAAGTTTCTTTGTTTGCTAGAGCAATATCTTTTTTAGCCTTTATAGCTTCTAGTGTTGGCTTAATACCAATCATTCCGACAAATGCTGTCACTACTATTTCGGCTTCATCTATGGTGGCTGCTTCTATCAAGCCTTCCATTCCTGAAACTACCTTAACATCTAGATCAGAAATCTTATCAGCCAATTCCTTTGCCGCAGCCTCGTTAAACACACATACTAACAAAGGGGCAAATTCGCGAATTTGCTCCTCTAGTTTTTCGATATTTGAACCGGCAGCCAAAGCTACCACTTTTAAATCATCATTGGCTCTAACTATCTCAAGAGTCTGGGTTCCGATAGAACCTGTTGAGCCGAGTACCGAAATGTTTTTCATAATACGTCCTTAATCTACACTCATTCCTGTCATTATATAAACGAGCAACCAGATAACTGGTGCCACATAAATTACACTGTCAAATCTATCCATAATTCCGCCGTGACCTGGAATTATTTTTCCGTAGTCTTTGATGTTGTTGTTACGCTTGATAGCTGAAGCCACCAAGTCACCAGTCATTGAAACTAGTCCTGCCACTGCACAAATAACAGCGAACACTAAAACTGGATTTGGAATCTTGTCGATTTTGTCCTGGAAGATATATGCGTAAATGCCGCCTATCAAAGCTGCACCTAGGATACCACCTATAGCACCTTCCACTGATTTCTTAGGGCTAAGCACTGGAGCCATTTTGTGTTTACCGAATGCCACGCCTGCTAGGTATGCGCAAGTATCGCAGCCCCAGCTTGCAATGAAGATTAGCCAAACAGTATACAAACCGTTATACTCCATTCTTGTGATGTAAAGGTATGAAAGCATAACTCCTGCATAAACCATGCACATAAACACTACTGCCACTTGCTTTGCGTTGTACTGTGGATATAAGAAAACGTACTCGGCAAATAAAACGATTAAAAACATAACCATAAAGATCATCATAAATCTTTTGCCGTGGATTGTGTTTCCTAAAATTCGCACGCTGTACTGATCAAAGTAAATAAGCACATAGTAAGCAATCAGAGCCACATAACCTGTGAATCCCATCAATGTCTTTTGCATATCGAACGACTTATATAGCTCGTACACTGCAATAAGTGAAATGATCATGTTTGCGAAGAATAACCATCTTCCTCCCCAGTATTCACCACCTACTGTCAAGCCTACTACCAATAGTGCAACCATCACTATTCCGCTAAGCGTTCTTGATACAAATGATTTATTTGCAAAATTCGATACTCCCATAATAACCTCTCTGCTTTATATTTCCCTCACGTCACTAATAACTATTCGTCGTCTTCGTTTCTTCCGCCATATCTTCTATCGCGTCTACTGTATTCCTCAATGGCTGATATCAGATGCTTTGGTTTAAAGTCTGGCCATAACACGTCTGTAAAATAATACTCTGTGTAAGCCGCCTGCCACATAAGGAAATTTGAAAGTCTAATCTCTCCGCTAGTTCTAATCAAAAGATCTGGGTCTGGAATGCCCTTTGTATCAAGGTAACTGCTGATAGTATCTTCGCTAATATCAGAAGCCGCTATTTTTCCATCCGCACAATCTTTTGCGATTCTTTGAACTGCTCTTCTTATCTCATCCCTACTTCCGTAGTTTAGAGCGATAATAAATGTGATACCGTCAAAGTCCTTGGAAAACTCTTCTAGTTCATCAATGCTATCTCTGATATCCTGGTCTAGTCCAGTCTTATCTCCAATAATTAGGCATCGCATATTGTTATCTTTTGATTTTTTAAGACACTGCTTTAAGTAGTCACGAAGTAGCTTCATCAATGCACTAACTTCTTTTTCAGAGCGATTCCAGTTCTCTGTAGAGAAAGCGTATACAGTAATATACTTAATTCCCATATCGTGGGCTGCTTCTACTATCTTTTCCACATTATCAGAACCCTTAGAGTGTCCAACATTCTTTGGAACGTGATGTTTCTTTGCCCATCTGCCGTTACCATCCAAAATGATAGCCACGTGCTCTGGAACCCTTAGACCACTTAAATCAAATTTCTTAGCCATAGTCTTTTTGTTTGCCGAAGGCAAACGTATTCCTTTCAAAAATTTATCTCATTACGCAGAAATAGAGGAACTATAAGTTCCTCTTAATTTCTGAAACTTGTGATTAAACTGTCATTACTTCGTCTGATTTAGCCTTAACAGTCTCGTCCACTTTCTTAACATATTTGTCAGTAGCTTCCTGTAATGAATCTTCAAAATCTGCTACTTGATCTTCTGGGGCGCCATCTTCTTTACCTTTTTTCTTGATGTGGTCCATTCCGTCACGTCTGATATTTCTGATAGCAACCTTAGCATTCTCACCAAGCTTCTTGATATCTTTAACCAAGTCTTTTCTGCGGTCCTCAGTAAGCTCTGGGAAAACAAGTCTGATAACTTTACCGTCGTTTGTTGGATTGATACCAATCTCAGCTTCGTTGATAGCGTGCTCAATCTCTTTTAGCATTGAACCGTCCCAAGGCTGAATAGCAATAATTCTAGGCTCAGGAATTGAAACGTTACCAACCTGTGCTAGAGGTGTAGGTGTGCCATAGTAATCCACCTTGATTCCGTCCAAGATATGTGGGTTAGCACGGCCAGCTCTTATCTGTGTAAGTTCACCTTTCAAGTTATCAAGTGACTTCTCCATTTTTTCAACATGTTTATCAAGTATCTCTTGCATAATTTCTTCCTCCAAAATTTATTTAAACTGTAATTTTTGTACCTAAGTCTTCGCCAGCTACCACTCTCTCGATGCTGTTTTCCTCATTTAATCCAAAGAGAATCATTGGCATCTTATTTTCAAGAGCAAGTACTGATGCTGCTAAATCAATAACTCCAAGTCTGTCATCAACCACTTTAGAAATTGGAAGTTCATCGTACTTCTTAGCATCTGGATTTACATTTGGATCTGAGTCGTAAACTCCGTCCACAGCCTTTGCACCTAAAATGCAATCAGCCTCAATCTCGATAGCTCTAAGCACCATTGTCATATCTGTTGAGAAGTATGGATGTCCTGTGCCTCCGGCAAAGAACACAACCTTTCCCTCTTCCAAATCTTCCACTGCTGCGTACTTCTCAAATAGCTTTGTCCAAGTACCACAAGCGAATGGTGTGTAAACTTCTGTGCCCATTCCTTCAGTTCTAAAAATCTCTGACACATACATGCAGTTCATAATAGTAGCAAGCATTCCGATTCCGTCTGCTTTAGGTCTGTCAATCTTGTTAGATGTACGACCTCTCCAGAAGTTTCCGCCGCCTATTACGATAGCTACCTGCACTCCTTTGTCTACGATTTTCTTTACCTGTTTAGCCACAGCTACACAAGTGTCTTCGTCAAAGCCCTGGCCCTTTTCACCGGCCAATGCTTCTCCGCTAAGTTTAAGTAAAACTCTCTTCATAACTTATCCTTTCAAGTACATCAATTTAGATAAAATTATACCATATATTGAGGACTATTTGGCAGTAAATACAATACTTTTTGCACCTTTTGCCTTCAAATATTTCTTGCCCTTCTTCTTAAAAATCTTTTTTATTTAATCAAATCTTTTATTACTTCGGAAGCAATAATCAATCCAACTACGCTAGGCACAAATGCTATACTTCCTGGAGTTTGCTGATTAACTTTAATGGGTGGTTCTTTTGAATAAACAACTTTTAAATGATCAATTCCTCTATCCCTAAGTTCCTTTCGCATCACCTTCGCCAAAGGACACACAGAAGTCTCACTAATGTCAGCCACTTCAAAACTAGTTGGATCTAGTTTATTTCCTGCTCCCATTGAACTAATAACAGGAACATTTGCCTTTTTTGCTGCCTCTATTAGCTGAAGTTTTCCGGTCACTGTATCTATGGCATCTACCACATAATCGTAATCTGAAAAATCAAATTGGTCTGCGGTTTCAGGCAAATAAAAAACTTGATGTGTGTTAACTGTCATCTCTGGATTTATGTCTAAACATCTAGCCTTTGCCACTTCCACTTTTGGCTGGCCAACAGTAGATTGCAAAGCAATGATTTGTCTATTTATATTAGTCTCGTCCACCATGTCTTTGTCTATCAAATCAAGTGTTCCAACACCACTTCTCGCCAAAGCTTCCACAGTAAAACCACCTACTCCGCCCACGCCAAAAACAGCCACTCTCTTTTGTTTTAATCTGTCCAAACTTTCCTCTCCTAGGAGGAGCTTTGTTCTATCAAATATACTCATTTTATCTCCATTTTGCCGAACTATTTCTTTGTGTTTTATTATACTAAATGGGTTTTTGCATTTCAATTTTTAACTGTACTTTCTCAACAAACATAGCAAAAGACCTCCTATAATAATTATTATAGAAGGTCTCCATATTACTTTTTTGTCTAGTTTTTACTATGTTTTGTTTTTAGCGACTCACTTTTATTGCCTCACCAATTTTTATTACTGGAAGCTTACTTTTAGAAACTTTTTTATTTTTTTGTTTTTGAATAAACACTAACTTTCCCTTCTTCATTTTGATAAGACTATTCTTAATAAATAATTTTTTAGTTTTCTTTTTTGCATAGCACTTTTTAATAACTTTATTCTTTCTAAGAACTTTGATTGTTGATTTCGGTGCGGTTTGCAAAGTATATGTAATACCCTTTTTAGTCCTTATAATTTTAGTATAACTAAGTTTATCTGTCTTTTTAGCATACTTCCATGGGTTCATCGGTGTTGTGCTTTTAGTTGAAGCGTGTGCAAAAACACTAAAAAAAACACACATAATTGCAATAATAGATATCGCCTTTGATAAGATTTTCATAACACAACCTCCTCTTATGTTATATTTTGTTTTTCGAAGGTAATTATACCACCTACTTTATCCCTAGAACAGTGGTTTTCATTTATTTTTAATAAATCTTAGATTATTTATCTATGTTACGAAAGTTTACTCCAACATTCGTTTTTTAAGAACTCTCGGATCAATTTAGACCCTCTGCCTTCATAATAATCTACTAGTAACTTTTTAAACTCTGGCACTTTCTTTTCTGGAATGACTAAGATTCCATTACCATGTCCTACTAAATAGTGGTTTGCAAATATAACTGCTGTTCTCTTATTTCCATCTATGAATGCTTGCGTTTTCATAATATACAAACAAAGCTCTATTGCTCTATCTATAATTGATTTTTTTGAGTTGAGTATTCTCTCAAGATTTTCTATTACAACAGTTTCAATAGGAATTGGAGGAATATAATCTGTTCCACCTATTTTCACAGGAACACTTCTAATTCTGCCCCCATCTGTATAAAAACCTTCTATCACTAAACTAGCAATTTTGCAAAGAATTTGATATCCAGTTTCTACTTGTATGATATCGTTATCTAGAATAAACTCCCATGCATGTTTAAGGTTAAGTATTTTTTGGACATCTTCTGCTGTCATTCCAGTCACTTTACCATTATCAATTATCTCCTCTGTTTGTGGGTAAGTTGTTCCAACACCCTCTAATACAGCTTGATCGTAAATATTTGCTTTCATATTTGCTCTAGCAAAATCCAAGTTTAAAATGACTTTAGGAGTTAATTTAGACTCTTGATATCCTTGCTCAGCTAAAGCTTTATCAATCTTTCGGAGTTGTTTATTCAACTCTCTTGCTTCTTTTGTAGTTCTAAGAAGCATTTGATAAAGTTCATCAGTGTATACATCAACATATGTTGATGTGAGTTTACCATTTATTCTTTTTCTAATATAAAGATATTTCTTCTCTTTGTTGCTCTTTACTTCTACCGTTCCTTCGTATGGGAGCAAATTTAATCTTGCTTGTAAATCCGCCTTTTCTTGTAGCAGAGTTTGAACCTTATCTATGCTCATATCACCCTCCTAATGTTCGATAAATTTATAGGGAACTTTTATGGTTTTAATCTACCAAAAAGTTCCCTATAAGTCAATAGGCTGTTCCCTATATTAAAACTATTTAATCTTAACTTTTTTAGGTTTAGACCAAGCGCCAAATACTGTCTGTCCACAGTCTATCTTCTTAGCTCTTACTCTTGCGAATAATTTCTTCTTACCTTTAAGTTTCTTAGATTTAATAACAAGTTTTGCTTTGTTCTTATTTATGTATTTCGTTACGATAGCCTTCTTGTTCTTCTTTGCATTCTTCTTAGATTTGTAAATGCGAACTTGATAGCCTTTAACTCCACTAAGCTTTTTAATCTTAACAGTTAGCTTCTTAGCAGATTTCTTCTTAAGAGCTTTCTTAACCTTAACCTTTGCTGGTGGCACTGGTTTGCACTTAGCTGTTGGAGCTACTGTTGGCTTGCCAGGAGCCTGTGTAGGCTGTGCTGATGGAGCAACTGTAATTGGCTCTGAAGTTGTAGTATCACCACCTGGTATATCAGTCGGAGCCTGAGTCTGTGACTCTGTTGGAACCTTTGTAGTAGTTGGCTTAGGTGTTGTGGTTGGTCTAGTTACTATTGGGTTGTCTGGGTCGTCGTCGTAATCTGGCTCTGTTTCTGGAGGAGCTGGGTCCTCAATAGTAATCTTAGCTGTAACGCCCTTTGACTCAATGTTGTTCTGAACAGCCGTAACCTTAACCGTATGCTTTCCACCATCCAAATGCTTGAATGTGTATGAACCAGCACTTGGTAAGTGAAGTCCTACTAACTGATCATCAACATAAACGTTATATGTAGCTGTGCTTCCAAGAACTGATGTAAAGTTAACTGTAATACTTCCACCTTCTGTGCTTGAAAGTGATAAGCCTTCTGGGTTAGCTGGCAAGTATGCATCAGGGTCTCCCAACACTGCAATCTCACGAATCTGGTATCCGTATCCAGCAGATTTCTGTGTAAAGTTAACTTTCACATAGTTTACATCGCCCTGAGTATAAGCGCCCTTATCAATCTTAACCTCTACAGGATCAGCATACTCACAATTGTTTGTACTATAAACTGTCTCATAATTCGTTCCGTCCATTGAGAACTGAACGTTGAAGCCCTTCGCATAAGTAACGTCATTTACATACTTAATCAATACTTCATTTATATCATCAATATCAACTGGCTCTAGAAGTTCTAGAGTTGCTGTGGCGTTATCTTCGCCCCAGACTGTCATATTGAAGTTTCCATTGATGTTTCCGTCTGTTAGCATCTTAGGATATTTACTGCCCTCGTTGCGCTCGTCGAAGGTCTCGAGTGTTGCATGTGCACCTAGCGCATAGTTAAGTGCAGTGTTGCAGTAGTTTCTAAGTGAACCATCGTCCACTTCTATAGTCTCGGAAATACCATCAGAGTATTTTCCGTCATAGAAACTTCTAACTTTAACTGTGTGTTTGCCAGCAAGTGCAGATATAACGCCCTCTCCACTACCGCACGTATAATATTTTTTACCGTCCAAGTATACGTTGTACATGTAGTTGTGCTGATTTGGACCAGCTACTATGTTGTATTTAATCTTTAGAGGCTCATCACTTGATAGTTCAAGATCTGCCGGGTCGTCGCACTTCTCCACTGGAACAGGTGTGGCCTTTGAATTTCTTGTCAAAACTGCAGCCTCACGAATCTGGAATCCCCAGTTCTTATGACCTATCATTCTAATCATAACGTATCTTACAGAGCTGATTGCTGGCATAGTATCAATATCAAATGAAATGAATCCATTATCATATTGATCATTTGTAAAGTTTTTGGTTACACATTGATAATAAGTATTATCATCTGCTGATACTTCTACTGTGTACTGGTTACAGAATACAGCCTGATCATTCTTAAACTGCATTGCAATCTTGTTTATATCACTCGGATGATAGTTTTCACCCAAATCAATTATTATTCTATCTTCTGTACGCTCATTATCCCAATCTGTAGATACATATGGGCTATTTAAGTTTCCATCTACCAAAACTGATGGGTCTTGTGAACCTTCGTTTTTGTAAATTGATGAAACTGATACTTCTTTATTTAGTGCTAAGTTAAATCTTGCATCGTTAATCCAATCCTTAACATCTGCTGGAGGTTGAACTGTCTCGTCTTCGGCTGGTGTTGTTGTTTCTTCTTCGCCGCCACCGCTTTCTTCATTTCCAAGTAGAAGGTCAAATCCACCTGCTGTGTCAATTTCAAACTGAACAAGGCTTCCGGCTTTAACTTTAACCTTACCAATCTTCTCGCCTGAGTTTGAATCAACAACATAAGTTGTCTTAACTTCCTGAGTTGGGTTCCAAATCTCACCAGTGTAAACAGTGTTTCCGTCTTTTACTTTCTTGTAAACTGAACCACTAATTGTTGCACCAGTAATTACATAATCTGTTGTCTTATATCCAATAGAATCCATAGCAGAGATGAACCAATAAGTGTTTGCTCTATCTTCCTTCTGAACTCCATTGACGCCTGCAGTAAACTTCTCATATGCTGCGTCTGGATCAGTCTGTGATAGGAATGGCCACGTGATATGCTGCCATCCGGTATCCGCTGTTGGATATGTATCTGCTGTATGTTGCTCCTGAGCTAAATATGCATCAATCTCTTCTTGAGATTTACCCTGTTGTCTCATCTGCTCTGCAACAATATTTGCATTTATCATTACTTTCTCTCTAGCATCATCAGTCTCATCTAACAAGCCTTGGTATGCTCTAGCACACTTCTCTTGATTCATACCATAGTTAGTTAAGTATTCTGAAATAGGTAGCCACTGAATACCGTAAATGTATAGAGGCTGTCCGCCAAAGAAAGTACCATAACTGTAGGATGCGCCGTAAACCTGACCTGTTCCCTGGAATGGGAATGAGTCTAGCCAGTTGTCGCCGTCGTAGTCAAACCAGTACTGTTTTACTGCTTCCATCTCAGTTGTGAAGCCGTAAGCACCGGCATCAATATATTTATCTTGTTTTGATACTTCGCCCCATAGGTACATTCCAACCCAGCTGAAGAGTGACTCTGAAGCTGATTCTTGGTTGTTACCGTCGTCGTTGTCTGCGTAGCCGCCAGCCCATGAATGTCCTGAGTACTGGTCAAATGCTCTGAACTTACAGAACATATTCCCATCGTCCCTTGGATCTTCTGGGTTAGCATAGTCGCGAAGCATAATCTCTACCATATCTTTATATTGATAGTAGAAATCTTGATCGTATGTTGAAAGTACGGCTGCGCCAAAGAGGAAGTAACCGTATGTGAAGTGGTGGTCACAGATAGCTGCGTTAGCACCGTAAGCACTCTCTGGATAATAAACTGTTCCCCAATCTTTGTTGTAGATTAGATAACATCTATCATCGCCACCTGAGTATGTGAACCAGTCAACCATAATCTTCTTAAGGTCTTTTAGTAACTGGTCTCTCATTCCCTTCTCGCCAATCTGATCAGCCATTAGAGCTGTAATAGCAAGTGGGTGAACAGCCTTACCCTGCCAGTAAGCATCGGCATTTGGTCCTGTTCCAATCTCATCTACTACTGTCTTTATGTATTGTTTAATCTTATCTTTTTCTAATTTAGAACTGTTTGGTTTTGCAAATGTAGGAAGTAATCCTGCAAACTGCTGGGTAGTTGATATTTCATTGGATTCATACATCTTCATATCACCACGAATTGATTTATATGTATCAAACTCATCAGCGCTATCTTCAGGCACATATTTCCACTGATGTGGATATAAACCAAGAACAGTGTTTGATGATAAGTCATCCCTCATAATATCTGTACTAGCACTATAAGTAGTTGTTACCTTGTTGTTAGATTTATTGAAGTCATAAGAAACTTCTGTACGAGTTACGTGGTTGTAAGCGTGTTGATAATATTCTTCAACCTGAGCTTCTTTGTGCATACCACATGCAGAAATATAAGCATTGTCTTTAGACTCAAACTGAATCTTTATCAAAGTCTTTTTACCAACATTCTTTGCTGTAAATGTAGTATTCTCAGGTGCGCACAACAAGAAATCTGATTCTCCATTTTCTGCTCTAAAATTTTCATCATCTTGTGTATGAATGACGATGTTATCTCCTGAATAAGTATCTCCAGCATTTTCTAATACGCGTTTTCCATTTTTATTATCTATCTTGAATATTGATGATGAGCTTAGAAGTACTGTGTCATCCTCATAAAACTCTGAGAATAGATAAGGTGAACCCTTAACCATAGTAGATTTCATCTTTAGACCATCGTCGTCGCACAAGCCTACATCTACATGGAAGTCACCATAATTTTCTACTCTGTCATAACCACTGTTTGCATCAAAACTATCAGGCTTTAGATAAAAGTCCATTAGCTTTTCTGAATAATAACCAACACCTAAATCCTGAGGCTTTCTCTCATCAGTGTAACCTTGAGAGGCAAGTAGCGTTCCTAGTCCCTTGCTAGAGAACTGTGCCTTTAGAGGATGAATAACAGCCATATTTCCGTAAGTCTTAATCATAAATGATTACCACCAGCTGTTTGAATCTATTGGTGTAGTTATATTTTCTTCATTTACAAATGAAGGAAGTTTATTTAATTCTTTTTTAACCTCTCCTACCACATATGAGCCTTTGCCGTTCTCGTTATTAACGATTTGGCTGATAGGAAGGTCTTTAATTGTTTCGTTTTCTTTTGAGTCGCCCTCTTTGTATTCATAAACTTCAAGTTCGCGAATACCAAAACCACTTCCACTCTCTACTTTTGAGTAACCGAGAAATCTTACGAAACGAACGTCCTCGTGGAAGCATGTAAAATTATCCACCTTATTCATAAAGCCCTTCTGTTCTCTGTGGATTGTGGTCCAATGTTTCGCATCTTTAGAAGTCTGGATGTCATATATCTTTCCAGCATCTTCATTAAAGCGAGTGATTACTCGTCCAATATCATACTCAGCACCTAGGTCTACATATATCCACTGGTCATCTTCTCCCTGGTATGAAGTAAACGCTGTATCTTTACTTCCGTCTACTGCATTCTCAGGTTTAACTTGATCGTAAGCATCAGGCTTGATGTTTCCGTCGGCGTCTTTCATCCACCATTCATCCCTTGTGCCTGAACATTTAACTGTTTTGTTTAGTGCAAGATTTTCTCCGTACTGTGCTGGAGGTTTGTTTGAACCACCTGTTCCCCAAACTTGGAATTCGTAAAGTGAGCAGCCGTATCCTATAGCTCTCTGTGTACATGTAATTCTTACATAACGAGCCTCTGTTACACTTAGCTCATCTTTATTAATAGTCTGCTTCAAAGCATCCGCTGGATCGTCTTCTATACCATTATCGCCCTGAGCATCAACTTGTGCATCCAAATCTAGAACTCCACGTCCAAGTTCTTCGTTATTGTCTGGGTTGAAAGCAACCACTATCATGTAGTGCTCACCCTGGCTCATTCTGATATCGCCCTGTGTACCACCGTGGTTTGTAAAACGATAGTTATCTCCACCAGCGTATGCGATATGATCATTATCTTCGCCATCTATAAAAACTTTGTAGTGAGCATCTTCTACCTTTGTCCAGTTAACTGAGAATCTGTAATCGCCATCAGCTCTTGTGCCTGTATACTTATAGCTAACTGCCATAGTCTTATGCTGGGCTTCACCCTTCTTCTTTTCATAAGCAGTTGTCCACTCAATCTCGTCATCAGATGTCTCAATCTTATAATACTTAGCATAAGCTGCTTCCCAGTGCATATAGATGTGATCAATGTTGGCCTTTTTACCTAAGTCAACATAGAGCCACTCATTAGAGTCACTCGTGGCAGCTTGCCATCTCGTGTTTGTTTTACCATCTACAGCTCTATCTTCAGTATCGCCGCCATTTGCTGAACTAGCATAGACAGCTCTACCTTCCGATAAGTTGTATGGTTCGTCATCGGCTTGAACACTTTCAAGCGCAGGAATAAGGGTAACAACCATTGCTGTTACCATCATTACCGAAACAATTCGTCTAAATAGTTTCTTCATATTTTTCCTCCATTTATAAAAATCCGCACAGTTTATCAATATTATAATAGCACAGATGTGTGATATAAAAATTCTTTTTATATTATAAAGGGGTCCAAATTTTAGGTCACAATAAAAAAGCCCCGGGATTTTCCCGGGGCAAATGTTATTTATTTTTTAATTTTCACTTTCTTAACTTTTGAGAAAGCACCATATACTTTGGTCTTTCCGTTTAGGTTATAAGCTCTTACCTTTATGTAGTATTTCTTCCTCTTCTTCAGTTTTTTGATCTTGTAGTTAGTATTTTTAGTAAATTTCTTTTTAGCTTTTTTAAACTTCTTTGAAGTAGCCCACCATACTTGATAGCCTTTAGCGTTAGTAGCTTTCTTATATTTAACTACTACTGTTTTCTTCTTAACATTCTTTGCAGATTTAATTGTAACTTTGCCAGGCTTTACAACTTTAGGTGTAGGCTTAGGCAAAGGAGTTAGCATGTTATCTTTGATTGCCTGAATCTGTGCATCTGTAATGCCTAGTTCTTGCTTCATGTATGTTTCAACCTTCTGCTGCATTGTATCGCCTGAAAAACCTCTTAGGTAATTTACCATTCTTGAAAATGCTCCGTTTGTAGTTGCATCTGGATCAGCCAAATCATCATTAGAAACTTTTGCGAAATATGACAACTCATAGTCACGGAACATATCTAGCTCATTCATTCCAAGCAAGGACTCAATTAGGAAGCAGATTGTTCCTGTACGGTCTCTACCAATCTGGCAGTGAACATAGATTGGGAAGTTATTTGGATCTGCGAACAATAGAATTTCGCTCTTTGCTCTATCGTAGTTGGCAGGATTTCCAATTCCCTTTTCACTGCTGTTATACTCTACGCCTTTTATGTTTATAAACTTAATATCTGTTCCTAGAGGTGAAGAATCTGGAACTGTTTCTTTTGACTTATCTCTCAAATCAAGATCAAATTTGATTCCATAGCGCTGTCTAAGTAGTTGTTTACCTTCTTCTGATATATCATTTACATTTGCACCACGGATTACTCTTCCAAAACGAACTCTCTGTTTTCCACCATTTACATACTGTCCACCTAAATCTCTTGTGTTTCCAACACTGTCTATACGAAGTGTCTTTGGAAGGTTGCTTGTAGTAAATGATTTAACGCCTGAGTCATAGTTTCCAGCATTTGTCTTGCAAGTAACTTTATAATAATACTTCTGTCCTGGGTTTAGTTCTCCCACATCAATTGAATTTGTTGGTGTGCCATAAGATGTGGCATCTAACATATTGCTATTTATAGAAATCATAACGAAGTACTCGTTTGCACCACTTACTGCATTCCAAGCAAACGATACTGGAGATGGGAAGTAAGTATCACTACGTCTCTTATATAATTCTTTTGCTCTGCCTAGTTGGTAGTTTTTACAAAACTCCAAGATATTGCCTGATAGCAAATCCACTTGTGCTCCGTTAGCTGGAGCAGTAACAGTTATAGTGCCATCTGCTTTGGCAGGGGTCGCTGGCATTCCAACTAGTAAACCAACAACCAGAGTTAATGATAAAACAATACTTAATAGTTTTTTCATAAGCTCTCCTCTACTTTCTTATTCTTATTTTTTTAACCTTAGAATATTTTCCAAACACTTTCAAGTGTCCATTTATATTATATGCCCTCACTTTTATGTAATATTTCTTTTTCTTCTTTAGTTTTTTGATTTTGTAAGTAGTTTTTGTTGTGTATTTAGATTTAGTCTTGCTCTTCTGCTTTGTGAAATTTTTAGATCTAGACCAGGTTACTTGGTAGCCTTTGGCGTTGCTTGCCTTTTTAAATGTAACCTTCACTGTCTTTTTCTTTATGTTCTTTACCTTCTTTAGTTTTACTTTGGAAGGTGTTGGAACCTTTGGTTCAGGAATAGGTATAGCACCTGGAGTTAGGATGTTTGATCTAATCTTGTTTAAGTCAGACTGTTTTAGATTCAAGCGCTCTCTCATAAACTCCATTGTATTTTCCTGCAAAGTTCCTTTGTCGTATGTCTTTAGCCAATTGATTACTTTCCACATTTTTTCAGCATAGTTCGCTGCATTATCTACATCGCCATTAACTACTGAGAAGAAAGTAAATTCATAATCACGCATAATATCCTGCTCACTCATTCCAGCCAAAGCACCAATAAGTGTACAGAGCGTTCCAGTTCTGTCTCTACCTATAGCACAATGAACATAGATTGGAAAGTTGTTTGGATTTGCAAATGTTAGTATCTCTTTTCTAAGAGCTGGATACCAATAATCGTAGTCGAGTGCATTTATATACTGCCCTGAAGAAACTGAAACTAGGTTTATGTTTTTGCCTAGAGGTGAAACTTTTGACTTACCACGCAAATCTAGGTCTGTCTTTATACCATAAGTCTCAACCATTTTTCTTTTGCCTTCAGATGATATCTCATCTACATTGGCGCCTCTGTATATGATTCCTTGTTTTACTCTATACTTTTTATCAACCGTTTGGCGTCCGCCAAAGTCCCTAGTGTTTGTAACTGAATCAACACTGATTGTTCTTGGAATATCAGCTGTAGTTATTTTTATAACATCTGACATGTACATGGTATCATCCACCTCTGTTGTTACTTGGTAGTAATAATCAGTGGCCGAGAACAAATCTTCTATAGTAACCTTTGTCTCAAATGTTATGAACTCTTTAGGGTCTGTCATTGTTTCATTTTCACTTAACTTTACTGCATATGATTTAGCACCTGACACTGCATCCCACTCTATTACTAATGGCGCAGGCGCATACTTATCTACACCCTTTACATAGTACTTGTTTATAGCACCTTTAGAATAATGCGTAGCAAAGTCTAGCGGATCTCCTTCTAAGAGATTCACTGTCGCTCCCTGCTCAGGTGTAGGATTTATGTCGGCTGCACTTATGTCTTTTTGAACAAAGCTAACTCCCACTCCTAAACCTACTGCTAGTGCAAATACTAATATTAGGCTTAATACTTTTTTCATAACTATTCCTTTCTTTGTCCGTTCAAATCTACATTTATTATATTAACATATTTTCATATAAAAAAGGCACCCAGTTTGTGGGTGCATTTTCTTCTAAAAGTATTCTTTGGCAGGCGTGGCATTCCCCTGCATCTCTTTTGACCCATAGGGTACGTGGCTGCCACGAAATTGACCACCTCAAAGAATCCCTTTTTAACTACAATAATCTTTCATTTCCTTCGCAAGGAATTCTTCCAATTGGCTTTTATCTGGTAGTTGAACCATATACTTAGAAATAAATATTTTTTCATCCATACCATTCAACACATATTGAACCATTTTGGGTCCTTTCTCAGTACACATTAGTATCCCAATAGGTGGGTTGTCTCCTTCTGTCATTTCACAATCTTTGTAGTACGAAACGTATGCATTTATTTGACCAATATGCTCGGGTTTAAACTTATCTGTTTTCAACTCAATTATTACATTGCAATGTAATACACGGTTGTACAATACTAAATCTATAAAATAGTAGTCATCATCTATCACTATCCTCTTCTGTCTTGCTTCAAAGCAAAACCCATTTCCCATTTCTAATAAAAAATCTTGCAAATGATCCATAAGGGCCTGTTCTAAATCTGATTCGTTTAATTTTTGATCAGCATCAATATTCAAAAAATCAAACATATAAAGTTCTTTTTCATCAAATCCATGAGCTTCAGGATTATTAACTGTTTTCTCTAGTAGCTTTTCAGGATTTTTGCTCATTCCTGCTCTAAAAAACAATTTGCTTGATATCTGTTTATCTAGTTCTCTTACACTCCAACCACACTTTATACATTCAAGTTCATAGAAGTATCTTTCCATTGGATCTTCTATTTGCATTATTAGTCTTAATTGAGAAAAAGAAAGGTTATTTATAATTGTATCTCCATCTAATTGGAATTTGTGAGACACTGTCTCACAAATTGAGTTTTTCCTATCAACAATCTCAGAAAAAGACAATTTGTTATCCACAACACTTTTTTTGTTCAATTTGTTATTCACTGAATCACAAATCTGAGGATATTTTTTATAAAACACTCTACATAAATTAAGCATACTTCGATCCAAGCCTTTTATATTTAGTCTTTTTGCCATTTTAGTCAATAATTGTTTTCCATACTCTGCTCTATCCTCACCATGCTGCTCGTAATTAACTATATAATAACCAATAATCCAATTCCTAATAGTTAACATCTGGTTGACCGCGCTTTTAGCTTGTGTTTTTGTCAACTCATCTAACCTCTTAACACTCTGAATTAATCCTTCAAAACTATTCTTTTCTTGCACTTATATATCCTCCGTTCTATTTTAATTAAGAATAGTATAGCACTATTTCACATCTTGTCAACATAAACTTTATGTGATAAATATCACATAAAAATAAAAGCTATTCGTTAAACCACGCGTCAAATATGTGACATTTGCCAACACCCAAAAACACAATAAAACCATCAAAAGCCCATAAAATAAGGCAAAACAAAATCGTCAACAACTGTTGACGATTCTCTTTTTTCTGAAATCGTCCACAACTTGTGGACGATTTCAAAACTAAACTAAATTATCCCCCTACTCATCAAACTCCATATCATCATACTCATCTGTGGCAGTTTGTGCTTCTACTGCCATTCCGCCCATAAACGGGAAGGGGCCGAAGGCCATGCCGGAGAGTTCGGCAATTACTTCTTTTCTCAATAATTCTAGGTTGTTTAGATCCATGGGGTGCTCCTTTTTATATGTGGGGTTAATTATTTTCTCCTCCCCACCTTAAACTCTTGTGTGTAAGCAAAATTGCCAATTTCATACTGATCAAATATGGCCATTACTTTTCCATTCTTTTTAATATAAAAATCTATCTTCTTTAATTTCATTTTCTTCACTCTTTTTAGCGCATACTTTTTCTGCGTTCCAAAATCTTTTTGTTTCTTTATTACTTTTATCAATGCTTTCTTTGTAGCTTTTTTAGATTTCCGACAAGCTTGGTGAAGATATATTCTTTTGCCTGTTTTTAATGAGTAATTCAAACCATACTCATCTGTAACTCTAACTCTACCCAGCCATCCACTTGACTCTACTTTTATACTTATTATTCCTTTTTTGTTATATTTCACATATGAACTAGCCGTCCAATGACACTCGTCGTCATAGTTTATTTCTTTTGAATAGTCCTTGATGTATTCAACATAGGAAGATTTTATAAACTTATTACAATCTTTTCTAAGCGCTTTATTTATTTTTTGTATAGCAGGAGTATCACCTTTTAATTGAATCAACTCGTAGTATTCTTCTACTTTCACTTTCCCAAACGTAGTACTTTTGTCTATAGTTTGCTTTGTATACTTTGCCCTCGACAAAGCACTTACATCACGCACTAAGCACACGCTCTCTATAGCAAGCGTTATACATAGGAGTATGCTTATTTTGCTTATTATTTGTTTTTTCATTTTTCCATCATTTCCTTCTTAGCAAAGCATTAAACCAAATCACATCTCTATCTCTTCTAGTATCCTCACTCTGCCACACTTTAACCTTCTCCATACCAGAAATTTCCCCCAACACTTCCTCAAACCTTTCCTCATTCATATCCAGGAAATGTCTCTCCAGCATTTCACCCTCGAAGTCGCCATACTTAAATGACATATACACTATTCCACCTGGCACCAGCGCATCTCTTATCTTCTCTATCACCCCACCCAAGGTCTCCCTCTCGCAGTGCAATAGCGAAGCGCACGCCCACACGCCATCGAATTCATTTTTCCACTGTATATCATTAAAGTCTAAACACTCTACATCTATACCCAGTTTCTCTTTTGCCATTTTACACATCGCTGGGGAACCATCTATAGCTGTTACGTTATAGCCTTTGTCTATAAATGCTTTTGTATCTCTTCCTGATCCGCAGCCTAGGTCTAGGATTTTGGCGCCCTTGGGGATTAGGGATAGGAAGTCAGTATAAAGGTACTCCACTTCTGCGTTCACTGTGGAGCTGAAGAATTCTTCTGTGTTGTTTTCGTAATAGGCTTTTGTTTTAGTATTCATCATCTTCATCCTCGTCAAAGTCTTCGTCATCGTATTCGTCTTCGTCAAAGGACTCGGACATGAAGCCTATTTCTGCGGCTTTTTCGATATCGTCAATTTCGCCGTCGTTGTCTAGGTCAAACATATCGCCAAATAGATCATCTGACATAGGGATACCTCCTTACATATACTTATCTACATTTATATGTAGTTCTTTTGCCATTTCTATTAGTCTCTCTTCTGAAGCAGTTTGTGCTTCTATTGCCATTCCGCCCATAAATGGGAAGGGGCCGAAGGCCATGCCGGAGAGTTCGGCAATTACTTCTTTTCTTAATAATTCTAGGTTGTTTGGATCCATGGGGTGCTCCTTT
>JAFWIO010000075.1 GCA_017514785.1 Eubacterium sp. | reverse complement strand
GCCCTTAAAAGTAGGTTTTAAATTTGATGTCAGCTTTATCTTCTGGGAATAATTCATTGTATAATGCGATGAAATAATCATCAGTCATACTAGAAATGAAATCTACTACTATTTGATGCTTATCTTCTTCCCTATAATCCTTAGCCCCTCTATCGTGATTATTGTTATTAATAAAGTTTATGTGGTGACGATAAATGATTGAGTTTTCATCTCCAGACACTACATCTTCATACAATCTATCATAGAGTTTTTCAAACATTGGACCTATGATACTGTCATACTCTTTCTGAGTATCCTCACTCAAGTAAATCATCTCATAGTTCTCACGCTTAGCAGTTCTCAAATCATTGTATGCAGCTTCACTTAAAAGTATGTAATCTTTGCCGTAGCTATTCTCAATAATATCAACACTAAGGTTGTTTATAATCTCAGCATTTTTATCTCCAATGCTCTCACTTGAAAACTCTGTATCGTGATCAATAATCTTTGCAGTCAACGCATCCTGTCTATCTTTTCCAATGTATGCAATCATATCTGAAATTCTAACTACACATCCTTCTAATGTTGTCGGAACTAAAGACTTAATGGCAGATGGTCCATCTGTGTAGCAACTTTCAATTTCTTTGTCGAGATCGTCAAAAGTTTTGCCAAGTTTTGGTCTATACTCCTTCTGCTCAAACTCACCATTGTGACAAAGGACACCATCTAACACCTGAAGACTTATATTTCTTTGGAACAATTTATCAAGTACTCTTGCACTTTGAACATTGTGGTTAAAGAATCTACCAGTTCTCGCATGGTAAACATCGTTTAGATATCTCTCGCCTGCGTGTCCAAATGGAGTATGTCCAATGTCGTGTCCAAGAGCCATTGCTTCAATCAAATCTTCATTAAGACCAAGCACTCGTCCAATATTTCTTGCAATACGCGCAACTAGCTGAACATGAAGTGCGCGTCTAGAAATATCATCATTATTAATAAACGAAAAGACCTGAGTCTTGTCCGTATATCTACTGTAGTATGGAATATGAAGAATCTTTTCTATATCGCGCTGAAAAGCAGGCCTCCAAAGCGTGGCCTTATCCCTTTCCATATTTCTTCTAACGATATCTTCATCATTACATCTATAAGGTGAAAGAAAATGGTTTTTCATATCTTCACTTATCTTCGTCTGTAAATCATCAGATATTTTATGATAGTTATGTCTCATAGTTATCCTTTCTTTTCTCTCCAATTAGGTATTATAACATACTATATGGTATAATGCCCATATGCGTAAAAAAGAATTAGCACTTGAAATAGTGAAAAGATTAAAAAAAGAATATCCAGACGCAGCATGTACTTTAGACATAAGTATTGCATGGAAATTACTAATATCTGTTAGGCTGGCAGCGCAATGTACGGATGAGCGTGTAAATAAAATTGTGCCAAAGCTATATGAAAAGTATCCTGACATTGATGCTATAGCCGATGCACCAGTAGAAAAGATTGAAGAGATTGTAAGACCATGTGGTCTTGGCAAAAGTAAGGCTAGAGATATAAAGGCATGTATGCAAATGTTAAGGGATGACTTCGATTATAAAGTTCCAGACAATATGAAAGACTTGCTTAAGCTTCCAGGAGTTGGAAGGAAGTCTGCTAACCTTATTATTGGAGATGTGTTTGGCGGTCCTGCTATCGTTACTGACACACACTGTATTAGGTTGGTAAATAGATTCGGACTTGTTAATGGAATCAAGGATCCAAAGAAAGTGGAGATGGAACTGTGGAAGATTATTCCACCCGAGGAAGGAAGCGACTTTTGTCATAGGCTTGTTCTTCACGGAAGGGATGTCTGTACGGCGCGTACTACTCCTTACTGCGACAAATGTTGTTTAAATGATATATGTAAAAAACGAGGTGTATAAACACCTCGTTTTTTTATTCTGCATCACTACCTTCATAGTCATTAGAATATGCGCTTATAACTGATCCGGTAAATGCATCTATAGAATAATTGTATTCTGTATTCCCACTGTAGAACTGAAGATTATAAGTATCACCATCTAGTACCGCTAAAGTGAAAATAACATTGTTCATACTCTCACCCGCAGAACTTACCGCGATACTCTTTGCTTTATCCATTCCAATCACAACATCTTCATCATCTTCTTCGTTATCTTTTTTCGATTTAACTTTCTTTGTGGTTTCCTTTATCTTTTTACCACCAGAAACACTTGAATATGAATCATCTTTGTGATTAGAACGTCTCTTCTTTTTCTTCTTAGATTTCTTTTTATCATCTTTCTTGGAATCAGATTTCTTCTTCACAATCTTTTTTTCTAAAATGATTCCGTTCGATGCATTTACATAGTAGTGATAATCTTTTTTGTCTGTATCAAAATCTACACAATATACATATGTAGAATCCTTATACTCAAAATCAACATCTACGTCGTTTACGTTTTTCTCTTTCACCCCTGCATCTATGTATGCAAACTTTTTAGCTGCCTCTACTCCTATAGAACTGTTTTTAGCAACCATTCGCATCGCAGTAATTCCAATGACAACTAAAACGATAACAACCAAACAACTAATGAAGGTAATCATTACTTTTTTATTATTTATGAAATTTTTCATTCTAATCACCTCCGTTAAAATTAAATTAGGGTATACACCGAAATGTATACCCTAAATGTTAATCAATTCTTATAGTTTTTGGATGTTCCATTTACTGTATACTTTCTTGCCATTAACTGTCTTATATGCTCTGATTCCAAAGTACTTAAGTCCTTTAGCTTTCTTCTTTGTGAGTGTAGCACTTGCACTCTTTGCGTTATATTTTGCTGTGTATTTCTTAACGCCTTTCTTTAGAGACTTATCTTTAGCTAACCAGATTTCATATCCGTTTACTTCTGATACTTTGTCCCAACTTGCGTAGAATTTCATCTTCTTACCAGATTTGTAATAATCATGATCTGGAGTAACCCATGCCTGTGAAACACCTTGTTCAAACTGGTATGTAACATTGTTGCATACGCCAAATGCTTTCATATCGAATCCTGCTGTACTTCCTTTGATAAGGACAAATTTATTATTATTTGACTCAGAGAAAGCATAAGCTCCTACTGTCTTAACGTTTTCTGGAATAGTTATATTTGTCCAACCAATATTTTGGAATGCTGCCTGATCAATTTTTTCTAGTTTAGTGTTATCAGTCAAGAAATCTGCAAGATTAATTCTTGTATTATTAAATGCATAAGATCCAACTGATTTCAACTCGCCCTTACATTTTACTTCTGCTAAGTTTCCACAGTCGCTGAATGCAAAAGCTGAAATAGTTGTGATAGTTGCTGGTAGTTCAACACTTGAAAGTTGAGTTCCCATAAATGCACCTACACCAATATCTTTAATATTATCCAAATTAATTTTGCTCAAACCTGTGTACTGAAATGCTTCACTCTCTATTACTTCAGTTGATGCTGGAAGCACAACCTGGCCTATTGAACTGCAACCAGTATAAGCACGTTCACAGATAGTCTTAATACCAGCAGGAACATTACTTGGTGAAGCATCGTCACCCTCAATCAAATATGTTGAATCACCTACCAAGAAATTACCATTTTTAGCAATACGTGTAGGTAGTTTCTTAACTAAAGTTTCTCCATTGATATTGTAAACAATTTTAAGTGTAACAATATTTGGAATTGATATATTTGATTTACCAAATATAATCTCTGTATTTGTCCTGCTTCTGCTTTCAACTGAATAATCAGAATAATTATACTCATCTACTTTTGCAAGTGTAGATGGAAGTGTAATCTTAACCAAACTATCACAAACAACACCACTCTCTTTGCCACTTAGATATGTAGTAGCGTATGTGTTAAATGTAGTACATCCTTCTCTTAGAACTAGAGTATCTCTACCTGAAGGAACTCTGACAATTCCAGTTCCATCTTTTGTATAAACAACTCCGTCAAATGTCTTAAATTCAGGATCATTTGCTACTGTCTGGAAATCGTATGTATCGAAGTACGCGCAAACGTCGTAGTCTAACTTTGAATTAAAAGTAACTGTATCAACTGTTGTTCCATGAGTTTTATTTCTAATTGTTTTAGCCTTTCCATTTTTGTCAGTAATAACAAAATCACCAGGAAGAGTTACTTTATCTAACTTCTTACAGTAATCCATAAATCCTGTGCCAAGTTTCTTACAGTTCTTAGGGATTGTTAACTTTTTAATCGCAGTTTTATAAAATGCATTAACACCAATCTTCTTAACTGTCTTTGGAATTGTAACCTTAGTTACTTTCTTAAAGTTCTTAAAAGCATTGTTTGAAATGTTCTTAACACCTTTCTTAATTACAATCTTCTTTACTTTGCTTTTCTTAACTTTAATCTTCTTAGGCATATTACCCTTACCCTTAATAGTAAGTGTGCCCTTCTTAAGCTTATAGGTCACCTTCTTCTTAGCCTGTACATTTGTTGTTTGAACGCCTGCGGCAAATGCTACTGCCACCGCCAAACACAATGCAACCATAATACCTTTGATTAGATTTTTCATTTTTAAATCTCCTTTTCATTTATATTTTTTTCGTTTTAGCAACGATTATGGTTATATATTAAAAACTAAACATTAGAATAACATTAGAAACAATTATTTTTTAAAATAAATTTTAAATTCAGATCCTTGTCCCTCCTCGCTAATAACTCTAATGTTAGCATTATGCATCTCTACTATCTTTTTAACCATAGATAATCCTAGACCATAGCCATATGCCATTCTTTTCTTGTGAGTTCTAGATGTATCTTCTCTGTAGAATCTGTCAAAGATCTTATTAACACCTGATTCGCTAATGCCGATACCATTATCCTTAACAGATAGAATAACATTATCTTTATTATCCTTAAGAGATACCCAAATGTTTCCGCCATCATTTCCATACTTGTATGCGTTGTCTATCAAGTTTTGAAGCATACGTGTGAGGAGAACTTGGTGTCCACTGATAGTGATACCTGGGTCTACATCATATTCTAATGTAATATCTTTTAACTTTATTAGCTTCATATCTTCACATAAAGATGAAACTAATTCTGATAAATCTATTGGCATCATCTGATACTCGTCAGCGCGCTGCTCTAGTCTTGTATAATCAAGCAATGTGTCAATAAGTGTATTCATTCTGCCACCCTGCCTATTAATAACTTCAATAGCAGATTTGTACTCTTCATTTGTTCTATCTTTTTCTAATGTAAGTTCAGTCTGAGCCATAATAACTGACATAGGTGTTCTTAGCTCATGCGAAGCATCCGAGATAAATCTCTTTTCCGCTTCAAAGGAATCATCCAGTCTTGAAATCATCTCATTGAAATCATCTGCCAAATCATAAATTTCTCCTGTTCCATTTCCTATATCAATTCTCTTCTTAAGATCGGAACCTTGAGAAATGCTAGATGCTGCCTCTTCCATCTTATTAACTGGCTTTAGCAGTTTTTTAGAAATAAGTAATCCGAACACTACTGCCAAAATAATTATAATAGGTAAAAACATGGCAGCCACTTTTGTAATGCTGGCAAGTTGGTTCATCTCATTTGTAAGTGGAACCATACCTCTCATCCAAACGCCATTTAAGTTTTTGCCAACTAGCTTTCTGTCATAAATATAATATGGTGTCTTATTAATATTCTGTTTATAAACTCTAGACACCGAAAAAGATGGAACAAAATCTATCTCTTTATCCTTCGTCAAAGGATTCTTTCCATATAAAATGTTTCCATCTTTGTCATATAGACCGATT
>JAFWIO010000074.1 GCA_017514785.1 Eubacterium sp. | reverse complement strand
GTAGAGCAGAGGACTGAAAATCCTTCTGTCTCTGGTTCGATTCCGGAACCGGGCATAAATTAGGACTTCATTGGAAGTCCTTTTTTATTGCTAAAATGTTCGTATTTTGCTACGCAAATAATACAGATATCTACTTATTAAATATGTTATAATAATTCAGTATGAAATCACTTAAAGAAAAGCTAATCGAATACTCGAAATCGGGTATTTATCCGATGCATATGCCAGGCCATAAAAGAAATGCTGGCTCTTTTAGTGATGTAGAAAAAATTGACTTCACAGAGGTGGAAGGTCTAGACAATTTGCACGATCCAGAAGGAATTCTTAAGGAATCTATGGATGATGCTTCTAAATTTTTAGGAACAGACAAGACTTATTTTATGGTGAATGGCTCTACTAGTGGGGTTTTGGCTGCTATTCAGTCAGCGACTGAAATTGGAGACAACATTATTATAGGAAGAAACTGCCATAAGTCCGTTTATAATGCAGTAGAGATTAGAAATCTAAAACCTATTTACATTTATCCTGAAAGTGTGGGGGTATTTGACGGAGGATATAATCCAGAGGAATTAGAGACTTTGTTAAAAGAGTCCGCCGCAAAGACAGTGGTTATCACTTCACCTACATATGAAGGTGTAGTATCAAACATTAAAGAATTAGTAAAAGTGGCTCACAAAAATGGCGCCATTTTAATAGTAGATAGTGCTCATGGAGCACACTTTTTGCTAGATGGATTTCCAAACCCAGCTTATAAAGAAGGAGCAGATATTGTAATTGAGAGCGTACATAAGACTTTGCCAGCCCTTACTCAGACTGCAGTTATTCATGTGATGGGAGACAGAGTAGATAAGGAAAAATTAGAGAGAGCGCTTAGCACATATCAGACATCTAGCCCATCATATATTTTTATGGCAAGCATTGATGAGAGCTATAAAATAGTGAGAGAAGCGGGCGACCAAAAGGCAGAAGAATTGTTGAAAACTCTCGAAGAATTAAGAGCGAATGTTAATAACACTGGAAAAATATTTGTCCACGGTAAAGAACTGGTGGGAGCAAACGGTGTTTATGATTATGATCTTGGAAAGATAGTAATAGACTTAAGCAAGACTGATCTTACAGGGATAGAGTTACAAAAAACCTTAAGAGAAAAATATAAATTCGAGACAGAGATGGCAAACAACCAGTATGTGATTGCCATGACATCGATAGCAGATGATTTGGAGAAGGTTAAGGAATTTGGCGAAGCCTTGGTTGAGATAGCTGAGGGACTAGAAGTGTCTAGCAAGGAAGATACAGAACAAACAGATGTAAAAAACGAAGTGAAATATTCACCATACGAAGCTATTAATAAAGAAGTGGAAGTGGTGGATTTGAAGGATGCCAAAGGTAGAGTGGCAGGCGATTACATCTACAAATATCCACCGGGAATTCCGCTTGTGGTACCGGGTGAAATTATAAGCGAAAACCTAATAAAAGAAGTAGAAAAAAGCCTTGAATCTGGGTTGCAGATAAAGGGAATAACAGATAAAATAACTAGTGGAATTAAAGTAATTAAGGAATAAATTATGGGCAAAATATTTTTTATTCTTGGAAAAAGTAGTAGTGGAAAAGACACTATTTTCCAAAAAATAAAAGAGAATAATGAGCTCGGTCTAAAGACTGTCGTGGGGTACACCACTAGACCTATGCGCGAGAACGAGGTGGACGGTGAAGAGTACTTCTTTGTAGATAGAGACAGGCTAGAAGAACTTAAAAACGACGACAAAGTAATTGAGAGTAGAGATTACAATACAGTTCACGGGATTTGGAGTTACTTCACAGTGGATGATGGACAGATAGACTTAGATCAAGACGACTATTTGTATATCGGAACGCTGGAGTCTTATGAGCAGGTTAGAAACTTCTACGGCGAAGACAAAGTCATTCCAATTTATATAGAAGTGGAACAGGGCGAGAGATTAAGACGCGCAGTTTTACGAGAGATTGAGCAGAGCGAGCCAAAGTACGAGGAACTTTGCCGAAGATTTTTAGCAGACGAGCAAGACTTTAGAGAAGAAGAAATAAATAGACTTGGGATTAAGAAAAAATATATGAACGAAGACTTGGATAAATGCGTGGATGAGATAGTAAAAGACATTGTGGCAAAAAAGGAATCTTAAACGAACCAAGTTAGAAAGAGAAAAATGGAGAGAGCATTAGGCCAAAATCACATATACGAGCATTTTAAGAACGCTATTGCTGCGGGCAAACTTTCGCACGCCTACATCCTTCACGGAGAGCGCGGAATGGGAAAGTTGAATATTGCAAAGGAAGCGGCAAAGGCTATTCAGTGTGAGAGTAATGCTCCTGAACAGACAGACAAAACAGGGGAAGCTTGTGGGCAGTGCAAATCTTGTCATCAGGCAGAATCTGACAATCAACCAGATATTAAATATGTGACTCCCGCTAAGAAGACCTTGGGTGTAGATGATATAAGAGAGCAGATAAATGACGATGCGCTAATAAAGCCTTACGGAAGTCCATATAAAATATATATAATACCAAAGAGCGATACTATGACAGTGCAAGCGCAAAACGCACTTCTTAAAACTATTGAGGAGCCACCTAGTTATGCGATATTTATTTTGCTTGCAGCAAACACTGACGCTTTCTTACCTACAATACTTTCAAGATGCGTTATGCTAAATGCCAAAACAGTGAGCGAGGGCGAGATTGTAAAAGAACTTAAAAGCAAGTTTGGAGTGGGAGACTACGACGCGAAGGTGGCAGCTTCCTTTGCCGGAGGCAACATCGGAAAAGCAGAGAAGTTGATTAGCTCGGACAGCTTCAAGGATTCGAAGGATTCAGTCACAGACTTGATTCGAAATGTAGCCAATGGCGGAATGGATGTTATTGCAAAGACAGTCAAGGATTTGAACGACTATAAGGACGACAAAGAAGCATTGAAAGACTACTTGGATATGATTCGCGTGTGGTTTGGCGATGTTTTGAAATTTAAGACGACGAAGGATGATAGCGAATTAGTTTTCCAGGAATCTTTGGTTGAAATCAAACAGCTAGCAGACCATGTTTCATTTGAAAATATAAATGGAATTTTGGATGAAATAGAAAAAGCAGAAGAAAGGACAAAGAGCAACGTAGGATTTGATTCCAATATGGAAGTTATGTTGTTAGGAATAAAAGAGAGGTTACAGTAATGATAGACGTAGTAGGAATAAGATTTAGAAATACAGGAAAGATTTATTATTTTAATCCTAAAAATCTTGAACTAAAGAAGGGTGATCACGTTATAGTGGAAACAGCCGTGGGCGTAGAGTACGGTGAAGTGGCTTTAGAGAAGAAGCAGGTGACTGATGATCAAGTTAAGAAACCTGTTAAGGACATTATGAGAAAAGCCAACGAGAAAGATGACCAGAAGTACGCACAAAACCAAGAGAAAGAAAAGAAGGCGTTCAAGACTTGTAAGGAAAAGATTGCAAAGCATGGCCTTGAGATGAAACTTATCAAGGTTGAATATACATTCGATGGAAAGAAGATTATGTTCTACTTTACAGCGGACGGTCGTGTAGACTTTAGAGAGTTAGTTAAGGATTTGGCTTCTGTATTTAGAACAAGAATCGAATTAAGACAAGTCGGTGTTCGTGATGAGGCTAAACTGATTGGTGGAATCGGAATGTGCGGAAGAGAACTTTGTTGTAGTACATTCTTGCCATCATTTGCGCCAGTTACTATTAAGATGGCAAAAGAGCAGAACTTATCACTTAATCCAACTAAGATTTCAGGTATTTGTGGAAGACTTATGTGCTGTTTGAAGAACGAGCAGGAGTCTTACGAATACTTAAATTCAAATCTACCAGACGTGGGCGAAAAAGTTAAAACTTTTGACGGCTTCGAAGGCGAAGTGACTAGTGTAAATGTCATTAAACAGGAAGTTAAGATTGTGGTAGAGGAAGACGAAGAAAGAGAAATCAAAACTTACAATGTAAGTGAACTTAAGTTCAAACCAAAGAAAAAGAAATTTGATTTGGCAGCAGAGGAACTTAAAGAATTACAGGGTCTTGAGGACAAGGATGACGGCGTGGAAAATGCCGACAAACATTAAAGGATAACCTCTAATGGATATAGAGTTAAAAGCAACTGAAGAAATTTGCGACCTAGAGCGCAAAGGATATAAAGTAATCCAAGACAAAGAGAAGTTTTGTTTTGGAATGGACGCAGTGTTGTTATCTTCTTTTGCCGAGGTAAAGGCAGGGGAGAGAGCAATCGATTTTGGGACAGGCACGGGAGTTATTCCGATTTTGCTTGAGGCCAAAACTGATGGCGAGGACTTTGTCGGACTAGAGATTCAAGAGGAATCTGTGGATATGGCAAAGAGAAGCGTCCAGATGAATGATCTTGGAGAAAGAATAGAGATAGTGGAAGGCAATATAAAAGAGGCCTCCGAAATCTTTGGCAAGGACTCGTTTGATGTGGTTGTTACTAATCCGCCCTATATGAGTGAGAATAACGGAATTGAAAATCCGGATGCGCCAAAGGCCATAGCTAGACACGAGATTAAGTGTACGCTAGAAGATGTGATAAGAGAAGCTGCCGCGGTGTTGAAGCCACAGGGCAGATTTTATATGGTTCACAGACCGAGAAGATTGGCGGATGCCATGGAACTGATGAGAAAGTACAAGATTGAACCAAAAAGAATTAGAATGGTTTACCCATACAAGGACAAGCCATCCAATATGGTTTTGATTGAAGGCGCAAGAGGCGGAAAACCAATGATGAACATTGAAGAACCGCTTATTGTGTATGATGAACCAAATGTATATACCAAAGAGATACTAGATATTTATGAGAAGTAGTATTATATAGAAGAAAGTCGTTATAAGGAAGGCAGTATGGCTGGAAAGTTGTATTTGTGTGCGACACCTATTGGAAACTTGGAAGATATGACATACAGAGTTGTGCGCACATTGAAAGAAGTAGACTTAATTGGTGCTGAAGATACGAGGAACAGTATCAAACTACTCAATCATTTTGAGATTGAAACACCGATGCAAAGCTACCATGAATTTAATAAATATGACAAAGCTAAAGAATTAGTGCAGATGATGCTAGATGGAAAAGACATCGCATTGATTACTGATGCTGGCACGCCTGGCATTTCAGATCCGGGAGAAGAACTGGTGAAAGAATGTCTTGAAAATGGTATTGAGGTTACTTCTTTGCCGGGGGCGAGTGCTTGTGTGACAGCTATTTCTATGTCTGGAC
The DNA here is from genome assembly GCA_017514785.1 of Eubacterium sp. Taxonomy (GTDB): domain Bacteria; phylum Bacillota; class Clostridia; order Lachnospirales; family Lachnospiraceae; genus Eubacterium_G. The sequence continues at coordinate 17,074 of JAFWIO010000074.1, read as the reverse complement.
TTTCGACACAAAGATTTTGCTTTGAAGCGTTCTTGCCAAAGGACAAAAAGAAAAAAGAAAATGTCCTAAAACAGTTACAAAATGAGACAAGAACGATTATAATATATGAGGCGCCACATAGGCTTACAAAGACGCTCGTGGAATTAGAAAAGGCGCTTGGAAACAGAAGAGTAAGCATAAACAGAGAACTTACTAAAAAATATGAAGAGTCATTTTTGACGACTTTAAAAGAGGCTAGAGAAAAGTACGAGGCAGAGGAGCCAAGAGGCGAGTTTGTCTTGGTGGTTGAAGGCAAAGACCAAGAAGCGTTAGACCAAGAGGAAAGACAGAAGTGGGAAGACATGTCTTTGGAAAATCACATGAAATTATATTTGGACGAAGGGCTAGATAAGAAGGCTGCGATGAAGAAAGTGGCGAAAGATAGAGGCGTGTCAAAAAGAGATATATATAACCAGTTGGTTCAGGAGGAAAAATGAAAGAAAACAGCAAATGGCCATTGATTAAGAGAATACTAGGAACCGCGCTTGTTGTAGCGGGGCTCGTTTTTATGCTTGTTAATTACAAGGCTTGTTATAACGCACACACAACTAGATCTTTTGCTGATCCAAACCAGAAGATGGTACCGCTTAAGAGCAATAGTGTTTTGAAACAAACCTTCATCGGTCGCGATGGCGAGTTGAAGAAGATTGGTATTTGCATGCACAATATGGGTATGGAAAAAGCGACTGGTAGCGTGACAGTAACTATTTATCACAAGGGAAAAGAAATCTGTACTGACACAATTGAGGCAAACACAATCGAAGAAAACAAGTTTGCGTGGTTCAGATTTTTAGATAGACCAGAGACCGTGGAAGATGAAACATACACTGCTGTATTTAAGTGTAACGACTTTAAAAATGCGCAGGGCTTTGGCGTTTATACATCGAGCGTTTACAATCCACGCGTAGTAGAAGCCGGAAATATTGACGGCAAGAAAACTTTAGATACTGAAAACATAAGAATTAGAATTGGTTTCATGAACTATGACATTGTTTTGTTTATTAAGATGCTCATAGTACTTCTAATAGGTGTTGCTCTCATTTGGCTTCCATATGGAAGAATCCAAGGATTCATTAAGAAGAAAACAAATAAAGAAATTGATTTGCAGAAGTGGATTTCAAGAATTTTCTTTGTGACAACTCCATTTACTGCATATATGATAATGGAACTTTTGTCCAAGCACACAATGTCGTACGTAGAAGGAAAGTTATTTACGCTCGAGGGCTGGTACAACATGATGATCTATGCGATTATTCTAGCGGCTGCGTATGCAATCACAAACAGAACGCAGTATGCATCGCTTATCACATGGATTCTAACATTGGTAGTTGGACTAACTAACTACTATGTAACAGCGTTTAGAGGAATTCCTATTTTGGTACAGGACATCATGTCTATTGGCACAGCTAAAAACGTGGCAGCAGGATATGAGTACGCGTTCGATATGTGGGTACTTTGGGGCGTTGCGTTATTTGCAGCGGCCGCAGGCACGATGCTTGGTTTGAAACCGTACAAGGGTGTTAGATTAAAACTAAGATTTATCCCAGTTATTATTGGTGTGGCTGGACTTATCTTTGGATATTGGTTCTTTGTTCAGACTGAGATTGTATCAAAGAGCGGTATCGAGGATAGTCAGTGGAAACCACAACTTACATATAGAAAGAATGGTACAGCGCTATCGTTCTTAACTTCATGGAAGTACATTAAGACTGAAAAACCAAAGGGCTATTCAGTGGATAAGGTTAAAGAGTTAACCAAGGATTACAAATCTGATGTTACATCAAAGGATAATGCGACAAAGAAAAAGATGCCAAACATCATTGCAATAATGAATGAGTCTTTGGCGGACTTTACATATGATGGCGAGTTGAAAACTACTGAAGATTACATGCCATACTTAAGAGCGCTTAAGAAAGATGCGATAAGAGGACAACTATTTGTATCGATTGAGGGTGCAAACACAGCGAACTCGGAGTTCGAATTCTTAACAGGAAATAACATGGCGTTCTTTGCTCCAAGAGCAGTGCCATACAACAACTTGCTAAGTGGAATTTTGCCTTCAATGACAAGAACACTTAAGATGCAAGGATACTCAGGTAACAATTCATACCACCCATATAAGAGAGATGGTTGGAACAGACCAAACGTATACTCATACCTAGGATTTGAAAACTTCTATTCAGAAGAACACTACAAAGATGCGAAGTACACTAGAAACTTTGTATCGGACGCTAGTGATATGAAGCAGATTATCAAGGATTATGAGGCAGAGAAAAAGAAGAGCAAAGCTCCTTACTATCAGTTCAACGTTACTGTTCAAAACCACGGTGGTTATGTAGGACAGCGAGGCAAGGTAAATGTAGATGTTAAGGTAACAACTTCTGGATTGAGTACAGAGGAGAACAACCAGTACATGACATTGGTTAAGCAATCAGACGACGCCTTCAAAGAATTAGTAGAACACTATAAGAAGGTGGATGAGCCAACAGTTATCGTAATGTTTGGCGATCACCAGCCTCCACTAGTAGAGCAGTTCTATGAGACATTGTTCAAGAAAAAACAGTCTGAATTTACAACAGAGGATACAGCAAACTGGTATTCTACACCATATGTAATTTGGGCCAACTATGATATAGAAGAAAAAGAAAATGAGAATATGAGTTGTAACTATCTATCATCATATTTGTTGGATATGATAGGTGCCGATATGACTGGCTACAATAAATATTTGTTGAATTTGAGAAAGAAACTTCCAGTAGTTACAGCATTATTCTATAAAGGCGACGATGGCAAATTCTATGACATTGATAAGAAGTCTAAATACTCGAACGACTTGAATGATTATGCTATAATACAGTACAACGAGTTGTTTGATCAGAAGAATAGAGTGAATGATTTCTTCTTCTTAAAGGGTGGAGATTATTACATCGAGCCAAAACAATTCTTTAACGAATAAAATTAAATACAAACTGTAGTCGCGACCATTTGGTCAGAGGAAAGTTCGGTGAGAATCCGACGCAGTCTATCCCTACTGTATTTGGGACGAACGGGAGAATGCTTCACAGGCACCTTAGTAGAGCGATCATAAGTCAGAGTGCTCAGACTACATTTACTTATTCGTAGGCAAGACGAATTAGCACTAGACCATAATAAGGTTTAGTTTGTTAATATATACAAAAAGTCTTGCGCCTAGCAAGACTTTTAAATTTATATATGGAGGAATATATCATGAAGAAAATTACTAGTATGATTTGTGCTATCGCACTAGCACTAACATTGGTTTTTGCACCAGTGAACGCAAAAGCGGATACTACAAAGAGCGTTTACTTCACAGTGGAAAAACTAACTATTGGACAGGGACTTTTAGTTCAGCCAACAAAGGTCGAGATAAAAGATGGAGATACTGTTCAAACTGTATTTGAAAAAGCAATGAAGGATGCTGGATATGAATACACAGCAGACAATTCATATGGATTCTATTTAACAGGCATCAAAAAAGCAGACAGCGGAAAGATTGATATTCCAAAGCAGATTTCAGATATGCCAGATTATGTGAGTAGCTACGAGTGGGATGGTCAGACATATTCTACTACATACAAGGCTCCATCAAATGAACATAATGATGGAAACGCAAACGCACCAGATTTAAACCAGTATGCATACAACGCAATGGCTGGCTGGATGTTTATGGTAAACAACAAAGGAACAGCTGAAGGCGCCGATAAGACATTGGTTAATGACGGTGATGTTATTAGACTTCACTTCTCAGTATTTGGCTGGGGCGACGATGTTGGAATCGGATTTAGTGATTCAAACCTAAAACTTGCCAATAAAGATGAGTTAGTTAAAAAGATTGCAAATGTAAAAGACGATCAGGTTTACATGAGTATTGCTGCTGCAAAGAAAGCATACGAAGACGGAGTGAAGGTTCTTGAGAAATTCGATGCTACTGATGCAGAAGTTAGTACTGCAACAAATGCTATTGCTAAATATGAAAAGCCAGCAGAAGTAAAAGTGGCAAGAGCTTCTATTAAAAGCATCAAAAATATCAAAGGTAAAAAAGCAAAGATTACAGTTAAAAAGATAAAAGATGCTACAGGATATGTTTTCAAATATTCAAAATACAAGAGTTTCAAAAAAGCAACTAAGAAAACAACAACGAAGACAACTATCAAGACTAAGAAGTTTAAGAAAAAACAAAAATGTTATGCTAAAGTTCAGGCGTATAAAACAGTTAACGGCGTTAAACACTTTGGCAAGTGGAGCAAGGTTAAGAAAGTTAAAATCAAAAAATAACAGTAATGAAAAACGACATCATTAAAAGATTATTTATAATATGTTTAGCATTAACAGTAGTTCTTTCGGGGACTACTGTTAATGCTAATATTGTATTGTCGAAAAGCGATACGTCGAAATATATAAACACAGTGGCACACCGCCAAATGAAGGAAGTTAAAAATCCATCACACAGCTCAGCAGGTGGAGAGTGGACTGTGATGGGGCTTGCTAGAGCTGGAAAAATTACAAACAACTACAAAAACATATACAAAAAGAATTTGAAAAAGACTCTGGATAATCAAAAAGGAGAATTATCTAGAAATGCTTTCACGGAATATTCTAGAACTGTGATTGCCCTAACATCTTTAGGCGAAAACCCATACAATTTCTATGGATATGATGTGATAAGCCCGTTGGCTGAAGCTGACAATGTGATGAAGCAGGGAATGAATGGTCTTGCGTATGCACTTATTGCTTTAGAGTGTGGAGATTACGACAATGTTAAACCTCGTGATGGATATGATGGCAGAGTGGGAAGTATAGAAAAATATAAAAATTCACTAGTTGGTTCTTCGCTACCGAATGGTGGTTGGGCTCTGTTTGGTAAAAAAGCTGATGTAGATATGACAGCTATCGCTATTCAGGCGCTCGCTCCATTTTATAAAGAGAGTAAAGTGAAGAGTGTAGTGGACAATGGTTTGAAAATAATATCAAGTAAACAAAAAGACACTGGTGGATTTGAAACAATGGGTAATGAAAACTGTGAGAGTTCATGTCAGGTTCTTACAGCGTTATCCTCACTTAAGATTAGCGTTAAAGATAAAAGATTTGTAAAAAAGAAACATACTGTGCTAGATTCGCTTATGAGTTACTATAATAATGGTGGATTTAGTCATTTGAAAAAAGGATTAGTAAATCAAATGGCAACAGACCAGGCGTTATATGCGCTAGTTGCTTACAAAAATACTTTGGCAAACGACCCTCCACTTTTCAATATGAAGAAAGTGGCCGTTAAGAAAAAAGTTAGGAAGCCTGCGGCAAAGAAATATAAAAATAAAAGTAAGAAATCAACAGTTGTTAAAAACGATGATCAGATAAATACAGAAAAACAGACAAAGAAGAACAAGAATAAAAAACTTAAAAATAAAATTGAGCCTACGACTTCAGTGGCAGAAGAAGAGACTACTGTGCAAAATGAAAAGCAAAAGGAAGACAAGGCAAGCCCAGTTTGGTTTTGGATAGGTTTGGCAGTGGTCTTTGTCGGAGGTGTAGGGTTTACAGTTTATAAAAAGGTAGGAAGAAAAGATGTTTAGAAACAATAGAGCAGCTAGAATAATATTTCCACTAATCATCATTGCAATATTGGTAGCAGTGATGGAGTTTGTGGACTTTAAGAAAGAAGAAAAGAAAGATGTCATTATAGGAAAGTGTACCATCTCAATTGACTGCAAAACTGTTCTTAAAAACAGAGACACTTTGGAGATGGAACTAAAAGATAAAGTCCCAAAAGACGGCGTCATTTTGAAAAAGACAAAAGTGGATCTTCACAAAGGAGATACTGCATATGACATTTTGTATAAAGTGACAAAAGATAAAAATATTTCTATGGAAAGTAATGACACTGCGGGAAACAAGTATGTAAAAGGCATTGATAACTTTTACGAGTTTAGTTGTGGACCGGAGTCTGGATGGCTATATCAGGTAAATGGCAAAAAGCCTAACAAGAGTTCGAGCGATTACAAGATTAAAAGAAATGATGTGATTGCTTGGAAGTTTACTTGCAAAAAGGGAGATGTGAAGTAAAGAAATGAGAGATGAGTTTGGGGCATTCCACCCAATAACAACTATCATATTCTTTTTCGCGGTCATAGCATTCTCAACATTTTGGATGCAGGCTGGAATGATAGCCGTGTCGTTTTTGTGCGCCACGGTCTATTATTTTGCAATAAAAAGAGCAGAGGGATTAAAGTACTTTGTCATGGTTTTAGTGTCGATGTTAATAGCATCCATGATAAACCCACTCTTTTCACACAGAGGAAAGACAGCACTGTTTTACCTACCGACAGGAAATCCAGTGACGCTGGAATCTATTATCTTTGGCCTTTGTGCAGGCGTGATACTAGGAGAAGTGCTTTTGTGGTTTTCGATTTTTAATAGTTTGATGAGTGACGATAAATGGACAGCCACTATCGGAAAAGTCGCGCCAACTATCGCAATGATAATAACGATGGTATTTAGATTCGTTCCAAAGTATACGAAGTTTGCAAAAGAGACGAAAGACATTCAAAAGGCGAATGGATTTAATAGAGGTGGCAAAATAAAAAATGGAATGAATGTGTATTCAATCACAGCTACTTGGGCGCTAGAATCATCTATAGATACTGCGGATTCGATGAGAGCGCGTGGCTACGGCAAAGGAAAGCGAACAAACTATCATAACTACAAATTTGAAATAAGAGATTTGGCCTTTGTGCTTTGGGTAGTACTGTTAAGCGCTGTGATTTTATATATTGCAAATGTAAGCAAGATACACACATTCTTTTATCCAACAATACGAAACAAAGAATCAGCAATAGTTCTAATAGCATACATAGTGCTTTGCATGACACCAATTTTAGTAAACATATGGGAGAAATTTAGATGGCATATATCGAAATCAAAAATTTAAAATTCAAATATCCAAATACGGAAAGAGAAATCCTCTCCGAAATCAATTTAAATATTGAGCAGGGAGAGATTGTTGTGGTGTGTGGAAAAACCGGAAGTGGCAAGAGTACACTTCTTCAAAATTTGAAAAAGGAAATAGCACCGGCAGGAGATTTGAGCGGCGAGATAAATATTAATGCAGATAAAGTTGGGTTTGTATTCCAAAACCCTGAGCATCAAGTCGTGACCGACAAAGTATACAGCGAGTTATCATTTGGCCTAGAGAATGAGGGAGTATCAACAGATGAAATAAAGTTAAGAGTGGCAGAGATTTCAGAATACTTTGGAATAACAGACTGGTATTTTAAGAATGTGGATGAATTGTCTGGAGGACAAAAGCAGATTCTAAATTTGGCATCAGTTATGGTGTCAAATCCTGAGGTTTTGATTTTGGATGAGCCAATAGCTATGCTCGATCCAATAGCAAAGGAATCATTTCTTCACTTGCTTGGAAGAATAAATAGAGATTTTAAAACAACTATCATTATGGCAGAGCACGATGTGAAAAAGGTTACGTATATGGCTGATAGAATAGTGGCTATTAAAGATGGAAAAATATCAGAAGATATTAGCGAATGGCTAGAGGAAGATATTTACCAGAAAACAAACATCGAAAGCAAGGATGAGGTTTTTGAATGTAAGAATATTTGGTTTAGATATCACAAGAATGATCCAGATGTTTTAAGAGGCTTAAACTTTAGTGTAAATGAGGGCGAAACATTCTGTATGCTAGGTGGTAATGGAACAGGAAAGACTACTGCGCTTATGGTTATGAGTAAAGTATTAAAACCATACAGAGGAAAGACAAAGACAGATAAAAAGATTGGTCTAATGCCTCAAGATGCAAAAAAACTGTTTTCATATGAATCACTACGAGAAGAACTAGATAATTCTTATGAAGATGAGGAGAAGAAAAAAGAAATAATAAAGTGGATGGGGTTTGAGGAGCTATTAGACACACATCCATATGATTTGAGTGGTGGAGAGCAGGAGAAACTGGGGCTAGCAAAAGTTTTATCTACTGATCCAGATATCATTCTTTTAGATGAACCGACAAAGGGCTTAGACGTTTTCTTTAAAAAAGATATTTCCACATTATTTGACGAACTCAAAAAACAGGGAAAAACAATAGTGCTTGTTACACACGATATCGATTTTTGTAAGCAAGTGGCAGATAGATGCGGGCTCTTTGCACAGGGCGAATTGATAGGTGTAAATAACACAGAAGAATTCTTTAAGAATATGAGATTTTATAAATAATTATGAGAAGTTTTACAGGCGACCAACTAAATAGTATGTTCGGCGACAGGCTGTACTTGATAGCATCGGTAGTTTTAATTGTTTTAGCTATCGTGATTTTTGTGCGCAGTTTTGAGAGAAAGAAACCGGGCACAAAAGACGTGGTACTTTTATCAGTAATGATAAGTTTGGGAGTAGTGGGAAGACTAGTTTTCTTTATGATTCCGCAGTTTAAACCATGCGCCGCAATCGTAATAATCACGGGAATTATGCTTGGAAAACAGGCAGGATTTTTAAGCGGAGTTATGACTGCGTTCATCTCAGATATGTTCTTTGGCATGGGCCCATGGACTTTGTGGCAGATGATTGGCTTTGGACTTATAGGATTAATATCAGCCATCATTTTCAACCAAGAGCGAATAGAAAAAATGGGAGGCTTCGCCAAATTAATCCTATGTACGTACGGTTTTTTAGTGACATTTTTGCTATATGGACTTTTGATGGATACGGCCACAGTATTTATGGTGACAGACAAACCAAAACTATCAACATTTATCGCGACATACTCAGCAGGAATCGTTTTCAATATGATTCACGGCATATCAACATTTGTTTTCCTCTACTTGATGGCAAATCCATTAAGCAAGAAGATAAAAAGAATACTAATTAAGTACCAAAATAGATAAATTATAGAAGCAATACGACATACACATAAAAAGTGGGACTTATAAAGTACCAAAACGAACAAATATACATATATAATGAAAAAGACTTTTGTGTGTAAAGCCGTATAATAGTGGGGATAGGTTAGGTTTTATATGAAAAGTCATGCAACCCAATGCGGACCAAATTAACGTTTGGTCCGTTTTATTTTTCCCTTAAAATATGGTAAAATTGTCTCTAGAAATATGCGAAAACATAGGAGGTTACTATGGTACACAAGACTATTACTATTGATGTAGCAGATGGAATTAAGCTTCATGAGGCAGCGAATATCGCAAGAGAAATGGAAAACATGGACTGCAAATGCGAACTGATTTATGGCGACAAAAGATTAAACGCAAAGAGCCAGATCAGTATTATTTCTGCAGGCATCAAAAAGGGATCAGAAGTAACTTTTGAATGCGATGGAGATGACGAAGAAAAGGCTTTGGCGAAGCTAGTTGAGATGGCTAGTAACGGCTTTAAAGCGTAAGACCCTTGACAGGTCTGATAAAATATAAGATAAATCTAGTTTAATAGACTAAGGAGATAGAAATGAGCAAACCATTTTATTTGACAACAGCTATAGCGTACACATCTGGAAAGCCTCACATTGGTAATACCTATGAGGCTATTTTAGCGGACGCTATTGTTAGATTTAAAAGAGAACAAGGATATGACGTGAGATTCCAGACTGGAACTGACGAGCACGGACAGAAGGTGGAAGAGAAAGCCGCAGAGCAGGGCGTTACACCTAAGGAGTTTGTGGATGAGGTTTCAGGCGAGATTAAGAGAATCTGGGACTTGATGGGAACAAGTTATGACAGATTCATCAGAACTACTGACGAAGATCACGAAAAACAAGTTCAAAAGATTTTTAAGAAATTATATGACCAGGGAGACATCTACAAAGACTCATACGAGGGACTTTACTGTACTCCTTGTGAATCATTCTGGACTGAAGCACAGCTAGTGGACGGCAAATGTCCAGACTGTGGAAGAGAAGTTAAGCCAGCCAAGGAAGAGGCTTACTTCTTTAGAATGAGTAAATATGCAGATAGACTAATTGAACATATAAATTCACATCCTGAGTTTATCCAACCAGAGTCTAGAAAGAATGAGATGATGAACAATTTCCTTCTTCCAGGACTTCAGGATTTGTGCGTGTCTAGAACATCATTTAAATGGGGCGTGCCTGTGGACTTTGACCCAGACCACGTTATTTATGTGTGGATTGATGCGCTTTCAAACTATATCACTGGACTAGGATACGATGTGGATGGAAACAATGATGAGCTATACGAAAAGTATTGGCCAGCAGATGTGCACTTGATTGGTAAGGATATTTTGAGATTCCACACAATCTATTGGCCAACTATGTTGATGGCTCTAGACATTCCTTTGCCTAAGCAAATCTTTGGACACCCATGGCTGCTTCAGGATGGTGGAAAGATGAGTAAGTCAAAGGGCAATGTTATTTATGCAGATGATTTGGCTAAGTACTTTGGCGTGGACGCAGTTAGATATTTCGTTTTACACGAGATGCCATTTGAGAATGATGGAAACATCACTTGGGACTTGATGCTCGAGAGAATGAATTCAGACCTTGCAAACACATTAGGAAACCTTGTTAATAGAACTATCTCAATGTCAAACAAGTACTTTGGCGGAGTAGTTGATGATAAGGGCGCTGTGGATGATATGGATGCAGAACTTAAGACAACTATTCTTGATGCAGCTAAAGAAGCTAACGCAAAGATTGATGAACTTAGAGTGGCGGATGCGCTAAGCGCAGTAATGTCTATTTTTAAGCGTCTAAACAAATATATTGATGAGACAGAACCATGGGTTCTTGCTAAGGACGAGGAGAAGGCAGACAGACTTTCAACTGTTCTTTACAACTTGATTGAGGGTATCAATATTGGCGCAAGTTTGCTCAAGCCATTTATGCCTGAGACATCAGAAAAGATTTTGGCTCAGATTAATGCCGACTTTAGAGCATTTGACGATATGGAAGAGTTTGGCAAATATGAGTCAGGAAAGAAAGTTACTGATTCACCTGAAATCTTGTTTGCAAGAATGAAGATGGATGAGCTTGTTGAGATGGTGGAAGCAGACGCAGAATAACACCTAGGAGAGATTATGATTTTTGATACACACGCTCATTACGATGATGAGAGATTTAACGAAGATAGAGAAGAGTTGCTCGGCTCCATGAGAAATCATGGAGTCGAGTTTATAGTGAACATTGGCTCCGAAATGGAAACATGTTACGACACGCTTGATTTGGTGAAAAAGTATGACTTTATGTACGGCGCGCTTGGCATTCACCCTGACTGCGTTTACGATTTGACGGACGCGGATTACAAGTGGATAGAAGAGCATATCAATGATGATAAGATAGTGGCAGTGGGCGAAATTGGCCTAGACTATTACCGCGAGTACGACAAAGACGTACAAAAAGAAGCGTTTGTTCGCCAGATGGAAATTGCTAGAAGAAACAACAAACCTATAGTAGTCCACAGCCGTGATGCTGCGCAGGATACATACGATATTATGAAAGAATACCACGCCGAAGAGTTAGGCGGAGTGGTTCACTGTTTCTCATATCCAATGGAGATGGCTGAAAGGTTTATGGATATGGGATTTTATATCGGAATAGGTGGAGTAGTTACTTTCAAAAATTCAAAGAAGTTACAGGAAGTGGCGAAGGCTATGCCTTTGGAGAGGTTGGTTTTAGAGACTGACTGCCCATACTTAGCGCCAGATCCACATAGAGGCGAGAGAAATGATTCTTCATACATCAGCTATGTGGCTGACAGGATAGCAGAGCTTCGTGGGATTAGTACAAGGGAGCTAGTAGACATTACTACTGCGAATGCAAAGAGAATGTATAGAATAGAGGATTAATTATGGCTTATCTAGCATCTCCTAGAGAGACCAAAGCAATAATAGATAGTTATTCATTCAGTTTCCAAAAGAAGTTTGGACAAAACTTTTTGGTGGATTCAAATGTGCTAGAAAACATTATTGAAAAAGCAAGGATAACTGAAGGTGACTTGGTATTAGAGATTGGCCCAGGTATTGGAACGATGACTCAATACCTTTGTGAGAGTGCAAGAGAAGTGGTGGCTATAGAGATTGATGAGACATTAATCCCAATTTTAAATTACACACTAGAAGATTACGAAAATGTCGAAGTAATAAATGACGATGCGTTAAAGACAGACATAGAAAAAATCGTCAAAAAGAAAAACGGTGGAAAGCCAATCAAGGTGGTGGCAAACCTTCCATACTATATAACAACTCCTATCATTATGGGACTCTTAGAGGGGAAGGCACCGATCGAGAGCATTACCATTATGGTTCAAAAGGAAGTGGCGGAGCGCATGCAGACAGGCCCGGGTAGTAAAGACTATGGAGCACTTTCTTTGGCGGTGCAGTATTATGCCGATGCTAACATTTTGATGACAGTTCCAGCATCATGCTTTATGCCTAGACCAAAGGTGGATTCATCGGTTATAAAACTAGACATTTACGACAAACCACCGGTGGACGTCTGCGACGAAGAAATGATGTTTAAAATTATTCGCGCATCATTTAACCAGAGAAGAAAAACATTAGTAAACGGTCTTAAGAATGCTAGCAATTTGCCGTTTACAAAAGAAGAGATAGAAGAATCGATAGAAAAATTGGGAGAGGATGTTCGAGTAAGAGGTGAGAAACTAACACTTGAACAGTTCGCAAAACTAACCAACATCCTTATGGGAGAGGAATAAGCCCAAAATCCCCGCGCGGTTTACATAACTTGGAAACTCAGTTGAGAGCAAATGACCTATATGTTAGAATAGATGTCAGGTATGAATACAGAAATAGTTAAAGTAGATGCAGCAAATATAGACGAAACAGTAATAGAAAAAGCTGCTGATATAATTAAAAATGGTGGATTGGTAGCATTTCCTACCGAGACAGTTTATGGTTTGGGAGCAAACGCATTGGACGCGGATGCTTCTAAAAAAATATATGAGGCAAAGGGAAGACCAAGTGATAATCCACTAATAGCACATATCGCATCATTAGATACGCTAGATGAGATAGTGGAGGACGTGAGCGATGTGGCAAAGAAATTGATAGATAAGTTTTGGCCAGGGCCAATGACTTTAATCTTTAATAAAAAGCCAAATGTGCCAGACAGTACAACTGGAGGGCTTGATACTTTGGCGGTGAGGTTTCCTAGCAATGAGATTGCGATGGAACTAATTAAAAAGTCAGGAGTGCCTATCGCAGCACCAAGCGCCAATACATCAGGAAAACCTAGCCCAACAAAGGGTGAGCACGTGATAGAAGATCTAGACGGCAAGGTCGATATGATTATAGACGGGGGCGAAGTAGGACTTGGACTTGAATCAACTATCATCGATGTGACAGGTGAGCCAACAATACTTAGACCTGGATTCATTACACAGGAAATGTTAGAACAGGTGATTGAGGAAGTAAAACTTGATCAGACTATTTTAGAGAAGCCTACTGAGGACTTTGCTCCGAAAGCGCCTGGCATGAAATACAGGCATTATGCGCCAAAAGCTGATTTGATTATTGTTAGAGGCGAAGCAAACAAAGTTGCTGACTGGATAATAAAAGAAGCAGCAAAGTCTGATAAAAAAACTGCGATTCTAACAGTTAATCAGCACATTGATTTCTACGAAGGAAAGGCAAATGATTCAATTGTAGCATCGTGGGGAGATTTAAATGACATGGAAGATATTGCCCATAAAGTCTTTAACTGGCTTAGAAAAATAGACGAGATGGGAATAGATATAGTATATTGTGAGGCCTTTGAAGAGGAAGGCTTAGGACTAGCAGTAATGAATAGATTAACCAAAGCAGCGGGATATCAAGTGATTGATGTATAGCGAACGGAGGCAACTATGCTAGAATTTAACAAGATCATTTTTATAACTGAAAATGACAACTCGGAGGGTCCCCTGGCGGCCGTACTTTGTAAAAAGTGGTTGCCACTTGAAAAGATAGAAGTAGAATCAAGAGGACTTGCGGTTGTGTTTGAGGAACCAATGAATCCAAAGACAGTGGCCGTGGCCGAGAACAATGAAATAGAAATTGAGCACACTTCAAAACAGTTGCAAGACGATGACTTCGGCGAAGACGTGTTATCACTAGTTTTGGATGAGGCGAAAAAGCAGACGGTGTACGACGAGTACCCATCGGCGGTGAATGTGTATACTATTACAGAGTACGTGAACGAGGCTGGAAGTATTTTGAATCCTGACGGAGGAGATTTATCAGATTACGCACAGTTATACGACGCTGTAAATGAAGCTACGAAGAAAGTGGCTTATAAATTAAGAGAAAGCAAATTTCAGGAGGATTAAAAATGGGAAAAGTAGTAGTAATGGATCATCCATTGATTCAGCACAAGATTGGAATTATCAGAAGAAAAGAAGTAGGAACAAAAGATTTTAGACAGCTTATTGGTGAGATCGGAAATTTAATCACTTACGAAGCTACTAGATATCTAGATTTGGACGAGATAGAAATTGAAACACCTATCTGTAAGACAAAGGTTAAGGAGTTAAGTGGAAAGAAACTTGCCATCATCCCTATTCTAAGAGCGGGACTTGGTATGGTAGAAGGAATGCTATCACTTGTTCCTTCGGCTAGAGTTGGGCATATCGGACTTTACAGAGATCCAGTGACAGCAGAGCCACATGAGTATTACTGTAAGATACCAGCTGACTGTGATAAGAGAGATGTATTTGTAGTAGACCCAATGCTTGCTACAGGTGGATCTGCAGTGGCAGCTATTCAGATGCTAAAAGATAAAGGCGTTAAGAAGATTATTATGATGTGCATTATTGCAGCACCTGAAGGTGTTAAGGCAATAACCGATGCTCATCCTGATGTTGATATTTATATTGGCGCGCTAGACGAGAAGTTGAACGAGAAGAAATACATCGTTCCTGGTCTTGGTGACGCTGGCGACCGTATCTTTGGTACTAAATAATTAGGAGAAATCAATGAGCGAGAAAAGACAAGATTATATTTCTTGGGATGAATATTTTATGGGAATAGCAAAACTCTCTGCTCTTCGTTCAAAAGATCCAAACACTCAAGTCGGTGCTTGTATCGTGAGCGAGGACAATAAGATTTTGTCTATGGGATATAACGGAATGCCTATCGGCTGCGACGACGACGAATTCCCATGGAACAGAGACAGCGAAGACCCATACGATAATAAATATTATTACTCAACACATAGTGAACTAAATGCAATTCTAAACTACCGCGGTGGAAGTTTAGAGGGCGCGAAAATCTATGTGACATTATTCCCATGCAATGAATGTGCAAAGGCAATCATTCAGTGCGGAATAAAGAAAGTTATCTTTGATGATAACAAGTACGAGGATACTTCTTCGGTGAAAGCATCAAAGAGAATGTTTGAGGCATCTGGCGTAGAAGTGGTTCAGTATAGTAGAAGTAATGAGGAAATAAAAATTAAGTTATAGAAAATACTTGATTAATATTTAAAAATAATTATAATAAAAAAACGAGAGGGAAACACACAAGGGGATTTTGTGTGTTTCTTTTTATTTTGTTTCAATACGTATTTTAATTATACATATTGAAATAATACATATAGTATGTTATTGTAAAGGAGGATAGAGTATGCCAAAGACAGCAAGGCAAATGGAGAAGATTATTAAGAAGGATGGATGGTATCAAGTGAAATCTACCGGATCACATAGAAAGTATAAACACAATATAAAAAAAGGATCGGTAACCATCCCTTTCCATTCAGGAGATTTAGATATTAAAACAGAAAGATCAATTTATAAGCAAGCACAAATAGGAGGTAAATAAAATGTCTGTATATACATACCCTGCATGTTTTTTTGAAGAGGAAGACGGAGGATATACTGTTATTTTTCAAGATTCTTTATACGGAGCTGCCACACAAGGAAAAAATATAGAAGAAAGTATGGAAATGGCAATGGATTGTTTGGCTCTAGTGTTAGATGACTTTATCGAAGAAGGCAAAAAACCACCAGAACCAGAAGAACTAGACATGAAAAAAGTGATGAAAGGATTAGGGCTAGAGGATGAAGAATGCAAAGGATTTATAAACTATGTAAGTGTGGATTATGAATCTTATTCTAAAGAGCATTTTCGCAAGTCCGTTAAAAAAACACTAAGTATTCCTCAACTTTTGGATAAAAAAGCAAAAGAATTAGGATTAAACTTTAGTCAAATTCTTCAAGAAGCACTTGAAAAAGAAATTAAGAAAAAAGAAAAGAAGATGAAAAAAGTTGGATAATAAAAAACCTCGGAAGAATCTTCCGAGGTTTTGCTTATATAGCATAAAATATTATCGCGAAGAACTGAAGTATACTTCCCGCAAGAATGAAGAGGTGGAACACGGAGTGTATCCACTTTTTCTTTTTGCCCACTACATAAAGAACAGATCCTAGTGTGTAAGCAACGCCGCCTGTTATTAGAAATACTAGTCCGCCAGTTCCAACAGAATCATATGTCTGCTTTATA
This sequence comes from Eubacterium sp., assembly GCA_017514785.1. Classification (GTDB taxonomy): domain Bacteria; phylum Bacillota; class Clostridia; order Lachnospirales; family Lachnospiraceae; genus Eubacterium_G. The sequence goes on along the minus strand of JAFWIO010000074.1, from coordinate 550 downwards.
AAGAAGACAATAACCCATCCCATTACCACGTAACAAACCAAAGAAAACTTTTCAAATTTCTTTAGGTCGATAGCAGTAAGTGTTCCGGCAATTATTGCACATCCCCAAACGATACCGAAGATAACCCATGAAAGAACAGGGTATTTTCTATGCATAGCTCCAAACAACACTGGAGTGTAAGTTCCTGCAATTAAAAGATAAATAGTGCAGTGATCTAACACCTGCAAAACCTTCTTAGGCATTCCCTTAGCTAGACCGTGATAAACACTAGACATTGTATATAAAATAATTAGTGAGGCTCCGTAGATAGCACAACCAACTATTGTAAGAGGATCACCCTCTTTGGCGGCAAAGACCACACATAAAACAAGAGCTGCCACACCAAGTAATGCGCCCACAATGTGGGATACCATATTAAAAATTTCTTCTCCCTTAGAATAATCTGGAAGTATTCTGTCTTTAAGTTTAATTCTTTTTCTCATAATAACCTCCACACAAATTCAAGTTATTTATTTAAACAGAGAAAAGTGTAGCACAAAATTTTGTGAAT
>JAFWIO010000073.1 GCA_017514785.1 Eubacterium sp. | reverse complement strand
GATTCGTTTGTAGATGTCCATCTTTAGAGATTCGTTTGTAATATATGTTGGTGGGACAAATGCGTCCTCGTTTATATCTATCTTTGTCTCGAAGTCTTCCTTAGGCTTGTTGCCCTTCTTGATAGAGATCGCTTCCTCTAGCAGTTTGCAGTAAAGGTCATATCCAACCTCTCCCATATGTCCGCTCTGCGAAGCACCCAATATATTTCCAGCACCACGGATTTCCAAATCACGCATAGCAATCTTTACACCAGAGCCGAGGTCCGTAAAACTTCTAATGGCACTTAGTCTCTTTTCTGCCACTTCGCTCAAGACTTTTTCACGACTGTACATCATAAATGCATACGCATTTCGATTAGATCTACCCACACGTCCACGAAGCTGGTAAAGCTGTGAAAGCCCCATTCTCTCTGCGTTGTGGATGATTATTGTATTTGCGTTTGGAATGTCTAGACCAGTCTCAATGATTGTGGTTGAAACTAAAACATCTATGTCGCCATTTACAAAATCGTACATTATATCTTCAAGCTGGCGCTCGCTCATCTGTCCGTGAGCATACGCAACCCTAGCATGCGGAACAGCCTTCTGAATGCGCGCTGCCATATTTGCGATAGTCTCTATCTTGTTGTAGACATAGAACACCTGACCTTTTCTGTAAAGCTCGCGGTTTATCGCATCCCTAACAGTCTCATCATTATACTCCATTACAAATGTCTGGATAGGCATTCTATCCTGCGGAGCCTCGGTCATAATACACATATCCCTAACACCAATCAAACTCATATGAAGAGTTCTTGGAATAGGTGTGGCCGTTAGCGTTATTACATCTACGCTATTTTTAAGTTCTTTGATGCGCTCTTTATGCTTCACACCAAAGCGCTGTTCTTCGTCTATGATTAGAAGTCCAAGGTCATTAAACTTAACGTCCTTCGAGAGCAGTCTGTGTGTTCCAATCACAATCTCCACAGTTCCACTCTTCAAATCTTTTATAGTCTGATTTATATTTGCCTTTGTTCTAAAGCGCGATAGCATCTCCACTCTAACCGGGAAGTCTTTGAAGCGCTGTACAAATGTCTTGTAATGCTGCTGCGCCAAAACCGTAGTTGGAACTAGGTATGCCACCTGCTTTCCATCTTGCACCGCTTTAAAAGCAGCCCTTAGTGCCACTTCTGTTTTACCAAATCCCACGTCACCACAAATCAAGCGATCCATGATTTTGGTGCTCTGCATATCTTTCTTAACTTCTTTGATAGCCTCTAGCTGATCGTCAGTCTCCTCGTGGGTGAACAGTTCTTCAAACTCTCTTTGCCACTCATTATCTGGCGAGAATCTAAATCCAGTCCCTTTATCTCTAGTAGCATACAAATCTACTAGTTCCTCAGCTATCTCGTCGACAGCCCTCTTAACTTTTCCTTTTGTTCTAGACCATTCCTGGCCGCCCAATCTATTTAATTTAGGAGGCTTCGCCTCCGCGTCCGCATATTTTTGAATAACATCAAGCTGCGTAGCTGGCACATATAAAAAGCTATTGTTCGCATACTCAATCTTGATGTAATCCTTCTTTATGTCCTCAACTTCCACTTCCTCTATTCCGCGGTAAATTCCAAGTCCATGATTCTCATGCACCACGTAATCGCCCACGTTCAAATCTGCGAAACCTGAAATCACGCTACCCTTGTAAGTGCTCTTCTTTCTTTGGCGACGACGCTTCTCACCAAAAATATCCGAGTCCGTAATCACGGCATACTTAAGCAGCGGATAAATAAATCCCGCCTTCAATCTATCCTTAACAAGCATTACCTCTTTGCCCTGAGGCACCTTGTCTGAAACTTCGTTTTGATCGACAAAGTATGCATTTAGTCCCTGGTCCATCAGCTCCTTCGCCATTCTCTTCCCCCTAGTGGTCGAACTAGTTGTAATCAAAACCGCAAAGTCGCGCTTCTTATAATTTTCCAAATCGCTAACCAACATCTCAAAATGGCCGTTGTACGAGTGCACATTCTTACACTCCATCTCCACCTGAGTGTCCACGTCAAAGGCCTTGGCCTTCTGCGCGATTGTGGTAAACATCACTTTTGCTTCTTTATTTATCTTTCGTAAGATATCTTCTTTGTCCCAGATGATATCTATCTGACCCGGTAGCACGTATCCTTTGCCGAGGCGGTTTGACATGCTCTCTGCAAACTCCATGCTAGTTGAGCTTAGTTTCTCCGCAACCCTATTTGGCTCATCGATAAAGAACACTGGGTTTTCAAAATAATCAATCAAACTTACCAAGTCTTTGAAGAAATAGTTTACATACGAATCATACGCAGGGCTAGTTGGGTCGATATCAACCGCTGTCAAAAATTCTTCCACGGTATAGCGAAGTCTGCTGGCAGCATCATCTCCATCTTCCGCGTTATCTTCTAGCTTTCCAGCCTGAGTTTCTAGTTCATTCCTTATGGCTTTCACGCCTTTTTCAATCTGCTGCTCATCTAAAATATATTCATTCGCTGGATAAAGTTTTATGCTATCAATTTTCTCAATGGATCTTTGCGAATCCACATCGAAACTTTTAATCTCTTCTATCTCATCGTCGAAGAAGTCTATTCTGAATGGAACCTCGTCCGTTAGCGTATACACATCCACTATACTTCCGCGCACTGAGAACTGACCTGGGCTCTCAATCTGGTCCACGCTCTCATATCCCATCTCCACAAACTTAGCCCTTAGGTCGTCTATGTTTATCTGCTCGCCCGCTTCTATGTTTAGGAAGTGGCTCTTGATTTTTTTAAGTGGCATGATTTTATCGAGGAATGCATCCACTGTTAGTACCACAGTAAACTCCTCGCCTTTAACCACTTTTTTAATAAACTCTAGGCGCTGTTTTAGGATGTAGCTTCCGTGCACATCCGCGCTAAAGAATATCAAATCCTTTGACGGATAAAGGATGGCATCCACCCCAAAACTTCTTAGATCATCGCATAGTTCCTGGGCCTTTATGGCATCAAAAGTAACGACGACTTTTTGTTTATAGCCCTCGTTCAATCCTGAGATCATGTGAGAAAGGCCTGCTGCTTCTAAGCCAGTCACTTGAACTGAACTTCCAAGCGCCATCGCCTCTTTCACTCTCTCATACTCATTTAAGTTTTCTAAAGGATATCTAAAGTATTGCTTCATGAGTATATATAAAATGCCATTTGGCATCTTCCTTTAAATTAAGCCGGTTGTGTTTTATGAATTGTATTTATTCATTGCGTATTCTTCGTCGTGCTCGATTATATCTAAGATAGCATCTGCTGATGTCTTAGCTGCCTCGTCTATCTTTGCACGCTCAGCCTTGCTAAACTTTCCTAAAACGTGCTTGATCAAATCTGAGTTTCCACCGTTCTCGCCCACGCCCACACGCACTCTTGTAAAGTCCTCGCTCTTTAGGTGTGCGATTATATTCTTAAGACCGTTGTGCCCGCCGGCACTTCCGCTCTTTCTAATTCTAATTCTTCCAATGTCCAAATTTATATCATCAGAAATAACAATCAAATTTTGTGTGGAGTCTAGTTTATAGAAATCCACTACCTTTTTGACTGCCTCTCCGCTTGAGTTCATATATGTCTGTGGTTTAACGAGTATGACTTTCTCGCCGTTTACATTTCCAATTCCGCAAAGTGCTCTGTGGCGCTTTGTCTTAACATCTATGTCCAACTTAGATGCTAATTCGTCTATCACGTCAAATCCCACATTGTGTCTTGTCTTATCATATTTTTTGCTTGGGTTTCCAAGTCCTACTATTACGTACATAATCTTCCTCTTTGTTATGTCTGCCTGCTTTCTCTTTGCCTTTTCTTTGTTTGCTGTGTCTTTTCTTTAACCGATAACTAGATTATCTTTTCTAGAGCATAAGAATTCGGCGATAGTGGTCATTAGACCCCTATCGCCTTCTTCTTAAAAATCCTTAAATTGTAACTTACGCTTCCTCAGCTGGAGCTTCTGCTTCTGCTGCTGGAGCTGCTTCTTCTGCTGGCTCTTCCATAAGAACCTTCTCGTAAGCATCAAGTACAATCTCTTGGATGTTAGATCTTGTTGCTGAGTTGATTGGATGAGCAATGTCTCTATATTCACCATCGGCAGCCTTTCTAGATGGCATTGCGATGAATAAACCTTTCTCTCCTTCTACGACCTTGATGTCATGAACAACAAAGTCATCATCGATAGTAATGGAAGCTACTGCTTTCAAGTTACTCTCTTTCAACATCTTGCGCACTCTTACATCTGTAATGTTCATACATGTCCTCCTTATTGTTAGTACGAATTTGTCCGTCACCACCTAAAAACTTTTAAGCGATAATCCAATTATCGACCTATGTATAATCATAGCAAACTTTTGAAAAATTACAAATGTTTTTTGCATATTTTTACACTTTTTTGTATATATTTGTACCCTGTAAAAATATGCCACCTAATTATAGCCCGTATCTGAAATTCTTTTCGTTTATGATTGTGATTTCACCCTTCTTACCACGCTTCTCGCCTGGATTAATTGTACTGTGACTCTCCACGATACAATTCTCAATCTCTGCTCCATCGCCAATATAAACGTCATTTAGGATAATTGAATTTTTAATTTTTGCTTTGTTTCCAACATACGCTTGAGTGAACACTACTGAGTCTTTTACTTCGCCGTTCACGATACAACCACTTGAGATTAGAGAGTTTCCAATATCAGCTCCAGGATTGTACTTTGCCGGAGGCAAGTCATCTACTTTTGAATAGATGTCTGGATACTGATTAAAGAAATAATCTCTAACGTCTGGATTTAGGAAATCCATGTTTGCATCAAAGTAGTTTTCAACGCTCGCAACATTTCTCCAATATGAATCCATTTTGTATACATGGAATTTCTTTGCGTTTTTATTTCTGATGATGATGTCGTTTACAATATCGTATCTATCTTCCGCGATACACTTCTCGATCATCTGGATAAGAAGTCTTCTACGAATAACATAGATACCTGTAGAAACTAGGTTTCCTTCAGTCTCAACAGGCTTCTCTTCAAAGTCTGTGATGCGACCTGTATCATCAGTCTTTACAACACCGTAGCTTGACAAATCTGTGCCAGCTGGCATTTCTTTGCAGACAATAGTCATGTCCGCGCCAGTCTCTACGTGTTGATCTAGCACATCGTTGTAATCTAGTTTATAGATTCCATCTCCTGATGTGATAATTACATAAGGCTCGTGGCTCTTCTTTAAGAATGATAGGTTCTGCGCGATAGCGTCCGCTGTACCTCTGTACCAGAAACCATTCTCCGCAGTGATAGATGGTGTGAATACAAACAAACCACCTTGCTTACGACCAAAATCCCACCACTTGGATGAACTTAGGTGCTCATTTAGCGACCACGCATTGTACTGTGTTAGTACTGCTACCTTTTGTACGTGTGAATTTGTCATGTTACTTAATGTAAAGTCGATAGCTCTATAGCTACCAGCCATAGGCATAGCAGAAATAGCTCTCTTCTTTGAAAGCTGATCCATCTTTTTATTATTTCCGCCGGCTAAAACAATTCCTAATACTCTCATTCTAGCTCACCTGCCTTTACAATATAACTTCCTGATTCTAACTTGCCCTTTGGATAGTCGGACTTTTCCGTAACGCCTGATATAGCAACGTTCTTTCCGATAGTTACTCCGTCTGGAATCACTGAGTCCTCTCCTATAACAGTTAAATCGCAGTTATAAATTTTCTTATTTAATTCTGAGTCCGCATATTCACCTTCGCCAATAACTACATTGTCTCCGATCACTGTGTCCTCAGCTATAATTGCTTTGTTAATCTTTGCGCCTTTACCGATTCTACAACCAGTCATGATAATGGAATCATTTATCTCTGCTCCATCGCCCACCTTAACGTTTGAGCTGACAACTGAGTTTGCAATAGTTCCTCTGACATCACAGCCTTCCGATACAATACTTCTCTCTATCTTTGCATTGTCCGAAATGTACTGTGGTGGAAGTGAATCGTTTCTAGTGTAGATTCTCCAGAACTCTTCATATAGGTTGAAGTCTGGAACTATATCGATAAGCTCCATGTTTGCTTCCCAGTATGAACTTAGAGTTCCAACGTCTTTCCAATATCCTGTGTACTCATAAACATACGCGTTACCCTTCTGCTCGTGAACGTAAGGGATTACGTGCATACCAAAGTCACAGTTTGGTTGATCTTTAAGTTTGATTAGTGCGTCGCGAAGCACTGGCCATGAGAAAATATAAATTCCCATAGAAGCAAGATTACTCTTTGGCTCAGCTGGCTTTTCCTGGAACTCTGAAACTTTGTGTTCGTCGTCCGCTACCACAACGCCAAATCTACTAGCTTCTTCCCAAGGAACTGGCATAGCTGCAATAGTTACATCCGCGCCTTTTTCCTTATGGAAATCAAGCATTGCCTCGTAATCCATTTTATAGATATGATCTCCCGACAAAATCAAAACATAGTCAGGATTATAGCTTTCCATATACTCAATGTTTTGGAAAATAGCATTCGCTGTACCTGTGTACCACTCTGTATGTTCACTCTTTTCATATGGTGGAAGCACTGTGACACCGCCGATATTTCTATCAAGGTCCCAAGGGATTCCGATTCCGATATGTGAATTCAATCTTAATGGTTGGTACTGAGTCAAAACACCCACTGTATCGATTCCAGAATTAATACAGTTGCTTAGTGGGAAGTCGATAATCTTATACTTTCCTCCAAAAGCAACTGCTGGTTTCGCTACTTTGGCTGTTAGCACTCCTAGTCTGCTACCTTGTCCGCCTGCCAATAGCATGGCAATCATTTCTTTTTTTACCATTTAGCTCACCTCTTGGTAATTATTTTTTCATCCGTCACACTCAATATATAAAAAATTATATCATTGATTTTGTATTAGTGCTATAATATTTTTATGATGAAATTAGATTTTAATGAAAAAAAGAAAATTCATTTCACAGGAATTGGTGGAATCAGTATGAGCGCTTTGGCGGAGATAATGTTGGAGCGCGGTTTTACTGTTACTGGCTCTGATAGTATGAAGTCAGACATCACTACACACCTTGAGGAATTGGGTGCCACTGTCTACTACGGACAGCGCGGCGAGAACGTGGCTGACGATGTAGACTTGCTTGTTTACACTGCCGCTGTAAAGGATGACAATCCTGAGCTTATGACAGCAAAACAGCTTGGCATTCCTATTATGACTAGAGCAGGTTTCCTAGGTGCTATGATGAAGAACTACGATGTGGCTATCGGTGTTGCAGGAACTCACGGTAAGACTACTACCACTTCCATGCTTTCACAGATCATGCTAACAGCAAAGACTGACCCTACTATTTTGGTGGGCGGTATTATGCCAGCCATCAAAGGTAACACTAGAGTTGGTCATTCAGACATTATGATTACTGAAGCCTGTGAATACACAAATAGTTTTCTAGAGTTTAGTCCAAGCATCGGCATCATTCTAAATATAGCTGAAGATCATTTGGACTTCTTCAAAGACATAAATGATATTAGAAAAAGTTTCAGACGTTATGCTGAACTTATTCCAAAGCACGGCGCACTTATCATTAGTAGCGACATTGAAAATCTAGAAGAGATTACTGATGGACTAGAGTGTAAAGTCATTACCTTTGGCTCGGACCCAGAGAAGAGTGACTACAGTGCAAAGGATGTTGTTTTTAACAATGATGTGACTGCCGGTTACACATTGATTTATAAAGGTGAAGACCAAGGCTACATTAAATTAAATGGAACTGGTCGCCACAATGTTCAAAATTCTCTAGCGGCTATCGCGGCTGCCAACTTTATGAGAATTCAAAAGGGATTTATCCTTCAGGGCTTGAAGGAATACTGCGGAACAGAGCGCCGCTTCCAGTACAAAGGAATGTTGGGCGAGGCTAGGATAATAGATGACTACGCTCATCACCCAGATGAGATTCGTGCCACTATCTCCACTCTTAAAACATTTGATTACAATAAGTTGTGGGTAGTGTTCCAACCTCACACCTACTCTAGGACGAAGGCGCTGCTAAAAGACTTCGCCAAAGAACTGTCCGAAGCGGACGCTGTGGTGCTAGCTGATATATACGCAGCCAGGGAGAAAAACACTTACAACATTTCTTCCGAAGACCTGAAAGCGGAACTTGAAAAATTAGGCACCGAGGTTTACTATTTCCCAACTTTTGACGAAATCGAAAACTTTTTACTAGAAAATTCTAAACCAAACGATTTGTTAATAACTATGGGTGCCGGAGATGTAGTAAAAATCGGCGATCACCTACTAGGTAAATAACTTATTAACATCCACAAAATTTTGTTGATAACTTTCTTCAAAATTTTGTGGTTTTTTAATTTACATAACATTAAAAAACGCAACCATCTGCTTCCCCCATTCTATCTACAATTCCCCCAGATTTGTAAAATTATGGAACTTACTTATTGACATTACTGACATTATTGACATCGCTGAAACCCAGTAAAAATGGGCCTCTCAGCCAATTTGTGATGTTGCAAAATAAAAAAATTGTGATATATTATTGTCAGTGATGAGGAAGAAAAGAGTAAATAAAGACTGTTTTTAAATTGTTTTTTGTGAGGAAAAATCGATTCAAACTCTTTTGTGTTACGGATCAAAACAGTCTTGGAAATAGATTGGAGAAACTATGTGTAAGCTTGTATTAGACGGAGGTAGTGTGTCTAGTTTTACTTCCGTGTCTAATGTTTTCATAGATGAATATATGAATAAAGCAAATGGTGAATTTGTAAAAATTTACCTTTACCTATTACGTATGGTTTCCAAGGTCATGGATGCGCCAGAAGAATTTTCCACAGAGAGGATCGCTGACCATTTTGGAATCTTGGAGTCAGACGTCTATCGAGCTTTAACGTATTGGAATGATGAGGAAGTTCTTTCTCTATCGTTCAACGATGAGGGCAAGATAGAAGGTGTGCTTTTAAATAATTACATCCAAACTAAAGCTGCATCCAGTCGCATTTTGCATCAGGATGAAAGCGTGGATGTAAACTTGTTGGCAAAAGCTTCGGGCGAAAGCGTGAGCGTGCCTGCCACTTCTTCTAAGGAATATATTATTCCTGTGAAGAAAAAGCGTTCGGCGTCAGAGATTACGAAGTTCGCAGAGGACGGCACAGTTAAGGAACTTTGCTTTTTAGCAGAGCAATACCTAAGCATCACCTTGAGCCCGGCTGCCACCAACTCTATCATTTATATGGTAGAGGATTTGAAGCTTGATTCTGATCTCATCGAACATCTACTAGAGTCAGGAGAAACTTCTCTATCTAAGATTGAGAAGAAAGCTGTTGCTTATGCTAAAGCTGGTATCACAACTTTAGAAGATGCTAAACAGGATGAAATGTTCAGGGGCAAAATCTCAAAGGCTATTTATAAGGTCTTTGGCGAGGACTCTCCAGCACCTGTTAAGAGGGAAATTGATTTCATTTCCAAATGGCATAATGAATTCAAGTTCTCTGATGAGATCATAATCGAGGCTTGTCATCGCACGATGGCTCACACGCACAAGGGAAGTTTTGAGTACACAGATAGTATTCTTACTAACTGGTACAACAAAGGTGCTTTGTCGATGGAGGCTATTGAAAAGTTAGATGACGAGCATTCTAAGAAGCAGTCTTCGAAGTTTGCAAAGACTTCGAAGAAGGCTTCGAAGAAGAAAAAGATTGAGAGCCACACTTATGACTTTAAGGAGTTGGAAAAGAAGTTGGCGCAGTCTAATAAGAAAAAAGACTAAATTCACAAAGGTAGTTACAATCTCCAACTAACACGGTTGGACATTGTCAAAAATAAAATGGCACTAAGTAATTCACAGTTGGCAACCATAGAGCAGATCTATGCGGACCGACGTTTAGATAATCAAATAGTTATGAACGAGCGACTCGCGGAAGTTGAGGAAGCGATTCCTGAGATTGCAAAAATCAACTCTGACATTGCTACTCTTGCTAGCGATGCCATGAGAAGTTCTCTATCTGGCAATTCTGTAGACGTTGAGTCTATCAAGAAGGAAATCCAGAGTATGGCTGAAAAGAAAAAAGCCCTACTATTGTCTGGCGGTTTTGCTGCGGACTATCTGGATGAAGTCTATACTTGTGAGAAATGCCATGATACAGGTTTTGTCGATGGCAAATCCTGCGAATGTAGGGATAAGGAGATTATTAAACTCCTCTACTCTCGCTCAGAGTTGAAAGACGTTTTGGAACGTGAGAATTTTTCTACATTCAACTATGACTTATTCTCGCAGTCGCTCGTGGATGAAAATCTTGGCGTAGATGCTCGCACTAACATGAAAGATGTTGCTAAGCATTGCCAATATTTTATAAATCATTTTGACACAGAGTTTGACAATTTGTTGTTTTATGGCAAAGCAGGAACGGGAAAAACTTTCCTAATCAACTGCATTGCCAAGGAATTGATGGATTCGTTCCACTCAGTTCTTTATCTTTCAGCTTCCCAATTTTTTGATTTAACAGCTGACAATGTGTTTAACAAAGACTCAAGCTCTGTGTACAAAAATGTAGATCTAGATGACATTGTAAATTGCGATCTACTTATTATTGACGATTTAGGAACAGAAATCACCACTGCTTTTTCAGAGACTTATCTGTTCGAAATACTAAATGAACGTCTTATACATCAAAAATCTACTATCATATCTACTAATCTCACTTTAGAAGAGATGCAGGACAGATATGATGATAGAGTTTTCTCCCGCGCTATGGGATACTACTCTACTTTTAAGATTTTTGGTGATGATATAAGAAAACTTAAAAAGTTTTCTGGTGGGGAGGACTAGTCCTTTGGGATTAGGACTCCTCACGGGGAAACGAAATAAGAATTTCACTTAATTGGAGGATATTTTATGGCTAACAGAAAGCACGTAGAATCAATTCCTGTCGGACCACTGGCTATTGTGGCCTTGTCTGGCAGTAAGGCATTGGGCGAGACGGTAGACGCCTATATTGCCGATTGGAGAAAAACTCGTATTGAAACGAACGACTCACCAATCACATTCAAGGGCTACAAAAAAGATTCATATCTTTTGAATTACAGTAACCCTAGATTTGGTACAGGCGAGTCAAAGTGTACCCTTGAGGACACTGTTCGTGGTACTGACCTTTACATCATAGACGATGTAACAAACTACAGTGTTGAATACACAGTTTGCGGACACACAAACCACAAATCACCTGATGATCATTTTAATGACATCAAAAGAGTGATTGCAGCATGTGCAGGTAAACCAAATCGTATAACTGTCATTATGCCTTTCCTATACGAAAGCAGACAGCATAGACGTTTGGCTCGTGAATCTATGGACTGCGCGGTTATGCTTCAGGAACTTACATCAATGGGCGTTGATAACATTCTTACGTTTGACGCTCACGATCCTAGAGTTAACAACGCTATTCCACTATCAGGTTTCGAGTCTATCATGCCTACATATCAGTTCATCAAGTATCTACTACGCAACGTAGATGATATTACAATCGATGCTGATCATCTAATGGTTATCTCTCCTGACGAGGGAGCTATGGGCAGAGTGGTATATTACGCCAACGTGCTAGGAATCAATATGGGAATGTTCTACAAACGTCGTGATTACACACAAGTAATCGATGGAAGAAATCCTATCGTAGCCCATGAATATTTGGGCGAGTCCGTAGAGGGAAAAGATGTACTTATCGTAGATGATATGATTTCATCGGGCGAGAGTATGTTAGATGTAGCTAGACAGCTCAAAAAGCGTAAAGCTAAGAGAGTGTTCGTGGCAGCTACCTTTGGTATCTTCACAAACGGTCTAGAGTCATTCGACAAAGCATTTGAAGAAGGTACAATCTACCGTGTAATGACTACAAACTGTATATATCAAACACCAGAGCTTTTAGAGCGCGAATGGTATATTGATGTAGACGTAGCCAAATTTACTGCTACCTTCATTGATAGATTGAATCACGATTCTTCTATTAGCGATCTATTGAATCCAGTTGAGAGAATTAATATGCGTGTGGAAGAGTACAACGCTAAGAAATAGCGTTTGTAAACAGAAGCACAAAAATAGGAACAGCCCCGTCGAGAGTTCACTCTCGTAAGGAGCTGTTCTTATTTTTGTGTATATCGCGTTTACGCGATATGACTATTTCGCGAAGCGTAATAGTCTTCTGTTTACAAACGAGTAAGCCTTTTAGGGTTACTCGTTTGCGTGTTTTATAATTTAATTAACTATATTTTCTTCCGAATCAGTAAACGAAACGACTGATGATGGTTTTACTCTATTCTTCCTGTCTAGTTTAATCCGCCAAAGTACATAGTACTTTTCATAACTCTTTGATTCTTCTTCATAGTATTTAAATGTTTTGTATGCCAGTGTCAATTTGTGTTTTTTCTTATCTACATCATAATTGGTGAATCTTTTACCAGCCAATTTGCGTACAAACTTGGAATACTTCGTTCTCATCTTTATATTTACAATCTTTTTTATTGGGCATTTAAAGTAATCTAAATCATACTCATAAGTACTCTTATCTAATTCATCATCAAACTCACACTCATAAAAGCAAGTGAACTTCCCAGATTTGTATTTATATTTAAATGGATAATACTTTGTGTTCTTGCTAATCAATTTTGATTTTGGAAAACATTTATTAATATCTTTCTTATTTTTAAAAGTATATCCCAAATACTTAAAATACTTCGTGTTTATTTTATAAGGCTTCACTTTATTCTTTGCATACGAACTAAACGATAGTGTAATCGTTGTTGTTAAAATGATTATAAGTATTAGTATTTTTTTCATAATATCATTCCTCGTTTTTAACCAACTAAACGTCCTTCAACAGTGGATAAAGTAAAATATGTACTTGGTTTTATTTTGTTATTCTTTTTCATCTTTACCGACCAGAGCACATACTCCGATTCATCGAAATGTGATGGCTCATCCCAGTATTCTGTGGTGCCACATGTAAACGAAAACTTATGTTTCTTTAGATTAATATGATAATATATCCAATCCGTTTTCATTTTTTTCATAAATGTAGAATACTTGGTAGCTTTCCTTATATTAACTAAGTGTTTTGCTTTACATTTTATATTATAAATATAATACACATCATAAGATGAAAGCACAGGCTCTTTTTTATATCTAATAGTTTTGCCAATTAAGTATTTATCCCCATTTTTAGCAGTGAATACTGCATCATCTTCAGAATTCCATTTTTTGGTAATAGTAAGTTTTCCAGTTTTTTCTTCTATATCTTTAATGCTAAGAAATGGCTTACCCATTAATTCATAATAATGAGTATCTATCTTATATGCTTTCAACCAGTGAGGATATAATTTTACTGTTTTTTTAATCTTAGTCTTAGATGTATACTTCACTCCACCCTTCTTCTTCGTGTACCAACCATTAAAGACAAACTTGGAACGCTTTATAGACGGAGCATATCCTCTTTTTTCATTATGCTTGTATTTGAACTTTATCGTCTTCTTATCTACATTTGTTTTGGCTTTAAATTTACCATTGTATGCATTAAATGTTACTGTATGAGTTTTCTTCTTCGCTTCAACATTTGTTAAACAAAGAGACAAGCATACAAGAGAAAACAATATAACAAACGCTATAACTCGTTTCATAATCTCTCTCCTTAAACTACCTATGTACTTAATCCATTTCTTTATATGCCTTGATAAGTTTTATTTTCTTTCCACTTCTTATTTTTCTATTGATCGAAGCATAGTAAACTACAACTCCTGGATTCTTATAGCACTCCAATAAATCAAGACATGCATTGTTCAAATCAATTGTTTTTAATTTATTATGATTACAAACTAGAATCCATAGTTCGCTATTTTTAGGGTTTACTATTTTTTTAATATGGTTATAACTACAATCTATGGCATAACAATCCTTAAATTTTGGTAAGAATAGTGTACCTTTCAATTTATTATAACTAATATCTAAATCAAAAACCTTTTTCAGTCTTCTTAAATTAATCTTTCTTATTTTGTTATGACTTAAATCCATCTCACGAATACAATTTTTCTTTCCTATTTTTACTTTTTTTATTTTACAGTGGGTTAAGTAAACATACTTTAACTTATGATATTTTGATAAGTCAATTTTTTTAATAGGTATTCCTGTAATATCCAAATATTTTAACATTCTAAGCTTTTTAAGCTTTATTTGCGATATTTTTTGATAACTTGGAAAAGCAGATAGTTTTTTTAATTTATTATTATTTTGTATAATTAATTTTTTTATTCTTTCTTGTGTATTAACGTCTATGATTTTAATTTTTTTGCATTTTTCTATTTTTATTTCATTGGATTTTATGTCGTTTATTTCTATTTTTTCTAATTTGTTACATTTACTAATTTTAATTTTTTTAGCAAAAGAATTAACGAGGTCTATTTTTTTTATATTGTTATTCCCTATTATTTTTATACTATCACATTTGATTTCTTGCAGTCTAAGAGTATTATTCTTAAGATTGATAGTATCTTTATTTTTTATGTTTATTATTTTAACAGAATTATCATAAACATCAGTATCATTAAAGTCGGTTGCATATGAACTAATTGGTGTTAATAATGTTGTGATTATAATAAATGTTATTAGAATTTGTTTCTTCATTCTTCTTTCTCCTTTAACTGATTAGTATTATATCATACAAACTGTAAGAAAGTGATGGCAGATAAACTTGGGCGAACTAAAAGGAGTTTTCATCAAGAAAACTCCTTTTATTGAGCTCGTACCCTAGAAATATTTCGAATAGTGATTACTATCGAATATCTTCTATGAGTTTAAGCAAATATCTTTTTTCTTCTGCGTGCGTAATTATAAAGTAATCAACTTATAACCCAAACCAAGTTTATCAGCCATAACCTTCTCACGTGTGTGACATGAGAACATAATCACTTGGTCCATCTCACTAGCCATAAACTTCATAGTGTTACCCATTCTCTTATTATCATACATCGCAAATGCATCATCTAATAAAATTGGCATATCACTATCTTCAAAGATAAGATCTGCTGCTCCAAGTCTCAAACTCATGTAAATCTGCTCAATAGTACCCTTACTTAGTCTATTCGCAGCTACAAGTGAATGCTTGCCGTTTACAGTGATATTTAGCTTCTCGTCTATGTTTAGGTTGTCATACTTGCCGTTTGTAATCTTGCCCATATAGAATGATGCGCGTTCGTTCAAACGTTTGCCGAAGCTGTTTCGAATCTCGTCAGCAATCTCTTCTATTTCTTCCTTAGCTTTCTCAATAGCATCCATCTCGCGTCTAGCATCCATGATGTTTTTCTGAGTCTCTTTAAGCTCAGCAATCTGGCTTTGAGTAACAATATCTTTTTCTTGCTTCTGCTCAAGCTGCCACTGTGCTCTATTGATTTGCTCTTTTAATTCCATTGCTTTGTCGCGAACTTCTTTCAGTTCATCTGAGAAATCTTCTGTGCCCTCTTCATTCTCGTTTTCTGCTTTAAGCATAATCTGAGTTTTCTCGAGTGCTTCCTTTTTATTTGCAAGCTGTCTTTCTATATAAACTTCTTCGTGCTTAGCAGTCTCTTGCTCTTCAATAAGCTGGCGAACCTCTTTTAATTTCTCGAGGTTTTTCGCTTTCTTTTTCTTATTATAGAAGTATTTGATAATGGCTGCTATCAAGAACACGATGGCTCCGCCAAAGCATGCTGCTGGAAGTTTCCAGTGTGCTCTAATCAGGTTCCAATCCATATTGCCCACTAACAATCCTACTCCTGCACCTAAGCATGCCAAGAATAGAATCATAAATAGGAATGGGAAGTTGCTCTTTCTAGTAGCTTTTTCTACTATTCCATCTAACATCTCTCTGCTAGAAACTTTGAAGTCCTTCAACTTCTCTTCTATTTCTGCTTTATGCTCTCTCACTTTTTCAAGTGATGTAGAATACTTTTCAACATCCGCTGTAAACACCAAAGCATCCTGATATAATTTATCTTTTCTCTCGTTCTGCTTTGCTATTCTCTCAAGTCTCTTCTCATCCTTTGCAGCAATCTCTTTGTGCTTTTCTTCGATGCCTTCTAGCGCAGTTTGCTTCTGCTCTAGTCCTGCTGCTATATTGTTTTGCTCATTTTCAGAAATCTCTAGTTTCTCGATCGCGTTCTTCAAAGACCTCTCAACTTCTTGTTCCTGGCTAACCTTGTTGTCAGTCATTATTTTCTTTCTCTGTTTGTCTAGGTCTGCGAATGCTTCTTTAATGTCGATTTCCATGGACTTTGTCGCGCCCAGGTTAGCAGCATAACTCTTTAGGATATACTCTAATTCCTTGCTAGTTGCACTACCAAGCTGACTAATACTGATAGTGTTGTAGTAGCATGCCTCGTTTATGCCAGAAAGAAGTTTGCTAATTTCATCCTCTGATAGTTCTCTTCCTTCGTCTTCGTCAATAACTGCAAAACGCTTATTGTTCTTATTGAAGAATCTCTCGATTCTATAGTTTTTACCTTTTTCCTGTATTCTCATTTTGCCCTGGTAGTTTGTTGGATCATCCCATGGCTCAAATTTTGAATATAGGTCATTTGCTGACGCTTTGCCTCTCTGTTTCTCGATGCCGAATAGCATTCCACGGATAAATGTGTGAAGTGTAGTTTTACCTGCTTCATTTTCACCGTAGATAATGTTCATGCCTTCTTCGAAGCGGACAGTCTTGTTATTAAATTTACCGAAGTTTATTAATTCTAGTTCTTTGATAATCATAGTCTGTCCTCCATAGCATCCAGAAGCGCCTTTGTTCCGTAGTACAATGATTTTTGCTCTACAGGCGTCAACTCATTTTTCTCGATGTAGCGACCGATGAACATGCCGAGGATGTTGTCTTTGTTGTCCTCGTATAATTCAGCGAAGTCGTAGTCTGGAACCGTCTGGTCTACTACGCCCACTACATTTCCAGTGTTTTCAATTTCATCTATATCCAATTCAAATTCAGGGTCTCTGTAACCTGTGAAAATGATTCGGTACATATTCTCTGCGCCATTTTCTTCATACGCGTCTATCAAGCGACTCTTGATTTCCATATTTGTTAGGTTTGGTGTTACAGGGAATTCCATATCCATGTAAATTCTCTTTGCGAAAGGAACAAACTTAAGCTCTAAGCCGTCTTTGTCCACCTCGCCGTAAATATATCCTCTATCTCCAATGTCGTTTTTGTCGATTGGCTCTAGAGAACCGCAGTATGCCATCTTGGCTGATTCATTTATATATGGCTTGTGAATGTGACCCATAGCCACATAGTCAAAGCCTGACATAGCCACACGCTTTTTATTTATTGGGATGTGTTTTTCATCACCGCCGTGCGCAACCAGTATGTTTATCTTCTCAGGGTCGTTTACAATCACGTGATCATACATTGCGTCTGTATTTTCTGTTGTGTAGTAACTCAAACCGTAGATGCAAGTGTTTAGTTCAGAGATATCGTACTCTTCCACATTCTTGCTGTCGATAAATGTTACGTTATCGCTCCATTCGAATGTCTCGTAGAATGAACCCTTCTTTATTGCATCGTGGTTTCCTGCACAAAGAATAACCTTTGTCATTGGGATAGTAGAGAAAAGATAATCTACTTCCTTCAATTCTCTTAGCAAAGGCTGTCTGTGGAACAAGTCGCCCGCTATAATAAGCAAGTCCACAGGCTTGTTCTTGATTTCTAGTATTAATCTTTCAAATGTGTTCCAGATTTCATCCCCACGCGTCTCCGCCCAAGGTCTTCCCTTTTCCGGTGATGCGCCCAGATGAATATCTCCTGTGTGAATAAAACGCATTGGTCCTCTCCTATTTTATTCTTTATATTTTGGCTTTTGCCTAACTTCCTCTGTTAAAATTTAATCTTTGTAGTGCTCTTCTTTAGTCCAAATCTTCTTGCCATATTTATCTAAAACTAGTCCATATACTCCTTTGGCTTTTTCGATAGCATCTTTCTTGTTTGCTTCCACGCTCTGGAGTTTGCCATAGCCATATACGTAGAACACTTCACCTTTTCTCTTTTCAAGGTTAGCATCTATCTCTGAAGCATCGCTAAACTCTGCTTTTCCAAGTGGAAGAATTTTTGTCTCTCTATCTATAGGAAGTTTGTTTGTAAACGACAAAACTTCCTCTCTCATTTTAATATCGTCTGTATAGTAACTAAATGTACATACTTGCGCTGCTTCTTCTGTGTTGTCGAGTAGCTGATCATCATCTATGTTCTTGCCCTTCTTCCAGCGCTTGATATTTATAATTCCGTCTTTTATTTCTATTCCTTTTATAAAGACATTCTTCTTCGAATATGCTTTCTGTTCTCTCAATCCATAATCCACAATTGTAAGTTTAGAGATTGGGAAGAATTTTGTTTTGCCTTCGTCGCTGTCTTTGGCGGTGCCATAAATCATGCTCTGTCCTGAAAAACCAAGCACACTAATCTTCTCGCCATCTCCAGCATCCAAACTTCTCTTCTCACCAGAGTTTAGATCAAGGATAATAATGCTTCTGCTGTTATCGTGTGAAGCCGACTTGTTGTACGCGAGATATTTTCCGTCGTCGCTCACTGCGTAACTGTTGTGGTCTAGGTGCTCAACAATCTTACCCCACTCCTGAGTTTTGAGGTTTGCATAGTAGATTGTGTCATCTAGCATAATGTAGAGCGTCTTATCACCCACGTGGCAAAGAGTTTTTAGCTGGTTGTCTATCAATCCCGCCGTGCTCTTACATGGAATGAATACCTGCTCTTTAGAAACATTATTTTTTATGTTGTACGACATAATAGAAATGCCATTTCTTCCCTTATGGTTCTCCGCTGGACTGTAGCCGTAAATCATGTAGTCTACATTTCCCTTGTTATCAATGTCTACTACTTTGGCCTTTGTCATCTCTAGCTCTTCGCTAGATCTCGCATTGAATTTGTAAATCTGGTAGAAATTTCTGTTCTCAACATTCTGAGCATAAACATCACCGTTTATAGCGAATGCAATATACTTTTTATTTGCACTCTCAACGTGCTCTATCATATCGTAGTTTTGAATTCCTAGATCAATAAAGCTTGCACCCAAGTTGTTTTTGCTAGTCTTCCAAATTTGGTTAACTTCTCTATCATATCCAGTCACGTATTCTTTGCCGGCGTAACTAAATACCGTGATAGTTTCCCACACGTTGTATTTCTCTGTAACTTTCTCAGCATTCTTTGCCTTGACCTGGTACGTCAAAGTAAAAGTAGTAGCTGGACCTGTATTTTTAAGCGTACACTCTTTGATAGTTACTTTGGTCTTGGTAGTTTTCTCCGCCGCCAAAGTACTCCAAAGAAGCATAGTATAACTTGAGTTGATTGTAACCTGACCCAAGTTATCATTGCTCTGAACCTTTGGATCTGTCTCTAGGTAATTCATCAAGTCAGATCTCTCGGTTTCTTCAAATGTTCTATCGCTAAATCTCTTTGCAAACTTAAGCTGTTTGTCCACAAACTCGTGATTTGCAATGATTGCTCTCGCATAGTAGTAAATGGCGTCGTGTTTATCTGAAGTTACGATAAACTTGATTCGATACTCTTTTCCCACTTCCATAATGGCGTTAGCCTTGAAGTCGAATGAAGCACCTTTTCCAGCGCCACGCATCTCTTTAATTTTTCCGTGGTCCACCAAACGATTGTCATCAGTACTCTTTATTTCGTACTTGATTGAACGAACTGTATCGCCATTCTCGTTGATTTTGAAAGTAGTAGTTCTGTCTGGCTTAATAATCACAATAGTGTTTCGCTCCACATTTTCCTGAAGCTCGTTTGTGTAGCCGTAAATGTTTCCAACCTTAGTGTTTCCATATGTGGCTGACATCATTGGAACGTTATCTTTTACGGCACTAGAAGAATCACTGCTATCCTTCTTGCTTGGTCCTGAGCACCTCGTCAAAATGCCCACTACCACAATCGCAATGAAAATAACAATGATTGATGTAACTATTATATTTTTAGTTTTGCTACTTTCCATTTATAATTACTACTCTTTTCCTTCGTCGAAGACTTATTTTCTTTTTGTTACTTTAGGAAATTCAAACGCAACTGCTTCAAATGGCTTAAGTGGAATCTCAAGTCTATATGGTCTGCCGTCGCACTCTCCCTCTTTTGCTTTGTATTTAACTACCTGGTCATCATTCTCAGTAGATAGAATTCTCTTATAAGTTCCCGCCTTTGGAACGCCAACTATATAGTCAGTTCTCTCCATTGGTGTGAAGTTAAATACAAATCCCACTGAGTTCTTGTTATCTGCCTCAGTAGTCTTTCTGATGAAACTGAAAATACTTCTCTCGTTATCATCAGCATTTATCCATTCAAACGCACCATAACCCTTTGTCTCGGTATAAAGTGCTGGATACTTCTTGTACATTTCAAGAAGTCTATGAACAAACTTCTGCATGTCTTTATGCTCTGGCTCTTCTAGCAAGTGCCAATCAAGCGAACGCTTCTCTGACCACTCCTGAAGTTGAGCAAACTCCTGTCCCATGAAGAGAAGTTTTCTTCCTGGGTGACCAAACATAAACATATATGCAGTCTTTAGGTTTTTAAATTTATCTGCTGGGTAGCCTGGCATCTTGTTATACATTGAGCACTTAAGGTGAACTACCTCATCGTGAGATAGAACCAATATAAAGTTCTCACTGAAACAATATGTCAAACCAAATGTCATCTTGTTGTGCGCGCCCTTCTTAAACAAAGGATCTAACTTTGTATATTCTAGGAAGTCGTGCATCCAACCCATATTCCATTTGTATGAGAAACCAAGTCCTCCATCTTTTGGATCTTTAGTGACATCTGGCCAAGCCGTTGACTCCTCTGCTATTACATAAGCACGAGGATTTCTATAATTCATTACGCTTGAAAGATGTTTGAAAAACTCGATAGCTTCCAAGTTTTTGTTATCGCCATATTTGTTAGGAACCCACTGGCCTTCGTCGCGGCCATAGTCTAGGTATAGCATAGATGCAACCGCATCCACACGAAGTCCATCTATATGGTACTTCTCTACCCAGAACAAAGCATTTGCAATCAAGAAGTTTGAAACTTCAGTCTTTGAATAGTCAAACACCTTTGTTCCCCAGTCTGGGTGCTCGCCCAAACGTGTATCTGCATATTCATACAGTGGCTGTCCGTCAAACATTGCAAGACCGTGCGCATCTCTTGGGAAGTGCGCTGGCACCCAATCAAGGATTACTGCAATATCTGCCTGGTGGAAAGCATCCACCAAATACATAAATTCATCAGGGCTTCCGTATCTAGATGTTGGAGCATAGTAACCAGTTACCTGATATCCCCATGAACCATCGTATGGGTGCTCTGCTATACCCATCAACTCTACATGTGTGTAGCCCATTTTTTTAACGTACTCTACCAAATCTTTGGCGAGGCGTTTATAATCATAAAATCCATCTTCATCATCTGGCCCCTGGAAATCTTTCTTCCATGAACCTAGGTGACACTCGTATATAGACATTGGTTGCTCGTAGTGATTCTCTCTAGACTTCTTTGCAATCCAATCGTGGTCTTTCCATTTATATTTGTCCAAGTTAAATACGCGTGAAGCTGTGTCTGGTCGAACTTCACTGTAAAATCCATACGGATCAGTCTTGTAAAGTGTGCGACCATCCTGAGTTGAAATCACATACTTATATGCGCATCCCTCTTTTACGTCCGGCACAAACAACTCCCAGATTCCTGACTCGTTGTTCATCTCCATATTGTGATCGAATCCAATCCAATCATTGAACTCGCCAATCACAGACACGTTCACCGCGTGAGGTGCCCACACTGCAAAGTACACACCTTTTCGTCCGTTTTTTGTAACTAGGTGCGCTCCCAACTTGTTATAAATTTCATAATGTGTTCCTTTTCCAAAAAGGTAACAATCATCTTGTGTAATGAAATCTTTTGACATACATTTCTCCGTTTCCTGCACATCGTGCATTTAAATGTATATTTTATGTAAACCGCGCGGGTTTTCGTATTTCCCGCTCATCAAAGTCTATTTTCTGTTGTAGTTAATCAAGCAACCTTTAAGAATGATTTCTCTTTCTCTATCTGTAAGTGGATCCATCTTCAAAGTAAATGGCTTCATCTCATTATTCTCCACATCCACTACATATGCCGTAAACTCTGTCTCGGCATTTTCAATAGCTGTTCTAATTCCCGGAATGTAGATGTAGTCATTAAGTTTGAATGGTGGATCGTCCTCGTCAAAGATAAATGGCAACATTCCCCAGTTGATTAGGTTTGAGCGATATCTCTTTGTTGCGTATTCTTTGGCGATGTTAGCCCAACCACCTAGAACCTTCTGACATGATGCAGCCTGCTCTCTAGCTGAACCATCACCTGGCTTAACAGCGTAGATTGTACTTCCGATAGATACACAAGTTCTGTCAAAGTCTTTGTCTGGCATCTGCTCTTTGATAACAGTACGCATTGGCTTGAACTCTGGGAATGCCTCTGATGGACACTCGTTCTTTTCTACAGCCTTCTCTGCTACCTGGATGTCCTTTGCTCTTTGTACATAACCTGGGTCCTTTCTTGAAAGTGCAAACTCTGCAAGTCCAAGTGGGTTTGATCTATATGATGAAGTCTCTCCTGATGGAATCAACTCATCTGTAGTAGTAACTGGATCGTGAATCTCAGAAACTACTTTTAGTACCATGTTTTCTTTTAGGTCAACCATCTCTGGCCAATCCTTAATGTTTGGTCCAAGCTTTAACTCAGTATCTGGATCTGGCTTAAGCGCTGAATCAAATACTCTGTTTTCATAGATGCTCTTATCGAAGTGATACTTCTGTCCCTTAAACTCAACATCTAAGTCTGTAGCCGGAGTTAAGAAACCTTTATTGGCAGCAGTGGCTGCTATTGATCTAGCATCCATCAAAGCTACTGAAGCTATCTGACCGTTCTGAAGTTTTGAGCCCTCGCGGTTAGGGAAGTTACGAGTCGAATGACGAATACTGAATGCATCATTTGCTGGAGTATCGCCCGCGCCAAAGCAAGGACCGCAGAACGCAGTCTTAAGAACCGCACCAGTCTCCATAAGGTCTGCTGCTGCTCCGTTTTTGATAAGTTCCATATATACTGGCATAGATGCAGGATAAACGCTAAGTGTAAACTCATCTGAGCCAATGCTGTGGCCTTTTAAGATATCTGCTGCTTCGCAAATATTTTCAAATCCACCGCCGGCACAACCTGCGATAATTCCCTGCTCTACATAAAGCTTTCCATTTCTAATCTTGTCCATTAGTGTGTAGTCAACCTGACCGTCCAATGAAACAAGCGCCTTCTTTTCAACATCGTGCAAGATGTCTTCTAGGTTTTCGTTTACTTCGTCGATAGTGTATGTATTCGATGGGTGGAATGGCATAGCAATCATTGGCTTAATGCTTGATAGGTCTACTTCCACTATTCCATCGTAGTAAGCTACCTCGCCTGGGTTAAGTTCTTTGTAGGCGTCTTTTCTTCCGTGAATCTCATAGAATTCTTCTATCTTTTCATCTGTGCGCCAGATTGATGATAGACATGTAGTCTCTGTAGTCATTACATCAACGCCTATTCTAAAGTCAGCACTCAAGTTGCTAACTCCAGGGCCCATAAATTCCATAACTTTATTCTTAACGTAGCCCTTTTCAAAGACAGCACCGATAATAGCAAGTGCCACGTCCTGAGGACCAACGCCCTTAGCAGGTTCACCTGTCATGTAGATACCCACTACTTCTGGCATGTTGATATCATATGTCTGCTCCAAAAGCTGTTTAACAAGCTCAGGTCCGCCCTCGCCCATCGCCATAGTACCTAACGCACCATAACGTGTATGTGAGTCAGAACCCAAAATCATCTTTCCACCTTCAGCTAGCATCTCTCTAGCAAACTGGTGAATTACTGCCTGGTGAGGTGGCACATAGATTCCACCGTACTTCTTAGCAGCGCTAAGTCCAAACATATGGTCATCTTCGTTTATAGTTCCGCCTACTGCACAAAGTGAATTGTGGCAGTTTGTAAGCACGTATGGGATTGGGAAATGATCCATTCCCGATGCTCTGGCAGTCTGAATAATTCCCACAAAAGTAATATCGTGAGAAGTCATCTTATCAAACTTAATCTGTAGTTTTTCCATATTGTCCGATGTATTGTGGTCCGCCAAAATGTTGTAAGCCATTGTGTTCTTTTTAGCCTCTTCCTTTGACATTCCATCGTAGTTTTCTACTAGGTCTTTTCCGCCTACTAGAAACATTCCGCCATCTGATAATTTAATCATAAAACCTCCTAAAATTAGGGCATTTTAACCCGCAAAAACTGGTCGTAACCGCCAAAAGGGCGCAGTTACACACTTATAGGTATTATACAATAAATTTCAATTTATTTGTAGTAGGAAAACACTCAAATTTTATTGTACTATGATAGCAAGTATGCTATCATAAAGTTAGATTTATAAATGAGGTGTATTATGGATAAACAGATGGATTTAATCATTGAAAAAATTAAAACTGCGCGACATGAGAAGAATATGTCACAACGCGCACTTGCTTATGCATGTGAGATTCCTCAGTCTACTCTAGCTAGAATTGAAAGCGGTAAAACTGTACCTCAGTTAGATACATTGCTTAAAATAACTGATGTTCTCAATCTCAGTTTAAGTTTAGAGTCTGTTAAGAGCGATATCCCTGCCATTAGAAGATGGGACGGTTTGAAGTTCAGTTTGTATTGGAGAAATGAATTGATTGCCAAAGTTAGTGTTACTAATACTACTGCCGAGATCACTCGTTTTGTTTTACATCCAGCTAAGCAAATTTTTTGGTCTGACAAAATGAATATTGTTCAACTTTCAGAAGTTCTTGAGTCTAGATGTTGGGAAAGAAATAGGGACGATATTGATGTAATACTCAAAAATCTTGGTTTAAAATCTTATGATCCTTTAGAAATAGTGAAGAAAACCCATGGTGTTAGTTATAACGACTCTCTTTGGATTCAATTTGAAGGAGAAAAACTATCCTATCGAGATGTAATGACAAGGAGGTGTTCTAATGTTTAACATTAATCTTTCTGAAAAATACCTCCAAGAGGAAATGGGTACTAGTGATGGAACTCAAATCAAATATTATAAAGATAATTATTGGTATAAAATAAATTCAATGGGTGGAGAAGATGAGGCAGAGTATTTAGCCTCTGGCATTCTAAAGTTTTCTTCTCTTAGCAAGGATGACTTTGTAATTTATGAAAAAGGTCAAGTTAATAAACGTAATTCATGCAGAAGCCAAACGTTTCTAAAACCCTCTGAAGATTTTTATACTTTCAATCGTTTGCATATCAATGTTACTAGTTATCCTATGTTTGAAGAAACTTTCAAATATAAAACGCTCTCTAAAAAAGTTGAGTACGTGGTTAACTTTATGAAGAATACTACAGGGCTAGATGTGACTGATTATCTACGCAAAAACTTTTCGATTGACAGTATCATCCTAAACGAAGATAGACACTTTAATAATCTTGGGGTGATTATGAAAGAAGACGGAACATATCGCACTGCTCCTATTTTTGACAACGGTCGCTCTATGTTTATAGGAAACTTTAGTATTAAGGATAATCTCCCTATAAGCGAAAACATAAAAAGAGTTTCTTGTAAACCATTTGGCTTTGGTCATAAAAAGTTAGTTGAATACTTTGGAAAAGGTTTCGAGTTAGATAAAGAAGCAGCAATAAAATGGATAAAAAAAGAAACCTCTGATAGATTCAGAGACTTACTTGTTTATCAAATAGAACGCTATTAAAAGTAAATTTATTTCTGCAAACAAAAACAGTAGGGGTTAAACGATTGTTAGTGCAACCCCTACTGTTTTTGTTTGTATCGAAACTATATTTATTTTTTAAACTGCATCCATGCTACCTTAATACCAGCCTGAACATCTTCTAGTTCGATATTGTAAACACCCTTCTCTAGGTTTAGCTTACATACTTTCTGTGTTACCCAGTAGCCATCTGTACCAGCTGTCTGTAGTGTAAGTACATTTCCTTTGTCGGTGTTCATTTTTAATGTGGCCTGATATAGGTTGTGGCTGTCGAAGCACATGTTTACGATTAGTGTGTATGTGCCAGACTCTGTCACGTTCATTGTAGCGTATTTTTCGCTGTCGAATTCTACCTTATCATTTCCATTGATTGTGAACTCTTTGTACTTAGGTGTAGCGTCTGGATCTACTGGACAATCCTTAGGAACGTCAGTATCTACTAATTCTCTCTCAATAACTGTCGCATTGATTAAGAAGTTCAAGATGTTCTTTGACGCTCTCTGGAGTTCGCCAATAGTTAGTCTACCTTCTTCTACTGATTTAACTGTATTATCACCGTGTGAGTTCACCTCAGCACCGTTGTTGTTTACGATCATGTACGCATCGTTTTGTGAGCGAATCATATCGCGAGTAAACTGAGCAGATTCTTCACCGCCCTTTACTACGTCATTCATTCTAGCCCACCAGTCTGTCATAACCATTCCGTCAAAGCCCCACTCTCCACGAAGGATTGTAGTACAAAGATCATAGTTGGACGCTGACCAGTGACCGTTTACAGGGTTGTAAGCAGTCATCAATGTCTTGATGGTGCCAGCCTTCACTGCCATCTCGAAAGGTTTTAGGTATATCTCACGAATAGCACGCTCTGAAGCGACCGCATCAATCTTAAATCTGCTAGCCTCCTGACTGTTTAGGGCAAAGTGCTTGATAGTTCCCCAAGAACCACCGGCCTTGATACCACCAGTACAAGCAACTGCCATCTTACCAGCTAGGAATGGGTCCTCTGAATAGTACTCGAAGTTACGTCCGTTCAGTGGACTTCTATGAATGTTAACACCAGGGCCAAGCAATGTATCAACCTTGTGGTTAACCAACTCTTTACCCTCAAATGTGTATAACTCTTTAATCAATTCTGTATTCCATGTACATGCAAGCAAAGTTCCGATAGGAAGCTGAACCGTGTCGTCTTTCATGCGAAGACCACTAGGTCCGTCAGCACAACATCCAACTGGAATACCAAACTTAAATAGTGAATCGCTAAGTCCGCCAAAGGCAGATGCTGTAGAGTCTGTAACACGTGGGCTACTCATACCCTCGCCACGTACCAAGCATGCCATGTCTTCTACACTTAGCTGCGCCACGAAATCATCCATAGATGCTTTTCCTTTGTGAACATCCTGGAATTTGATTCCTTTGTCGCCCGTAATCTCCATAGATTTTGGAAGATTGTTTTCTATTCTAAGTGCCAAATCAACAGTAGGCTTCATAGAAGGAATCCACTTCTCGTCGTAGATATCTCCCTTTGCATCACCTGTAGTTAGCACTTCTAGGTTTTCGTCATCTGGGCAGAGGCATTCGCTGCACTCTTCTACCACTTCTAATTCTTCCTGCTCAAAGATAGAAACAACGCTACAATTCTTCACGCTGTTACCAACGTGGAATTGATATTTGCCCGCCTCTAGCACGTAGCAAGATTTATGACCAGTCAAACCTCTGTCATCGTAAGATGCCATAACTTCTTTTGGCACAACGATTTCTAGAGTCTGTGTTTTGTTAGGTTTAAGCTCTTTAGTCTTAGCAAATCCCACCAAAGCCTTCTTAGATTTTCCAAGTTTGCCTTGTGGAGCTTCTAAGTAAATTTGTACAACTTCTTTGCCTGCCACGTTTCCTGTGTTTGTAACATCAATCTTAAACACAGTTTCATCCACGCCGTACTGCACTTCTTCAGTAATGATGTCGAAAGTTGTGTATGAAAGTCCGAAACCAAACTCATACATAACCTTGTGAGGCGCGAAAGTTTCAAAATATCTGTAACCAACATAAATATCTTCTTTGTAGTAGTTTCTAAAATCGTTGCCGAAGTTGTATGTAGATGGGTAATCCATAATGTCGTATGTGATAGTGTCAGAAAGTTTGCCACTTGGGTTAACCTTGCCAAGCAAAACATCCATTACGGCGTTTCCACCTTCCATACCACCTTGCCATACATAAACAATAGCTGTGATACTATCCTGTGTTTCAGGATCAATCGCCCACTTCATATCAATAATGTTTGAAGTGTTTAAAAGCACAATGACTTCGTCAAAGGCTTTGGCTATATTTTTAATATTATTGCTCTCTTTTTCTGTAAGTAGGTAACTGCCCTCTCCAATATAATTATCTTTATCTTCGCCGGCAGTTCTACCGATTACATAGATAGCCTTCTTTGTCTTTCTGGCTTGTTCTTTGGCGTAGTCCTCAGTTATTTCCATATCATGCTGATGCCAAGGCTCTTGAGCCCAGCCGCCACCACCGTTATTGAACGGATTGTCCTTTAGCCATTCTTCGTAGTCGTTTATTATGTCTTCATTTATCTTTAGGCCTGAATTTCTGATTCCTTCTAGCAAGTTTACTGCATAAGGCACTGTAACAGCACCACCCGAGCCTGTACCACTTCTGTAGTAGTCAAACATTGGGCGTCCAAAAACAGACACAACCTCATTCTTGTCCAAAGGAAGTGTGTTTTTCTCATTTCTTAGAAGAACTGCACCTTCTGCTGCTGCTTCTCTAGATTTGTTTATAAATTTGTCTAAATTTCTCTTTGCCATATCGTCCTCCAAATAGTTAGTTCTAATATATCATAATTGCAAGTATATAGTAGTAATATTTTTTATTGTAACTCCCCATATTTTATTGTAAAATACTACTTAAAATGAAAGAAAGAAGGGATATTATGAGCAAATATTTCAGCGAGATGGAAACTGCTTCTAGAGACGAACTGACCAAACTTCAAAATGAACGTCTAGTAGAAACAGTTAAACACGTCTACGAGAACATGGCTCCATACAGAGCCAAAATGGAAGAAATGGGTTTGACACCTGATGATATCAAAGGAATTGAGGATCTTCACAAACTACCATTTCTAACAAAAGATTTTTTAAGAGATAACTACCCAGACAAACTTTGTGCAGTGCCAAAGACAGACTGCGTGCGTATTCAGTCTACTTCTGGTACTACAGGAAAGCGTGTCGTAATGTTCTACACACAAGACGATGTAGACATTTGGGATGAGTGTTGTGCTAGAGCCCTTGTGGCTGCGGGTGCGACAAAGGATGATGTAGTTCACGTAAGTTACGGCTACGGATTATTTACTGGTGGTGCTGGACTTCATGGTGGTTCTCACAAACTTGGATCACTTACACTTCCAATGTCATCTGGTAACACAGCAAGACAACTACAGTTTATGCAGGACTTAGGTTCTACTATTCTTTGCTGTACTCCTTCATATGCGGCATATCTAGCAGAGAGCATTGCAGAGGAAGGTGTTAAGGATAATTTAGTTTTAAAGAGCGGTATCTTTGGCGCGGAAGCATGGTCAGATGAAATGCGTGCAGATATCGAAAAGAGTTTAGGAATTAAGGCTTACGACATTTATGGACTTACAGAAATCAGTGGTCCTGGTGTAGGTTTTGAATGCGAGTGTCAAAATGGATTGCACATAAACGAAGATCATTTTATCCCAGAAATTATAGATCCAAACACTGGCGAAGTTTTGCCTGACGGCGAAGAGGGCGAATTAGTATTTTCATGTATTTCTAAGAAGGCTATGCCACTACTTCGTTACAGAACTAGAGATATAACAAGTCTCACTCACGAGAAGTGTGAATGCGGAAGAACAATCGCCCGTATCGAGAGACTAAAAGGTCGTACAGATGATATGCTTATCATCAAGGGTGTAAATGTATTCCCATCACAGATTGAGGAAGTTTTGATTAACCAGGGACTTGCTCCTAACTACCAGCTAGTAGTTGATAGAGTTAACAACAGTGATACTTTAGAAGTTCTAGTCGAGATGACACCTGAGATGTTCTCAGATACTGTGGGCGCTATCGAAAAGATCGAAAAGAGAATCGTATCAGCGCTTAAGAGTATGCTTGGTATTTACGCTAAGGTTTCACTCGTTTCACCAAAATCAATCGAGCGTTCTGAAGGTAAAGCAGTTCGTGTAATCGATAAGAGAAAGATATAGGAGGTTTTGATATGTATATTAATCAAATTTCTGTTTTTGTAGAAAATAAGCCAGGTAGACTTTTTGAACTAACTAACTTTTTGGCTGAACAAAATATAAACTTAAGAGCTTTGGAAGTGGCAGATGCCAGCGACTACGGAATTATCCGTATTATTGTAGATGATCCATTCGCTACACTTAACACATTGAAAGAAAACGATTGGGTTTGTAAACTAACTGAAGTAGTCGGCGTTAAAATTCCTGATGAACCAGGTTCAATGGCTAAGATTTCTAAAATCTTATCAGACGCTGATGTAAATGTTGAGTACTGCTACGCTTTCCTAGCAAAAGATAGTAATGATGCATTACTAATCTTAAAAGTAACAGACAACGAAAATGTAATGTCTATCTTTAAGGAGAACAATATTGCGCTAATCAATCAAGATGATTTAGCAAATGCATAAAACTTGCCTTTATAGGAGGCGCAAAAAATACAGGGGTCGCACTTAAAATCGTTTGACCCCTGTATTTTTTTGTGCCTATAAATGGCGATTGATTATTCTTTAATCATTTTTGTTGAACAATTTTAATGTTCTTTATCCTTTAATCTTATACTTCTTCTGCATGTTCTTTATTCCTAGAACGTTCCAGAGTTGATGTTTGTATGCATCTGGATTATCTTTCAAATATTGTTCGCGTGATTTAGGTGACATTCCCTCTAAGTTTGGATACTTGCTTGAGTAAATATTATCCGCGATAAATACTGTAAGCAATGCCGCACAAACAATAATTCCAACTTTGAGTGATAGCATACTAAATCTATTATCTAACACTGGCGCCACCACATAAATACATGCTATACAAGCAACACCAAACACTAGCAATCCTTCGGCGCAGACGTGTCCGTTTATGTTTAGGAAATATCCGCTGTAGTTCCAGAATCTTGCTCCGTGTTTTGCCAAAAGCGATGCTCCCGTAATGTACTCAATCACTCCGCAAAATACGATTGATGCAAAGAATGTTGCAACCGGATATTTTTTGATTCTAGTAAGCACTAGTAGCGCTCCTATTCCGCCTGTTCCGTATATTGGAAGCCACGGTCCATAGTTCACACCTCTGTTTACAACTTCACCTTTTTCAACCAAGTGTAGGACTACTTCCCAGCCCCAACCAATGAAGCAGAAAACGAAGAACATTAGCACAAGAGAAATCAAGCAATACCTTCTCGTGTAAAGCATTGATGAGTCCCTGTTTCCTTTTTCCTTCTCCGGCAAAGTAAACAATCTTCTTGGATATGATTTGCCATCAATAGCATCTTCCAAGTTTTTAATTTTCGCTTTGTTTGTCTGGATTCGTCTGTAATCCCACTCGTATTCATTCATGACAGGAACGATGCCAAACCATTTGGCGAAGAAGCCTTTGATTCCCTTCTCCTTTGGTAGCTCAGTTCCCTCTTGTCTTATTTCTCTAACATCGGCGTAAGCTGGCTTGATAATTTCTTTGTCGGCCTTTGCGAAGAGGTATTTGTCGTTCATCATCTCAGCGTTTTCAATCTTATTATTGAACGCCAACTTTCTAATATATTTATAGTACTCAACATATGTGGACTCTCTGTAGGCTGCGACAAAGAAAAGTGTAGCCAATCCATATGTAATCCAGCCCAACATATCCCAGAGGATAAAACTAAAGTCTAGTTTGAAGCACTCCCACTTGTGCCCATACATCATTTTACGTGAAAGAGTAATGGCTTCGCTACCAGTCATGTCTGGATTCTCCGCCAAAATATATGGAGTCATAAAGTACGCATAGTGCTTAATGAAATATCCCACAATAGTGAGCGACCATAGTGTTTCATAAACAGTCCATTTCAAAGCGGCCTTTGAAACTTTAAAATGTCTTCCCACTCTTGATAGGAACAAGAATCTATTAAACTGAACCTTTTCATAAGTGGAACCTTCCATAAAGATTCTCTTCATTATTACTCTGTAAACATTAATGAGGAATATCCACACGGCAATCAGCATAAGCGCCGCCAAAGACACAAATATAAAGGAAGCCCAGTTGTTATCTTTTACTATAGAAAGAATAGCTGAATAGATTGTTACAATAACAGCTCCTGATGATACTTTATTTACAATGTTTGCAAGCACACCTCTTTGATGGTTTAGGCTAATCACACCACCTATAGTATCCTTTTTCTTTTTCTCTTTCTTCTCATTTTCAACAGTCTTCTTTTCTGCCTTATCCGCATTACCTTTGGCCAAGTCCACCATAATGTTTTCAGAAAACCTGTCATCTAATGTGGAAGGAAGTGCTGCAGATCCTTCTTCTCTTACTTTATCTACAACCTTCTTGCCATCTTCTGCCTGTTTAACAACTCTAATATTATCTTTATCTGCAGAGAAAAACTCTAGCGATACCTCATACTCAGTACCAATAATCGCAGCCAACAAACATACTGTAATAAAAATCCAGTAATGTGCCTTCAACGATTTCTTTCCAGCTTTTTTCCATTCTTTTCTAGTGTTCATATTTCGCTCCCTCAAAATAATTCCTAATAATTATACATTATCACTCTTCTAAATATCAATAAAAACATACTCTATACTCTGCTCGAAACATTACACTCTGCCATACACAGATTACTCCGCAAAAACATCGCACTGTGCCATACACATTACTCCGCAAAAACATCGCACTGTGCTATACACAGTTGAATATTTTTATGGAATAAAAGGGCAATAAAAAACCATAGGGAATGAACGATTTTAAGTGAATCCCTATGGTTTTTTATTGCCTGTTTAAACAGTGAAAATATTATTCAACTGTGTATGGCAAAAGTGCAATGTTTCTTGCGCGTTTTACTGCAGTAGTAATTGCTCTCTGATGTCTAGCACAGTTTCCTGTAACTCTTCTTGGAAGAATTTTACCTCTCTCAGAAATATAATTCTTCAAAGTTTCTACATCTTTATAGTCAATTGCTTTTGCTTCGCTTGCGCAAAATGCACATACTTTTTTTCTTCTACGACCGCCTCTTCTTCTCATTGGAGAGTCCGATCTATCTTTGTTAAATGCCATAATAACTTGACCTCCTATAATCTAATTAAAAGTTAAATGGAAGACCTGAATCATCTACACTGTCAGGAATATTCATAAAACCATCACCAGCATCTGCTGTAGGTTCTTCTGCCTTTGGCTCAGCCTGAGGCACTGGAGCTGATGCGTTCTGCTCTGAAGCAGCTTTGCTCTCAGCAAACTCCTGATTTTCAACAATTACGTCTGTAGTGTAAACTGTCTGTCCATCTTTGTTCTGATAACTACCTGTCTGGATACGTCCATCTACTGCAATCTTGATTCCTTTGTGGAAATACTTCTCTGCAAACTCACCTGCACGACCAAATGCCACGCATCTAATAAAATCTGCTGTAGGTTCTCCATCTCTTTTGAATCTTCTATCAACAGCCAATGTGTATCTTGCTATACATAACTGATTATCTCCGTTGTTAGAATATCTAACATCAGGATCTGCAGTCAAACGACCCATTAAAACAACTTTATTCATATTATTTACCTCTCTTGTTAATTTTTACGCTTCTACACTCACGCACATAAATCTCATAACATCGTCCATAATACGAAGTCGGCTTTCTAACTCACGAGTCATGTCTGTGTTATCAGTTTCGATTGTGATGAAATAGTAGTAAGCTTCTTTCATCTTTTCGATTTCATAAGCTAACTCTTTAAGACCAGCTTCGTCCACATTAGTGATCTTTCCGCCGAATCTCTCGATGTACTCTTTCACCTTGTCAACCTTTGCTGCTCTTGCTTCATCGTCAAGCTTTGCACTAACAACAACTGTTAATTCATAATTATTCATGCTTTTTACCTCCTTTTGGTCTTGGCCCTCTAGTTACCCAAAGAGCAAGGAACCACGTAAAATCGTGGTATGTTAATACATTACGAGCCCTTATTTTATCACAATTAAACATTAGTGTAAAGACTTAAAACTGCTATATTTATGGGCTTTTTCAACAAAAAAGACTAGTGTTTTTCATCACTAGTCTTTTAATAATTTCTTTTTTAGTATACTACTCGACCCACACCAACTATATGATCTAAACTGTTATAAGTAAATCGTGGTGTTCCTTTTTCTACCACATATCCGTTTCCAGCATACATTGCCACGTGATATATGTTAAGTGTTCTGCCTGGTTGTGAATATCTAACTGCACTGTTGTAGTCTCCGTAGAAGAACAAATCACCAGGTCTTAAGTCATCCATCTTGGTATAACCAAAGTATGCGATTTGACCTTTTGCTCTTAAGTAGTCAAACAAATATGCCGCTGGAAGTGCGTACTTTGTCGATCCCAATTTAGCATGGTAATTCTTGTATGCTTTATATCCCTTCCATACTAGAGCCGAACAATCGTAATATCCGTCAGCCATTCTATTTCCTTGGCTATATGACCAATTGTTAACTATATATTTTGCTCTCTTGATAATTGTTTTTATACCAGTTGCTGCCACCTCTACTCTGTACGAGTAAGTCATAGTGCCTATCTTAACATCTACGTATGTGACACCAGAACCTCTACCTGTAATAGTTCCATCTAGGGCAACTGTACACTTAGTTGTATCTCTACTTGTGAATACTGGCTGGATTTTTCCAATGCCGCCAATCTTGATTTTGGTTGTGTTTCCTTTGGCTAGGACGCCAATAATCGAACCAAACTTTGGAGTGACAACATAGTAATTGATCTTGTAAGTTTTGCCCTGGACTGTTGCGGTAATAGTACCGTGTCCCTTCTTCTTTCCAAGCAATCTTACTTTATTGTTATATACTGTCGCCTTGACACATTTCTTATTTGAAATTTTATATTTAACTTTGTTGTATTCGCTTAGGCCTGTGAAATATACGTACTGATATCTATTGCTACCACCAGTTTTTGTAAAGCAGTTAATTACTTTTGTGTTCACCTGTGGATTGTTTACATCGATTGTGTTTGTAAGAACTTCGTTCTTTCCAGAATTATAAAATACAACCGCACTCACCTTGGTTCTTCCAATTGTCAAAAGATCTGCAGTAGCTGTGGTTTTTCCTTTTTCTTTGACGGTGGCAACTGCTGTGTTGCTTGAACTCCAAACAACTTTCTTAACTGTGTTTGCTCTAACATTCGCCAAACCAAGATTAATAGTCTGACCTTTTCTCTTAATAATCCTTCCAAATGTTGGATGCCACTGTGAATTATATTTTCTAACCGCCACTTTGGCTCTGTCGTTAAGCCATGCTGGAGTTTTGATTTTCTTCTCACCTAATGATTTAACTTTTACTGTACATGTAGCAGAAGCTCCACCCTTCTTCGCAACAATAGTAGTCTTTCCAGGATTCTTAGCTTTAATCTTACCTTTAGAAGTAACTGTCGCTATGTGAGTATTGCGTGAATGGAATTTAATCTTTTCAGTTGCGTAAACTTTTAACTTATAAGATTTTGTCTCAAATAAAGTTACTTTCTTTTTGTTTAGTGACATTGATCGGTTTGTATCTGGAACTATCACCTTACATTTATAAGTTTTACTCTTATACTTAGCTGTTACGAAAGTCATTCCGTAACCCTTTGGAGTAAATGTTCCATCTTTTGATACTGAACCTGTAAATGGATTTGAAACACCCCAAGTTACCTTTGTTCCATTTACACTTCCTAATTTAATTTTGAATGTGTGCTCTTTAAAAACATAAGCAGTTTTGACATTTAACTTTAATGCGGCTTCCGTATTAGTTGGAGCTGCCACATTCATGCTTGCCAAGACTGCTACACATAAAAAACCAGCTATAAGCTTTTTAAGGCTTTTTCTATTGAAAAAGCCTTTAGTTAGCTTATAGCTCAGTATGCTATCTTCTTGTTCACCATTACGGTTTAAAATACTCATTTGTAAATCACCCACTAACCTTGATTTTAAAAACTAAAATCCGTTTTGTGTTATTTAACTTTCACTTTCTTTACCTTTGACCATGGCCCAAATACTTTTTGACCATTAGGTGCAAGGTTATAAGCTCTTGCACTGACAAAGAGTTTTTTCTTATTTTTAAGTTTCTTTGATTTAATAGTATATTTAAGTTTCTTTGTATATTTTGTTACTAAAGCCTTGATATGTTTCTTAGCTTTCTTCTTATTCTTATAAACTGAGATTTGATATCCCTTAGCACCCTTAACGGCTTTCAATTTAACTTTCAACTTCTTAGCTGAACGTTTCTTCTTCCAAATCTTTTTGATTGTAGCTTTGCCTGGTGCCTTTACTGTCTGTCCACCTGCTGTAGTAGTAACTTCGCCAGTTGGATCCACCTGTGATGTAGGCTCTACTGTTGGAGCTGCTGTGGTAGGTGTCGCTTTTGTAGTAGGCTCTACTGTAGTTGGTGTAACCTTTGTAGTAGGTTCCACTGTAGTAGTAGGTGCTACTGTAGTAGTAGGTGCTACTGTAGTAGTTGGAGCTACTGTAGAAGGTGTCTCTGTAGATGGTGCCTCTGTAGAAGGTGTCTCTGAAGAAGGTTCAACTGAAGTACTTACTTCTTCTGATGAACTCTCTACTTCCGTACTGCTCTCAACTTCTGTGCTACTCTCAACCTCTGAGCTAGGCTCCTCTGTTGGAACTGCTGTAGAAACATTCTCTTCATATTTAGTAAAGTAAAAACTTCCATCAAATACTTGAGCATATTTCATATCACTTAAATATAGCTGTGCTGGTGTATCTTCAGTCAATACTTTATATTGCAATGACATCTGAGTATTTCCAGTAATCTTTAATCTATATGTATTTACCATATGATCCTTCTGAGTAAATGTACTTTCATTGTTTAATAAACTATCTGTAACGTCTACCCAGTTATCTCCGCTTTTCAATTCAAGCGACTCAACACTCTCTAATGTACTTCCGTTATATCCAACCACCTCTATCATATGTTTTCCATCATGTAGTTGACCATTCTCACCAGTGATGTAAACTCTTGTCTGAATATAGAGATAATTACCTGTTAATTCACCACTGTAATTAATCTGACTTCCAGAAATCAGATTTCCATCCTCCTGCGCCAAAAATAGAGAGGCTTTTCCAGGAATGTTTCCTCCGCCTGGATCCCATGTGTCTCCATAACTTGGAACTAAAAGAGTTGCCATAAGGCCTACAATAGTTATTATTGTTATTAATTGTTTTTTCATCTCTTTTACCCTTTCTGACATTTTCTCACCTAATAATATAACATATTTCTGAAATTAATTGTGATAAAAAAAGCGGAAACACACAGTCTCCGCTTTGTAGAGGCGCGTACCAGATTTGAACTGGTGATAAAGGTGTTGCAGACCTCTGCCTTACCACTTGGCTAACGCGCCTTATTTAACAACTCAAGTATTATAACAATTGATATTATTATCGTCAAGTTTTCCTTTTGAGCCTATTTTATGGGCATTATGCAGTAAAAATGCCCGTGATAATCTTCTGAATTAGGTTGTTATCATAAATCCAACTCAAAATCTCATTGCTAGCAATTCCATCGCAAATCATTTTGCCCCAATCTGTTGTACTAAACAATGTAACCACTATGCAAACAATCCATATGATGAATACTGACTCAATCAAGCCCACTAATCCGCCGCCTGCTGCGTTAAATGCATGAATAACTGGTAGTTTGGTAATCAAATCCATAACTCTTATTAACACTTTTAGCAAAATAAAGATAATTATAAACAATAAGATAAATGAAAGTGCTCCTATTATCATATCTGTCAAAGCTTTTGTTAAATAGTCAGCAAAACTATCCACCTTCATTTCAGCATAACTGTTCTTTGTATTATTCTCATTTAAAGATTCTCTCACTGAATCAGGAAGTGGTAGGTCATCTATTATTTTTTCTTGTGATTCCACTCCAGTATCTGTAGCGCTCTTTGTGGCATCCTTAATATTCTTTGCCACATACTCATCTACTCTCGCATACACTCCGTCGTACACTGGCGATGCCGACAAAGTCTGCTTAGCTATTGGATTTAGGAAATTCACTAAAATAAGCACCACAAAAATGGATCCAAATGATAGTAACATCCTAACTAGACCCTTTTTCATTCCTAGTATAACCATGAAGAGCATAAATGCTCCCACAATTATCAATATAATATTGCCCAACATTGTATTTGTCATTGTTTCGTCTTTCTTCTATATAATACTAATCTAATTCTATCTCTTCCACTTTGTCATTATAAGTCACTAAAAAGTCTGTATCGCTGTCTAGTGGAATAATATCTGTAATCGCTTTTTTAAATGTAGCCTTGAATTTTTCTACACCATGCTTTGACATCATCAAAACATTTTTGTCATTATACATTAAAACATTTTTGTCTGCAAATTTAATAGTATCGAATGCCAATCCCACTTCTTCATTCATCTTCTCGCTTAGACCACTGTTATAAACAACCACTCTATATGGTTTTTTATCTTTGTTATTTTTAAACACAAGTCCAATATAGTCTTTGTCGTAGAAAACTTTTTGAGCCTCGCCGGTAAACTTCTCCTCTTCATCCACCTTTGGCTCGTCTCCCACATCATAGACAGTGATTCTGTTTTCGCTCACTGCCACCGCCTGCGAAGAATCCATAAAATTAACGAAAGGAACTAGCTCGTCCTTATACTGTCTAAATGTAGCAACTACTTTATCTTTCTTATTCTTTCCAGGATTTCCAAAGTTGTAAAATACCACCTTACTCTTTATAGTGCCCGCGGCCACTTCCACATACGACACAATCATCTTCTCTCCATCATCCGACAAAGAAAAATTAAGTGGGAATCCATTTTCAATAAGAAGTGATTTGTGAGAAACCAGAAGATTTCCTTCCTTATCAAACACTTCTATATAATTTACATCTTTATCTTTAAGTAGCGCAGCCACTACACCTTGCTCTGCTATCTCTGCTTTTGCAATAGGGTATGTAGTAGTAACATTTCCCTTCTTTCCATCTTTAGTAAAGATCTCAATATCATTGGAGTTCTTATCAGCCACGCACAAATAATCTCCGCAAGTATCTACCAAAGGATTCTTCATTTCATATGATTCATCCCACAAAGTAGTTTCTCCATCTAAGTATGATATTCCGTTTCTACTATATTTAACTATCTCTCCTTTAAATGGAAGGAATTTGCTACTCTCACCGCTCTTCATCTCGATTTTGTCTACTACTTTGTAGCCGTCGTATGTTTTGAAGCGGTTAAACAAATATATAGCAAGCACAACTAAAAGCACGCAAAGAATAACCAAGCCCACCTTCACTCTAGTCTTAGTCATAAAGCCTCTAGTAGCCTGAGCCGCTTTGGTATTTCTAGCTTCTCTAGTTTTTCTCTTCAGTTTTCTTTTAATGTTTTTAGCCATGTTAACTCCCGACAAATAGTTTACCCTAAATCAACTATACTGCCAAGTACTTCTCCTATAGGTTCATTCACCACAAGATTAGCAATACCATCTTTGCCGGTGCTGTCTTTATTTATTAAAACAAGTTTGTTTCCTCTGTAATAGTCAACCAGTCCTGCTGCTGGATAAACTGTAAGAGATGTTCCTCCCACTATCAACATATCCGCATTAGCAATAGCCTCCACAGACTTTTGAATAGTAACATTGTCTAGTCCCTCTTCGTATAGCACAACGTCTGGTTTAATCATTCCACCGCACTCACATCTAGGAACCAGGTCCATCTCCAATATATCTTCAAAGCTATAGAACTTTCCACACTGCATGCAATAATTTCTATGCACTGATCCGTGAAGTTCATATACTTCCTTGCTTCCAGCTGCCTGGTGAAGTCCGTCAATATTCTGAGTAACTACAGCCTTTAGCTTACCCATTTCCTCTAGCTTAGCTAGCGCCTTATGTGCAGGGTTAGGCTCTACCCCTTCTATCAACATCTTCTCTCTATAAAATCTATAAAACTCATCTGGCTTGTTCATAAAGAATGTGTGGCTAAGTATCGTCTCTGGTGGATAATCCCACTTCTGGTTATAAAGTCCGTCCACACTTCTAAAGTCTGGCACGCCTGATTCCGTACTTACTCCGGCTCCGCCAAAGAACACAATATTATCCGAACCATCAATCCATTCTTTTAACTTTAAAACATTCTCGTTCATAAAGCACCTCCGTACAATCTCTTTTTGTATTATATCACTTTAAGAGTGGCGGCTCTATATCTATTCAACATTAAATTCTATATCTGCAAGTCTAATTGTATCTCCTTTATCAATGCGACGAATTTCGTGAGGTTTCAACCTCTCATCATTAACAAAAGTCCCATTTGTTGAGTTTAAATCCTCGATGCTAAACTCTCCTAGCTCGCAATTAATCCTTGCGTGGACTCTGCTTACTACATCGCTGCTAACCCTATAATCGCTGCTTCTTTTACTTTTCCCTATGACAAACGGAAATTTATCGGGAGACACCACAATCATAGGGTCCCTATTTGTGCTTTTTAAAAGTATATAGTCAGCTGCGTCAGTAGTTAGCAGCACTGTAGCCTCTTCCTCAGACAAATTGTCTGTTTCAAAATTAAATTCTTCTCCTGTTTCTTCTATATAAATATCTTCATCATCATATTCTTTCTTTTCTTTGTGAAACAGATTCTTGATTTTATCAAAGAAAGATTCTTTTTGTTGTTCTTCTTCCTCTTCTTCATAATCATACTCTTCTTCTATTTCTATCGGCTCAACTTTCTCCTTGCTGCTCACTGCATAATCCAACAATTCTTCCACAGCAAAATCGTCCCTTGATGCAATGTCCTGCATTCCATATGCTAGAGATACCGTATCCCTATCATTATAATTAACATGGTCTAACACCTGATTAAAAAGAGACTTCATCTGCAAAGAATACTCTTCCACCACTACCGGGCAATAACAAAAATAATACTGATCTTGTTTTGCTTTGTAGTAAATATAATTCATATCAAACTTTATGTTGTCTCCACTCAGCAAATATTCCCTTAGAGAATCCTCTAACTGTTTTATCGCCAAAACAAATTTAACGAGTTCATCTCTTTTCATCAGTCTTCTCTCAAAAATACTTTTCAAAGAAGACATGGCGCTAACTTCATATAACAACTCTTTTTCATTATTTATATTTCTAATTTTAATTGGCAACAAACCCTTTATTTTATTATTTAGTATCATTTGTATATGGTAGTCGCACTCATCAAATTTTATATTCTCAACTGATAAATATTTTTCATTTCCTTCTTTCTTTATATTAAATTCCATTTCTATTCCTCTCACTTAACAAATCCATCTTTTATCGCTTTAAACAAGTACATTTTATCAATCGGCATTTTCTTAACTGCCTCCACCTCTTGTTTCCCCATCGTAAAAGTAAACAGTTTATCTAGGAAACTCATCGTACTCATGTCATTCTCTGATATATCGCATTTATACCTATTAAAATCTTCCATAACTGAAACTTGTGGTTTTATCACAAACACTGGTGCTTTGCTTATTTTCTCGTTTACCAGTCCTATGCATTTGTCATTTTCTTTGTCGGCTCCTTCCACTAGCCCAGAATATGCATAACTTTTAATAGCCACTTTATCATGAAGAAAAAGGCTAAAGTAAATCATGCTCCCTATCAAAATCATAATAATAGTAAACACTATAGCAGTTTCAATGGTAACCTCTGCTCTTTCCTTTTTTACTAGGACATTAATATATCTCC
This sequence comes from Eubacterium sp., assembly GCA_017514785.1. Classification (GTDB taxonomy): domain Bacteria; phylum Bacillota; class Clostridia; order Lachnospirales; family Lachnospiraceae; genus Eubacterium_G. The sequence continues at coordinate 7,944 of JAFWIO010000073.1, read as the reverse complement.
TATTTCTACGTCTTTTAAGAAATCTTTTTATTTTATTTTTTAATATCAAGTAACTCATATCTTTCCCCCAGACACTACTGCCACAAAAACATTTGCTATAAGAGCAAATGGCACCAATGGTAATTTGGATTTTAAATTAAAAAATTTCAAACCAATTCCGCTTATTGCATATATGTTAAACAGAATGAACGTCCAAATTAAGACAGATATCATAAATATCCCTCCCTCTAAACATCCAATTGTCATAATAATCCACGCATCTCCTCTGCCTAGTTTTTCTTTGGTGAGAATCGAAACTATAAAAGCCACTGATCCAATCAGTATTCCCATTCCGACCACATTAACCGTAATATCTTTTAGGAAAAAATGAATTAAAATGGCTGCCGATGCATTTGCGCCACAAATCCAAGTGTATATATACTTCCCTTTTAAATCCGTTATTGTACATATCGCTAAAACTATTGTTGTCCATATTATAAAAATCATATTATCCCCCACACGATGAACAAGGCTTTCTATCCTCGACATCTTTTATATCAACTTCTATTACACTTCTTGTTAGTCCGAGACAATCCAAACTATTATGGTATCTATCTCCATCGGGTGTCACAAATACACTAGTCAAATCAGAAATGTTTTTTCGCACACAGTAGCTGCATCTTTTATATTTGTGTCCGCTTTTATTTCTCATTAATTTAGCCTGCGCCAAAGTTGTCTCATTAATATTTATTATTAAATGTTTGCATTCCTTAGACCTATGATATACAGTTCCATACTTTGTTATATATACAATCTCCCCTGGCTTAACTAAATCGACTCCCGTCCAGTCTTTTGTCTTTGCTCTTTGAGTCACATTCCAACTATATGACGCAAAAGGAATCTTAACATCGTACGACAAAACGACATCCACCATTCCATTATCCATGTTGCTTTGCGCAGGATTTGGGTTTCTAATTATTTTCCCCTCAGATTTAACTTTAGAAAAAATTCTAGATGATATGTATCCTAGTTCTGCCATAGACTTATACTTTTCGCCATCTTCTTTGTCGTAATTTACAAAATACTTTGCCTTAGATGTCTCCATAGAAATATTATTTATTTTTTCTTCTATAGATAATTGTGCATAGGTCATCACTAAAAAGGAGGAAATACCTATTACAACAAACATAAAAATAGTAATGGATATTGCCGCTTCTATAGTCACGCTGGCCTTGGAGGTGAATAGAAAGGCCCTTTCCCGCTCAGGCTTATCCTTAAAAGGATTTATTATTTTAAAAATATTGGTATTAAATCGAGAGGGTGATCTCAACCTTCTTTTTCTTCGCCTTATTACTTGGAGAGAAACACAGTTTTTTAATAATTTATTTATTTCAGGTTTGGAAAAGGGCATTTCTACTCACCTCCTAATAGCCATTATTACAATTTATACTAAATCTATAAGATCCTGACTCACCTAACATTCCCACCATCCATGGCATAGCTGTAAATAGCGGCGGTGAATCGTAAGTCACTTTGCTTTCAAATGACATCAATCCTTTGTTCATTCGAAATTCCTTATTGTAGTTTTTGCAAATGTTCATCTGTATTAAATCCATAGCTCTATAGACTATATTTTCTCTGTCTGAGATAACCAATAAAAATCCCAAATACACTTCGTATTTAAATCCGCTCTCATCTCCTTTGGTGGCTCCGCCAAATAAATTGGTCAAAGAAGTTTTCCAATTTGACTGTGTCTTCACTAACGACAGTTTTTCTCCACTAAGCAATATTTTTATATCGTTTACAGATTCTGCCAAAACCCACGCCTCTGTTAGTATCACCTTCGCCACAGGTTCTAAAAATGGTAAACCTGTCACTGCTGCTACTGACGTGGCTATAGCTTCTATCTCGGCTTTCTTTGCCGCATCTTTTAAAATGCATGCATAATTTGGCAAATGCCTAATTGCTACTAAGCGCTCAACTACCGAAGCCAAATTTGATTTATCACTATCCTTACCAGCTACTAAGTATTCCAATCCATACTTTAATGCATTTTTCTTTTTTGCATCTATATAATTGCCAAAATACAAATTTGAATATACTCCTACCGCAGCTTTATCATAAAGACTGGATGATTCGAGCGAATTGCTCATTGATGTATTGGACGGCAACGACGAGGTGTTAACAGAGGCTGTAGAAAGTTTAGATGTATCTTCGATTACTAGGGATAAAACTCCTTTATCGAAGATATCTCTCACGCTATCAAAAATAGATTTATTATGTTTATCCTTTTCGGTGATTTTTGCAATCTGTAAGTCCCTAAAGTACTCTTCTAATTGCGAGGTTACATATAAAAACTTTTCAGCATAAGATTTTTCACTAGGATTTCCACTTAAACTGGAAGCAAATTCAAACGATTTAACACTCTCTATTTTGTCTTTGATTTTCTTCAAAACTGTTAAGTTTTCATCCATGTAATCTTTAGCAGACTCCTTGTAATTATTCTTTTTTAAGAAGTCCTTTTTCTTTTCGAGATATTTTTCTATTTTATTGATAGCTTTATTTACATCTGATTCTTTTTCCACAATTATTTTTTGGATCTTTTCGCAAGACTTATAAACTTTTTTCAAAAGTTTTTTGTCTGCCTTCTTCCACTTTTCTGATTTAATTTTGATTGTTTCATTGATTTCATTGTTTATCTTGGACCACTCCTCCAAACTTTTAATCTCTTTGATTATTTTGTCTGTCTCTTCTACTTCATCAGCCAAATCATCATAAGACTTGTCGGTTATATCGTCCACGTTATCGGCTTTTGAGTCGTCCTCCTTTATTTCTTTTGAATTATTTAACAATTTATCAATGGCATATTTTAAACCAGCATATTTCAAATACTCAGATACCTGTTTAACAAAAGCATCTCCCCCGTTATCTGTGGCATATACTTTTTTCGTCACACTTACTTCTTGTAAATCGGACCCCAAAAAGTCTTCACCACTCACCTCTATATCTGCCATCTTTATATTAGCTTGTATGTACTTACTCAAAGTTTCATCTAAACTTTCTTTTTGCCATACAAGTAATATTCCATAATCTTCATAAACTTGTTTTGCATAACTCGCCATAACAGAATCGGCCGCCATCATAGTTACCGCCTTGTCCTTTGACTGGACTGCATTCACTCTAGCCGTTTCTGCCACCGCACAAACTAACAAAACAATGCTCAAAAATACAATCGCTAAATATATACTTACGCTTCCTTTTCTTTTCATTTTAGAATTCCGATACTTGCGACTTTATAGAATCATATATTCCGTTAGCGATTGCTGTAATTTGATTTCTAAATATCAGTGCTAGTCCAACTAACACTAATATTATTAGAACTATTTCTACTACTCCCATACCATCTTCATTCAACATTAATTCTTTAATCTTCTTCATTTTTATCCCCCTTAAATATTTATTGATAAGAATGCCGGAACCATTATAATCACAATAGATATGATAAGCATTATAACCATCGGCCCAAGCAACTTTGTGGATATCTCTGAACCTTCTTTTAATATGTTGTTCTTTCTAGTGTTCACTGCAGAATTAACCTCTGACTTCAGAGCAAACACCATATCTTTTGATCCACGCCTTAAATTTTGTTCAATTATATTTGCCAACTTTATGTAACAGTGAATTCCACATCTGTCACCAAACTCCGCTATCGCTGTAGTTTCCGAGACTCCACTATTCATTTTTGTAATGGCAATATCCATTTCCTCATACGCAAAATGTATATCTTTTTTCTTCTGCTTTTTATACTCTCTAATAATCCTCTCAAGCGCAGACTTTATAGATAATCCCGCGCCAAAGTATATTAATAACTTACTTACAATATTGGGATAATCCCTCAGCATTTGTTTTTGTCTTTCTTCCACTTCTTTGTCTAAGTCGCGATCTTTCAATATAAATAAAAGAATTGCAATTACAAGAGCGATCGGGAAAATCCATGTCGCATAGTTTGAGTTTCTTTTAAAAAATTTATAAACCTTCCCGCCTATTTTAGTTGGCAATGATACTTTCTTTTTTGTTACATCATTTTCATCAATATGTTTTTGAATGCGACTTTGCAAATTACTAGATTCTTTCTTTGGAAAAACTTTGAGACAAAACTGATATTCTTCGGTCACTTTATCTAGTTCTAAAGTGGCTGTAATCTTTACTAGTTCTCCTTTGGAAGATACATTTTTACCAATTTCTCCGTCATATCCCAAAACATCGCTATTATCTATTCCCCAAGAAACCTGAATATCCTCACCGCCAATACTACTCACAAAATCTACACTCTGATTAACTTTGTTTACGCTTTTATTTTCCGCAAGCATCTTTTTTACCAAAAGTTTCTTACCTTTATCTAGCGCCTTATAGGTTTCCCTTTTTGTTCGCTTCTTTTCGGCCACATTCACAGATATTTCTTTTGAATCTTTTCCGCTCTTTGCCACAAAATTATATGTAGATGACGATTCCTTTCGCTTAACACTATATATTTGTTCCAATACCTTAGGGCTACTTATGCTAACTCCGAGTCCCACAAACAATCCTGCAAACAAAACCAATATCACTATTGATATTTTCCCTGCCATATAGAGGCTTCTCTCATTTTTTATATCCTCTTTCAGTGACAGTTCTTTAAGCTCACGGTTGATTTTTGTATTTCCTCCAACCAACTTCTTAGGCAACTTATCAACCAGCCAAAGCGACGAAGAATATAAAAATTTTAATTTATATTTATTTCTATCTAACCTTTTGACATCGTCTTTTTTATATCGGCAAGTTATTAACAAAAACAAAACCAATAATATGAGTCCTGTTAAATAAAACCAAATCATATATCCCCCTTTCACTTTCCTTTACATCTCTACGTCTATTATTTTTTCACCCCACAAATATGAACCTACATATGCCGCCAAACAAGCAGTCATAATAACATTTCCCAATAATGTTTCATGCATAACATCCAAGAATCCGGGCGAAGCAAATGTCACATACATCATTATGAAAATTGGAATTCCCATCATAACTTTTTGCTCCAGTCGCTTTGCATTCATCGAAACTTTTATTTCTTCTTTTATTTCTTCTTTTAAAGAGATTGTTTCGCAAACACTTTTTATTATCTCTCTCATATTCCCGCCTGTTCTTTTAGCAATTGAAAAAGTCTGATAAAAAGTATTTATGCTGTCTATTTCGTAGCGATCTGCAAAATCTGCTATTATCTTTTCTATATTTACATTAAGCTTTAACCTAGATGTTATAAGCCTCATTTCTTTTCCGATCATGCTATTCTTGCCGTATATTTGAACAATTTCTTTGTAACTCTCGATAAAAGCATTCTCTATAGAATATCCTGTTTGCATTAAATCGGACACAGCTGTCAGCATATCCCTAAATTGCAATTCCATTTTTCTAATCTGCTTCTTATATATCTTCTTCTTTATCGTCCTATATACCAATATTCCGACCGGTGAAATCACTGCTGCCATCCATAAATTTCCATAAAACATTTTTGAAACAAGCAGCAATCCTAAGACAATTCCAACCACTGAAATAATATTTTGTTTTAATGTCAGTTTAAAAAACTTATACTCCATACTCTTACCCTTCATAGCTAATCAACTTTTCCCTATGTAACAATTTATCGGTAATCTTTGTAAGTTCAAATTCATTTCCTTTCTTTTTCAGTTCAAAAAGTTTTCTTAAAACAATTTCTCCATTATTAATACTATCAACTTCATCTATCTCTAATACCTTCCTGCTTTTATCATGAAGTCTTCCAAGGTGGATAATAATATCTATTCCCGAAGCTATCTGAGACCGTATGGCTAAAAGTGGCATATCAATTCCCATCAAGACCATCGTTTCTAACCTTGCCAGCATATCCTTTGGCGAATTCGCATGACCTGTACTCATCGATCCATCGTGTCCTGTATTCATAGCCTGCAACATATCTAATGCCTCCGGCCCTCTAACTTCGCCCACTATCACACGGTCAGGACGCATGCGCAAAGATGTCCTAATCAAATCCCTAATGCTAATCTCCGTCGTTCCCTCATCAGTCGAACTTCTAGTCTCTAAACTAATCAAATTTTTTATATTCTTAAGTTGCAACTCCGCCGAATCCTCTATTGTAATTACTCTTTCATCTTCTTCCACGAAATTCGAAAGGGCATTTAGAAATGTCGTCTTTCCAGATCCCGTTCCTCCACTTACAAAAATATTGTACCCGGCCCTCACCAAAGTCCTTAAAAAATCAGCCGCCTCCTTTGTAATAGACTTCCACTTAATTAGTTTGTCCATGTCTATTGTTTCGCTAGGAAACTTTCGAATAGTCACAACCGCCCCCGACAAAGAAATAGGAGGCAATACCACATTCACTCTCGAACCATCTTCTAGTCTAGTGTCAACTATTGGATTTGCTTGGTTTACTCTTTTATTTGTTTTTCCAACAATCTGCTGTATCACATCATTGAGTCTAGTGGGTGATGAATAATTATGATCTATCTGGCTTATTTCACCATCGCGTTCTATAAAAATATTTTTAGTTCCATTAATCATAATCTCTGTAATACTCTCGTCTTTAAGCAATTCTTCCACCACTCCTAATCCTCTAATAGAGTTGTATATTTCACGGTGAATATTGTATCTTTCATTTATTGATAGTTGATTAATGTTATAATTCTCCACAATTTGTTGATCTATTATGTCATGGAGTTCTTGCTCATCGGTTTCATGAGTCATATCTATCATTTCAATTACTTGGTTTCTTATCTCTTCAATATTGTCTACTTTCATACTTGTTGTTTTAATAGTGCTCTAATATAATCTCCCACATTTCCTAATCCTATTGTTTCCATCCAACGCTCCTCCATATAATTATTCTCAGGCTGTGGAGCTTTCGTCTTTATAATTTTGTCTAACAAATTTTCTTTGTCGCTCTGTAAAATCACAGTCTCAATTTTATTTATTTTCATTTCAGATAATTTATCTTCTACTGTTGGCATGAAAATTTGATCACAATAATCTAACATCGACAACAAATCCCCTATCATATCTCCAATATCTAAAACTATATACTCATAGCTTGTGACCGCAGATAAATAATCTAGTAGCTCCTTCCACTCTTCTGTAGTCGTCTCTCTCAAATCTCTTGCATAATAGATTGGAGAGACAAAATCCATCGAATTCACTTTTTGAACAATAGCTTGTAACTTTATTGAGACGGTGTCTGGGTTCTGTTTGAAGTAGTACATCAAATCGGCTAAGTTCCCTGGGCTAGATGTTTCAATCTCATTTTGGAATACTGCAAACTCCTCAAAACTGATAAACAATGTTTTGTGTCCCTCTGACAGTATTTGTGCCAAGGCTATAGCAAAAGTGGTCTTACCAGATCTCCCCACCGGCGAATACACTCCTATCACTTTCGCCTTTCCTTTCGATACAACCATGGTGTCTTTATCTGTCTCAACTTCAATTAATTTTTCTAGCACTTCTCTGAAAATATTCTCTGCAGATTTAAATTTGTAAATTGATGGGTATGAAGAAAATTCTGTTGGAACTCTCCCGTCAGATAAAAGAATAATTTCTTTTACATCGCATTCTTCTATTTCCTCATCCATAGCCGATGCGGAAATTAGAAGCATGTCAACTTTTTGCGAATATAAAAATTGGAATAATTTAGATTTGTCAGTAAAAGTTACTGTTTGGAATGGAACATCTCTCTTGCTTGAAAAGAAATCCATCAGAAGATTGGCATATTGTTTTTCCTCGTCAAAAATAACTAGTATTCTAGTGTTCATTTGTTTTCCCCCGTTATTATATTTATTGTTTTTTGTTTGTGTTATGCTCTTTCTGTTTTTGAGCGTACCCTTATTGTATATGTGATAATACAATTTGTAAAGTACTTTTTTTAAATTTTTAAATTTT
>JAFWIO010000072.1 GCA_017514785.1 Eubacterium sp. | reverse complement strand
GCTCGCACTCCACTCAATATACTTAAGCTTAGTACTTGCTATTTCATCTTGCCACTTAAACGCGATTCCATTTCTAGGGAACTTCGCCGTAGTTCCAAGTGACAATCCATATTCTATATCGTCAAATACCAAGACCAATCCATCTGATGGATAGTCGTATGTCTTTATGGCCTCTGCAAAGTAGTTGACATTCTCCTGCATATTAGAAGCATTCGACATCTTTCTCTCAACTGTCTCAAAGCCCTGCTCATCTAGCCAATTTAGTTGTCCATTTACTGAGTTTCCTAAATCATCATCTGATTCTATTAGAGCGAACGCAATAAATCTAACATTTCTATCTGCTGTCACACTGCTATCTAACTGACGCACAGATCCAGAGCAAAGGTTTCTTGGATTCTTATACTTTGAATCCGCATCCTCTATAGTCTTATTAATTTCCTCAAAGTCGCTATACTTAATTACAGCCTCTCCTCGAAGAACTAATCTTCCTTTATATGGAATAGAAACTGGCACATTCTTAAAAGTTTTGGCATTAGCAGTCACTACTTCGCCCACTGTACCGTTTCCTCTAGTAACCGCCTTCTCCAAAGTTCCATTGTTATATGTAAGAACTATTGTTAATCCATCCAACTTCCAAGAAAGCACGGCTTCTTTGTCGCCGACAAAGGAAACTAACTCATCCACTTCCTTAGTCTTATCCAAACTTAGCATTGGCGATGCATGCTTTTCCTTTGGAAGTTCGCTCAACACTTCGTAACCTACATTTACAGTTGGACTGTTAGCTAGAACTATTCCCGTTTCTTTTTCAAGGCTCACTAATTCATCGTAAAGCTGATCGTACTCAAAGTTTGTCATAATTTCTTTGGCATCTTGGTAGTACGCTTTACTTGCCTTATTTAGTATTTCAACTAATTCTTTTATCCTTTTACTTTTGTCCATCTGTATCTCCATTTGAATCTTTAATCTGATTCAATAATTCTTCCACTTCCATATCAGTTAGGTTTCTATACTTACCCATTCCTAGGTTTCCAAGTTCAATATTCATTATACGAACTCTCTGCAACTTGTTTACATTGTACCCAAGTGCTTTACACATACGTCTAATCTGTCTATTTAGCCCCTGCGTCAAAACAATATTAAACTCATGTTTCTTTGTCTTTTTAACCTCGCAAGGTCTAGTCTTTACTCCATCAAGTATTGTGACTCCGCTAGACATAGCCTCAATAAACTCACCAGTTATTTCTTTGTCTACAGTCACCACATATTCCTTCTCGTGATAGTTTGATGCTTTAAGTATTCCGTTTACTATCGAGCCATCATTTGTAAGCAGTATCAAACCTCTTGAGTTTTTATCTAAGCGACCTATTGGATAGATTCTTTTTTCATATCCAATATAGTCGATAATGTTATCTGGATTATCTTTTTGTGCGGTACACTCCACACCTTCTGGCTTATTAAAAGCGATGATTATTTGCTCTTCCTCTCTAGAGACCTCTTTACCCTTAACTTTTACTACATCAGTATCAGTTACTTTGTCGCCCAAGACCGCTATACGATCATTGATAGTAATCTCGCCAGCCTCAGTCAACCTGTCTGCCTCTCTTCTAGAGCAAACTCCAGCATCGCTTAAATATTTATTTAGCCTTACTTCTTTTACTTCGCTTTTATCTTTTAATCTCATCTCTGCCTCCCGACAGTAATTCTTATAAAAAAGGTGCCAGATATTCTCTGGCACCAATCAGTTCTTATTTCTTTTTAGTTGGAGCTTGTGTAGCTTTCTGCTTACTTGCTTTAAGCTTATTAATAAAGTCCTTCAAATATCTGTCTGATTCACAAGCCTCATTTAACTCTTTTTCAACATCGTTTTTAAGTGCCACTACATCGTCATCCTGTGATACTTCTTTGATGTATTTGTCGATTTCATCATTACTCTTTATGCCGTTGTGTACATAAACATTTCCTGTTTTAGAATCGACAATAACATACAAAACATCAAGAGATGGTGCCGCCGTAGCAATATTCTTAAACTTTGTCTGTGAATATGCATAAACTACATAAGTGTTTGGCTTCAAACCATTCTTTGTATAGCACTCGATATCTGAGTATGAAACGATATAGTCTTTATAGCCAATATCACTATCATCAATAGCACCCATGTTATCAACATATCTAGCTAGCTCTTTACGACGCTCAGCTGGATCTTTGATTAAAAATGCCTTTAAGTAATGTGATACCACGTCCGAAATTTCAGGATACTTCTCATCTTGAAGTGCGTTTTCTGACGCTGCTCTTTCGCTACTAGAGTTTGACTTGCCTACAAAGTGCACAATCATAAAGATTACGCAGCCAACTAGCACTAAGGCCACTATAGCAGCTATTACCATATCGATACGAATCTTCGATTTTTTCTTTTTTCTTCTTGGTTTCTCAACATCTGGAAGAATCTTCGCTTCAGGTTCGCTCTCGACCTCTTTCAGTAAAGCTTCTAACTCTTCACTAGATAGTTTTCTTTCTTGATTATCCATAGGTTTCTCCCTTAAATTAATCCCTACTATAATAACAAAAATAGGGGTAAAATTCAACAAATTGGGCTTCTTGATAAATACATACCTTTAAGATAAAATTGTAACGTTCGTACCCGTAGTCTAATGGATAGAACGTCGGCCTCCGGAGCCGGAAATGCAGGTTCAACTCCCGCCGGGTACATAAAAGAAGACACAAAACGAACCTTTTTATCAGTTCATAATGTGTCTTCTTTTTACACTTCTTCTATCACAACCTCATCCAATTCTCTACTGTATGAATATATTCTGTTTGACAATATTTCAATCGGATCTACACTATTTTGATTTACATCATTTAAAATTTCATTCAACCTCTTTGCACTGCCACCTTCTTTTGGCACAAGTATCACTTCATGAACTGAACTTGGTATTATAAACAAATCTACATCCTGTTCATTTGCAAAGTCCTTCAAAACATTTGGATACATCATGCAAATGGCTCCATTCGTCTTTATATCGTTGGTAAGGATAAACATTTCCATAGGCTGGCGTTTTTTGATTTTGTCTATCTCTTCCTCCACCATTTCTTCTATTTCATCTTTCGACTTTCCGCCATATTCCGTATCTTCAGCCAATATATCTGCACTTCCGGTTATCCTCTCGATAACCATATCTTTTATAATATCTTTCATATGCAAAATACTAGCTTTTCTCTTCTTCAAAGTATTTTCATACGCCACCTCATAAAGGTCTTTTTCCGTAAGCCCCCAGTTAATCAAATGCTCGTTGTGAATTAACACTGTGGCCGAGCACTCATCAGCAGAGACTGAGACAAAGTACACAATTCACAAATCCAAATACGATCTCCAAGGAACATCCTTAAGTAACTGCGTATTCATTTCCTGATTAATAAGTTTAAAGTAAATCTGGTCTCTAATCTTTCCAAAATCCAGAAACTCTTCCATATTTATTTCATCTTTAAACCTATCTAAACCACTTTTGTATGTATCAAAGATTTCATCGCATATATCTTCAATATCACGTCCTTCTTTGTAGTCCTCGTAAAACTCTCTTAGATAGATAGTGGGTGTTGCTTTCTCGTCCTTTCTGACAATGCTAAGTGCCTTTCTTCTCACACTATTGTTCTTTACAACATTTCTTATTGTGACTACACAGTCTGGAATCTCCACCTGTGCCATATCTTCTACTCTTGCGCGGACATCCTCCGCAAACTCTTCATAATACATATTTTATGACTCAAAGCCAATATGCAACTTATGATATAAACCGACTTACACATTATAAAACGTGACTAATTGTTTTTCAATAGTAAAATCAAAGTTTTCTACAAAAAAGTCAGTTGGAAATCCAACTGACTTAAACTTTATTTTTCGTTTTGCCTACGTATCATATCACGCTTCCTTAGTGTAGGATCAAGAATCTTCTTTCTAATTCTCAAATTCTCTGGAGTAATTTCTAGAAGTTCGTCTGTATCTATAAACTCTAAAGCTTGCTCAAGGCTTAACTCTTTCTTCGGAGTAAGTCTAAGCGCTTCATCCGAGCTAGATGTTCTAGTATTTGTAAGATGCTTTGTCTTACAAACATTAATCTCAATATCTTCTGCTCTTCCAGTCTCTCCTACTACCATGCCGGCGTATACTTTTTCGCCCACGCCTATAAATAGCGTTCCACGCTCCTGCGCATTGAATAGACCATATGTGATAGCCTCGCCATTTTCAAACGCTATAAGCGAGCCTTGTTTTCTATATGTAATGTCACCTTTGTATGGACCGTAACCGTCAAAGATAGTATTCATAATACCATTACCCTTTGTATCGGTCATAAATTGTCCGCGGTAACCAACTAGTCCTCTTGAAGGAATAGCAAACTCTAGTCTCGAGTAACCGCCTTGTCCAGCAGTCATTCCTTTAAGTTCACCTTTTCTCTGACTTAACTTTTCAATAATAGAACCACTAAATTCTTCTGGCACATCGATAAAGCATCTTTCCATAGGTTCTAGTTTTTGTCCATCTTCTTCTTTGTAGATGACCTCAGCCTTACTAACAGCAAACTCATATCCTTCACGTCTCATATTTTCAATCAAAACTGAAAGGTGAAGTTCTCCACGGCCTGATACTTTAAACGCATCTGTACCTTCAGTCTCTTCCACACGAAGAGATACGTCAGTGTTTAGTTCTTTAAACAAACGGTCTCTCAAATGTCTTGAAGTAACAAACTTTCCTTCTTGACCAGCTAGTGGACTATCATTAACCATAAATGTCATAGATATAGTAGGCTCAGAAATCTTCTGAAAAGCAATTGGCTTTGGCGCATCCACATCGCAGATAGTATCTCCAATATGAAGATCTGCAATACCAGAAATAGCAACAATATCACCCACTGTAGCTTCCTGTACTTCTTCTTTTTCTAGACCTTCAAAGACCTGCAATTTTGTAATCTTAACTTTTTCATTTTTATCTTTCTCGTGATGGTTAACCAACAACGCATCTTGATTCAAACGCAAAGTTCCGTTGTCAATCTTACCTACGCCAATTCTTCCTACATATTCGTTGTAGTCGATTGTGCTAATAAGCATCTGCAAATCAGCCTCAGGGTCACCCTCTGGAGCCGGAATATAATCGATAATAGTATCAAACAACGCTTTCATATCGCCAGTCTTTTCATCTGGATCCATAGCCGCATAACCTTGTTTTGCAGAAGCATAGACAAATGGACACTCTAGCTGACTTTCGTTTGCATCAAGGTCAATCAAAAGTTCTAGCACTTCGTCCACTACTTCCTCGCATCTTGCTTCAGGTCTATCAATTTTGTTAACACAAACGATAACTGGAAGTTCTAACTCAAGCGCCTTCTTCAAAACAAATCTAGTCTGTGGCATAGCACCTTCAAATGCATCTACCACTAAAACTACACCGTTTACCATCTTAAGAACACGCTCTACTTCACCACCAAAATCCGCGTGACCTGGTGTATCTATAATGTTAATCTTTGTATCCTTATATGAAACAGCAGTGTTTTTAGAAAGGATTGTGATTCCACGTTCTCTCTCAAGATCATTTGAGTCCATTACTCGCTCAGCCACTTCTTGATTCTCTCTAAATACACCGCTCTGCTTTAATAGCTCGTCCACCAAAGTAGTTTTACCGTGGTCAACGTGTGCAATTATTGCAATATTTCTAATATCTTCTCTAACCATTTAAATCTGCCTTCTCTCTATATTCACATATCTTCTCATTTGAAAAAACTGCTTTTCCGCTAGTCGCATCAACTACACTAGTCTTAAACTTTTCAAAATCAGCCTTTTTCATTCGAATTTTAAGTGTGACTCCGTCTGTGTATTCTTCTTCGGCGTCACCAACGCCAAATTGTACCATATTATACTTTATTTTTCCAATACTTTCATAATCCACGGATAGTTCAAAATAAATGCCCTCAGACACTTGCATAATCTCAGCATTATTCAAGCCCTCCACTGCAGCCTGTCCATATGCACGAATAAGCCCACCAGTACCTAGAAGCGTTCCGCCAAAGTACCTTGTAACTAAAATTAAAGTGTTGTGAACATCTTTATTTAAAAGCACCTCCAAAATAGGTTTGCCCGCTGTACCCTGTGGCTCTCCATCGTCGGAAAATCTTTGTACTTCATTATTTGCGCCCACGCAAAAGGCATAACAATTATGTCTAGCATCCCAGTATTCCTTTTTCAATCCCTCGATAAAGGAAAGTGCTTCCTCCTCACTTGCGATTGGAATAACATGGGCGATAAATCTAGACTTTTTCTCGACTACTTCGCCGGTGCCTTTTTCACTTGTAATAAAGTATTCTTTCATATCAAACCTCACGCCCTACTATAACACACTTTATATAGTTTACAAAACACATTTGTATCACTATCCACGCCATCAAAACACACTTTTTTCACTTTATAAAATTATACTTATTTGATATAATACACGAGGTGGAGGATTCATATGAATTTCGGATACAAAGAGACTATAAAGAAGCAAGAAGACCTAGTTTCTATCAAGAATAAGGTCATCTCAAAATCCAAAATGACAGTCATTAAGATATGTCTATTTATTGTATTTTTGTTTGTCGTGACAGGCATTTTCCTAGGGTTAGGTGTCGTTCACGGCATTATTAAAAGTGCGCCAAAAATTGATAGTGTATCAGTACTCCCATCCTCATATTCTTCCACAGTTTACAATACAAAAGAAAAGAAAATTGCAAAGCTTATTACCACTGGTTCTAACAGAATCCGTGTTAACTTAAATGATGTACCTGAATATATGCAACAGGCCTTTATCGATACCGAGGACGTTCGTTTTTACGAGCATAACGGTATTGATATTTACGGTATCGGACGTGCGGCTGTAATCGCACTTACTACACAAAATGCATCTGAGGGTGCTAGTACACTTACTCAGCAGGTATTAAAGAACAATGTATTTACCGACTGGACAAAGGAAACATCATTCCTCGCTTCTATGAAGAGAAAAATTCAAGAACAGTACTTAGCAGTCCAGTTAGAACAAGAAACAGATAAGAAAACTATTCTAGAAAACTATCTAAATAGTATTAACTTGGGTTCAAACACTTTGGGTGTTCAAGCCGCATCACAAAGATACTTTAATAAGAGCGTTAACAAACTAACGCTTTCAGAAGCTACTGTTATTGCAGGTATCACTCAGAACCCAACTAACTACAATCCAATTTTGCATCCAAAACTAAATAAAAAGAGACGCAAGAAGATTTTAAGAAATATGCTTAAACAAAAGCACATCACTCAAGCTCAATACGACGAAGCTTTAAAGGATGATGTTTATAAGCGTATCCAAAAAGTTAATACAAAACTTACAAAGAAAAATACTAGCAACGTCTACTCTTACTTTGTAGATGAAGTTATTAAGCAGGTAATGGAAGATTTGCAAAATCAAAAAGGTTACACTTATACTCAAGCATACAACGCAGTATACAGTGGTGGCCTAAAGATTTACTCTACACAGGATTCAAAGATCCAAAAAGTCTGCGACGAAGAAATGTCAGACTCTAGCAATTATCCATACCATGTGTCCTACTCTTTCAACTGGGCATGGACTGTACAAAACCCAGATGGCACTGTAGATAACTTCAGTGAAAACGATATCGAGGAATGGCACAGAAAAGTCAAAAAAGAAGATGATTTCAACCTAATTTGGAGTTCTAAACAGGGCTGCAAAGATTGTGTTGATCAATATAAGAGACATTTGATGAAGAAGTATTACAAGAACGGCATCAAAGAAAAGGACGGCTATACACAGTTTGAGACACTAAACTATACACCACAACCACAGGCATCGTTCACAGTTATGGATCAGAAAACTGGTTATGTGAAAGCCATAGTAGGTGGTCGTGGTAAAAAGACTGCTAGTTTGTCTTTGAACCGTGCATCAGACTCAACTAGACAGCCAGGTTCTTGTTTCAAGATTCTATCCACTTATGCTCCTGCTATCGATACTATGGGATACACGCTCGCTACAAAGATTGTGGACTCGCCATTTAAGTATGCAACAGGACGCCCAGTTAAGAACTGGTACAGCGGATATAGAGGAACAGTTACAGTCCGCAAGGCAATCGCTCAATCTATGAACGTTTGTGCTGTTAAGACTCTAA
The DNA here is from genome assembly GCA_017514785.1 of Eubacterium sp. Taxonomy (GTDB): domain Bacteria; phylum Bacillota; class Clostridia; order Lachnospirales; family Lachnospiraceae; genus Eubacterium_G. The sequence continues at coordinate 727 of JAFWIO010000072.1, read as the reverse complement.
CTGAGATTACTCCTCAACTTGGATATGATTATGTATGTAACTTTGGTATCACTACCCTCGTGGAAGGTCAGGACAACAGACAGCCACTTGCTCTAGGTGGTATCACAAGAGGTGTTAAAAACCTAGAAATGACAGGCGCTTATGCTACTATCGCAAACGATGGTGTTTATACAAGACCTGCATTCTATACTAAGGTGGTTGATAGCTCAGGAAACGTTCTTCTTGATAATACAAAACCTATCACTCACACAGTACTTAAGTCTTCTACTGCTACACTTCTAACACAGGGAATGACAAGTGTTATCACAGAAGGTACTGGTAGAGCTTGTAAACTGGATGACATGCCAGTGTCAGGTAAGACAGGTACTACTTCTAGTTCATACGATTTGTGGTTTAGCGGATTTACTCCATACCTTACTGCTTCTATTTGGACTGGATATGATGAGAATAAGGAATTGGCCGGAGATCAAGCTTATCACGAAAGACTCTGGGCTAAGATAATGAATAGAATTAATGAACTAAAGAAATACAAGAAGAAAGATTTCACTATTTCTAAGGATGTTAAGAAGTACTACGGTGGTGGCGCAAACGGAGAATACTTCGCCAAAGGAACTGAACCAGATGGTTCTCACGAAGAAGGCGAAACTGAATCATATGACTATGATTACGATTATGATTACAATAACTCCACCACTAAACCAAAGACCACTCAAAAAACTACAGTGGC
>JAFWIO010000071.1 GCA_017514785.1 Eubacterium sp. | reverse complement strand
CGAAAAAAGGAAATATGAACGACAGAATGGAAGTCGTTCTAAATAAGTTTAGTTCAAGGATGACATCATACCCACCAGGTATGTGTCCTTTGGTTATGTACAGATCTATTCTTCAAATGTCAATGAACCAGAGTTGTGGAAAGTGCATTCCATGTAGAGATGGTTTGGTGGAAGCCGAGCGTATGTTTGATGAAATTTTAAAAGGTAAGGCTGATGAAAGCATATTAACGGAATTAAAAGATCTTTGTACGATGATTTCTAAAACTGCAGATTGCGCTGTGGGCGTGGTTGCTGCTAACACAGTTTTGAATAGTATGGAAGAGTTTGCCGATGAATATGAGAGTCATATTAAAAACAAAATATGTGTGGAGAATGTTGTCCAGACAGTTCCTTGTCTAACGCTATGTCCGGCAAATGTAGATGCGCCAGGTTATATTGCATTAATTCATAATCACGATTACGCAGGTGCCATCAATATGATTAGAAAGAAGAATCCTTTCCCTACAGCATGCGCATATGTTTGTGAGCATCCATGCGAGAAAAGATGTAGAAGAAGTATTGTTGATCAACCAATCAATATAAGAGGATTAAAGAAGTATGCTGTTGATCAAATTTCAGCAGATCAAGTTGAGACGCCAAAGGCAAATGTTTCAACAGGCAAAACTATTGGCGTAGTGGGCGGCGGACCAACAGGTTTAACATGTGCATATTTCCTTGCGATGATGGGACATAAAGTAGTTGTTTATGATGAGCATAAAGAACTAGGTGGAATGCTAAGATATGGTATTCCAGAGTATCGTCTTCCAAAGGAAAAATTGGATGAAGATATAAGAGCAATTTTAAATTGTGGTGATATCGAAGTTTGCCTTGAGACAAAAGTCGGAAAAGATGTTCCTGTAGAAGAATTAAAAGATAAGTATGATGCATTGTATTTAGGACTTGGTGCTCAGATTGGTAATAGAATGCCAATTGACAATGCTGATGCTGATAATGTTATTCCGGCAGCTGACTTTTTACAGAATATTGCTAATGGAGAAAAAATAGATTTAACAGGCAAAGATGTAGTTTTGATTGGTGGCGGTAATGTTTCTATGGATGCTGCCAGAACTGCTATTAGACTTGGTGCAAAGACAGTCAATGTCTTCACAAGAAAACGTGATGACTACACTGCTTTGGAATCTGAAATTGAGAGTGCAAAAGAAGAGGGTGTTAGATTTAGAACACTCTTGAGTTTCTTGCATTTAGAAGAAGATGAAAATGATAAAGATAAAATATGTGCTGTTTGGTTACAGCCTGAAATAGTTGGCGAGTTTGACGAATATGGTTTTGTTAAGACTGAACATTCTAGCGCATATCCATATAGATTCAAATGTGACTTACTTATTTTAGGTGTAGGCCAAAGATGCGATGTAGAAGACTTTGATAAAGCTGGCATTCCAACAGAACGTGGAAGAATATTGGCTGATGAAACATGCAGTGTTAGCTTTGAACAAAAAGAAGACTTTGGCGATGACACAACTAACAGTATTAAAAACAGTCAGGGAATATTCTCCGGAGGGGATTGTGTGACAGGTCCATCCACAGCTATTAACGCTATAGCTGCCGGACAAGTGGCTGCATATAATATCGACGAATACTTAGGATACCACCATATAGTTGATTACGATGTGGAGGTTCCTTTTGCTATGCCAAATAAGTGTGTGCCAACTGGGCGTGCTGAGATAGAAGAAAGAGATCCTTTTGAGAGAAGATGTGATTTTGAAAATGTTGAAATACCAATGACACCTGAAGAGGCTGACCGCGAATCTGGTAGATGTTTAAGATGCGACCATTACGGTTGTGGCTCGATGCGTGGAGGTAGAGATTAATGTTAAAAGTTAAAATCAATGATAAAAAATATAAAGTAGAAGAACACTCTACCATTTTGGAAGCGTGTATGGCTAATAATATTAACGTTCCAACACTGTGCTATTTAGAGGGTGTTAGTGAAATTGGTGCTTGTAGATTATGTATGGTCGAGATTAAAGGATACGATAATCTCTTTGCCGCATGCAAAACTTTAATGAAAGATGGAATGGAAATCACAACCGAGAGTGATCGATTGACTGCATACAGAAAAGAAATGCTAGAACTTATTCTATCTAATCACAATAGAGATTGTATGTCTTGTCCTGGTAATGGTGATTGTAGATTGCAATACTGGTGCAATGAATATGATGTGGAAGATACTGAATACGAAGGTTCTAGACGTAGGATTAAAAGTAAAATCAAAATTTTCGATGACAACCCATATCTTACATACAATCCAAGCAAGTGTATTCACTGTCAAAGATGTATCGGTGCTTGTAGTATGAAGGCAGTTAATGGCGCCCTTAGAAATGGCAGAGCAGGCGTGTTCCATGTAGTGGATGCTCCGTTTGGACCGAATTGGAAGGAGTCTAAATGTGAGTCTTGTGGAAACTGTGCTGCAGCTTGTCCGACAGGTGCGCTCACACTTAAACGCCAAAAGAATTACAAAGAGTGGGAAGTAGAAAAAGTCTTAACTACTTGTCCGCATTGTGCTACAGGTTGTCAATTTAACTTATTAGTTAAAGATAATGAAATTGTAAATGTGGAAGCTGTGGATGGTCCATCTAACCATGGATTACTCTGCGTCAAAGGACGTTCAGGAAGTTTTGATTTTGTTAACTCTCCAGATCGTATTAAAACACCACTTATAAAAAATAAAGAAACAGGCGAGTTTGAAGAGGCTACTTGGGAAGAGGCTATCAAATATACAGCTGATAAATTTATGGAACTAAAAGATAAGTATGGCGGAGAATCTTTGGCAGGCTTTGCATGTTCTAGATCTGCAAATGAAGATTGCTATATGGTTCAAAAAATGGTTCGTACATGCTTTGGATCAAATAATACAGATAACTGTGCGAGAGTTTGTCACTCGGCTACAGTGGCTGGACTGGCAAAGACTTTAGGTTCTGGTGCTATGACAAATCCTATCTATGATATTACACATGATGTGGATTGTATTTTGTTAGTTGGCTCAAATCCTGAAGAAGCACATCCAGTAGTTGGTATGCAAATTAGAAAAGCAGTTAAGTTTGGAAAGACTAGACTTATTGTAGTTGATCCTAGAGATATTGGAGTTACACAATTTGCCGATGTTCATTTGAAACTTCGTCCGGGAACAAATGTAGCCTTTGCGAACGGAATGATGAATGTAATCATAAACGAAGGGTTACAAGATCAGGAGTTTATTGATAACTACACAGAAGATTATGAAAAGATAAAAGAATTAGTTAAAGAGTATACTCCTGAAAAGGTTGGTGAGATTTGTCACATAGATCCTGAAATGTTAATAGAGGCAGCTAGAATGTATGCAACAGCTGAAAAAGCACCTATCATTTATTGTTTGGGAGTGACAGAACATTCTACTGGAACAGAGGGTGTTATGAGTATGTCTAACCTTGCTCTTTTAACAGGAAAACTTGGAAAGAGCGGTTGTGGAGTGAATCCACTTCGTGGACAAAACAATGTTCAGGGTGCTTGCGATATGGGAGCGCTTCCAACGGATTACCCAGGATATCAAAAGGTTGATAATCCTGAGGTTAAGAAAAAGTTTGAAAAAGCTTGGGGTGTTACTTTAAGCGATAAACCTGGACTTAAAGCAACAGATGTATTCCCTGCAGCTATAGAAGGAAAGATTAAGGGTCTATACATTTGTGGTGAGGACCCAATAGTTTCTGATCCAGATACAGAGCACATAAAACATGCATTAAAGAGTCTTGAGTTCTTTGTAATTCAAGAATTGTTTATGACAAAAACTGCTGAGTATGCAGACGTTATTTTGCCGGGCGTTAGTTACGCAGAAAAAGAAGGTACGTTTACAAATACAGAGCGTCGTGTACAAAGAATTAGAAAAGCTGTAACTGTAGATGGAGATATGAGACTAGATACTGATATAATTATCGATTTAATGAATGCTATGGGATATCCTCAAAAGCTGTTAACATCTGCTGAGATTATGGATGAAATAGCATCTGTTACACCAAGTTTTGCTGGTATATCACATCAGAGACTAGATAATGGTGAAAGTTTACAATGGCCATGTACTTCAAAGAATCATCCAGGCACATACATCATGCATGCTAATGGTCCGGTTCGTGGAAAAGCATTATTCTATCCAGCAGAGTTTGAACCATCTAAGGAACTTCCAGATAATGAGTATCCATTTGTTTTAACTACAGGAAGAATCCTTTATCATTACAATGCTGCAGCTATGACATCTAGATCTAAAGGTTTGGTTGATATTGCTAATGAAGGATTTATCGAAATTAATTTTAAAGACGCAGACAAACTTGGTATTGAGAATGGCGAAAAAGTAAAAGTATCAAGTAGACGTGGTGAGATTACTGCAAAAGCAAGGGTTGGAAGAAAAGTATCGCAAGGTGAAACTTGGATGCCATTCCATTTTGCTGACTCACCTGTAAATGAACTAACAAATGCAGCACTTGATAACTTTGCCAGAATACCTGAATACAAAGTCTGCGCAGTAAATGTGGAAAAGATTTAGATTATGGAAATAAATGAAGCTAAAGAAAAATTACTAAATAGTTTAAGCGAGTTAGATTTTGGTGTGGAAGAAGTTACTTTGACGAATGCTATTGGAAGAGTATCGGCTGAGGATGTAGTGTCAAAAGTCAATGTTCCTAGCTTCCCAAAATCTGCTATGGACGGATATGCTGTGTGCTCAGAAGATATAGTGGGAGCAAGTGAACAAAATCCAGTTGAATTGAAAGTAATATCTAAACTCTTTGCAGGCGAAACGGATAAAGTAGACTTTGAACACTTTAGTGCCGTAAGAGTAATGACAGGATCAATCGTTCCAGATGGTTATGATGCTGTTGTTATGCAAGAAGACACTGATTATGGAGAACAAAATGTTTTGATCAAAAAAGAAGTAAAACCTTATACTAACTACTGCAAAGTGGGCGAAGATATTAAAGAAGGTGAAGCAGTCATTAACAAAGGCACTGTTATAAACCGAACAAACATTGGCACTTTAGCAAGTCTTGGGATTAGTAATGTTAAAGTATATTCAAAACCAAAAGTTGGAATTATTTCTACTGGTACTGAATTAGCTTTATTGAATAGCGAATTAGAAGATGGCCAAATTTACAGTAGTATTTCTTATATGCTTAAATCTCAACTTAAATCTTTGGGAATAGATGCTGAAATATGTGTTTGTTCCGATAATCAAGATGAAATAAAAGATAGAGTATTAGAATATTTGGATAGATATGATTGTGTAATCACGACAGGCGGAGTGAGTGTAGGTG
>JAFWIO010000070.1 GCA_017514785.1 Eubacterium sp. | reverse complement strand
TTGAGTTTGCATCTATTGTTAACGTATCTGTTGCTGCATATTCGCCTATACTACCCATTCTAATCCATGCGGTAGTTGTTGTTGTGTTACTTGATGCTGTATATGCTGATGTTCTTCCACTATATACTGTCGCTACATCTGCATCATAGGTTGTTCCTGGAGATATTGTTATAGTATCTCCATTACTATCTGTTGCTCCGTCTTCAAATGTTGCTGTCTTAGATGATGTTCTAATAGTATTTAGAACTGTTCCTGAAGCGCTCTTTAAGCGAGCAATATATGATGCTCCAGATGGTGTGTAATCTTCTGTCCAACTTACTGTTACGTTCTTTCCACCTGCATTTGTTAGTCCCATATGGTTGCTCATTCCAACTCCCTGAGGTTGTGTTGGGCCTTCGGTGAAGACAATATTAGTAACTTCAAGATCAGTTATCTGAACATTATTATATTCACCATATGGATCTACGTCACCTAAATCGAAGTACAAACAAAAACCACTGCTGGTAATAGCAACATCATCTTCAAATGTAAGTGTATGACTAGTATTATCACCAGTCAGCGTTTTCTCGCCTCCAAAATCATAAGAATAATAACCATCGCCTGTTGGAGTTGTTTTTGCTGCCATTCTCATGACATAATCGTTTGTTGATTTATTCTTGTAAGTTAAAGTAATACTTGCATGGTATGTATGTCCTGCAGTTAGATTAAAATCACTTTTCACATCTGTTGATGCAAAATATCTGTGGCTTTTTGAATAGACTGTATTGTAAAACTTGAATCCTTCGAAATCGTCAGCATCATCATATGATGCTTCAGCATCTCCAAATCCATTATCTGGAGTTAAATAATACCACTTTCCTCCTGTTGAACTTGTTGGTTGCTCAGTTTGATGCCAATTGTTATCTATAGTACAACCTTTTACTGTTGAAGCTAGAGTATAAGATATTGTTATGTCCTCTAGTATTGTTCCATTAGGTAATCCCGCGGTACCAGAAGTAACTTCGTGCGACAAATCAAAATACGTAGATAACGTGCCGCCCAAAGCACTATTTGGAGAATATGTAATTGGAGAACTACTTGTTAGAGTATTGCTTCCTGCAGTTATCGCTTTAAATCCTCCAGCAGATGAGGATAATGGCGCAACATATAACTGTCCTGCATTATTAGAAGTAAATGTAATAGTATAATCGTATTGTCTTCCCGCAACTAATGCATTTCCTTCAGAATCATTTCCTGCTACTAGTCCGATTTGTGCAGAATAGTTGCCACCTTCACCTCTATATTTAAACGATGGGTGGTCTGAAATGTTATTTCCATCATAGCAAAGGAAGTCGCCACCCCAAGTACTAGCATAACGCCAATGTGTTCCAGTAATTAACTGGTCTGATCCTATAGCATTAACCCAGTTGTATGGAGAAGTGGTAGTAGGCGCAACTGTTTGTGTTGTTATAGGTGTAATGCTCGCACTAAAAGTCTTTGTTGATTGTGCTGCATATGACTGAACAAGTATCATATATACCGAAGCATTTGCAGGAACAGTAGCAGTTATCTCAAAATCTGTTGTTCCAACAGGAGATGCTTTACTAACCTCAGTTCCATATTTGCTTCCATTAATCCATAATTGGAAAGTATTTGCGTTGGTTTTATTCGTTTCTTTAATGCTAATTTTAAATTTATACTCACCTGGATTGGCAAGAGTTTGTACTGGGGTTTTTACTTGAAAATCCCCTTCTTGCCAGCTACTAGCTGTCAAAGCAAATTCTGGTCCGCTAGAAAAGCTAGTACCTCCAGTATAAGTACCACCTTTACAAGTAGCTGCGTAATACTGCCATCCGTCTGTTCCTATTGTCTGCCAAGAACCAGTAACAACGTTGGCCGCTTTAGCTTCTTTTGGCGTAAATGTAATTCCGGTCACAGTAAATGCTACTGCCATTAATACCGCCAAAAATCGTTTAAATGTTCGTTTCCCTTTCATGATTTGTCTCCTCTCCGTGTCTTAAAAATATCCGCAAAATACCTTAATAGTCCTATCAACCATTCTTTTTTTGATAGAACTTCCTCACATGCTATTAAATTTTCCTATTTTGTCCGTTTTTCATTGCCTGTTTATAGTTCCGTAAACAACTCGATTTTCCCTTTATTTATCGTGCTTGTAGCACAATTTGATTGGTCCAAAAATAGACCGTTCCCTAAAAAAGGGCACAAAAACCGATAATTGTTAATATAATTGTATAATATTATTGATTTTTATTCAATAGTTAGGGCATTTTCATTAAATTTTCATCAAATTTCAATTTTTTATCATTTTTCATGTATTTTTTAGCGTGATAAAGCACTAAAAAGCGGTGTTTTAATGTGATAAAGTGCCAAATTTTTTATTTTTACACAAAAAAAGAATTGACCGAGGGCAATTCTTTTAATTTGTATTATTATTTAGCTTTTTTAATAGCGCTCCATCTACCAAAGTATACTTTTCCAGTAATGATAGCATATGCTCTAGCTCTTACATATAATTTCTTAATCTTAGCAAACTTCTTGCTCTTGATCTTAGTATTAAGTGTAATAGTATATCTCTTAACTATCGCTTTCTTGTTTTTCTTAGCATTCTTCTTGCTCTTGTAAACTGCTATCTGGTATCCGCTCACTCTGTTAAGCTTCTTCAAAGTTACTTTTATCTTCTTAGCACTCTTCTTTGCTTTAATAACAGTAGCTGTTCCAGGTACATTACTGTACTTTGTTCCACCTGATGGTTTAACTGTAGGTTTCTTGTCAGTAGGATTCACTGTCTGATCCTTTGTTGGCTCATCTGTAGGTGCTACTGTTGGCTCAACCGGTGTTTCGCCTGTTGGTACTACTGTTGGCTCAACTGGTGGCTCTGTAGTAGGCGCTAGTGTGGTTGGTGCTAGTGTAGTTTGCGCCAAAGTAGTTGGCGCGGCTGTGGTTGGGTCTGGTGGGTATTTTCCTGGGTTTTCCGCAAATACGCAAACCTCACGAGCCTGGAATCCATAATCACTAGGTGTGTCGACAAAGATTCTAACTGTATCAACACCAGCCTGCGCTAATCTCTCCTTTGTAAAGTCTGTGTCTACCACAAATCTGCCTTCGGCATTCCAACTGCCGTTTGTTCCCTCTGTTGGGAAATCTGCGCTAGTGACATCTGCCACTGTTCTAAATTCTCCATTGTAACCAAACTGTACTTTGTAGTTAGATGGATGGAACTTATTATCTGCAGTTCTCCAATATACTACTACTTGATCTATGGTTGATGCATCGTATGCTTTGTCTAGGGCGATGTCGAACGAACCTTCTTTGTATTCGTTGCCGTTCACTGTTACAGCGTCCCAGTTGTCCCAAAGATTTATGATGCCGTCGTTCAAGTTTTCTGCTTTTCCTTCTCTGTGTTTTCCTACGTGAGAAGCAGTTCCCTTAAGTGCTAAGTTTCTATCCGTAGCAACAAGGCTGTCATAGTAGTCTTGAGGTTTATGCTCCTTTGTAGTAGGCGCTTCTGTGGTAGGTCTGGCTGTGGTAGGCGCAGCTGTAGTTGGATTCTCGCTCCACTCTCTGCTGTCCTCGTAAGCCTGAGCCATATCGTCTATTCCAAATTCCTGGCAAATCCAATTGTTACGTCTTGTGAGCCAGTCTCTTAGGAAGTTGATAGGGTCCATCCATGTCTGCCAATTTGATTCTCCTGCAAAGCTGTATCCATCGTCGTATCTGATAGGCCAGCCCGCGCCAAACTGCGACTTATCTCTATAGTTTCTCTCGAAACTTGTGCCGTATGTTTCAATCAAATGATTGATACTGTTTACTGCTGTAGAATCGTTTCTGTATAGATTCTGAATCTGGAATTGCAAGTCGTAGTAACGTTTCTTTACTAGCTCTTCAAATTCCGGATTTCTAAATAATCTCTTGAAATACTCATGATTCCTGCAGCGGAATCCTTTGGCGCTGTCGCCGTTCACATAGTAATCCGTGTAATACGAACTCTTGCAGTTTCCGCTCGACAAATCCAAATCCCACATAGGACCTGCGTATAGTTTGTTGTCTTTTATATAGAATCTAGTTGAGCTGAAATTAAAATCTACGTTTTTGAATAACTCATTTGCTATATAGAAATCGACAAATGTATCTATATCTATATAACGAGAGATTTCATACAAATCATCTTCGTTGTTGCGCAAAGTGCTCTCAAATTCATTTAGGAATGTTCTTGCTCTATCTATTTTTGCGTTCACTTCATCGTCTGAAAGGTCATCGCCTTTTTCAGGATCGTTTACGTCAAAGGTCTGACGGAGGATAGCTGTCTGGAAATGATCCACGTCTGGCTCATTTCTTGTTCCTACCTCAAGTAGGATGTCATTGTTCTCCGCATTATATGCATCAGTTTCTACACGGTTGCTCTTTGCCTCTACCGGCTCGCAAAGTTGGTAGTTTCCTTTGAACTCGCCGTTTAGGTAAACATCTACATAGCGACTCTGCGAAGTATATGTAACTCCGTTTTCCAAGCCAAAGTTGTATGAGAGTGTATCTCTCATAAGTGACTTGTCCATTGAGTTTGCAAGCAAGTTCCACTTCTTACCCTTTGGAAGACCTAACACGCTAGTCTTTCCGCTAAATTTGATGTTCCATGCTTTCTTTGGCTGACCCGCTGTTGTGTTTCCTCGAATCTTTATGTTTGACTTGGAATCTACTATATCAGCATATGTCTTGAAAGATGCTGCATTAGGGTGTGAGCCTGTATCATCCACGCAAGCTTGGCCCTTTGATCCACCATCTTGATCTACTACTGTCACGCTCACGTCGTTTTCCGTATGATAGTCTGATGTGATGTTTCCTGACTTAATGTAGATTTGAGGAATGTCTGTAAACACTCCCGTCTGAACAGACTTGTTGAATTTTTTGGATACTTTTTCTGATAGCACTTCGACGCCGTCCACTGTCACATACGCTGCCACTTTCATCTGGTGCTCGCCAGGTGTAATTTGGCTTAGTTCATCGTTTGTGACATAGTCGCCCGAACCCGTGATGGTTGCTACCGGCTGGGTTGCGTCATCTACAAATACTTTGTAGCCCTCGGCAGCTGTAGGCGCTGTGAAGTAAATCAAATATTTACCTGTCCAATCACAATAACTTGTCACCGACAAATTTGTAACCGGATCCACATCAGCCGCTCCCACAGTCTTTGGCGCAAGACTAATGTTTACGCTTGTAACAACTAGCGCAATCACCAAAATAATATCCACTACTTTTCTTAACAATTTCATTTAATACCTCTTTTCGCAAAGAAAGTAGAGCCAAAGGCCCTACTTCCCTCACTATTTATTAATAATTTATGTCCTATTAATTTGAGCTATTCAAGTTTTCTAATTCCGTCATTTATGTCTATCTTTAAGGTTTAACTACGATATTTCCCCAGTCAAAGTCTACTTCTGTATATGATGGGGTAATTGCTTTTAGTACGCTCTGATATATTGTATCATGCGACAACTTATTTGAGAATAAATTGTGTTGATATAGATAATCAGCCACTCCATAATATGTATATTCATAAGGCTTACTGTAAATATATGTTCCGCCTTCTGTCTGTACATATGCTCTTACTATAAAGCTTGCATCCTGATACATTACCTTGCTTACTGTTGAAGCATTAGTCATAGTCTGTGCATAATAATCAGCTGTCTTTGAATCGCCTGCCTGGTAGTTTAGTTTACCAGCGTCTGTACAATCGAAGTTTTGTACAGCAAGTACTGTCTGACCTCCAATTGTAACTGTCTTCTGGTCGTTTCCTACCCAAACGTCATCTGCAGTCAAATCGTTGTTATAGTTGATACCATATACCAAACCTCTTGTCTCAATGTTTTCACCCATTACCTTTGGCTCGAACTGGAATACATTTCTGAAACCAATCTGGTCGTGAGTTGTACCAGCTGTTGCTGACATCTGATATCCTGTGATATCTAAATCATCACTCTCTAGCACTGCTGCTGGTGGAACTTGCCATTGATCGAAGAACATCTGAATATGGTTCTGCAAGAATGTCTTCAAGTATGTTATATGGTTTGCATATGTGTAGTTAGCATATACTGTACCTTCTGGTGCAGCACAATTTGCTGTATTATCTTCAGTCACGCAACTATAACTGTAAGCCCACTTGTGTCCATCTTTGTATTCATCGTAACTATCAGGTGTCCCTACATCCCATCCAGCACCACCTTGTGCTTTAGATTTGTAGTTTCTCTCTAATGGAGCCTGAATATAATTTGTCATCTGATCAATGTAACTTGTGCCGTATCCCTGTTCAGCATTGCTATAGTAAAGATTGATTACAGCACGTGCCTTCTCAGCAAATCTAGCCTTAACTGCTGCAATAAATTTCTCATTTCTCATCAAGTACATGAACCATGGATTTGTCTGAGCTCTGAACTCATTATACTGTCTAGTTCCACTGTTGTAGCTATTACCAGTTGATAAGTCAAAGTCCCAAATACAACCTGCGAAAATCTTTGGCTGTCCATTTACGTTCTTGATATAGTACTTAACTGAACTATAGTTAAAGTCTACTGTGTTCATTACTTCATTTACTAGATACATATCTACAAATGAATCAATATCAATATAGTCAAACATCTTATTTGACTTATAATTTCTAATCGCATAATCTGCGTCTTTTATGGTTGAAGTCCAGTTTGCATATTTAGCATTTGATGCTAAGTCCGTCTGCAATTTAGCTAGATACGTATTGTAATTGTAATCTTCAGTATAGCTATCAACTAACGCCAATACTTCATCTTCCAAATCCTCTGTTACATATCTAACATTTGAAGATGGAACATAGTAATACATCGCTCCGTCACGAATCTCGTCTCTGTCGGTTCCGTTCTCCAACTCAAACATCAACTCATCTGATTGTGCTGAATCGTCATAATCAATATCTGAGCGACCATTGTCAGCTGGCTCACACATATCATATAGACCCATCAAAGTACCATTTAGGTAAACTTCAACGTAGTGGTCTTCTGGTGCTGCCACGTTGTCGAAAATCTCACCGAGGTGCATTCCCAACTTAGTTCTCATCATTGATTTATCATAAGCTGCTGCTAGTAAGCACCACTTCTTACCTTTATTTCTTCCACTCATTAAGCTCTTCTTCTCGTTGAAAGAAATATTGTATGCTTTCTTGTCAGCAAACTTAGTTGAGTTACCACGGAGCTTAACTGAGCCGTCGCCGAAGGCAGTTTGAACACCATCTTTGCCGCCCACAACTGTGAGTGAACATGGAGTCTTACTTTCCTTAGTTATGGTTGAGTTATCTCCCTTGTTTGTAACAATGTATACTCTTGGAATATCTGTTGGGTCTGTGCCACCAGATGTCTTAGTTAATACTCTAACGCTTGCAGCCGAAGATTTTGGTGATTCCACTCCGCCTGTAACTGAAGTTACATATAAACTGTGGAGTGCATCGTCTGCATATGTACTAAATGTAGATGCAGGTAAAAATGCTCCTGACTGTGTAATAGTAGCAAGTGCTGCTGAGTTATCCATATATACCTTATATGAATCAGCTCCTGTTACCTCGTCAAACTTAACTTGATATCCCTGGTCATTTCCATAGTAGTTGTATGCTGCTACATTCTGTGGAACTGTAGGGTCTGCTGTAGTAGTAACTTCTTGAGTAGTTGTTGGTGCAGGATGCTCACTTGTGAATGTTAGTGAGATTTCTTTTGTTCCTGCTGATGCGTAGAACTGGTCATAGAATATGTTTACTTTCTGACCTTGTGTAAACGCTTGAGAATATGTATATGTTTTAGTGCCTCCACCTATAGTAGGTTGTCTGTTATTATAGGTTGAATATACTTCAGTACTATTAACATATACATTCCAGTATGTATTGTTTGTAGTAGCCTGATCATACACAGACAAAGTCACCGTCCAGTTATCATCATATGGAATGGTGAACTTTGGAGATCTCATCATTAATGAATCTTCATACCACTGATTCTTATTCAAAGTAAATGTTGGCCCATCGCTTACTGATGTTCCACCTGAATAGGTCGCACTAGTAGTATCAGTATTAATGAAGTATTCCCATCCATCTGTGCCAATAGTCTGCCAACTACCTATTACCGCTGTTTCTGCTTTCGCAGTCTTTGGAGTGAATGCCACTCCTGTTAACACGAGTGCCAACGATAGCACTACTGCCGTTAGTTTTCTATATTTCTTAAACATACTATCGCCTCCCTTCTACGAATTCTTTTCGCCCGGTACGGCGACTTTGTGACTGTACTCAAATGGTACAGATTCATAATCTGGATTTACTTTAGTAAGGATTGTGTTGTATAAGTAATCATGATTTGTTAGGTTGTTCATCAAGCATCCTTGATACAACGCATCTGCTATATCGAATACTGAGAAATTATAAATCTTCTCACTATATCTATACTCATTATTATCTAATTTAGCATAAACTCTTACTTTATATTTTGAAGCAAATGCTGCTTTATTCTTCTTACCAAATGTCATTGTTCTAGCAAAGTATGTAGCCGTTGTTGAATGGCCCATCTTATTTTCAATGATACCTGTCGAAGTAGTAGGATATGATACTATATACTGGCTAGATGCTCCTACTTCCATATCAGCATCTGTGATTCCTGTATCTTGATATGAATCTGTAGATGGTTTATAAATCTTTGACAATCCATAAACAAATCCAAACTCTGTTACTGAGTGACCATTAACAGTAGGTTCAACTTGTCCTACCATTCTGAATCCTTCTTGTGAAACATTTATCTGATATCCTGTCAACTCAATCTCTGGATCTACTACTGGAGGTGCTGTAGTAGTTTCAGGAACTGTAGTTGAAGGATCTTCATAAGGCTCAATAACGATACTTGAGAAATCAAGTACTGTTCCTTGTGAAAGCAAGCTTAAATCAAATGTCACATCAGGACTTGAGCCTGTATATGTTAGTCCGTTGATTTCTAAAGCATTGTTTCCAGAGTCTAATTCGTAGTAATAAATAACATTATCTATAGCTACTCTTATCGTATGACCTGTTTCTGTGGCCATCGATGAATTAACATTTATTGTAATCTTATATGCATCACCAGCTGTCATCTTGCCTGTACAGTAGTTAGCAAGTTTAGCTGTACAGTTCCAGTTGTACCAACCTGTTGGATTCTTAACTTTAATAAGTGTGTCATCCATGTCAGTTGGTGTAGAAACTTTATTCTTATATTGAAGCTGTGCCCACTCTGCATAGTTTGCAAATAGCGTCCATGCTCCTACTGTTGTTGCAGTAGCATCAGGTACATCAATCCAATCACTTGCTGAAGTGGTTGGTGCTTTTGTGGTAGTAGTTGGAGCTGGTGTTTGCTCACTGTGAGTTGCTTCAAATTTAAGCGTAGCAACTGGTGTGTAGCTAGTTGTCAATATATATACTACTTTTCCTGTTTCTGGTGCTGTGTAATTTAAGTGGAATGTAGTCTTTGTATCAGCAACCACATTTGTGTCTTCCTCAGAAGCACCGGCCAACCATGTGTATTCTCCGGTACTTGAGTTGTAAGCATACACTGCTGCGCCCACAACTTTATCTCCTGCTCCACCTATATTCGCACTAGATGTAATAGAAATAGTTCCTGTACAACTATTACCTGCAGTTACTGTAGTAATAGGGCTTCTTGCCATACATGAATAATCTGCACCTTCCACATATGTTCCATATTTAATAAATAATGGATCGTTCATTCCTGTTCCACCCTTATATGTAGAACCTGTAGAATTAGCGTGCACGAAATACTGCCATCCTGATGTTCCAGGGGCATCTGCAAATGTCCATGCTCCTAATGTAGCTGCACTATAACCAGGCTCCGCTGTGGTGGTAGGTGCTGCTGTGGTAGTCTCACTATGAGTAGCCTCGAACTTAAGTGTAGCTACTGGTGTATAACTTGTTGTTAAGACATAAACGATTTTTCCTGTATCAGGCGCTGTATAGTTTATGTGGAATGTAGTCTTTGTATCTGCCACTACATTTGTTGCGCTTTCTGAAGCATTTGATAACCAAGTATACTCTCCTGAAGTTGAATTATAAGCATATACTGATGCTCCTACCACTTGAGCACCTGATTCTCCAATATCCTCACTAGATGTGATTGAGATTGTTCCAGCGCAATTACTTCCTGGTGTTACTGTGGTAATAGGACTTCTTGCCATACATGAATAATCTGCCCCTTCTACATATGCTCCATACTTGATGAATAGTGGATCATTCATTCCCGTTCCACCTTTATATTTAGAACCTGTTGAATTTGCATGTACAAAATACTGCCATCCTGATGTTCCAGGGGCATCTGCAAATGTCCAATCACCTAATGTAGCTGCACTATAACCAGCTTCCTCTGTGGTAGTTGGCGCTACTGTACTAGTCTGTGTAACAGTTTGACTTGCTGTTTGTGTATCAGTTGGTGTTTCTGCAGGATAAACTTGATGTCCTTGAGAATCAGTAACTATTGGTTGTTCAAAAGTAATAGCATTTGATAATCCTACATATCCCATTCCTATTACCCATGCCGCCTCATGTAAATCTTGGTTTACAACTAAGGTACCTGTTACAGTTTGTGCACTACCTGTCAGTGAAATATTAGAACCTGTCGACGTGGTCTGAATGACACCATCTGTACTGTCAGATTTTATCGTCCATGAGATATTATATTTTGTACCACTTGCAACCGCTGATGTTAAATCTGGTAAGCAAATAGCTACTTGTGTTCCCCATGCTGAAGACCAACCACTACCTTTCTGCTGTGCTTTTGCTTGAGTATTAGCTGAATTTGTTCCTGCTTTAGCAGAACAACCAGCCCATGAACCTGAATAAGCATAAAACTCGCCACCAATATTAGTCCACTGTTGGTTTGGCAAATCAGTCATGGTAATATCTTCGGCACTAACTGAATTAGGTACAAAATTAGCACTTAAAACAACCAAAGCTAAAGCCATAACTATAGCAATTAGTTTCCTCTTTTCTCCTCTCATTGTCTTACCTCCTTTAGTCTAATAGACGCACGAGAACGTTCCTCGCAGGTGTTCCTGCATCTTTCCAAAATGTTTAATTGTTCTTCCGTATACAATACCCAAATACACCCTTAGAGAAGGGCGCAAACGTACTAGGGTACACTATCCGATTATTTGATTTAATTTTATCATTATTTTAATTGTTATTCAACAGTTGCCCACTATGCATCTGCCACATGAAATCACATTTCTATCAATTTAAAACACAAAAAATACGGTTGCCATTTGGCAACCGTATTTATTATATAGTTCTATTTAATTACGCTTTTAATGAAAGTCCGTTAAATCTAGCATCGCCAGATTCGAACTCATCTCCCCAAGGGTTTGTGACAACTTCACCACCTGGACCCGGTATGGGATCATCCATAAGCTGTGTGTCTACTTCAAAATATACGCTTTCAAACTCAGGTGTCTTGTACTTCTTCATAATATTGCTCCTTACGATCTTCAATACTAATCCTATATATATCACATCTGTCAGTAAAAATCAATAATTCTACATTTTCAAACGCTAATATTATTTTTTGATTTTTACTCTCTTAATCTTACTCCATTTTCCTGCCTTTGTATGGTTAAAGGCTCTCGCTCTAACAAAAAGTTTCTTCTTTTTCTTAAACTTCTTGGACTTTAGAGTAAACTTTGTCTTTGAGAATACCTTCTGGTAAATAGGTTTAACAAGTTTTTTAGCATTCTTCTTAGACTTGAATACTACTACTTGGTATCCCAACGCACCTTTAGTCTTCTTCATAGACATTTTAATTTTCTTTGAAGCGTATTTCTTTTTGTAGATTTTCTTAATTACGGCTTTAGCTGGGTATGCTTCCTCAGTTCCAGGATTTTTTGTAGTTGGGCCATCCCAAGGAATGTCTGTGACATCCTGCGTTTCATCATGGAACAAATCAGCCCAAGGATTCTCTATAATATCTCCCCACTGGTCGTCTGGATCTGTGGTAGCAGCTCCTGCCACTGCCATAGTAGAAACAACCATTGCCACTGTAATTATAAATAGAACTATTTTTTGTTTCATTTCAGTACGTCCTTTCTGCTATTTCTTAATCTTAACTTTCTTGACTTTGGACCAAGGGCCAAATACTTTCTTCGCTCCATCAAGAATGTATGCTCTTGCTCTGATGAATAATTTCTTCTTGCCCTTAAGTTTCTTTGACTTAACAGTAACTTTCTTCTTATTCTTTACATACTTCTTAACTAAGGCTTTCTTGTTCTTCTTTGCTTTCTTCTTAGATTTATATACTGCTACTTGGTATCCTTTGGCGCCCTTAATCTTTTTGATTTTAAGTTTTATCTTCTTTGCAGATTTCTTCTTTTTGTAAACCTTTTTAATCTTAGCCTTGCCTGGCACCTTAACTACTGGGACAGGTGTAGGTATGACTGAAGGTTTAACTGTAGGCGCTGCTGTAGGTTGCTGTGTAGGAGCCTGTGTAGTTGGTTCCTGTGTAGGAGCCTGTGTAGTTGGTTCCTGTGTTGGAGCCTCTGTTGTAACCTCTGTAGGAGCCTCTGTTGATGGCTCTACTGTAGGGGCTTCTGTTGAAGGCTCTACTGTAGGACTCTCTGATGGAGCTTCTGTTGAAGGTTCTACTGAAGGAGCTTCTGTAGATGGTTCCACTGATGGGGCTTCCGTTGGCTCTTCTGTAGGAGCTTCCGTAGGCGCCTCAGTGGTGGCTTCTGTTGTAAACAAATTAGCCCATGGATTATCTATGATTTGTCCCGGATTATCTCCTGGATCTGTGTCGGCAAACACTAACACGCCAAAAAAAGCCATGGTAACTACTGTTATTAATAGTAATTTAGTCTTCATAGTCTTCTCCTTTGTATGTAATTATCCACTCTCTGATATACAAATATTTTAACACTATACATTTGTAATAACAAGAATTCGTTTTTTATATTTCACTTTTTCATCAAAAAAGAAGTGCCCCACCATTTGGTGAGACACCTCTTTTTATTTGTCTAGATTAAATCTAGTTCAATTATTTCTTTTTAGTCTTTTTAGGTTTAGACCAAGCACCGAATACCTTAGTTGTTCCGTCTAGAACGTAAGCTCTAACTTTAACGTAAAGTTTCTTCTTTTTCTTGAACTTCTTAGACTTAATAGTGAATTTAGTCTTCTTAACGTACTTCTTAACTAGAGCTTTACCTTTCTTCTTCTTAGAAACGTAAACTTGATATCCCTTAGCGCCTTTAACCTTCTTGATCTTAACTTTGATCTTCTTAGCAGATTTCTTCTTCTTAACTGCCTTCTTAACCTTAGCCTTATCTGGAACCTTAATTACAGGTATTGGCTGAGGTACTGTAGGTTTAACAGTTGGAGCCTGTGTTGGCTTCTGTGTAGGAGCCTGTGTAGTAGGTTCCTGTGTTGGAGCCTGAGTAGTAGGTTCCTGTGTTGGAGCCTCTGTTGTAGGCTCCACTGTAGTAGGTTCTACTGTAGTAGGCTCTACTGTAGTAGGTTCCTGTGTAGGAGCTTCTGTAGATGGTTCTACTGAAGGAGCTTCTGTTGTAGGCTCATCACCTGTAATCTCAGGATCATCAAATATTACACTAACACCTTCTGGAATCCACATTGTTCCAATACACCATGCAGCTTCTTTCAAATCATCATTATAAACTAACTTACCTTCTAATGTTAGGTCTCCTGATGAGAAATCAACTGGATTTGCTTCTCCTGTTTCTGTTGTAATAACAACATTTCCGCTTGCTCCATCTTCTGTAGCAATATGCCATTTAATCTTGTACTCTTTTCCTGCTTTAACATCATCTGTGTACTGTGGATATACTGCAGCTACCTGAGTATTCCATGTCCACCAATTTCCACCTGAAATCTGTGTAGTCTTAGCTTTATTGATGCTAGCGTCATAACCTACATCAACTTGAGCGCCGTTGCCAGAAGCAGTAAATGCATAGAATACTCCGCCTAAACTTGTCCATGTATCATAGTCAAGTCTGTGCATATTGTATCCACTTCCTGTAGGAGTCTCTGTAGAAGGCTCTACTGTAGGTGCTTCTGTTGAAGGTTCTTCTGTGGAAGGTTCCTCTGTTGTTGGTTCTTCACTGTCATCTATGATAACACCAACCTGGTTTACAACATAACCCCATCCACTAACTCCTTTTTCGAGAACAATTCTTACATATCTAAATGGGGCATCTGCATCAAGGTCTGCGTCAAGTAGATTTACACTTAACTGACCATCTTTTGTAGGTGTAAATCCAGATGATTGAGCTGCTAATTCATAATCTTCTCCATCGTTAGAAATTCCAACTGCTGTTGAGGCAGCATATGTTCTTGGATTTGTATAAGCAAGCAAGATTTTCTTAAGATCTTTAGCAGCGTATTCTTGTCCTAAGTCAATATCAATAGAAGCTTTTTGATTAGCACCAGTTCGAAGACATACATCAGCGCCTTCGCCAGCTGCTGGTGTACCATCAATAGCACACTGTGAACTCTCAAGTGTATAGTTGTCATTGTAGAATGATGATACTGCAGTAATTGTTCCACCTACAGCCTTGTTCTTAGGACTAGAGAATAATTCTAGTGGATCGGCTACTGTAATAGCATCACTATATACTGGTTCTGATGGATCCATACCTTCTACTACTGATACTGCCGAAAGAGTATAGTCGCCAGGGTTGAATCCGTAAGCAACATAATCTTGATTTCCTTCTACGCCTTCGCCAATAAGAGTATCGCCAGCGTAAACATTATATGTATATCCATCCTGATCTTCTCCAGGAGTTACACTAAATGCGATTGTGCCATAGTCTGGGCTATTACCCTGAACGCTAGCAGGTTGATCAGCCTGTGGTAATGCAGGAGCATCCTGAGGATTCTCTGAGAATACACAAACCTCTCGTACTTGAGCACCCCACTCTACAGGTGTATCAACTAAAATTCTTACTGTATCAACGCCTGATGATGGTAATCTGCTAGCTGTGAAATCTGAATCAGTTACAAATCTAGCACCGTCTACCCAACCACCTACAGTTCCTTCTGTAGGATAATCAGATTTTGAAACTGTAGCGACTGTTGTAAATGTTCCCTTGTAACCAAACTGAACTGTATAACCAGCTTGTGGTACGAACTGAACATCTGCAGTTCTCCAATAAACAACTACTTGATCGATGCTTGCTGCATCATATGCTTTATCAAGTTCAATATCAAATGAACCATGTGTAATTGCACCTTCTATTGAAATAGCATCCCAGTTGTTCCAACTGTTGATAACTGTATCATTGATAGCTGCAACTGAACCTTCTCTATGTGTTCCTTTGTCTGAAGCTGTTCCTAGAGGAGCTAAGTTTCTATCTGTATCAACCCAAGCATCATAATAATCTTGTGGCTTAGGAGCTACAGTAGGAGCTTCTGTTGTAGGCTCTTCCGTAGTAGGTTCTTCTGTAGTAGGTTCTTCTGTAGTAGGTTCCTCTGTAGTTGGTTCCTCTGTAGTTGGCTCTACAGAAGTTTCTTCTGTAGGAGAAACCTTAGTGTTCTTAATTACTAATGTAGATTCTACATTAGGTGCATAAGATACTTCTATAGTTGTAGTCTCATTAGCAAATGTATCAAGATAGTAAAGGATTCCTGCACCTTGAATAAAGAATGCGCCATTATCACCCTGATTTGCAGTATAAGCTGTGCCGTCAATTTTTACAGCTGTAGGTGCTCCTGCTCCTGATGGAGGTTCAACATAAACACCTGTTTTACCTTCTGACCAAGGAGGTGACTGCACATTAATAACCTTTGCGTTAGTGCTGTCATCATACTGAAGACCATCACTAGCTGGAACATCTACCCATGTAATAACTCCAGGCTCTCCTGTAGTGGTAGGGGCAGCCTCTTCCATCTTAAGGCTAGCTGTCCACTCTAACTGTTCTTCATTTGTAGACACAGCAGTAAGTTTGATAGTATATTCTCCCATCTGACTATCTACTGCATCTTTAACTTCTGCAATAGTAGTATGAACTCCATTAGCGTTGGTTCCCATAGCAGCTACTTCTACTCCATTTACAGTAATAGATATAGAACTAGCATCTACGGCTTTGCCCCATGCCCAATGGATTCTCGCCTTATCAAAAATACCCTGTGTAACTATTCCGGTCCAATCACCTTGCGCACCGTCAGTAACAGTGTAAGTAATGCCGTCAATTGTTTCTGATTGAGCAGCATTTACATCTGTACTAGGAGTAAACGCAAATGATGAAACGACCATTGCGATTGCACAAAAATATGCAATCCATTTCTTGCTGAATTTTGATAATCTCATAAAATTCTCCTTCCATTATTTAGTTGTTTCCGACCGAGTTTCCTCGCTTCAACATAGTTAAATTATATCACTCTGAAAAATTGTGAGCAACTTTAAACCCACACAATTAGGTCTTTATTTTTTACTTATGTATTCATATTTTACTGCACAAAAAAAGAGTGTCAGTATGTTAAACTGACACTCTTTTTTATTATCCAAGCACTACTGTTATATGTGCTTCATCTCCTAGTTTGTCTACATCTTCTTTGGCAATATAGTCTAATCCAGTTTCTGGGATATCCTCATTTTTTGGACCTTCGTATTTCTCGCCGTCAATGTAAATTTCTTTCACTCTGTACTGTCCAGCGTCTAGGCCAAATGGGTTCTGGTATGTTACGCGAACATTCACGCCTCTGAACATACATCTAGCTGAAGCCATGTTGTTTTCGAACTGATCTGCAAGAAGTTTCGGTTCAAATTTCAAAGCACCAAGACGTCCTTTGATACCATACATCTCTTCTAGCACAGTTAGCAACAACCAGCTGGCCGCACCAGTTAGGTAGTGGTACATTCCACGTCCTCTCTGGTTTACGTACTCAGGCACGCCCGGGTAAATCTCGCTCTTTGTGTAATCCATACAATGTTTATATAAAGTATTGATAACTTTAAATCCTTCTTTGGCGAAGCCGCGTTTGTATAATGCGTTTGCATACATCACAGCCATGTGTGAGAACACTGCTCCGTTTTCTTTGTGGCCGAATGCAAAGCCGAACAATCTTCCAAGGTCAGTCTTGACTTCTTTGAAGTCTGTATTCAATCTGTAGCCACCAATCTCTTCATCATATAGATATTGGTCGCACGCCTTGATGATTTCAGCCACCTGCTCATCTGTAGCCACTCCAGACATCACGCTGAACACCTGGCCTGTAAGCATCATTCGAATGCCAGATTCGAAGTCGCCCTCTACTGCTTTTCCGCTGTTATCATAGTAACCGTTGAACCATGAGAAGCCTTCCTTGGACGAAGTCCACTCAGTTTCTCTTATGTGATTTGCAATCCACTCTGACATATTTATGAGAATGCCACATAATTCTTCTATACTAATAGTTTCTGTCTCGCCACTTGTGTGATGTTTAACTGCCTCGCAGTACTCACTTAGCGCTGCGTTCTTTTCTCCGACAGTATCATATATATCAGGATTCTTGCGAAGCAAATCAACTAACTCTTTTGCTAGTTCCACTTCTTCTTTTCCTGTCTTTTCGTTATAGTCTTTCAAGTTCTTTGCAAGCGAGCCTAGGTTTCCGCCGTAAAGTGCAGTAAATGCCACACTCTCTCCGCGCTCGTCTGCCATGTCTAGTCCGTCGTTCCAGTCGGCACCGCGCAGTCTGATGTGGTTGTGTTCGCCCACGTCAAAGAATGATGTTACGTGCTGAATTAATAAGTGCTCTAGCACTGTTCCCTCGTAAGCTTCAGCGTTTGCTGTTAGTTGCTTGTTTCCCTGGGCATCGTTCCATTCTAGGTCTTTGTCTTCGCCGCGGGATACTTGCATGTCTTTAAAGTACGAATTCTTCTCTGCTAGGAATTCAATATCACCAGTTTGTTCTATATATAATGCCGTGGTTAGATATGGCCATGCGCCGTGATCCATCCACACGCGAGTGATGTTGTTTCTGTCCGCGATAAACTCGCCCTGCTTGTTTCCGATGATAGTTGCGTTTGTTCCGTCAAATCTTACGCCGCCAAAGTTATCGATTAGCATTTGGCGAACTTTCTCTGGGTCCATTATGAGAAGTGCCAAGCAATCTTGCCACAAATCTCTCCAGCCTCGACCACCTTTGCCGTAGTCGTGATGAGGTAGGAATGAACATCCATATATTCTACGAAGCATTGGTTGGAAGTTTACCCAATGCATCCAGTTGTCAAAGTCTGCATCCGAAGATCTGTAGCTTACATTGATTTTGCTCTGCCAGTAATCTTTGGTTGCTTCTAGGTATTTGTCGAAGTGACGAGTCAAAAGGTACTTCTTTCCAAGGTTGATGATTTCAGTCTCAGACTTTCCGTAACCTAAAACTACTATATAAGTACGCTCCTCGCCAGGTTGAAGTTTTGCGTTTGCAAATCTGATGGCGCCCACTGTCTCGTAACCGTCCACGCGCATCTCTTCCTCTGTGTATGGAAGTGGCTTGTTTGTCATCACATAGTATGGATTTTCGAAACTCCCGCCGTCGCCTATGAACTCTTCCACAACCGGGCAAAAGCTGATAGGTGAAACCATCTCGCCATCCACTTCTTCTTTTGCCATAGTGGCATAAATCATTTCGTTTTTATTATGACCGCGCTCGTCAAATGTAAGTGTAGGGTAAACTACTACACCGTTCTTTATAGTCTTTGTTCTGTGAAGAAGTGAAGTTACGTGTCTGTGGTCGCGAATGTTATCAGCAGATCTGCCGTACATTGGAATAGCCACTGTTGGAGTGTACTCTACTTCTTCGTTTGAAATGTTTTTAATTGTTACTTTTGTTAGTTCAACCTGGTCGTTTGTTGGCTCGAGTGTATCGTCGTCCATCTCAATCTCGCCGTCTGCATTTGGCGCATAAGATGTGATGGTAGCCTGAAGTCCCAAGTCCTCGGACGTACGCTCAATCTCGTGCCACATAATACCAGCTGTAAGTTTTACATCGTCCTTTTCGTCAGTAAAAAATTTAGCCTGCTGCGCGCTAGATTTTCCAGTCACGGACCAAGCACCTTTGCCTTCCACGTACACCCAGAAGTTGCGAGATGACTTATTATTGTGAAGGTTCTCGCTGCTCACTGGCTCCATAAAGAATGTGTTCTGATCTAGTTTTATATCACCATTCAAATCTGGAGTGATTGCACCTAAAATACCCGCTTCGTTTGCAAGCGGGAAGTACATATAACTTGTTAGGTCTGGGTTGTCCAGAGTGAATGTTCCTTTTTTGTCTAAATACTTTAAACTACTCATAATCTCTCCTGTGTATTCTTATTAAACATACCACTGTATTTTAAGTTAATTTATGCGAATATGCAATAAACTTTTATCGGTTTTTCCGATAAAAGTTTAATTAAATCGTTTCTATCAAAAAACTGACAGGTCTAAATCCATCATTACAGGAAACCATAGCTGAGTATGGATCTTTCATCCATCCGTCAAAAAAGTTTCCTCCACCATTGGCTAGTTCTTTTACAAACTTTTCCATACAGGTCCAAGCTTCATTACAAAAGCCTTCTGGTTTTTGCGCATCGTGTGAAACGTAAACTTTTCCTATCTCCATCTCGCATGCATGCTCAATCGGATTTTCATATTTTTCTATTAAGTCGTGATGCTCTACTCTTCGCATCACTGTAATTTTTACATCTTTCATATTCATCTCCTATGAATCAAAGAACTGCTGTCCTTCGTCGGTCACGAGTCTTTCTGTTTTTGGGTATTCAAAGATATCATTATTGTTAGCATTTTCTTCTAGGTAAGTGGCAAATTCGTTAGCGCAGGTCTTTGCCTTGTCTAAATCGTGCATAAGATAGTTTCCGCAATTAACTGCTGCTGCACCAGGCACATCTTTCGCATCATCCACTAACTTAAAGGCATTAAGCATCAATTCATAGATTTCCTTTGATGGGCGATTGCCTTTAAGTATTAGATAAAAGCCCGTCAAACAACCCATTGGTCCCCAGTAAATAACCTCATCTTTCCAATCAGGGTCATTACGAAGATATGTTGCAATGATGTGCTCTAACGAATGCATTGCAGCCACATCAATAGCTGGTTCTACGTTAGGTTTTTTAACCCTTACATCATATGTGGTAACTGTTTGGTCACCCAAAGTATCAATTCTGCTTACAAATATACCAGGCACAATCTTTGTATGATCTACTGAAAAACTTTGTATTAATTCCATTTGTTTTCTCCTTATAAATCTATCTTTTCAAAATTCTTGCATGACTTTTTGTACGATATCAATGTAAGCCCAACAAACAACAATACTCCCACTACTAACGCAGTCGCTTGCAATCCAATACTGTCGAAGCCGAATGCATTTACCGCTTCTAATCCTGGGATAAAGTGCAACGCCTCAGCAATACTAATCACAAAGAATGTTACTACTATATGAATAACGAAATATTTTCCTAACTTGTAAGCTGTCTTAAAGAAGCCTCCGAGGAAAATCATATTGAATAATCCAAAGAGGAAAAATGCAAATGCCAAAAATACGAAGTTGGCATTCATCAATTTGTTATTTGTATATACTGTGACATTAGACCAAACCGTCATACGAACAAGTACAAGTATTGTCATAATAACAAGTCCGCATAATTCAATAAACAACGTGAACAAAAACTTTCCTTTTACTACATCAGTCTTTGGAACCGGTAGTAACGCAGAGAATACAATGTCATTTGCTTCTCTTGCACTCTGGAAACTTTGGAATATTCCAAGTGTCATAAAGAATACTCCGCAAAGAATTGGATATCCTGGGATTAATGTCATGAATGCAAATCCAATAAACAGATAAGATAATATTTGTGCACTAAGGCGCATTTCTTTTCTCAATAATGCTTTCATGCTCTCGCCTCCCTTTCTAGTCTCAAGAAGATTTCTTCTAGTGTTTCTCCTTCTTTGCCGTTCTCCTCTTCAAACTCAGTCTTTGGGCAGTTCGCACGAATCTCACCCTCGTGTATGTATACGATATTATCAGCACACTTCTCAAGGTCAGATGTGATGTGTGTTGAAAATAGAATTGTCACACCATGTTCTTTTAGAGTTTCAAAAATCTCTAACAACTCATCTCTTGAGAATGGATCAAGTCCGCTAGTTGGCTCATCTAAGATAAGAACTTCTGCCTTGTGCGACAAAGCAAGTAGCAAGTTGAACTTAACCTTCATTCCTTCTGAAAGTTCAATTGGTTTTTTATCTTCTTCTAATTTAAATAGTTCCATATACTTGTGATAAGACTCCTCGTCCCAAGTTGGATAGAACTCTTTAGTAACATCAACTATCTGCTTAATAGTTTTTCTTGGATACCAACTAACTGTTCCTGTTGAATACCCTATGCGTTGCTTAATTTCCTTTTCGTTTTCAAGCAAAGGTAGTCCAAAGTAATCAATCTCTCCACTACTTGTGTGAATAAGATTAAGCATAGACTTAATGGTAGTAGTTTTTCCTGCTCCATTACGCCCAATGAAACCAGTAATCTTTCCCTTTTCTAAACCGAAAGATACTTTGTTTAGTTTGAACGTAGGATATTCTTTAACAATATCTTTTACTTCTACTATATTCATATTTACCTCCGTACTCTCACTAAAACCATTATACATTTTTTGACTAAATATGACCACAAAAAAAGACGCTCGGATTTTTCCGAGCGCCTTGTAATATCTTTCTTATGCGAATACCACTTTAATAGCTTTCACTCTGCCATCTCTCACATCTTCAGCTAGCTGGCCAACAAGTTTGTTTCCTTCAGCCACTTTTTCGCCGTCGATTTCGATGTAAGCAACCTTAGCTCCATCTTCGCCGTAAGTGTTCTTCTCTGTTTCATTTACATATGTAACATCACATGTAGATAGCATTCTGAATGTAACTTCGCCATCCTTGAACAACCAGTTTGCAAGTTTTGGCTCGAAGTTAAGTGTTAGCTTGTCATCTTCATATGTGAATGCCTTTGGTCCCATAAACATTTCAATCCACATTGACATCATTTCTGTAGTTGAACCTGAAAGTCTAGCTACAAAACCACGCCCGTGGATGTCTGGGTTAGGGTTAACACTTGATGCTAGGAATGATGAGTTCTCCAAAGTACTTCTTCCATACATATTTGGATCTAGGAATGGAATAAGTGCACGAGTGATTGTCTCGTAATACTCGTCATACAATCCAGCCTTAATCATAGCAAGGATATATTTGTATTCCATGTGTAGGAATACGTTTTCTCTCTCTTGCCATCCTGGTGTAAACGCACGACATCTACCATTTTCCATTGAGCAATCTTCAATAGAAGCTGATGTCTTGTACATTGCTAGTTTCTCATCAAACAAGCCAGTCTGTTTAACCTTGTTAAAGATTTCTCTAGCTTCGTCTGTATCAATATATCCCATCATTCTAGCTGGACCTTCCAAGAAGTATGGAAGTGCCACAGTCTTGAATGCTTTAACCTTAGCCTTTGGAAGTCCGTAGTGACTAATTACAGGATTTCCATCTGCGTCTTTTACTTCGTCGAAGTCAGTTACTTCGTGAGTTAGGTATGTAGGAACGATTCCGCCACCCATCTCTTTAGCCTTTTCGATACCCTTAGCAATCTTATCGCTGAATGCCTTGAATATCTCAACTACTTCTTCCTTAGTGATGATACCTTCTTCGCCGCCGAAGTATAGTCTAGTCTTTTCACGGTAACCTTCTCTAATAGTAGCAACTTTATCCCAGTATTCGAAATCTGAAAGGTTGCCAGCATTGTACTCATCTAGAGCAGACTTTACATCTCTTAGGTAACTTACGATTTCAACTGGCATTACGATGTCGCCATCTGTACCAAAGTTGTCTACGATAAAGTCCACAAGTCTCTTAAGCTCAAATGTCTCTGGAGTACCTGAACCAAACAATCCTGGAAGACCGTTCATAGCGTCGTTCCAACCTGGCTTTCCACCTTCCATTTCTACACCGATGCCGTCCACATCCAACTGTGCGAACTTAGAAAGTGCTAGTGTAATCATCTTAACAGCACATGTTGTGTAGTAAATCTTGTTGTCTGGTGTCTTCTTCCAGTTAGTAGCCCACTTATTAAATCCTTCGATGTTCTCTTTCTCTTCGTCTTCTACTTCCATGCCGTACTGACGTACATCGCCCTTTTTGTTGATTACATATTTTTCATCTCTTGGCACAACTGTAGCTACTGAATCGTAGAACTTATAAGTCTTGTCGCCAAATAGCATTTCATCTTTTTTATCTGGGAACACTGACAAGTAGTTATCTACCAAGTCCATGTTGTAATCCCAGTGGTCACTCCAGTAGCCTTCGCCGAAACCAGCCTCGATATTTTGATCACAGTTATTTAGGATGTTTGCGATAAACTCGCCATCATCTACTGTTAGGTTGATTTGGTTTCTAGCAACTGTATTTGAAATCTGACCAGGTGTGAATGATCCTTCTACTATTTCAATAATCTTTGAAGCATCACCATCTATACACTGGTTTACATAATTTTTAACTTCATCCATCTTACCTTCAGTCACGTTGAATAGACTTGGGCGAACCTCAAGTGGGTTGTAACCGTCAGCCTGGATTAGACTGAAGAATGTCTTTACGTTAAAGTCTCCAACGTCTTTGTTGAAGAATACATCGTTTCTTCTGTTCTGTGAAACGTCACGGAAGTTACCATTACCCTGTGAGTAATACTCAGCAGCGATTGAGAAGAAGTTGTAATCTCTCTCTGGGTCTCCGTGCTTTCTTGAGAATAGGTGGATGATTGATTTGTTTCCATCTTTATTTAAAACGTATGGATAACCACCACGAAGGAAGTTATCTAGGTAACACTGCTCGATGTACTGATCAAATGTGCCAGCTGCTGTAGTAGTCTTAACGTCTGATGTGAAACTATCAGCCAACTCTTCAGCCTCTTCAAACTTCTTAGCAACATAACCGTCAGCTAAGAAATCTTTAGCCTTTGCATTGATCTGTTCTGGAGTACCAGCGTAACCGATAAATGTATCAAACTCTAATTTTTCATCTGCATCTAGTGTTTCTTTGAAAGGTGTGAATCCACAAGGAACCTTGTTTGCGAAGCACTGTTCTTTGGCGAGGACTTCGTCCACTCCGCCTTCCATAAAGCGCTGTGCAGTCATAAGTGATAAATCATATCCGTAAACTGTATCTACATCGTAAATAACGTCCTGGAGTTCATTATCTCTGATTGTTAGATAGTAATAACCACCTTCTACATCTGACACCTCAGCTGAATCGCCTGTAGATGCTCTAAGTGTGTAGTAAGGAATCTTGTTATCAATATTCTTAATGTATGCCCAACTCTTGAACAAGTTTGACAACTCTTTGAACTCGCTGTTGTTAATACCTGAAGTAATGATCTTTGGAAGACCATCTATAACTTCGATATCCATTGCTTTACCAGAAATGTTTTTAACGCTAACCTGACGCACCAATGCACCAATGCTCTCGTTAGGAAGAATGAAATAATTAACCTTTACTTCTATTCCCATAGCCTCATTTCTCTCGATAACTTTGAAGCTGTTTTTGTTCATACGAATCTGGCGTTTAGCATCATCGTTGTATCCAAAGAATGGCTCGTAATACTGTCCGTCCACTCTTACAAATGTTCTAAAACCTTTAACCGTACAGTTTTCAAATGCTATGTTAGCTGTGTTGAATTCCATGATGGCATTGCCTTTATTATCAATACCAAAACTGTTCATTCCCTGACCTCTATTAGTGTAGAATGTCCACATTGGGATACCTTTTACACCAGCTAAACCTGGCAAGAAACTTGAAAATGCAGGTTTTCTGTCATAATCATCAATTACAAAAGTTTTTCCCTCGAGTCTGTATTGTTCCATTATTTATACGCTCACTTTCTAAAAAATTTACCCTTTAATGATAAGTTATTAAAGGTACATTGTAAAGAAGTTTTGGGTATAATTTTTCGAGAAAATAGTAGATATTAAAAAAAGGCGTTGGTCCTTACCAACGCCTTTTCTTCTATATAAATATCTTATTGATATACTCTAACATACTCCGCCCCGCATTTTGCTTTGCAAAACGCGGGGCTGTGGGGGTCAGATATATAAATAAGAAAGAGCAGTTGCCTAAATAGCGCTGTCGCGCTATACAGAAGCATAAAAAAAGAGTTGTGCAAAAGCAAGCTCTTGCACAACTCTTTTTTTATGCTTCTGTCAACTGCTCTTTCAAGCAACTGCTCATCTTATTGATATACTCTAACGTATTCAAACTCAAGCTTATCTTGATATGTTTCAATATTTCCGTTAGTTGCAATCTTTGTCCAGTACTGAGGAGTAACTTCTCCACCTAATGTACCACCAATTGCACAGTTCATAATCAAGTAGAATGGATATTTATATGGCCATACACTCATATCATCTGTAGCTGGAACATCTACAGTGAAGTTTGATGGATCATAAATACCTGTCTGTTTTCCATCTACTGTAAACTTGATGTATGTTGGGTACCACTCAACTGCATATGTATGGAATGCTGTAGTAGCATCTGCAATATATGAGTCATAGTGTTTGTTACCAGGACTTGATGGCATTCCGTTAAACTTCTTCATATGAAGTGACTGTGGAATGAATGTCTTGTTAGGATTGCTTGTAGTTTCAAATACATCAATCTCACCACATTGTGGCCATCCGCCACCAGCACCTGTTCCTAGCATCCAGCCTGCAGCCCATGTTCCACGACCCTTAGGCATCTTTGCTCTGAATTCAAACTTGCCGTATGTGAACTGATCAAAACTCTTGTCAGTATCTGTATCCTTTGTCCAAACCTTTGTTGAATAATATGAATCATCAACTGGTTTCTTAGTCACTGTGTTGTAATCAAACTGTGGCTTAATAACGAATTTACCATCTTTAACTTCTGAGTATGCTAGTTGGTAATTCTGAAGCTCTTCATTACCATATCCGCCAGCACCTGTAGCACCTTCATTGTTCCACTTAGTCATATCAAGTGAATCGCCTTCAAACTCATCATTCCAGATAAGTTTCCAAGTCTTAGCATAAGCGATGTTTGAATAATCATCACTTAGGATGTTCTTATTACCATAAGCAATAACTTTATAGTAATAGTACTTTCCAAGTGCTAGGCCTGTGTTTGTATATGTAGTAGTTTTCACTGTTGCAATCTTAGCATATGCACCGTTTCTAGAAGTTGAACGATATACATAGTATCCGTTTGCACCTTTAGTTTTAGACCATGCCAACTTTGCACTAGTACTACTAGCCAATGCTACTTTTAGTCCTGATGGAACTTTAGGTCTAACAGTAACTTTAACCTTTTTACTCTTTTTCTTTACCTTAACTTTGATAGTAGTCTTGCCAACTTTCATACCTTTTACAGTAATCTTAGTTTGCTTCTTACCTTTCTTTGTCTTGGTAATCTTAGCAACTTTCTTACTAGCTGATTTAGCTGTTGCTTTTCCTTTAACGATTATTGTTTCTTTCAATCCAATATCGAAATCTAATTTTTTACCCACGATAATTTTTACTCCCGCTTGAGTTTTTGTAGGCGCTTGCACTATGCAAAGTGACATTACTAATGCTATAGAAAGCACTACTGAAATAATTTTTCTATATGTCTTCATAATGCACCTCTCTTTCTTTATTGATATACTCTGATCCAATCATAGTATAGATAGTCTTCGTAATAACCAATATCTCCTTCTTGTTTAACCTTTGTCCAGAACTCTGGTGTAACCTGTCCACCTAGCACTCCACCAATAGCACAGTTAACTATTAGATAGAATGGCTGGCAATATGGCCAAACAGTTAAGTCTTGGTTTCCTCTTCCTTCCACTACAAAGTTATCTGGGTTGTAATTTCCTGTTGCCTGTCCGTCAATAGTAAATGTAATATCGTAATCTGTCCAAATTACTCCATATGTATGATAAGCAGATGTAGCTGTGGTTACTGTAGTATCAAAGTGCTTGTTCGCCGATGAACCTGCCATACCATTAAACTTCTTACAGTGAAGTGATTGTGGTATAGTCTGTTTCAATCTTGAACTTGTAGTCTCGAATACATCGATCTCACCACAGTTTGGCCAAACTTTATCTTTACCTAAAGCCCAACCAGCTGTCCATGTACCAACACCTTTGGCCTGCTTAACTCTAAATTCAAGTTTTCCATATTTAAAATCAAACTTGCCTTTAGTATTCATTCTTCCTGAATAGTATGAATCTGGTACACACTGTTCAGCATCTTCATCATACTGGAATTCATTTTTGATTATTAGTTTGCCATCTTTAACGATATTGTTCTCTGGACGATAATACTGTAACTCACGGTTACCCCAACCACCGTCGCCGATATCGTAATTCCAAACATTTTCATTTACTTTGTTTCCGTTAAATTCATCACTCCAGATTTGCTTCCATGTTCTCACGTAAACTGGATTAGAAAGATCTTCACTCTTAATCTTCTTTTTGCCGTAGGCTTGAATCTTATAGTAATAGAATTTTCCTTTTGCCAATTTAGGATCTGAGCAAGATGTTCCTTTTACACTCTTAATTGGAACATATCCTGCATTTCTGCTGTTTGAACGATAAACTTTATATCCTGTCGCTCCTTTTGATTTAGCCCATGAAATGGTAGCGCTAGTCTCTGAAGTTTTAGCAGCTCTTACACCACTAACAGTTTTAGGATAAACAGTAACTTTTATCTTTTTACTAGATTTTCCAACCTTTACTTTTATAGTAGTTTTTCCAACTTTTAAACCTTTGATATGAATATTTGAATTCTTTTCATATTTATCAATGCCATCTACTTTGGCGATTTTCTTGTTGGATGATTTAGCTTTCGCCTTACCTTTTACTACGATAGTATCAGTGTCAGTAATTTCAACATTTAGTTTTTTGCCTACAATAACTTTAACACCGGCTTGTGAAGTCTTTGGCGAGTCCACTGCACAGATGGTAACTATCATTGCCAATGCGACTAATATTGAAATTCCCTTTCTGAACGTTTTCATTTCCTTCCTCCTATTGTGTGTCGTTGTCCTATTTTCCTATTCTCATTATAGGACGTAATAGTGATAATAATTAGTATTTACCAACCTACAGAGCCCACACAAGAACTCTGTAGGTTTGATAATTATTCTCCAGTAATACCGGTGTTTTCGATACCTTGGATAAATTGTTTTTGTACAACACCGTATAGTATCAACAACGGCAAAATCGATAACAATGTGGCCGCCATACGCTTGGCCTCGTTTACAGCTGTTTGCGTCTCCGGCGAAGAACCGAATGTGGACAACTGTGTAGGTAATAATTCTATTGCATCACCAAGCATAGTACTTGTGGTGTATGTCTCATTCCAGTTGAATACGAACGAGAACAAGAATACTACCAATATAGTAGCTGTTGATAGTCTAACTGCTACGTGGTAGAACACCTTAAGTGATCCAGCACCGTCAATCATAGCCGCTTCGTCCAATGATTTAGGAATCATGTTGAAGAAGTTATAGAATATCAATACCAACATTGTTGAATATGTTCCTTGTCCTAGTAATGACATCAAGAACTGTGGCCAAATTGTATTTAACAATTGAATTCCTGTTAATGTCTTGAATGTTTCAAAGATCATAATTCTAGGAACTGTGAGCAATGGAACTGGTAGAATAAATGCTAATATAAGCATTATGTACCAGAAATTTCTTCCTCTGAAAGTATATCTTGATAACGCGAATCCTGTAGTAGCTGATACTATAGTCTGCGCTATAGCTAATAGTCCTGAGAATAATATAGAACCGATTAGCGATGTAGGAATATCAAGTGCTTTCACTGCTCCTGCAAAGTTACTCATTGTAAAGTGCTTTGCTAGCCATGTGATTGATGGGTCAATCAAGTCAGCTGTTGTCATTATGGACTTAGATACCATTTCAAAAATAGGTTTCAAATATACGTATCCGATACAAATAAGTACGAAGTATATTGCTATTTTAGAAATGATGTTTACAGCTTTGAGCTTTTTGAATTTGGCAAAGCTGTAATTTTTGACTTTTTCGATATTTAGATTTTTAACTTTATCTTTTATATTACTTGCCAAAACGCTTTGCCTCCTTCCTCTCGTGTCTTCTCTGAGCAGCTAGTCTTCTCTTCTGGATTCTATCTAGCTTCTTAAGTTTCTTCTCTTGTCTTTCTCTAGCCTTAATATCCTTAGGTTTTCTATCCTTGAATAGTAAGAATACAATTCCAATGATTAGAAGTGCCAGGATACTGTAAATCCAGGAATATGTGGCGGCGTAACCGAGTCCACCGTCCGTCTTACCTGTCTGCTCTTTAATTAACTCGTAAACTGGGTTGATTGATTCGTACATACCAAGCTGAATTACTGTAAATACTGTAATGATAAGTCCGATTGACTTAAGCATTGGTATTGTGATCTTCCACATAATCTGCCATGCGTTAGCTGAATCAATCTTAGCTGCTTCGTAAATACTTGGGTTTATTTTTTGGAGTCCATTGATAAATAGTACAATTGGGATTCCTGTAAACCAAAGTATTATTGATAAGTGGTCGAACACACCCGCTAGAGCATTTGCAAATCCTGGAGAGTAACTCTGAATGATCTGCATAATAAATATGTCTGAGAATGCATTCGTCTGTACTGCTGCATCTGTAGCTACTGGTGCAGCTGCATCTTGTACATTTAATATCTGTGTCATAACTGGACCAGACATAATGATTACTGGTAAGAAGTAAATTGTTCTTAAGATACTCTTACCAACATTAATCTTACATAGTAGGTACGCGATGATAAATGACAATACAACTACGATAAATGTGTAAGGAATTATCATCTGCAAATAACTTAGCAACGCTGGTGTAAAACTTTCGTTTTTAAAGAATGCGTCGTTGTAGTTTGCTAGTCCTACCCAATCAATGTCATAGCCTAGGATAGTTGCCTTTACGTGAGTGAAACTCAAGTAAATTGTCATGATAAATGGGAATGCGGTAAATGCTAAGAATCCAATAATCCATGGTGCCATAAATGCATAACCATTTCTATCCTGTCTCTGCTGATAAGTTTTAAGTTTTTTCTTCTTTGGTTGTTTAGGTGTCTTTGGTGGCTTTGGAGCCTTTACTTTTTTGTCTGCCATTATTTAACACCCCCTTCCAAAGTTACTGCACTTTCTTTGTCGATAGACTGTCCTTTGACTTTGACTTTGTCGTTAGTGTAGTTGATAACTACTGTCTTTTTGTCGCCGTCTTTTTCGTAAGTATTAGCGATAACACCATCGTCCAATACTGTTCTGTCTGTCCACTGATATCCCTGAACATTCTTTAGGGTATCATTTACTGTGTTGTAAATATTGTTGATGATCTTCTCATACTGGCTGTACTCTGTTGAGTAATAATCTGCTGATGTAGTAGCAGCTAGCAAGTATGAAGGTTTCTTTGTAAGTACAAATGATGGTGAAATATTGTAATCGATCATCTTTAGCATATCGCCCTTTGAATAGAACGAGAAGTTTGAATATGGAGCGTAAACTTCCATTGTTCCATTAAGTACCATCTGCAAGAATGGAACTGTATCTGTTTCGTATACGTACTGTGATGTACCTACGTTTGACTGTAGGAATCTATCTGTGTATTTCCACAAATACTGGTTAGGATTAACCATATTCAACTTTTTCTTATCTTTCTTAATGCTAGCAAATGTCTTCTGATATAGTTTGATAGCTTCTGATACAGTAGTCTGCTCTTTACCACTTGAGTGGTCACTTAGTAGTGTGTCTGAGATTCCGTCTACTGTAAATGACTTGCTGTCTTCTCCCACATCGTCATACAAATCTTCTAGCCATTCGTTACTTGTCTCTGGACTTGCGTAACCAAATTCAGTTACAGGAACGTTCTGTGGCAAGATTGCTGTCTTATCAACTTCTACATACTTTGTACTCAAGTGTCTTGCTGCCACTCCGTAGTAACCTGTCATGTCTTCATTGATAGAACAGAAATCTCTTGAGTA
Organism: Eubacterium sp.; assembly: GCA_017514785.1. Lineage (GTDB taxonomy): Bacteria > Bacillota > Clostridia > Lachnospirales > Lachnospiraceae > Eubacterium_G. The sequence continues at coordinate 106 of JAFWIO010000070.1, read as the reverse complement.
AGATACGTCCACTTTCTTCTTATTAAAGTAAGCCATCATATCTTCGAAGTCGCCTTCGCTTCCAATATCACCTGAGAAGCTTGTGCTATTAGGCTTCGCCAAAGTC
>JAFWIO010000069.1 GCA_017514785.1 Eubacterium sp. | reverse complement strand
GGGTAAGTAACCCGAAGGAGTTAATATGAAAGAAAAATTATCAGCTCTACCAGTAAGCGAATTAAGAGAGATTGCAAAAGAAAAAGGAATAAAGGGTGTATCAACACTTCGCAAGCAGCAGTTAGTGGATATGCTAGCTGAACTTGATTCAAAGGATGATGGAATCACTCACAAAGATGAAGTGCCAAATGAAAATGGCGAAACTACTACAGGTATTTTGGAAGTCTGCCAGGACGGTTACGGATTCTTGAGGTCTGATAACTATTTGTCGGGCGATGATGATGTGTATGTTGCGCAGTCACAAATCAGAAGATTTAGACTTAAGACTGGTGACTATGTGACAGGCCGTGTTCGTCCTAAGAGAGAAGGAGAGAACTTTGGCGCCATCTACTATGTAGATCAAGTAAACGGCGAAAGTTTGGACAAGGTTATAAACAGACCAAGTTTTGATGACCTAACTCCTGTATTTCCACACGAGAGAATATCGTTAGAGACAGACGGACATAGTATCGCTATGAGAATGGTTGATTTGATTTGTCCGATTGGTAAAGGCCAAAGAGGTATGATTGTGTCTCCACCAAAGGCAGGTAAAACTACACTTTTGAAAGAGACAGCAAAAGCAGTACTTAAGAATAATCCAGAGATGGAAATAATTATTCTTTTGATAGATGAGAGACCCGAAGAAGTTACTGACATTAAAGAGGCTATTCAGGGAGATAATGTTGAAGTTATTCACTCAACATTTGACGAGAGACCTGAGCATCACAAAAAAGTATCAGAGATGGTGCTTGAGCGTGCAAAGAGATTGGTTGAGCACGGCAAAGATGTAATAATTCTTCTAGATAGTATTACAAGACTTGCAAGAGCTTACAACTTAACAGTAAATGCAAGTGGTAGAACATTATCAGGTGGTCTTGATCCAGCAGCACTACATATGCCTAAGAAGTTCTTTGGCGCAGCCAGAACTATGAGAGAGGGCGGAAGTCTTACAGTGCTAGCTACAGCGTTAGTTGATACTGGAAGTAAGATGGACGATGTAGTGTACGAGGAGTTTAAGGGTACCGGTAATATGGAACTTGTTCTTGATAGAGCACTTTCTGAGAGAAGATTATTCCCAGCTATCGATATAGCAAAATCAAGTACTAGAAGAGAAGATTTGTTGCTATCAGACGATGAAGTATTTGCCGCTAACTTCATTAGAAAAGAGATGAGTGGCATGAGAAAAGAAGAAGCATTAGAGCAGATTGTGGACACTTTTGCTAAGACTAAAAATAACGACGAATTCGTCCAAAGAGTTAAGTCTATAGCTAAAAAATAACCCGTTTTTAGCTTTAAAATAAGTGTTGCATAGAAAATACTCCTATGCTATAATGATTTGGCTATTGAATTGTCGAACTAAGTTCGGGATATTCGATATTTCAAGGCAAGTAATTGGCATAAGCCAAAATTCATATATTATTCGAAGAGGTGAAAAAAATGAGAAAAGGAATTCATCCAGAATACCATGAAGCAAAAGTTACATGTAACTGTGGTAACACATTTGTAACTGGTTCTACTAAGGAAGATATTCACGTGGAAATTTGTTCACAGTGTCATCCTTTCTATACAGGACAGCAGAAGGCTGTTACAGCTCGTGGTAGAGTTGACCAGTTCAATAAGAAATATGGTATCAAATAATTTTAAAGATTACGGGTTGAGATATTTTCTCAACCCATTTTCTTTTGAGTTATTCTAAGGAGCAGGCAGATGAAGAAGAGTTTACCTTGTTCAGGTATTGGCGGACAGGCAGTACTTGAAGGTATAATGATGAGAAATAATGAAAAATACGCAGTAGCCGTGAGAGCAGCCGACAAAGAAATCGACTGCAGAGTTGGTGCGCATAGAGATATAGCAGAAAAGAACTTTTTAGCTAGAATTCCATTTGTAAGAGGAATATTCAAACTTATTGATTCTATGGTTTTGGGCATTAGAGCTCTTACTTACTCTTCACAGTTTTTAGAAGAAGAGGAGATAGAACCAGACAAGTTTGAGAGTTGGCTTAATAAAAAGTTTGGTGAGAAGGCAGAGAAAGTAATTATTGGATTTACAATTACTGTTTCTGTTATTTTGGCGATTGCTCTATTTATGATTCTTCCATTATTTATCGCAGACTTAATGGAAAGACATGTTTCTTGGGTAACAAAGCAAAGAGTGCCTATAATAGAAGGTGTATTAAAAGTAATAATCTTTATTGTTTATTTGAAACTTACATCACTAATAAAAGATATTAGACGCACTTATATGTATCACGGTGCGGAGCATAAATGTATTAACTGGATTGAGACAGGTAAAGAACTAAATGTAGAAAATGTGGCAAGTAGTTCAAGATTCCACAAAAGATGTGGAACAAGTTTCTTGTTTGTCATTATTCTATTGAGTATTATTATTTTCTTACTTGTTAATCCAGCAAATGTATTCCTAAGATATGGAATAAGAATTTTGTTAGTACCTGTTATTGCAGGATTTGCATATGAGTTCATTAGATTGGCTGGTAGAAAAGATAACACATTTATAGACATATTGAGTAAGCCAGGTCTTTGGATGCAAAGAATTACTACTAAAGAGCCTACTGACGATATGATAGAAGTGGCTATTGAGGCTGTGGAATCAGTGTTTGATTGGCAGAAATATCTAGAAGACAACGGTATTGAAGTTAGTTCAAGAGTAAAACCAACTCCTAGACCTCAGTCTTACGTTAGACCTACACCTCATGATTTGCCTACTAGAGACAATAATTCAGGATCAGGATTCAATTGGAAATTTTAGTTAGAGATTTTGTAAAAGAAAATACAGATAAACTTGATGCGGCTGGTATTTCAGACGCATCAGTTGATATATGGCTTCTTTTAGAACATTTTGCGGACATTAAAAAAAGCGAATACTTTGCAAACCAAGATATGCAAATTAGCAAAATTCAGGCAGATCAAATAGAAGAAGCAGTTGAAAAAAGAATAAACCACATCCCGCTTCAGCACATAATAGGCGAGACCGAGTTTATGGGACTTACATTTAAAGTAAATGAGAATGTTCTAATCCCTAGATTCGATACTGAAATCTTGGTGGATGAAGTAGTAAAGTATGTGGGTGATGGTTTCCTAAATGTTCTAGATATGTGTACAGGTTCAGGTTGTATCGCAATTACTATCAGTGATATGTGCGATAATGTGACAGTTACTGCTGCAGACATTTCAAAAGATGCACTGGACATAGCAAAGGAGAACAATACACTTAATCAGACAGACGTTACCTTTGTCGAGTCCGATTTGTTTGAAAATGTGGAAGGGAAGTTTGACGTAATAGTTTCAAACCCTCCATACATTAGAACAGAGGAAATTGAAAACTTGGAAGAAGAAGTGAAAATGCACGATCCACATCTAGCGTTAGACGGCGGAGAGAGTGGTTTGGACTTTTACCAAGCAATAGCAAAACAGGCAAAAGATTATTTGAATGAAAGTGGAATGATCTTCTTCGAGATTGGCTTTGATCAGGCCGAAGAAGTCTCAAATATACTAAAGGAAAACGGCTATAAGGATATAGTCGTAAAGAAGGATTTAGCGATGTATGATAGAGTAGTTTACGCAAAGAAAGGTTAGCTGGTTAAATATAATAGAGTAACCATTAATTAATTGATTGAAAGGAAAAGTATTATGTTTGACAAGTTAGAAGCGATTGTTGAGAGATTTAACGAAATAAATGAGCAGCTTACTAAGCCAGAAGTAGTTAATGATCAAAACAAGTATAGAAAATTGATGAAAGAGCAAAGTGACCTCGAGCCAATAGTTGAGGCTTTTGAAGAGTACAAAAAATGCAAAGAGACTATTGATGAGAGTTTAATGATTCTAGATGAAGAGTCTGATGAAGATATCAAGGATTTGGCAAAAGAGGAAATGAATGAGGCTAAAGAACGTCAGGCTCAGTTAGAAGATGAGTTAAAGATTTTGCTTCTTCCAAAAGATGAAAATGATGACAAGAACGTAGTAGTTGAGATTCGTGGCGGAGCAGGTGGCGATGAAGCTGCTTTATTTGCCGCAGAATTATATAGAATGTACTGTATGTACGCTGACAATATGGGATGGAAGACTGAACTTATCTCACTAAATGAAAATGGAGTGGGAGGATTTAAGGAAGTAGTCTTTATGGTTAATGGTAATGGCGCATACTCAAAACTTAAGTACGAGAGTGGCGTTCACCGTGTACAGAGAATCCCAGTTACTGAGTCAGGTGGACGTATTCATACATCTACAGCCACTGTAGCAGTAATGCCAGAGGCAGAAGAAGTTGATATTGAGATTGATATGAACGACTGTAGATTTGATGTGTTTAGAGCATCAGGAAACGGTGGACAGTGTGTAAATACTACAGACTCAGCTGTTAGACTTACACATATCCCTACTGGAATTGTTATTTCATGTCAGGATGAAAAGTCACAGCTTAAAAACAAGGATAAGGCTTTGAAAGTACTTAGAGCTAGATTATATGAGTTAGAGTGTCAGAAGAAGCAAGATGAAGAATCTGCAGCTAGAAAGAGTCAGATTGGTTCAGGTGATAGATCTGAAAAGATTAGAACTTACAACTTCCCACAGGGACGTGTTACAGACCATAGAATTAAACTTACATCACACAGATTAGAGCAAATTCTAAACGGTGATATTGAAGAGTTGATTGATGGTTGTATAGCAGCAGATCAAGCGGCAAAATTAGCTCAGGTAGAGTGATTTTTGACAAACCAAATTGATTTAATATATTTGATTAAATAATAATAAAAACTCCTTTCTAGAGTGCTAGAAGGGAGTTTTTTGTATGCATTTATGTAACCCTATTTTTATTGTTTATTTGCCTTATTTTTGGTAAAATGTTATTGGATTATGGGATTTAGGAGGACGCTTTAATGAAGGGCTTTACGGATATTCATAATCACATACTTTATAAGGTGGATGATGGGTCAGACTCCATTGAAAAATCCATCGAAATGGTTAAGGAAGAGTACAACCAAGGGGCTAGGAAATTAATTTTAACCCCTCATTATGACGAGGAAAGTTTTAATCTTTC